>JAQXJP010000011.1 GCA_029008875.1 Lachnospiraceae bacterium | reverse complement strand
GGGGACGTATCTTACGCGCGTAAGATACGTCCCCGGAGCGAAAAAGATACGTCCCCACACGCGTAAGATACGTCCCCACTGCGTTATACTCCGGTTTCATTGATGAGTTTGTCGTACATCTGGCTCATCACGGAGATGACTTTGGATGCCAGATTGTACGCGTTCTGGAACTTGATGAGGCTTAAGGCTTCCTCATCCTCATCCACGCCGGATACCGACATTCGCTGGTTGCCGATGGAGATTTCCAGATTGCTGTAGGTCTTCTGGAATATCTGCGCCTTCTCCGTATCCACGGACACATCGGAGAGCAATGTCTCCAGAAAAGAACTGGCATCGTCACCGCGGAAGATGTTCACATCCTTCTGCAATTTCTGCAGTTTCTCGATGATGTCGTATTGATCCGTTCCGTTGGTCACATCGGACGCGGTTGCAAAATACCTCGGGTTCGTGATAGATTTTGCATTCACTGCCACATTCGACGCGGTTAACTGATAGTAGGTATCGGTTGCAGAATTTCTGGGAGAGCCGGAGGAATAGATGGTGTAATATGGGTTCTCCTGGTCTGTCATCAGGAAGTTGCCATCTATGTCACTCATCCATCCGTTAAACTCGTAGGTGGTTCCGGTGGCATTTTGTGCCACGAAAAATCCGCCCATGGGGTTGTTGTCCAGATCCACACCGCACTTCTCGTAGTCGTTGAACAATTTCATGAAATTGCGCAAGAATTCGTTTATCTGGGACTGGTAATACGGCACACCCATTCCCGATTCCGCTTTTCCGCAGGTTACTGCCTTGCTTTCCAACACTCCGCTGTAGATAAATGCTTCGTCCAATTCGTCCACAAGGTCGAATTGGAAAGATACGATTTCACCGTTTTTGTCCACTTCCGCGGACCAACTCTTGTAGTTGTAGGTCTTGTTGCTGATAGTGAGCTGTCCTTTTTCCGCAATGTCCAGGGTGCTGATGTCCACGCCGCTTGGCGGTGTCAGAGTAATGCTGGAGGTAGTGACGTTGGTAACGGTTCCGCTGAGCGCTGTCTCATTGTTGCCGTCTCGAAGTTGAAAAAGTCCCTTCAGGCTTCCGCTTGCGCTGGTGGTATTTGCTGCAAATGCCATTCCGGTATCTTCCCAAACTACCGAGTAAAGTCCCTCCACATCATTTTGATTGTTCTGGTAATTCTGGGACACACATTCCAGGGTGCGGTATTCATTGCCGTCCACCAGCACCTGTCCGTTGATCACTACGGTGTAGTTGGTTCCTCCCAGATTAGCGCCGTTGCTGTTTTGTACCTCTGTCTCTATGGTCTCCACACTCACGATGCCGGACAGTTCATCGATCAGTTTTGCCCGCTCATCCCGCAGTTCGTTTGCATAGCCGCCACGGACTTCGATGTTGTTGATCTCCTTATTCAAGAGGGCCACCTTCTCCGCGATGGAATTCACATTTTGAATCTGGCTCTTAATCTCCTCGTTGACATCCGACTGCAATCCGGAAAGGCTTGTGGACAGGGAGTTAAAATAGGTACACAGAATCTGTGCCTGATTGATAAACTGATTGCGCACACTCTCGTCGCTGGAGTTTGTCTTGAGGGTGTCCAGAGAATTGAACATGTTTGCAAAAATCGATGCAAAACCCGTCTGGACATCGTTGTCCTCAAAAAATCCCTGAATCTGATCCAGATAGTAGAGTTTTCTTTCGTAAAGGCCCAGAGAACTGTTGTTATTCCAGTATTTGGTGTCATAGTAGAGGTCCCTCTCCTGGGTAATCTTGGTGGCAGACACACCGGTACCCATACTTCCGTATTTTGCGGTGATTCGAAGTGCCTGGTTGGACTCCAATGTGGTGGTCTGACGTGTATATCCTTCTGTCTGAACATTTGATATGTTGTTGGCGGTTGTGTTTACGGATGCCTGGAATGCGCTGAGCGCGCTGGCACCAATGTTTAATCCGAAAAAGGTTGATGGCATAGGCTATCCTCCTTACGTTACTGCTTATTATTTTAATCCGGTCACAATCAGTTCCGTCATCTGGCTGATTACATTGATATATCGGCTGGCCGCATTGTATGCGGATTGATAACGAATCATCTTGGTCAATTCCTCGTCGGAGGATACTCCCGTCACTTGAGTTCTCTGGTTGTCCAAAGAGGTGGCAGAGGCGCGCAGGGTCTCATTCTCGGAATAGAATACATTTCCTTTTGTTCCCAAATTTCCGATCATCTTGTCATAGTACTCTTCAAAAGTACACGGGGAGTTGTCATTGGGGTTGATGGTCATGCCCTGGGTCTCCCAAACCTGGATAATCCGGGCTCCCAAATCATAATCTACCGCTCCGTTTTGTGTGATGGTGGGCAGAAGTGATTCCTGCTGCTTCAATGCCAGATTAATCTCAATGCTTCCGATCTGGTACTGGGTGTTGGAATCCCCTTCCTTTTCCTCGTTGTACACGTATATGCTCTTGCCATCCGCACCCTTCAATTCGGTGTAGCGGTCCGTGGCAATTCGTTTAAATATCTCCTGGGGAGGAAGCTTTCCGTTCGCTCCCACATTGCAATTTTCGGTGTCCAGCACCTTGGTGCCTGCCGGCAGGATCACTCGATCTCCCGCATCGTTGATGTACACAATGGGCTCCGTGGTGGTGGTGTTCGGGCAGAACAGATTGTTCATGTTCGTGATAACCGTGTGAAAAAGCATATCCACCTGTGCTTCCATCTCCATCAGGGTGGAGTTTTGGATCTTGCTGTACGCCTCACTGGTTGCGATATCGTCCCACCGACCGTAGTTGTCTCCTCGCTGATACAGAAGCGCCTTGATTTTTCCAATGTCCGTGTTGTCTTCTGCGGAAACGGCTGTGCCCATCTTAAATACCTGATAGTATTGTTCATGGGGCAAATCGGATAAATGTGGCCAGTACGGAGTATAAAATCCCGTTCCCAGTTCGGACTTCAGGCCGATTTCGTTGCATCCATACTCCTGCACAAAGCCCACTTCCTGGAAATCCACATACACAAATCCCGTGGCATCCTCCCTGGTGGTTACCGTTCCGTAGAGTGCCAATTCGTCAAGCAGTGCATCTCTCTCGTCTCGACCGGTCATGGCAGTCTCCACTCCTGCGGCTTCTACCTTCTGCACATACAGATTCAGCTCGTAAATTCGCTTTCCAATCTCGTTTACCCGGTTGATTCCATCTTCAATTTGTTCATTTAAGTTGGATTGATAGCTTTGAAGATCGGAGTAAAGCACTTTGGTCCGCTCCAAAAAAAGTTCGCTTTTCTGGATGACCAGATTCTGGTTTACAGAGTCTCCCGGAGCCTTTGCCAACTCCTGAAACGCAGTGAGCAAATCCTGCACACTCTGCTTGAATTCCTCCCCGTCAAGTTCCTGAAACAGGTCCTCCACCTGGGTACAGGTATCATAACTCACCTGGTAAAAGGCCTGTCGCCCGGTCTCCTGGCGGTATGCTTTATCCAAAAAGATGTCCCTGGCATGCACCACGTCCCCGATGGACACGCCCAAGCCTGCCTGCTGGACGTTGACGCCGATTGCCTCGGACTTGAATTCATTGTAATGTCTATCAGAAAAAACAACTTGCTGACGTACATACCCTTTGGTATCTACATTAGCAAGGTTGTTTGCAGTCACATTTAATGCATTCTGGGATGATGAAAGCCCAGAATTTCCTACATAAAAACTTCCAAAACTATTGGCCATAATTGACTCCCCCTAAAATCACTGCTTGGCATCAAAACCACTGCTGCCCAGAAGCGTTCCTGTACTGTAGGCACGCTTATCATAATTGGCAGTCTCCGGTGCCTGGCGCAAACTACGGAAAAGTGTAAGGTCAAATTCTGCAAGCTCAATGGCCTGCTGCAAAAGTGCATTATTCTGCACATTGATTACCTGCAGCTCGCCCGCTGCCGCCAAAAGGCGGTCCCTGGCTTCGGTAAGCTTCTTCTGGACATCCGGCTGATTTGCCAGACATCCAATCAGTTTGGTCACGGTCATCTGCTCATCGGATTTTCCGAGAACATTCGCAATGTCCTTCAGGGCCTGGGTCTGTTTGTTGCTGTAAGACAACAACTCATCGCTGGCAGCCTGCTCAAGGCTGGTAAGTGTCTCAAGGGCAGGTACATCTGCATCAATTAAGATCTGACGCTTTTGATTTGCATATTCAATTACCTGTCGGTAAATGCGCTCTTCTTCCTCGAGAACACTTACAAGCTCTTCAACTAAACTGGCCACCGGAAAACCTCTTTCTTACAAAGTTGCATTGTATTTTGCTAACAGCATACTTGCGAAATCTCCCGCCTCGACCTGGTAGGTTCCGGCATCAACCATGCTCTTAAGCTCCGCTACTTTGTCCTCTCTGACATCTGAAGCTTCTGACACTGCACTCTTTGCGACCTGGTAATCACGACCAGCCTGCGAAATGGACACCTGATCGGTCTGTCCGCCTGCCGCCTTGGCTTTCGTGGTCTTCACACTATTCTGCACGCCGTAGATCTGAGCGATCTGGCTGTACGCATCAATACGCATAAACAGCATCTCCTTTCTTCCTTGAAATTAGCTTTCTGTATTCTTTATCGGAGGATTTTCGGTTTTCTTAACCCGTAAAATAAAATTCCTTATAAAAAGTTATGCCTCCCAATCCGTTTTCTAAATCACCGCAACCTGGCACATTTTCATAGCTTCCAGCGCATTGGTATGACTCTGGGGAGTTACCCCCGCACAACAATTTTCCATAACATAGACCGGCACCTCCGGAAGCTTTGCCTTGATGACCATTGCATTGGAAATGACGCAGATGTCCGTGCAAAGTCCCACCAGTGTCACGCTCTCCAGATCCTCCATAGTAGCCAGATATTCCGCCAATTCCGTGGAGCCGAAGGCCGGTTTGTCAAAAATTCGGGTTTGCGCGGTTTGAAGCGCCTTGAGTGTGTCGCAGATCTCCCAACCATGGGTTCCTTTTATGCAGTGCTCCACCGGGAGATTCTTTCCCTCCTGCGTGGATAAATAGTTTTCCGAGTGGGTGTCCCTTGTGTAGAGCACTTCCCCGTCAAAGTTTTTGATTGCGTCCGCCACGTTGTCCACGATTGCAACCGCTTCCTTGGTTCCCAGCACTCCGTCAATGAAATCGTTTTGCATGTCGATCACTGCTAATACCTTTTTGGTCATGTTTCCTCTCCTCCATATTCTTTCCATTTCTTGATTCTTTTCATTTGTTGATTCTTTTCATTCGTTGGTACTTCAAAAGTTGCCTATATTGTATCTTATCTTGTTGGTTATGAAAATGACTATTCCAAATTTGTTGTTTTTCTCAATATGTAGGAAAAATTATCAAATTTCATTCCATATTATGCGATTGTTTTCTGATAATTTTATGTGATATAATAACATCAGAGTAATAAGCTTGTAAACAATATGTAAAAATTGGGGGATTTCTCTTGGGCACCTACAACTATGATTTTGACTTGTGTGCAATCGCCTTTCATTTGATTGTGATTTTGACGTACCTGCGCAGCAAGCATCTGAATAATGCCAAAAGCCATATATTCATTGCACTTTTATTGTTTTCTTTTTTCACTCCTGTTACGGATGTTATCAGCGGCTATGCCATTGAGCACCAATTTGCGGGATGGTTTGTACAATTTATTACTCTTGCCTACTATCTCTCCGAGCAAGCTGCTACCTTCTGCTTTTTCATGTACGTGTGTGTGCAGTTGGAGATGCGGAAACTGATTCCGGCACTTCGTAAAACCCTGATGGCGACTCCGATTTTCTGGAGCACGGCTGCCATTATCACCAATCCGATTCATGGGTTGCTGTTTTCTTATGAGAACGGTGTATACACAAGCGGTCCCTTTCGGGTGATTACTTATGTGATTCCCTATATCTACTTTGTGTGGAGCGCGATCTACTGCACCAAGAATAAAGATATGCTGGACCGCAAGTTTCGCATTCTGATGTATATCATCACCGCAATTAACCTCTTCCCCATGCTGATTCAGTATTTTGTACCCTCATTGCTGATTCATAGCTTTACTGTTTCCATCAGCGTGTTTATGCTGTTTCTTACTACGGAGAATAACCAGAGTGTGTTGGACCAGGTTACCGGACTTGCCAATCGCTCTTATCTGGCAGAGTCCGTGACCAAGATGATGTACAACAAGTTCCCCTTTACCTCCATCTTGGTGCGTATTGCGGACTATGATTTGATGACTACCAGTTACGGCATCCGCAACACGGAGAAGATGATGGTTGCCATTGCCAAGTATCTTCGCTCCTTTGTCTACGCGGGAAATGCCTTCCAGATTAACAATTCCTGCTTTGTCTTGAATCTGACCTTCGGCCAGGATCCGGAAGAGATGAAGCAAAAAATCTATGAGGGACTTAATCGGGTGTGGACGGTGGATTCCATTGAGATGGTTTGTTCTTCCTTTGTGACTTCCATTTCCTATCCGGAGAATTGTCCCACCAGAGAGAGCTATCGGTCATATTTGACCTATTTCCAGAAGATGCACCGCATGCGCTACGGCATCGTTCCCACTTCAGAATTGGGAATCAAGGACAAGATTCGTGAGAATCAGGTGGAGCTCGCCATAGAGCGTGCCGTCCAGGACCAATCCTTTGAGGTATATTTCCAACCGATTTGCACCAATGCGGACCGCAAATTTATGACAGCGGAAGCGCTGGTTCGCCTGACAGATCCGGAGCTTGGCCCCATCTCTCCCGCAGAATTTATTCCTCTGGCGGAGAGCAATGGCACCATCATCCAAATTGGAGAATTTGTGTTAGAGCAGGTTTGCAAGTTTATCTCTTCCCACAATATGGAGGCGCTGGGCCTTCACTATCTGGAGATGAATTTGTCTACCATTCAGTGTCTGCAGCGCAATTTTATGGAGACCGTGGATAAAATTACTGCGAAATACCGGGTTCCCAGCCATTACATTTGCTTTGAAATTACGGAGACTGCATCCAACTGCTCTCCGGCTATTTTCTCGGATAATCTGCAGCAGCTTAAGAAGCAGGGTTATCTCTTGGCGTTGGATGATTTCGGAACCGGATACGCCAATCTGCAGCGCATGATTACTTCGGATTTTGATTTGGTGAAGTTTGACAAAGAGATGACGCAACGGGCTTGTAATGATTCCAAACTTCATGAGTTGTTTGAGAAATTACTTCTCATGTTCCACTCCTTGAACATTCAAGTGGTGGCAGAAGGTGTGGAAACCAAAGAGCAGTTTGATTTCCTGAAGTCCATCGGCAACGACTATATTCAGGGATTTTACTTTTCCCCGGCCATCAAGACGGAGGAGTTTGTCCGTTATTTGGAAGATAATATGAAAAATTAAAAAGAACCCCACATGGGATTTGGCTTTCTTTGGCCGACAATCCGCATGTGGGGTTTTTCTTTTCTGTTTTATATGATTGTGATTGCGGACACTTCACTAATCCTCGAAAGGAACAACCGCTCCGTCGTAGGTATCGTTGATAAACTGCTTAATCTCATCAGATTTCAGCACCTTAACGAGTGCCTGTACACCCTCGTTATTCTCATTTCCGGCCTTCACCGCAATGATATTTACATAGGTTTTTGCTGCCTCGGAATCGGAAAGTTCATATGCTACCGCGTCCTTGCCCACAGAGAAGCCTGCTTCCAATGCGTAGTTTCCGTTCAATACCACGAAGGCAACTTCCCCTGTAACTCTGGATACCTGCGCAGCCTCAAGCTCTACAAACTCCAGGTTGTATGGGTTTTCCACAATGTCGTTGACAGTTGCGGTAAGTCCTGCATCATCCTTGAGCTTTAACAGGCCGTTATCCTGAAGCAACAACAATGCTCTCGCCTCGTTGGTGGTATCGTTTGGAATGGCGATGGCATCACCATCTGCAACCTCAGACAAATCACTCTTGGTTCCCGGATAGATTCCAAACGGCTCGTAGTGAATTCCGGCTACGCTTACCAGATCCTCGCCGTTTTCCTCATTGTAGCTGTCCAGATAGGGAACATGCTGGAAGTAGTTGCAATCGATTTCTCCGGAATATACCACCTCGTTCGGCTGCACGTAATCTTCAAACTCTGTAATCTGAAGATCCCAGCCCTCCTGCGCCAGAATCTTGGCTGCCTCTTTCAGAATCTCTGCGTGGGGTGTAGGAGAAGCTGCCACAGTAATGGTTCCCTTGGATTCCACTACTGTCTCTGTTGCACTCTGGGTGTCCTTCGTGTCGGTTGTGCTCTGTGCCTGATTACCGCATCCGGTAAATGCTCCGATTGTAAAAACTGCTGTCAATAAACTTGCCAATAATTTCTTCTTCATAGTTTTTCTCTCCTTACTTATACTTTTTCTTATCTTTTTCATACACTTATTCTAATGCGTCAGCCGCTTATCCACTTTTCTTGCGGCAAACATTCCCACGGTCTGGAAAATCTGAACCAATACCACAAGGAGGATGACACAGACAATCATGATCCCTGCCTCGTACCGGTAGTAGCCGTATCGGATTGCGATGTCTCCCAGTCCGCCGCCACCTACGATTCCTGCCATGGAGGAATATCCGAAGATGGTTCCAAACGCGATGGTCGCCTCCGTGACCAAAGAGGTTCTGGCCTCCACCAGCATGACCTTCCCAATGATATCCCAGTTGCTTGCTCCCATGGATTTTGCCGCCTCAATCACGCCTGCGTCCACCTCCTTGAGGGAGGATTCCACAAGTCTTGCCACAAACGGGGCTGCACAAAATACCAAGGGTACTATGGTTGCCGTGGAGCCGTAACTTCTTCCCACGATCCATCGTGTAAAGGGGATCAACAACATCAAACCAATCAAGAAGGGAATGCTTCGCACGATATTCACAATCACATCCAATATCTTGTAAATGAACCGATTGGGATGAATGCCGTCCTTGTCCGTCACCGTCAAGGTGATTCCCATTGGGATTCCGATGACATATGCGAGAATGGTGGACACAACGGACATGTAAAGCGTTTCTCCGATTCCCTTTACAATCATGATTGCCACTGCTGGATCTATATTACTCATAGTCCTCCACCTCCTCTACTGCCAAACCCTGCTCTGTCAGGTAGTCTTTCATTTGCTGCCGGAGCTCGCTGTCCTCCGGGAGTCCCAGAATCATCTCGCCCTTGGCAATTCCACCCACATTCTTGGTGTCTGCCCGCAGGATATTGACCGGCGCCTTGAATTTCAGCACCATGTTTGCGATAACCGGCTCAAAGGAAGAGTTCTCCGTAAATACAATTCGTATTCGCGCAGCCTCGTGAAGCTCCTTCAGGAGGATTTCATCTCCCGGCCACTCACCCTCCGATCCGTCGTTTTTCAAAAGGCTTCTGGCTGCTTTGCTCTTGGGATGGTTGAAAATCTCTTCTACTTCGCCCTCCTCCGCCAGGCTTCCCTCCTCAATGATTGCCACGTGCTTACAGATTTCCCGCACCACGGACATCTGGTGGGTGATAATCACAATAGTGATTCCCAATTTTTCATTGATCTCACGCAACAATTCCAAAATGGATGCTGTGGTCTGTGGATCCAGCGCGCTGGTTGCCTCATCACACAATAAAATGTGGGGATTGCTTGCAAGGGCCCTTGCAATCGCAACTCTCTGCTTCTGTCCTCCGGACAGCTGCGCCGGATATGCCCTTTTCTTGTCGGCAAGTCCTACGGATTCCAACAGTTCCTCCGCCCGCTTTCTTGCATCCTTTTTCTTCACACCCTGAAGTGTCAGGGGGAATGCAACGTTGTCTGTGACGTTCTTCTGCATCAACAAATTGAAATGCTGAAAGATCATGGAGATGTCTCTTCTCTCTTTGCGGAGTTCCCTCTCACTGAGTTCTGCCAGGTCTACTCCGCTTATCAGCACCTGTCCCTCCGTGGGGCGCTCCAGAAAGTTCAGACATCGTACAAGTGTGCTTTTTCCCGCACCGGACATTCCGATGATTCCGTAAATGTCGCCACTCTCGATGCTGATATTGATGTCCTTCAAAGCCTCCACCTTACCATCCTTGGCCGGGAAAGTTTTGGATAAATGTCTTACCTCAATGTCTGCCATTTCTTCACCTCATGTCATGCGAGATTTGTTTTGCTCCCTTGCATGTTTGTTATTATACTTATGTCCCGGGAAAAGTGTTAATATACAAATCTTATAACTTGTTATAATTTTTATTTATATCAAAAAAGAGGCTGTGTATACAGCCTCTTGTATGTATCCGATGGACATCCGCCTGTCGGATAATGACTTAATTGAATCCCACCAGCTTCTGTGAGATGTGGTACGCCGCGATGGAAATCTTGCGGCCTCCTTTTCCCGGGAGATTCATGGTCTGTCCCATAATTCCTCGGCGCAGCTTATGGAATACGCGAACATCCCGCTCCTTGATATATCCCCACAGCTCACGCTTTTTCTCCAGATTCTCCGGTGTGCCGGAGCGTATCAGTAGCACGGTGGATATCACGGTGATGATCTCAAGATAATTGAACATGTATCTGCGGCACTTTAAATTGGAAACCTTAAACAGATCCACATCGTCCAGCATAATCTTGTTGACTTTGATCTGTTGATCGATTCTCCGGATCATAATACTCTCATTGACGGATTGATCGTCACGCCCGATAAAATAGCGATAAAAATCCACATCCATGTAGTACATCTTCTTCACATAAGGAAGCGGTTTGTATACATAGATATTGTCCACATAGAAGGTGTGCTTCGGCAATTCCAATCCGCAATCTCGCAGCAATTTGGTGCGGTAGATAACGGAATGCATCAATATGTAATGTCCCTTGTGGAAATGATGGATATCATTCCAGGTAAACATACAATCTGTGGGAAAACCGGTCTGGCGCATCACCTTTTTGTGCTTGGCACCTTCCTTCTCATAGACGTAATTCGCCAGCATCATGTCTATCGAATCTCCGGATTCCACAATCTCCCGAAGCTTGGCCAATATCTTGTCATACGCGTCCCGATCCACCCAGTCATCGCTGTCCACCACCTTAAAATACAGTCCGGTAGCATTGCGAAGTCCCGTGTTCACCGCCTCACCGTGCCCGCCGTTCTCCTGGTGAATCGCCTTGACAATGGTGGGATATTTTGCGGCGTAGGTATCTGCAATTTCCGCAGTGCGGTCCTTGGATCCGTCATCCACAATAATAATCTCTACGTCCTCTCCTCCCGGTAGGATGGACTCGATGCATTTCTCCATGTAATCCTGTGAGTTGTAACATGGAATTGCAAATGAAAGTAATTTCATAACATTCCCCTTGTGTGTCAGTTACTTTGTCCTCTGTTAATCTATGCATTTATCATAACGGGTTATTCGCAAAAAGTAAATTAACTTTCTCATAGTTTCTATTATTTTTTCTTTAAGATTGGCTCTCCTCAAGGGCTTCTCTGTAATCATTCTCATCCGCAAACAGCATGTATGCGCCATCAATATATCCCATATATCCGCAATCGACAATATATCCTTTCATAAAAATACTCCTTTCATCTCTCATCTGATGAAAGGAGTATATAATAATTATTGTCCTATAAACCGTACTTACATGTAACTTACGTTCAAATCTACATATCCGTTGATTCCGTTGATACAGCCCTTGGAAGAATACTGCCAGATACTGTACCTTCCGGTGTAAGTGCATGTGGTGTTGTACTGTGCAACCCAGATGCAGTAGCTGTTCAGGGCTGACATATTCAGCTTGCTTCCATACCAGCTCTTGCTCGCATAGATTCCTGCTGTGTATCCGCTGTTTGCGATGGTCTTACAGAAGGCTGCCACGCACGCGGTTCTGGTATTTACGTCCAGACCGTTTGCTCTCGCTCCGCTGACACCATTCTCGGTATCCACAAAGATGGGATAGCTGAGACGATATCCGGATACAAGACTCAGAACCATACTTGCCTCTTCAACGGCCTCCGCCTCCGTCACTGCCTGGGTGAAGAAGTATACACCCACCTTGATTCCGGCTGCGGTAGCGCCCTTGATATTGGTCCGGTAATACGGATCCTCAATCAACTGTCCGTTTAATCCGCCACGGTATCCGCAACGAATGATTGCAAACTTGATTCCGGCAGCTGCAACCGCATTCCAGTCAATCTTGCCCTGATATTTGGAAACGTCAATTCCGTAGGTTCCATCCGTCTTCTGAAGCACTCCGTTGGAATCAAAATTGTATGTAATTCCACTGATTACCTGCTTGCCGGTTACGGGTTTATAGTTGGAATCGTAATAATATACATTTCCGTTTAATGTCCACCATCCGGTGTACTTCGGATCCTTATAGTAGGTTCCCGTTGCGGAGTAATTGGCAACCGTCGCCGGTTTTGTACATTTGTCGTCTATGTAGAGCCGTGCTCCCGTTGTGTCATACAGCGGTGCAGTTGCATCTGCCGCCTTTACGGTAACCGCACAGGTCACTTCCTTGGTTGCGGTCTTGGTGTCATCCCCTGCAACATTGAGGTAGGTGATGGTTGCCTTTACATTTGCGGTTCCCGCCGCAACCGCCTTGATGGTACATCCCGCCGCACTGGCATCGGATACCGTCACAATCTTGCTGTCTGCGCTTTCCCACGCAACACTCTTGATAATCTTGCTCTCATCGGAGATGGTGGCCTTCAATGCAAGGCTGGTGGCTCCGGTGGTGTAGATGGTCGCACTGGACGGAATGGTGTAGAGCGCGTTTACACTGGTTGGAGTCTTGGTCCACTCGATGGTCCACTCATTACCGGTTTCCGCAATGGCGTAAGTTTTGGTACTTGCTGTAGTGTAACCCTCAAAAGTCTTCTGGGCGGTAACTTCTGCACCCTTCGCGCCGCTTCCGGTCTCCTCAACAGTCTCCTGCTTATCTGAAAATTTGTGGATGAACTTATAATCGTATGTTGTAGCCTGATTTTTGGTCCAGTTTACCGTCCATTCGAAAGGTCCTTCTGCAGAGATTGTAAATTCTGTAGGATCTGTCGTGGAATATCCCTCGTATGTGCCGGCACTCACTTGTGTTCCGGCTTTCGCTGTCTTCTTGATTGTTTCATCTGCTTTTCCGTCAGAGAACTTGTTGACGATCTTATAGCTGTACGTGGCTTCCCCTGTCTGTGTTTCCCCTGTCTGTGTTCCCACCAGTGGAATACTGTTGCGCACCACGCTTGCCGTCTGCTGTACCGCTCTCACAAGCTCCGCTTTGCTCTCTCCGCTTGCCGCTGCCGCGCCGCCAAACTTGGACATATCCACGTTGGCACCGCTCACCGCGGTGGACTTACAATCCGTTCCCAGAAGGGCAACCGTATCCTGAATTACGGCCTCCACCTCTACATTATCCTCGATCATCACGTCTTCCGCCGCGGACACTTCACTTTCCTTCTTGATCTCATCCGCGACATCAACCTTCTTATACTCAATCTTGTCCTTTACCGTGACGAGAATGGACTCTGAACCGGTATAATATCCTTCGATCTCATCCAGACTAACCAAGTAATCTCCGGCCTCGATTTTCTTGATGTAGATGATACCATCCTGGTCATCATCCTCATACACCATGACATTTTCATCCTTTTGGGCATCCTTGGAATCGGAGCTTGCAGCCGTTGTCCCGGAAGTCTTGGTATCCGTTTTTGCAGGTGATGTATTAGCACCGGACTTGGTCGCAGAAGACTTGTCATCGGACTTATCCGTTGTCTTCTCCCCATCGGAAGCCTTCACGATGGAGATGGAAAAGGGCTGTCCCTTCACGTCCGTGAAGTGCTCATCCTGAATCTTAATCTTCAAATCCCGCTCAATGGAACTTCCCACCAGCGTTACCTGCTCACCCTGCGTAATCACCGGAATCGTCTTGTCCTGTTCCTCCGTCATTGTCTCGGTTTCCGCTTCCGCATCCGCTACAATCGCTTCCGGTTGGTGAAACTGATCATATACAATTTTGGAACCCACACCGATTCCGCTGACTGCAACGACCGCAGTCGTTCCCACTATCGCCATCTGTACCTTTGTGAGTTCTGAAAAAGCGGTCGCTACGCCCTTCGCCCACTGGGCAATCATCGCACCAAATTTCATTTCTTGCATTCCTCCTAAAAAATTCCACTTCTGACATTATATGTTTCTTAAAATGTCATGTAAAGGGCTTGCCCCTAAAAAACATTATTTACCAATTCCCAGGAAAATCATTCCCTGCACCAGAAATACCTGGGATAAAATATAGGTCAGCATAACCGCAAAATGCCTCTTGAACACCGCTCCTCCGCCGGGTGTAAAACGCACCATCCCAAGCACACAATCGGAGAAAAAGAATAGCAATGCTCCTGCATACATAAAGGCACTTCCCACCCCCGGCACCGCCAGCAGATGGGCCAGAGCAAACATATTCATGGTTCCGTTGGTCAGCATATATATCCCCATCAGAGGCCCCATCTTTTTCGGCATATGCTCCCACAATCGCACTACCAACACTACTGCAATTCCATAATATATCACTGCCGCCAGGATCAAACAAGGCAAAAAATTCCAATCCACATGGCTTTGAGTTGCAAACAGCGCCATCAGCAACAGGTGGCTTATCAAAAAGCTGCAACCACCCATCACAAACCACTGATTGCCCCGGGGAATCAATAGCATATCCCCTATCCAGCTTGTGATAAAAGCACAGAGCAACAGTAGATTCACGTTCTCGAAACCTACCGAAGCCCCATAGTACAGTATTATCATCGGCATCAAGAGCGGTTTTGTGTACCTTCTTTTTTGAAAATCGTCAATCCAACTATGATAAAGATGGATTCCGCTGACTATCATGAGCGAAATAAACAAAACAATATGCACGTCGTATCCTCTCCCACATATGTATAAGGATATTATATTCTTTTTCCCATAAAAATCCAAAGCGTTAGGTAAAATTAAGAAAATAATAAGTATTTGGGCGTAGATATTCTTCCGGAATTTTCATATACTGAAGGAAACAACTACTATGCAAAGGAGAAAAGTTATGGAACAACTCTTATTGATCATTCCGATCGCAATTTTAGCGTTGCTCATCCTGTTGATTATCATCACCGGATACGTGAAGGCATCAACGGATGAAGCATACATCATCACCGGACCTCACAAGGAGCCACGGTACCTGATTGGTAAATCCGGAATCAAGATTCCCTTCATTGAGAAAAAGGATATCTTGAAACTCCAGTTGATTGCCATCGATGTCCGCACATCCAGCTCCGTTCCCACCGCTGACTACATCAACATTAATGTGGATGCCAACGTAAACGTTCAGATTGGACATACCAAGGAGATGCTGGAGAAAGCCGCACGCAACTTTCTGAACAAGAATCCGGAATACATTGCTTCCGTTGCCCGCGAAGTGTTGGAAGGCAATATGCGTGAGATCGTCGGAAAGATGAAGTTGGAAGAGATGGTGTGCGATCGCCAGAAGTTCGCCACACTGGTAAAGGAGAATGCGGATCCGGATCTGGCCGCAATCGGACTTGTAATCACTTCCTTCAATGTACAGAACTTCGTGGACAATGAGCATGTGATTGAGAACCTGGGTGTGGACAACATCGTCCGCATCAGCAAGGCTGCAGCAATCTCCCGTGCCGAATCCGAGAGAGACATCGCCATCGCAAAGGCAAAGGCGGATAAGGAAGCCAACGATGCCCAGGTGGCAGCAGATACCGAGATTGCAATGCGCCAGAACGAATTGGCAATTAAGCGCTCCGAGCTCCAAATGGATGCAGATACCAAGAAGGCTATCGCGGATGCCGCATACAAGATTCAGGAAGAGGAACAGCGTAAGCAGATTGAGGTAACCACCGCAAACGCCAACATCGCCAAGCAGGAACGTGAAATCGAGTTGCGCGAGAAGGAAGTTGCCGTAAAGGAACAGATGCTGGATGCGGAAATCAAGAAGCAGGCGGAAGCAGACCGCTATGCGGCACAGCAGAAAGCCGATGCCCAGTTGTATCAGAGACAGAAGGAAGCCGAGGCAAAGGCCTTCGAGGCGATCAAGGAGGCAGAGGCAAGAAAAGCTCAGGCGGAAGCGGATCGCTACGCGAGAGAGCAGGAAGCAGCCGGTATCAAGGCTGTGGGTGAGGCAGAGGCAGATGCCATTCGTGCAAAAGCCATCGCCGAGGCAGAAGGTATCGAGAAAAAGGCAGAGGCCCAGGCTAAGATGGGTCAGGCTTCCGTTATCGATATGCTTACCGCAATCATTCCGGAGGTTGCCAAGAATGTGGCAGAGCCTCTCGCAAACGTGGATTCCATCACCATGTACGGCGACGGAAACGCTTCCAAGCTGGTGGGTGATATCACCACAACCATGACCAAGATCTTTGACGGCGTGGGAGATTCCACCGGTGTGGATGTGAAGGAATTAATCGCCAGCGCGGTTACCAAATCCCAGGGAACCACAGCTTCCGGTTCCACCACCAAGAAGGCAGACTCCACAGACTTCACAGAAGTGGATTCCGACAACTAAAAAGATACATATAAAAAGGGCAGCCTCTCTCACGAGAGACTACCCTTTTTTTTCAACATCAGCATAAACAGGATTAATATCACCGGGAAAATCATCGCTGCTGCAAGTCCGGACTTTAAATTGTCCCCAAAAGCGCCGGCCACCTGCCCCACAAGTGTCGGTCCCCCGGAACAGCCCACATCCCCGGCCAGGGCCAAAAGCGCAAACATTGCGGTTCCTCCGTTTCTCATGCGGGCCGAAGCGAGGCTGAATACTCCCGGCCACATAATCCCCACGGACAAGCCGCACAAGCCGCATCCCACAAGGGATAACACTGCGTTCGGCGCAAAAACCGCCAGAAGGTAGGAGCATACACACAGGATTCCGCTCCCGACGAGAAACCGGAGCAAATCCAGATGTTCACTGAACTTGGCGTACAGTGCCCGAGCGCTTCCCATCAGGATGGAAAACACGCATGGCCCGGCCAGGTCTCCTATGGTTTTTGACACATGGAGGCCGCTTTCCGCAAAAGCTGACGCCCACTGGCTCATGGCCTGCTCCGATGCCCCTGCGGTAATCATCAGGACAAAAAACATCCAAAAGAGTTTTGACTTAAGCAACTGTCCGATGGTTAATCCCTCGTTCTCCTCCGTGAGATGAAGAATCGGGACCTTCAAAAAAGCAAAGACATTCACAAGGGGAATCGCTGCCCAAAGACAGGCTAGGATTCTCCAGTTTTCTTTTCCGCAAAAATGTAAAAAACCGGTGGACAGCAAAACCACCGCCACGGTTCCCCAGCAGTAGAAGGAATGCAGCAGACTCATTGCTGCTTCCTTGTCATCGGTGGGACACGCCTCCACGATGGGGCTGATCAGCACTTCGATAATTCCGCCGCCGATTGCATACAGCACAACCGCAAACAGCAGTCCCGCATATGCCATCGGAAAAATGAACGGAAATACGGCAAGCCCCATAAGTCCTGCCGCGGCAAACACATGCGCCGCCACGATACATTTGCGATACCCGATCCGGTCCACAAATTTTGCCGAGAGCAAATCCACCAGCAATTGAATTCCGAAATTAAGGGTGATCAATGTGGTAATCTGACCCAGTGAAAAATGAAACTGTGCCTGAAAAATCAGAAATAACAGGGGCGCCAGGTTGTTGACGATGGCCTGGGTAATGTACCCCACATAGCTTGCATAGATTGTGTACTTGTAATTTTTCACTCTTCTGTTTTCTCCTTTATCTCCAGTCTTCTCCAAGCTGTAGTTGTACACAAAAAACGACTATTGTAGCGGCGCCCCACAGTTTTGGCAGTAGTTGGTGCCTGCAGCCTGCTTCGCCCCGCAGTTCTCACATACGGTGGAGCCTTGCGCATCCATGAGTTCCTCATTTAGCCGTTTGATTTCCGCCTTCACCTCACGGATGGAGTCCATACATGCCTCCGCATGCATCTCCTCCCCGCTCTCCACACAGGCGTAATATGCTTTTCCCAGCTCTGCGTACTGCTTCTGCAGGAAATCCTCCTTGGTGCGAATATTGATTTTAATCCTGGCGATATCCGTCGCCCCCTTGGCAAAATCTCCTACCTCTTTTCCTGCCGACACGATGTCTTCCTTTAGTTTTTCAAAGTCAAATGCCATATGTTACTCCTTCCATCCATATTTCTCTAAATCAACACATCCGTTTACCACTTCAATTCCATCCGCTTCCAGAAGTCTCGCTTGTTCGTCCGCCCCTCCAAAAGCAAAGGCCCCTGACAATTCTCCCTTCGCGTTCACCACCCGGTAACAGGGTATATGCTCCGGATCCGGATTGTGGTGCAGGGCATTTCCCACGGCGCGGGCCATCTTTTTGTCCCCTGCCAGCGCGGCCACCTGTCCGTAGGTTGCCACCCTTCCCCGGGGAATCTTTTTGACCGCCTCATAGATTCTCTTGGACGGACTGTCCGTCACCAGATCGTAGCTCTCCCCAATCATTCGACAGATCTCCTCCCGGGGAATGGTTCCGTCCAGAATGATGGTATTCCAATGCTCCTTATTCTGATGCCATCCCGGAATCACTGCCTCGTAGGTGCTTCTCCAAAGGTCCCTCCACTGGGGGTCCACCTTCACATTCAAATTGATATATCCGTTCCTCTCGTAGGTCCACAAAAAAGCCTTTTTGCTCGCCCTCACGCGGACAATCTGCCAATTGGGATCATGGAACGGTGCCTCCTGATAGGTATCCGGAAAAGACAATCCGTACTCCAACGCTTCTTCCCGTGTTCGCATTTCTTACCCCTTTATCATACAGAAAAGAGGCTGTTATCCGCAGCCTCTGTATCCATGTTTTTCCGTATGCTATTATAACATATTCCATCCGCTATAGAAATGCTAATCTAGAAGTAATTCCCAACAATTCTCCCAGCACAAACGCTAACATCATTTTCTTCCTCTCTTTTCATAAACTGATTCTCAAACGTTTCCTCGTTTCGATACCTTAATTTTATATGGAGTCGCCGGGAGAATAAATTCCCGGTGTGGCAAAAAAGAGGGCTCTAATTTCGCGGAAATGGCGAATTAAACTGTTTTCTCTCTTTTCGTGAGGGGAGTTTGCGGATATAATGAAGAAGAAATAAGGTTTACGGATATAGGAGAAGAGTTGTGGGAAAAAAGTCAACCAAAGAAAACAAGAATATGTACTTTCAATGCAGGGAAGCTGCCGGATTGACCCGCGCGCAGGCCAGCGAGCTTCTGGGATTTATCTCGGAGAGCCGCATTGAAAAAATAGAAAGTGAAAAGACACCTGCAACTCCGGAGGATGTAGTTGCCATGGCAGAAGCATACAGATGTCCCTCCCTGTGCAACTACTACTGCACCCATGAGTGCCGCATCGGAAAAGAAAGTGTACAGGAGATTCCCCTGTCAAGTTTGTCCGAAATCTCCCTGGGAATCTTGGCCTCCCTGAACGCCTTGGACCGTCAGCGAGACCGGTTGATTGAAATCGCAGAAGACGGGCAAATCACGGAAGATGAGCTCCCGGATTTTGCCCGCATTCAGGATCGTCTCAATAAAATTTCCCTCACGGTGGAATCCTTGAAGCTGTGGATGAAGAACACCGCCGCAAACGGGAACTTCGACAGGGACAAATTTGCGGCCCTGCTGGAGGATCTGCATCAGTAGGATTGTAAAAAATCGGCTGCTTTACTCCGTCTCCCCCAGCTTTCTTGAAATAAACCATCCCAGAAGAAAGGTGAGTGCTCCGGTGAGCACTGAAACAACGTTGACCTCCGAGAAACTCCCCACCATCAAAATGGCCACGGGGGAGGCAATCAACAGCCCCATGATGGACCAGTAGGCATACATGGGAAATTTATCAAACACCACCTCTATTATTTTCGCGATGACGATGATTCCCACCACAACACCGATTCCGAATGGAATCAGGATAAAAAAGGTACCCGCCATCGCCGCCCAATCCCAGTGGACGAGAGCAATCACAAATTCCTGGATGGTCCGCAGGATGGGGTTGTAATAGCCCAGCACCAGGAGCATCATGGAACCGCTCACGCCGGGCACCACCATGGTTGCGGAGGCCAAAACTCCGATCAGAAACAGAAGAAGCATCTCCCCCACTCCCGGCACAATCACCTTCTCCTGGGCGTTTGCTCCGTTCAGAAGCGCCATCCCCACCACGACCGCAAAAAACAACAGGGCAGATACCAGATAGCCGACTTTGATGGACCGGCTCTTCACCTTTCCGTAAATCGCCGGCAAGCTGCCCAATATCAGGCCGATAAACAACAGATTGGTCTGAAGCGGAAAGGTTTCAAACAGGAAATCAATACCAAAGGAACTGGCTACTATGGCAATTCCCATACCCAGCAAAATGGGTAACAGAAACAACAAATTTTTCACGATATCCGAAAAAAAGTGGCTGATACAGTGAATAATCTTATCGTACAAGCCCATGGAAACCGCCAGAGTTCCACCGCTCACCCCGGGAATGATGTTGGCCAATCCAATCAGCATGCCCTTCAATATATTTTTGAACATAATCCTACTCCTTTACATTTCCGTAATCGCCATCTTCATCATCTCATTTGCAATATTCAATCCGTGATCTCCGATGCGCTCAAAATCCGTCAGCATCTCCGAAAACAGAATACTTCCCTCATCGGAACACTGCCCGGCCTGAATCCGCGCATACATATTTTCCCGGAATTGCATGGTCATATCGTCCATCTTTTGTTCCATGCATGCCACCTTTTCATGCCATGCCACAAAATCCACAGGAGTCTCCGACAAAGTGGAAAACAACGCAACACAGATCTGCTGCATTTCCTCCAGCTCCCTCTTTGCCTCCCCGGAAAAGGTAATCTTTTTCTTCTCCACCAAAAGGGAATACCCGGCGATGTTGATGGCATGGTCGCTCATCCGCTCAATATTGCCGGTGACGGAAAACAGGCAATGAAATGCCTTGCTTCCGACGCTGGTTCTCTCGTGGGGAGCAACCGCGGTAATGTATTTGGAGATTTCCTTGTTCAGAAAATCCACATACTCCTCCCTCTTTTCAATCGCCTCGTATTTTTCCTTTTCATAATGGGAAAAAACTGCAAATGCCTCCCGGACATTTCGCTCCGCCATCATTAACATGCGCTGCAGTTCTTTTTGAATTCCCGCCATACAGATGACGGACGCTCCCAGCTTCTCCGTGTTGGTATGGTTCATGTCCAGCAGATACTGCACATGCATCCCGGATAGGGATTCCTCCTCCCTTCGGTCTCTCAATATGAGGGAAGCAATTTTTCCAAGCCATGTTCCCACCGGAAGCAGAAGCAGTGTGGTCACTACATTAAACAAAGTATGTAAGTTGGCAATCTGTGCCGGAGCATTGCCCGGCGTCCAGCCCTCTATCATGGTTATCATTGGTGTAATAAGACAAAGAATTGTAAATACGATGGTTCCGAATATGTTGAACATGATGTGAATCAGTGTGGTACGTTTGGCGTTCCGGTTGGTTCCAATGGATGCCAGAAGGGCCGTCACACAGGTTCCGATATTTTGCCCAAACAATACAAAGGCTGCACTATTCAGCCCGATGGCCCCGCTGCCTGCCAATGCCTGCAAAATACCCACCGAAGCGGAGGAGGACTGAATGAGCGCCGTGAACAGGCATCCGGCCAGGATTCCCAGAATGGGATTTTCGAATTTGGTCAACAGATTCACGAAAGCCTGTGAATCCGCCAACGGCTCCATGGCCGATCCCATCATATCCATTCCCACGAAGAGAATTCCCAGTCCTGCCAGAATTTCTCCCAGATGTTTGACTTTTTCATTCTTGATAAACACAATTGCCGCCACTCCGAAAAAAGCGATAAGCGGAGCGATTTTTCCCACGTCCAGCGCAATCAGCTGACCGGTGATGGTGGTTCCGATGTTGGCGCCCATAATAATCCATATGGCCTGATTCAAGGTCATCATCCCCGAATTCACAAATCCCACTACCATGACGGTAGTGGCGGAGGAGGATTGAATCACCGCTGTGATAAACGCTCCCACCAACACCCCCACAACTCGGTTCGAGGTTAACTTCTCCATGATTCCTTTCATTCTATTCCCGGCGGCTGCCTCCAGCCCCGAACTCATCATTTGCATTCCATATAAAAACAGTGCAAGCCCTCCCAGCAACCCCATTACATATGAAAAACTCATTCGATTGTTCCTTTCCTCTATCTATGCTTGTTAATTTGTTGCTTATTTATAGGTAACTACAATGTCATTTTCACGGATAACCGTTTTCCCATCCGGAATCAAATTCTGACCATCCCGGATAATCATGGCCAACAGTTCATCCTCCGGAATATTCAGATCCGCAATGGCCTTCCCGCACCAGGGGTGGGTCTTATCAATCTGGATTTCCAACAACTGATCGTTTTCCGTGGGCTCATAGGCCGGGACACTCAGGATGATATTATCTCCCGCCAAGACCTGTGTGTCCCCCTTGGTAATGATGGTCTCCTGATTTCGTTTGATCATGATTGCCAGGGAACCGGTGGGCATATTTACCTCGCGGATACACTTATTTTCCCAGCTATGACCCTTGGGAATATGCATGCGCATCAATGTGATGGCAGATTCATCCTGGTAGTCGTTGAAGGTCTTGCGGACGTCCGCCGTCTCATCCACCATATGCAGCTTCCCCGCGAAGGCCGGGAGAAAAGTCCCCTGAATCGCCACGGAGAAAAGGGAAACCATAAACACAATATGGAACAAATCGTGGGACAGAGAGGCTCCGCCCGCCACCACCATAATTGCAAACACAGAGGATGCCGCGCCGCGCAAGCCCGCCCAGGAAACCAGCAGACATTGGCTGACACTGCATTTAAACGGCATCAGGATGCCGAATACGGCAACCGGTCTGGCAACCAGCGTAAGAAAAACCGCAATGGCCAGGGCTATCCACAGAATCTGCGGCATCTCGTGGGGAAAAGATAGAAGCCCCAACAAGAAGAAGATCAGAATCTGGGACAGGCTGGTCACCCCGTCAAAGAAGGGGATCAGCGTGGCCTTATTATTAATCCCGCTATTGCCCACAATGATGCCCATGAGATACACGCTCAGATACTGATTGCCCCCGAAAATACCGGACAGACTGTAGCACAAAAGCACAATGGCAATCATAAAAATGGTATCCAGCCCATCGGAAATCAGCCTTGTTTTTTCCAGGAGCCAAATAGCAAGCATGGCAAACACGACTCCCCAGACAACCCCCAACACAATCTGCGATAGCACCAGCACCACGGGATTTGTCCCCTGGGATGAGCCGAGAAGCCCGATGCCGATCACGGTCAGCATATAGGCCATGGGATCGTTACTTCCGCTTTCTACTTCCAGCAGGGAGGCCGTCCCGTCCTTCAGGTTCAGTTTTTTCTGCCGCAGAATGGCGAACACGCTGGCGGCATCCGTGGAGGATAATACCGCCCCGATCAGGAAGCTCTCCGCCCCGGAAAAATCCAGAAAAAAGTAGCAGAACACCGCTGTCAACAGCGCGGTTACCACAACCCCCACCGTGGACAGTAACCCGGCTTTTACAGCCACAGGCTTCGCCGCCTTCCACTTGGTGTTAAATCCGCCGTAAAACATGATAAACAGCAGGGCGATGGAACAGATATCTTTTGTGACCGTAAAATTGTCAAAGGGTATTTTCAGGATGCCGTCACTTCCGAACAACATTCCGATAAACATAAACAGAATCAGAGCAGGCATCCCCAGCTTTACGGAAAACTTTTCCGCCAGAATACTAAGAAAAATTACCAGGGAAACCAAAACGATTCCTAACTCCATAAACAGTACCTCCTATCCGAATCACTCCGGTTTTTTTTCTGTTACGCATTTGATAATCTGGATAACCAGTGTGGGCCAAATTGCAAGTCCCAATATCCAAAGCCCCTGTTCCCGGGAAAGCGTCACCACAGAAAAGACTCCGTGGAGCGGGGGAACAAAAAGTGCCAGAGACAACAGTATGACTCCCCCGAAAAAGGCGTAGATGCTGTATCGGTTGGAGCATAATCCCACCCGGAATATGGACCTTGTGCTTCTGCAGTTGAATCCGTGAAACAGTCTCGCCAGAGTCAATGTGGCAAACGCCATGGTGGACGCCAGTGCCGCGCTCTCCCCCAATCCGAGATAGTAGGCGGCGAGAACCGCAACCGCAATGAGTCCCCCCTGCGCAAATATCTTGAGGAAAAAATCCTTGGACAAAATCCCGGCCTTCGGGTCCCTTGGCTTTTCCCGCAGGAGAGCCTCATCCGTGGGCTCCATGCCGATGGCGATGGCCGGAAGGGAATCTGTCAGAAGATTGATAAACAGCAGATGCACCGGGGCAAAGGGGATTGCCAGTCCCAGAAGGGAAGTGTACAATACCGCAAGAATGGCAGCCATGTTCCCCGACAGCAGAAACAAAATGGCATTGCGGATATTCCGGTATACATTTCTCCCGTTCAAAACTGCCTTTATGATGGTTGCAAAATTGTCATCGGACAAAATCATGGCAGAAGCATCCTTCGCCACCTCCGTACCTGTGATTCCCATGGACACGCCGATGTCCGCCTCCTTCAACGCGGGAGCATCATTGACTCCGTCCCCCGTCATGGAGACAACGTGCCCTTTTTGCTGCCATGCCCGCACGATTCGGATCTTGTTCTCCGGCGACACCCGGGCATAGACCGACACCTTCTCAATCTTATCCTCCAGTTCCTGTTCGGACAGTGTGTCCAGCTCCATTCCTGTCAGGGCCAAATCACCCTCCTCATAGATACCGATTTCCTTGGCGATGGCCACCGCAGTTATTTTGTGGTCACCGGTGATCATAACCGGCCGAATCCCCGCACATTTTGCATCCGCCACCGCTTTCACGGACTCGGGGCGGGGCGGGTCCACCATGGCAGTCAAGCCGAGAAAGATGAATTCATTCTCCGTCTCCATAGTCAGGGGCTCCCCCGTCTCCTTGTATGCGAATGCCAGCACCCGCAATCCGTTTTGGGAATATCCCAGATTCTGCTGTTCGATTTTTTCCCGCTCGGATTGGGTCATGGGGCGAATCCCGTCGGAATAGCGAACCGCTATGCAGCGGTCCAGCAGCACATCCACGGCACCCTTGGTCAACACTGTCGGAACCCCGCGTAGATCATATTTGCAGCTCATCAGCTTCCGGTCGGAATCAAAGGGAAGCTCCTCCTTGCGTTGCAGCGCCTGTCGGATTACCTCCTCGTCCCACTCTGACGCCTCTTCCGGGTTCTCGCCCATGGCGGGAATGCCGCGAAACATTTCCAACAGGGCGTATTCCGTGGGATCTCCGATTTCTTTTCCCCCAGCGATGCTGGCGTCATTGTTCAAAATGGCATCGTACAGCAGATAGCGCTGCAGGGAATCCCACAGATCGATCTGCTCCGGCAGGAATGCCCTGCCATCCGCATAAATGCTCTTTACCGTCATTCGATTCAGTGTCAGGGTTCCGGTCTTATCGGAACAGATCACCGACACACAGCCCAGACTTTCCACCGCCTTCAGTTCCTTGATAATCGCGTTTTCCTTTGCCATCTTCTGGGTTCCCATGGCCTGAACGATGGTCACAATGGAGCTGAGCGCTTCCGGGATTGCCGCAACCGCCAGCGCCACTGCGAACATAAAGGAATCCAGAAGCTCCATCTGACGATACATGCACAGAGCAAACACAACGGCAGAGATGACAATGATAAAAATGGCCAGGTGCTTGCTGAAACGGTCCATGCTCTGCTGCAATGGAGTTTTCTTATCCCGCACATCGTTCATCAGCCCTGCGATTCTTCCGATTTCCGTGTCCATTCCCGTGGCGGTCACCAATACGTCAGCCCTCCCATAGGTTGCAAGGCTGCCCGCGTACACCATATTTTTCCGGTCTGCCAGAGCCAAATCCCCCTCGAGGATATCCTGGGCCTTTTCCACATTCACGGATTCTCCTGTCAGGGAACTTTCATTGATTTGCAGAGAATAATTGTGAATCACGCGCCCGTCGGCCACAATCAAGTCCCCCGCTTCCAACATCACCAGATCTCCCGGCACAATATCCTTTGACGGGATTTCCTGTTTTGTCCCATCCCGCAACACTTTCGCACTGGGGGCGGAGAGCTGCTTTAGGCTGTCCAGGGATTTTTGCGCCTTCACATGCTGGACGGTTCCCAAAACGGCGTTCATCACCAGAACAATCAAAATGACCAGCGTGCTCTCCCAGTTGCCGGAAACCATGGATATTACTGCAGCCACCAGGAGAATCAATACCAAAAGATCACAAAACTGGTGCAGAAAAACCAAAAGAATACTTTCCTGTTTTCCTTCCTCCAGAACATTCTCTCCGTACCGCTTTCTCTTTTCTCTGACCTGTGATTCCGTGAGACCATGGATGGAAGTCTCCAAATTTTCCTCCAATTCCTGGATGGACAGTTCCCAATCATGCTTCATTCAATTTTCCTCCTATCTACTGATTTGCCTTCGATAGGGTCTCTGACATTCGGGTTTACTCGGCAGAACTGCCGAAGGAAATGATATGTATAAAAAAGAGACTCCTACCGCACATCTTATGTACGATAAAAGTCTCGTTCCTGTCTCAGTGTACAATCCGGTTATTCTCAAAATAACGTGATGACGGAAAATACAACATCTGCACAGCAGATGTGAACTACTCCCTAATACCAGTCTGATGATAGCATGATTTTTGAAATCATGTCAAGACCTCCACCGGTATTTCGATGCAATAGGCAAGTTCCTTTTCATCATTTGTAAGTGACATATCCAACATATCCCTTTCATAGAAATCTCCGACTATTTTGAGTTTCTTTCTGGCTAAATACTCTCTTATCTGATTTAGCATAGGATTGCCAACTTGAAATAGCCCCCTTCCATAACAGCACAAATATTTGCCGGCCGGCAACTCCATTACTTTTCCATAATCCAATTTCTTTTTGCATAACTCCAAAGGAATTGCAGGATATCTGGTCAGGCGCTTCGCATCGATATCTGAAAATGATTCGCCGAGAATAACCGAGCCGGACACATTTGTTCCAAACATGGTGTATTCCGATTCCATGTTAGCGCGCAACTTTGTAAACTCATAGAAAAAATCAATAATTGATGCTTCCTCTGCCGTCGATACAACAAGTTTTCTTGCCTTTCTCTCGTGTACTTCCCATTTTTCCGATGAATCAAAATCCATATCACGAATTTGTTCCAGATACTGTATCTTTTGCTGTATCTGCTTCAATTGCTTTTGTTTTTCCGCAATTTCCCTCTTAAGGTCAGATTCTTTGCTGGTCAAAAGTGTATAGGTATTCCCAATATTTCGCGAGCTCATATACGCCGCAATATCCTTAAGCGGAAGACCCAAATTCTTCAGATCAATAATCGTATCAAATAATTCCACCTGATTCATGGAATAATATCGATATCCGGTAAACTCGTCCACATATTCCGGTTTCAACAGTCCAATACGGTCATAATGTCTGAGCGTTTCCGTTGTGACATTTCGAAGTTTTGCCAATTGCGTAATATTGAGATAATCTTTCATATAATCAGAAACTTCCTCTATCTGTAATATCTACCGCGGTTTCAGACGCATAACCCTGGCAAAGAAAGCCCTTTACCACACGTCCATCCGCAAGTTCCAGGTCTCCAATCACAAGTGGCTCACTCACTCTTTTCATAAATACACCGAATTGTTGAACAGGAAGTTCGTAGACATCCACTTCGATGGAATCTCCTCCATCCGACACTCGCATAAGCCCCGGTTTTGTGGGAGTTGTGGCAAGTTCGTAGAGCTTATATGTACTTGCTGTTCTCGTTGTCTCCACGTAGTACGCCCCGAGTTCTTCCAACTGGTAAGCGAGTGCTCTTCCCTTTTTATGAAGTCCGCACACAGCCAACGGAACCGTCTCCTCTTCCAAAAAAGCTTCCGCAAATCCACAGACAAGGTCCTCTCTGTCGAATCGACCAAACACCGTTATTCCGAAAGGCCGTATCATATCATCCCTGTTCTCCGGGATTGCAACGGCTGCCATATCCAGCAAATTACAATGATTCGTATATAGTCCCATCTTACTGTTGGTGGCGATTGGATCCTCTCGCACCTGGTCCCTCGTAAAGGATCCCCCTGCAGTGGGCATAATCATTACCGCATCTTTCAACATCATATGTGCCTTATGTTTATATGCTTGAAGCTCATGGAGATTTCCAAACAGCTTGGCCGCTGTCTGCTCCTCCTTACCACCGGAGCGAAGAATGGTTTCTGTTACCGGAAATGTCTCCCCAGGATGTCCTTCCACAAATCCCTTCAAGTCCTCCCACCGTTCTGCAACATATGCCCCTTCATACAGAATGAGTGCCGCATCTTGAAACATTTGATAGTCAATATATTCTGCTGTAATTCCTTTCTGTTTTGCAAGTCGCTCTATCCGTTTGACCGCATTTTTCCACTTGCTGCAATATTCCTCTTCCCAAGTTCCGTAAAAAGAAGGAACCTCATTGGGTAAAAATATAACGGACGGCAACCTGTCAGATTTTTTTTCAATTTTGCGAGACCACGGGCATGCTTCGTCGAAGCCTCTTGCCACCGAATCCACTTCCTTGGCATCTTCCATACTTCCGGCAAATACTGTCACACAATCCAAAGATGCACACGCCGGCACCACACCTTTTGTGGACCAAGATCCCACCGGCGGTTTATATCCGATAAGATTGTTGAGCATTGCCGGGACTCGACCGGATCCCGCAGTGTCCGTTCCCAGAGCGAAGGCTGTAAGTCCCAACGCCACGCTGACGGCAGAGCCGGAAGACGAGCCTCCGGAAATCATTTCCGGATCCAAAGCATTATGGCATTCCCCATAAGGACTTCTGGTCCCCACAAGTCCAGTTGCAAACTGATCCAGATTCGTCTTTCCCACCGGAATTGCTCCTGCTGCAAGCAACTTCTCCACAACAGTGGCACTCTCCGTTGGCGTATATGCATATGCCGGACATGCCGCGGTTGTGGGAACCCCTTCCAGGTCAATATTGTCTTTGATTGCAAAAGGAATTCCCCAAAGCGGAAGGGTGGAATCCATCTGCTCCAACCTCTTTAAGTAGGGAGTAATCCCCTCCATGCTGGGCTTCACAATCCAGATATTGTAATCCTCATATTTTTCGCTCCTCGCAAGAATCTCGTTCACCACTTCCAGTGGGGTAATTGCACCGGTTTGGTACATTTCTTTTAACCATTTGATGGATAATCTCTCCGGGAAAAAATATTGACTACTCATACTGCCTCCTATCACACGCAGAATCTATTCCGCCACCACTGTGTTACTTTTACTCTTCACCCTGATTAGGAACGAATGGCAACCAGCGCCTGCCCTCCATCTACCTTATCTCCGGGTTTCACATATACTTCCGCAATTTCTCCGGCACAGTCTGCCTCAATGGGAAATTCCATCTTCATGCTTTCCAGTACCGCAATCGTCTGTCCCTTGCTCACAGAATCTCCCACTGCCACCTGCAGCTTCCATACGCTGCCGGGAATCGTTGCATTTATCGGGTTGCTTCCCTCCGGCAGTTCTACCGTCGCAAAAAGGGGAACATCCTCTTCCTCCGACTCGAAATGATCCAGCCCGTTTTCTTTCCACATCTGCCGTTCCGCCAAAAACGCCGCTTCCTGGTGTTCCTTAAATTCCTTTGCACTCTCGGAAATACTTTCCAGATATTTCCGATATTCGCCAAGATTAAAGCTGGTTTCCTCTATTTGAATATCGAACTTTCCCCGCAAAAAATTATCTCTGTCCTCCAGAATTTCCTCAGCCGACACCGGATAAAATTTGATTTGATCAAAAAATTCCAAAAG
This sequence comes from Lachnospiraceae bacterium, assembly GCA_029008875.1. Lineage (GTDB taxonomy): Bacteria > Bacillota > Clostridia > Lachnospirales > Lachnospiraceae > Roseburia. The sequence goes on along the minus strand of JAQXJP010000011.1, from coordinate 33,539 downwards.
CCAAGGCTTTCCCTTCGGGAAATACTTCGTCTCCTGAAGCGGATTCCACATTTGGATGGTACGCCCCACAAATTGGTATCCTCCGGGCCCCTCCATTCCGTATACACAGAGGTACGCGCCTCCGATTCCCACTGCATTCTCGGGCGTCCATGGTCTTGCCGGATTGTATTTTGTAGTTACCATACGATGTCTGGGATCCACAGGTGTTGCCACCGGAGCCCCCAAATATACATCCCCAAGGCCCAGAACCAGATAATTGGCATCAAACACAATACGTTTTACATCCTCTAACGTATCCAGACCGTTAATTCTCCGGATGAACTCCGGGTTGCTGGGGCACCATGGTGCATTGGGACGAACCGTCTGCTGATAGCGCCTTGCCGCAAGCTGTGTCTGGGGATCATCCCAGGATAACGGAAGGTGAAGAATTCTAGACTTCACGGTAATTTCTTCGATATTCGGCAATCGATCATTAATTTCCCGGACCGCTTCAGCCATTTCCCTTGCGTCGATCTTCTCTACCGAAAAATGTACCTGAAGTGATCGAATACCCGGCGTCATGTCAATAATGGGTAGATCTGTCTTTTCCAACTCCTGCATCAAAACCTGTACGCGGAAGCGAAGACTGATATCAAGCTCCATTTTACCGAATTCAATCAGTATATTTTCTTCACCGCTCAACCGAATCGCATACTCTACTCCGCCTGCTTTGCCCGTTGTAATAACCGCATACGGCGCATCCAATTTCTCATTCACCGGCTCTGTCACTTCATTGCTCAACCGTATTTTCTTTGCCTGCTCTAGAGATATCAGCGCAAAATGTACCTTATCGCCAGGATGTAATTGGCCCAGTTTCCACAACTCTCCCTTGGCGGTTGTCACCGGACACACAAAACCTCCGAGACTCGGTCCGTCCGGTCCCAACAAAATGGACTGATCTCCGGTCAAATCCAAGGTTCCCACTGCGTAGGCATTATCGTGAATATTTGAAGGGTGGAGACCTGCCTCCCCACCGTCTTCACGAACCCATGGGGGAATCGGCCCGTTCAGACGAATTCCCGTTCGAGCAGAGTTAAAGTTTACAGTATATTCATGAGTTGTCAGTGTATCAAAATACTCCTTCTTCAGATACTCATAGGTAGGCTGTGGCCCCGGTATCACACCAATTGTCCAATTATTCGTAATTTTCGGTAATTTTTCTTGCGCAAAGGAGTTCTCCTCTGCAAGAAGCTCTCCGGATAGTTGCAACACGTCACCTGTGCGAAGTGCCCGCCCATTATGACCGCCAAACTTTCCATCAACAAAGGTAGACGCTGAGCCCATGATGCGCGGAACACAGATGCCTCCCTTAACCGTGAGATATGTCCGCATTCCCTGCTTGCACATGGCCAGAGAGAGTACCTGTCCTGCGTTTGCCGTAATCACAGTATTCATTGGAATCGTGTTGCCATCCAGCTTTGCATTCATATCCGCGCCGGTAATACAAAACGAAGTCTTTGTCCTAAATTTATAGGATCCGCCTCGCAGGGTCATTTCAAGCCCCGGTGCCCCTTCCTCATTCTCCAGAAGTCGGTTTCCCAATTTAAAGTGGTAGTCATCCATGGCTCCGCAAGGTGGCACACCCACTGTCCAGTATCCAATCATACCGGGTGTATCCTGCACAGTTGTGAGCACCCCTCCGTCCAAAACTTCCAAAGCATGCTCTTCCGGATGAAAATCCTCCAACATCTTGGTAAAAAGTCGGCCTTTTTGGTATTCCGTGGTATGGAGCAGGGCATGTAGATACTGCATGTTGCTGGTTACACCGTACAGTCTGGAATCCTCCAGCACGCGAATCATCTTGGCAACTGCTTCTTCTCTATCTTCCCCATGCACAATCAGTTTTGCCAGCATGGGATCGTACAATGCTGTAATTTCTATATTTTTTCGAACCCAAGTTTCAACACGGGCTTCCGGGGAAAACTCTACATCATCAATTTTCCCGCAAGATGGTCGGAATTGATTCAGACAGTCCTCTGCGTATACGCGGCATTCGATGGCGTGTCCCTTCGGTTCACTGACTTTTTCCTTTAAGTCGCGCAGTTCTCCGCAAGCTTCTTTCACCATCCATTCCACCAGGTCCACACCCATGACTTCCTCCGTGATGCCATGCTCCACCTGAAGTCTGGTATTAACCTCAAGAAAATAAAAACCTTCGCTGCTTTCGTCATACAAAAACTCCACCGTTCCCGCATTGCGGTAACCGGCTTCCTTCGCAAGGTTTTCTGCAGCCTCGTACATTTTTTGTCTTGTTTTATCGGAGATATTGGGTGCCGGTGATTCCTCCACCACCTTTTGGTTTCTCCGCTGTACCGAGCAGTCTCGTTCTCCGATTGCAGTAACTTCTCCGTACTGATTTCCGAATATCTGTACCTCAATATGGCGAGCTTTTCTCACATATTTTTCCAGAAATACTCCGCCATCGTTGAAATTTGCCTCTGCAAGATACACCACATTGTCATACGCTGCTTCCAGTTCTTCCGCACTCTCACAAATACGTATTCCGATTCCGCCCCCGCCGGCGGTGGATTTCAGCATGACCGGATAACCAATCTGCTCCGCTTTCTGCAACGCTTCCCTTTTACCCGCCAAAAGTCCGGTGCCGGGAAGTAACGGAACCCCCGCTTTTTGTGCGATTTCTCTTGCGGACACTTTCAATCCGAACAGCTTAATCTGCTCTGCTGTCGGTCCGATGAAGGTGATGCCCTTCCTGGAACATTTTTCCGCAAAGTCCGTATTTTCACTTAAAAATCCATAGCCCGGATGCACTGCATCTGCCCCGGTTTTCAAGCATGCCTCGATAATCTTTTCTTCATCCAGATAGGTTTCCTTTGCATTTCCATCTCCCAGAAAAACCGCCTCATCAGCGTTTGCAACGTGAAGCGAATCCCGGTCTGCTTTGGAGTATACAGCAACGCTCCCTATATTCATTTTTGCTAATGTTCGCTCAATGCGAACAGCAATCGCTCCTCGATTAGCAATTAAGACTTTGCGGAACATATGTATCACCTTCTTATTTCACAATTAATCCCAAATCAACAATCTTACCGGTGTTGGATTGTATGCATTACATGGGTTGTTGAGCTGTGGACAATTGCTGATCAAAATCATCACATCCGAAATTGCTCTCATCTCCACATACTTTCCCGGTGCAGACACTCCGTCATCAAACTTATAGCCGCCCTCTTTTGTAAGCGGAACATTCATAAAAAAGTTAATGTTTGGTGCCAGATCTCTCTTCATAATTCCGGAATCAGAGTCTGCCAGCTGTAACATGAAACTGTCACGGCAGTTGTGCATATATCTTTTTTCTCTTGCGTAACGAACTGTGTTGGATTGTGAAGAACATGCTCCTCCAAGGGTATCATGTCTACCTGTCAGATCTGCGGTAATCTCAAGCAACGGCTTGCCTGACTCCGCCCGAAGAATACTCCCTGTGGTCAGGTAGATATTCTTCTGTGCAACGATGGTTGCAATTGCCCCATAATGATCCTCTGGGTTATCCAAATCATAGAAAGTGGTATCTACTGCCTGATTTCCTTCCAGGTCCAAAATACGGAAGGTCTGTCCGGCCTTCAATTCATGCATCCAGCCAAGCCCCGCATTTACCACTTCGTCATATACTGCATCTTCGATTTTTTTATCACTTTCTTTTTCTATAAATCCATACATACGCTTTATCCCCCTATCTCTAAATTCCAAGCAGATTGTTGTAATCCCAAGTGTTTTCAAATGCCCGGTAGTTCTCGGTTCTGTGCTGTACACATTTATCCAGCAAGTCCACTTCCGGCGCATCATAGACTTCCATGGTTACCGGAACAGAAGGATACTCGGTAGAAGGATCCAGTGGATTCGGGGTATTGGAAACTACAAAGATAATATCCATTTCGGTGCGAAGTGTAACGGTATCCCCATACTTGCAATTATCCGGATCATAATTCATGCTTCCGTCCTCGTCCACGTACACCTTGGAAAATAAATTCACACAAGGAACCAGGTCTCTTCTGGACATCCCGTTTCGAACCAGTTCCACTTTAAAGTTTTCTTCTCCACAGCGGTAGTATTCATTTCCTTCGCACTGGTAAGAAGTTACTCCATATTTTTCATCCGTCATAGTTCTTGTGCTATGGCCGGAGATGGTGTCATTCCATCCGGTGGAATCCTGAACGATGGATGCCAGCACGCGGCCGTTATCGCTCATTAGTACATTTCCCTCGGTCAGATGATAGGTATACTGCGCCTTGGTTGTGTCCGGCATATTGTAGCGTTCAGAGGTATCCCTCATATTATAGAGAAGAATGGATACGTTTGCGTTGTCTCCCAAAGCCTTGAAGTGAATGTACTTGCCTTTTCCAATGCATCCGGACCATTTTTCTCCGGGTCTGAATTCCTTTGTAAATATTTTCTTCATAGTTTTTCCCCTTTCTGTTGTAATTACCACTCTAAATCGTCCACACTCATCACTGCACCAGTCTGAAAATATTCCATATTCTCAAATGCTGCCTCTGCCACATCCAGCGGACTATGTGTATGACAGGCCTCCCGCAACACATGAATATGATAGTTTCTCTGATGCGCATCCACCGCTGTGAAGTGGACGCATATATCTGTCATGCCGCCGCAAATAAATAAATGCTCCACACCTTTTCCCCTGAGGAGAAGCTCCAAATCCGTCGCAAAAAAGGCGCTGTAACGACGCTTTGGAACAGTATATTCTCCCTCAATCGGAGCAGCCCCTTCCCAAAAGAAGGAATCTTTCTCCAGACAGTGTACATGCTCCGCGCCATCCAGTTCTCTTCCGAAATCAGACAAGTCATCCCTGTGAAGTTCAATAATGTGAACAATCGGAAAATCCTTCTTCTGTCTAAAAAATTCAACTGTTTTCACAATATTCTCATGATAGTATTTGATACGATTCTGTTGCTCTTCTCCATCATATACAGCCATATGCTGCCTGGAATCCTGCACATCTACAAGAAGTAGTGCGCTATGCTCTGGTATTTTCATCCTTCCATCCTCCTAGAATTAGTATCTACACTTCTGCTTCAAGAACATCTTGAGTTGTAATATTGGATTCTCTCTGTAAATATTTCATATTCAAAAGTGCAAAGTCATGTGCTCTTCTTGACGAGCCGGTCACCGCATCCGTTACCACATAAAAATGGTAATTGCTCTGATGCGCATCAACCGCCGTAAAGTGAACACATACATCCGTAAGTCCTCCAATCAGGAAAAGAGTATCCACCTTCAAGCATTGGAGCAAAATATCGAGATCGGTTCCCATAAATGCACTGTAGCGCCGCTTGGTAATAAGGTAATCATTTCCTTCCGGCTTTGTCAGCGGATTGTAGTCCACAGCCTTCGTTCCCTCAAGGCAATGTACCCCTTCCGTGCCATCCAGCTCTCTTCCAAAATCCACCATATCCGCCCGATGTGCTTCCTTTATCTGAATAACCGGAATTTTATGATCTCGGAAAAATTTGATAATCTTCGGGGCATTCTGATATGTAGTTGCGCCCTCCATGATTGGAATCCCATCATCCATTCCATCCTTGAAATCCCCATCTTGAAGATCGATTACAAGCAATGCACTCTTTTCTGGTATTTTCATATTTTTATCCATCCTTTCCTAAAATGATCTAGCCTTCCAAGCTCAACTGATGGAGCCATCTTCCGCTGCGGTAACGCAGGGTCCCTATCACAAGCTTATATATTTCTACCGCGACATAAGCAAGAAATGTAATCTGAAGCGGTAAGCCCAGCAAATAGCCAAACAGTGCAGTCAGTGGCATGCCAATCAGCCAAATACTACCGGTGTCCATAATCAGTACATACTTAATGTCTCCACCGCTTCGAAACAGCCCTTCCGTATTCATGGAATTGTAACAGCTGAACGGTAAGTAACAGCACATAATGGTCAAACATTGTGCGAGGAGCACTCCGGTTCTTGTTCCTGCAATGGAGTAAGCTGCCACAATCGGTTGAATAATTGAAAATAATACAGTCCCAACAACAACTCCCATTCCAACAGCCAAACAGTGAAACCTTCTTCCGCAAATAAATACGCTATCTTTATCCCCCTTGCCAATTTCATTTCCAACAATTACTGCTGCCGAACTTGATAGCGATAAGCCAAAGGTTTGTACCATAGTCTGCAGAGTACTCATAATGCTCATAGCTGCAAGTTCCTCTGTTCCCATGTGTCCATACACCACAAGATATATGGAGGTACCAACACCCCACATAAACTCATTCATGGCAAGAGGAACCGCTTTCTTAAGGAATACCGCAAATTCATGTACCTTGAAATGGAATAATCCTTTTAGATTTAGGATTACCTCGTTGTGGCTTGCAATCAGGTAGACGACAAGAATTGTCAATTCCACAGTTCTTGTTGCAACGGTCCCGATTGCGGCCCCCACTACATCAAGCTTCGGCATTCCAAAGTGTCCAAAGATAAATGCGTAGTTTGCAAAAACATTCATGAACACGGAGCCGATCGCTGTGACAAGCACAATTTTTACTCTTGTCTGACCACGGAGCAGATAGTTGATTGGGTAGATAAAACTCAATAGCAGGTAAGACGCGGAAATCGCTCTCAAGTATCCAATTCCCGCCTCGATAACCGCCGGATCTTCCGTGAAAAGCGAAAGACAGAACCTTGGAAAAAGAGATGTTGCGATTGTCACGAGGACTCCAAGTGAAACCGTTATGGAACAGGTCATTCCCGTAACCTTCCTAACACCCTCAACATCCTTTTTTCCCCAATACTGTGACACAAACATAACAAGCGCACAGCAGGTTCCATAGAGGACCAGGTAGAAAAGAGAGTATATCTTGTTGGCGACACCGACTGCTGCGATTTCAGATACCCCCAGCTTTCCCACCATGATCTGATCTATGAAATTAACACTGGAGGTGAGAAGGGACTGCATCATCAGCGGTATAACTGTTTTCAACGTCAGCATGTAAAACTGTTTGCGTTCCATCTTCCCATCCTCCTTTCCTGTTTTTTATTCCATCTTGTCTCCTGCGGACAATTTTAGCTCGGTCCAAACCTCATCATAAATCAGAGAAGCTTCTCCGATGTTAGCCATGTAATGTGTGGTAGAGGGATCTACCTCGGGATAAGCAATGCTCATAAGTTCTTCGGAAATACCGGCATTAATTGCATCCTGCTCAACTACCGTATTGCAGTATCCATAGCCCCAGTTGGTATCCTCCCCTTTTCTGGTCAGATACTCTTCACTGATAACCGCGTTGATAAATGCATAAGCAGCATCCATGTTTGCTCCCTTTGGAACAACGTAGCTATCGATGAACATGTGCATTCCTTCTTCCGGAATAATGAACTCCCAATTTCCCATCTCCTTGGCAGCCTTGTACTCGGAACCGGTTGCAATTACCAGAACATTTGCCTCACCATTAAGCATCATCTTATAGTCGTTATAAGTAAATGCTGCAATGTTTGGAAGGAGTTCTGTAAGCTTTTCTCCGGCAGCGCGAATCTCAGCCTCGTCCTGAGTATTGAAATCATTTCCATTTACAAGGTTGGTAATGCAGAGCGCCATTCTCTCATCATCGGTAAAGGCAATCTGGCCCTCCAACTCCGGATTCCACAAATCCGCATAGCCTTTAATTTCTGTGCTCACCTCATCGCGGTTTACAAGAATACCGATTCCACCACCGGAATACGGAACGGATAAGGTATTGTCCGGATCATAGCTTGGGCTTAAGTACTGCTCCCCAAGGTACTGGTAATTCTCTATTTTGGAGGTATCAAGCTCCTCCAGCATTCCCTGCTGATTCAATGCTTCAATGACATAATCGGAACACATTGCAACATCGTATTGTGTTGAATTCGACATTACCTTCGTCTCCATCTCTTCCAATGATGAAAACTGTGTATAGTTGATGGTATATCCCGTCATTTCCTCCAGTTTTTGAATTGCTTCATCATCAATTCCTGACCAAGCAAGAAGATTGATTTCACCAGCACTTGATGAGGAAGAAGCGCCAGCTGACTCTGTGTCTGAACTTGTACTACTTCCGCAGGCTGACATTGCAAGCACCATTGATGCGGCTAAACCCATAGCCATAATTTTGGATACAATTTTCTTTTTCATAGTGTTTCCTCTCTTTCTTGAATATCTATCTTAAAAACCGTTATTGGTTTTTAAAGCATTATTTTGCTTTCGATGCAGAGCGATTCTGAAGTATTTGCATAATCACACCAAGTGTAACTGTCACAATAATGAGTAATGTGCTCAATGCATTGATCGTCGGTGTCATTCCCGACTTCATTTGTCCGAATATGTACATGGACAAGGTGGTGTCCTTTGGTCCTGCCACAAAGAAGGTGGTAAGTACATCCTCCAAAGAGAAAGTAAATGCCAATAGTCCTCCTGACAGCATCGCCGGAACTAAATTCGGAAGAAGCACTTTCGTAATTACCTGGAATTCATTACACCCCAGATCCTGTGCAGCTTCTTCCATGGACTTGTCGAACCCATTCAACGCGACTCGAATATTGTTGAAGCACACCGGCATACAGAAGGTTACATGAGCAATGATAATGGTAATCTTACTGAGAGGGATGTGCATGATATCAAAAAGTGATAACAGCGAAACACCAAGCAACATGGCGGGGACAATTGTCGGAATATAGAAGAACGAATCTAACATATCCTTTCCCTTGAATTCAAATTTGTGAAAACCAATGGCCGCAAACGCTCCCAGCAGAATTGAGATGGCTGTGCTTGAGCAGGATACAATGATGGAATTAATTACAGCCTTTTTGGCATCCTCCGCCGCAAACAATTTTTCGTACCACTTGAGCGTAAAACCACTCCAGCCCATGTCCAGTTCCGAATTATTGAAGGAGTAAGCTATCATCATGACAATCGGAGCATACAGTAATACCAGAAATAACAGAATGTAAAAGATTGAAGCAGGTCCCAATTTTTTCTTCATCAGTATGTCCTCGCTTTCTCAACTTTGTTCTTAATGAAAATAATGATTGTACTGATAATCATTACTACCACCGATAATGCAGCTCCAAGCGGCCAGTTTTTCGATGTGGAAAACTGGGAAGAAATCATGTTACCGATGATGATTGTCTTACCTCCACCGAGCGCATCTGCAATGTAAAAGTTGAACATTGCCGGTACAAACACAAGCACAAGCCCTCCCATAATTCCGGGAATGGAAAGTGGAAAAATTACCTTCCGAAACAATTGTGCGGAAGAACATCCCAAATCTCTTCCGGCCTCCAAAACCGCCGGATCAATTTTTTCCAGGCACGAGTACAACGGCATTACCATCATGGGAACCAAAGAATATACGAGTCCAAAATAAACGGCCCCTGTGGTGTAAAGCATCTGTATCGGTTCCTTGATAATTCCCAGCCCCATCAGGAAGTTATTGATTAATCCATATTTCGATGTGAAGTTCATGATTGCATAAATACGAAGTAATGAATTAATCCAAAACGGTACCATGACTGCAATAATCAGTACTGTCTGTATTTTTTTGCTTGCCCTCGATGTGAAATATGCATACGGATAAGCAATCAGTGTGACAAGAACAGTAACAATCGCCGCCATTTTCATGGTTCGCCCAATTACCTGTAGATAAACAGCATGAGTCAGAGTTTCATAGGCATTTAAAGAAAAACTGTAAACAATATTTCCAAACTGATCTCTGCTACAGAAGCTCACTACGATAATGTAGATAAATGGAAAAACGAAAAACAAGATTGTCCATAGTGCCATCGGTCCAATGGTCATCATGGCATTCCCGACGGTCCCTTTTTTTATCTTTTTCCCGGGTGCTTTCTTATTACTTGCCATGAGCTACACCTCCTTGTCATCCTTCACAATAATGCATCGCTTCTTGCTCCAGCATACTCTCACGTAATCCCCTCTCCGATATGTCTCTCCCTTTCTTGCATAACGGGTAATCTTGATCTCCTCTCCCTCCGGAGTATGAAGAATATGGCGTCTTAAGTTGCCGATATAAATCTGCTCTTCATAGATAGCGGTAATGGTGTTGTATTTTTCCTCATCATAATCAGATAAGGAATCTACAAAATGCATATTCTCCGGTCTCACGCACACACATACGGTGTCATTTTCCTGATAGTCACCGATAGCATCGTATACGGTAAGGATAGTGTTATGCACATTGAGAATGGTCTTATTGCTATCCTTTTCAACAACAAATCCGGTAATCAAATTGGATTCTCCGATAAAATTAGCAACAAATTTTGTCTTCGGGCAGTCATAGATGGATTCCGATGTGCCAAGCTGTTCAATTCTGCCTCCATGCATTACCGCAATTCGATCGGAAATGGTAAGAGCTTCTTCCTGATCATGGGTGACATATACGAAGGTAATTCCAAGCTCCTGCTGCAGATGCTTCAATTCCAACTGCATTTCCTTCCGAAGCTTCAAATCCAATGCCCCCAAAGGCTCATCCAAAAGCAATACCTTAGGTTCGTTTACCAGAGATCTGGCAATCGCTACACGCTGTTTTTGTCCTCCGGACAGCTGGGATGGTTTCTTATTGATATGCCCTTCCAGTTTGATGAGCTCCACCATTCGATCTACACGTTTGTCGATTTCCGACTGCGGAAGCTTTTTTAGCTTTAATCCAAATGCAATGTTTTCACGAATGGAAAGGTGGGGAAACAACGCATAATTTTGAAATACCGTGTTTACATCCCGTAAATTTGGCGGCACATTATCACAATCCTGGTGATCAATAAAAATCTTGCCGTCTGTCGGATCCTCAAATCCTGCTATCATACGCAGGGTTGTTGTCTTACCACATCCGGATGGTCCCAGGAAGGTCATGAACTCACCTTCCTGCACGGTTAAGTTAATGCTATCCACTGCTGTCATTTCGCCAAATGCCTTCGTAACACCAATCAGTTCAATCATTTTATTATCTTTAGCCATACCTTTTTCCACCTTTCTGTTCCGGATGCTCTCCCATACATGCACTTAATATAAAAAAGGAGAGTCGGCCAGAACCAACTCTCCTTTGAGCACCAAACTTAATTTATTAATGTTTTTTGTGTTTCGTTTATTTATGTTTAGCAGATTATACCTTTGTGTTACACAAAGGTCAATAGGTTTTTAAAATTTTTTTGCAGGAAACTTTTCAGAGTAAATGCATAATAGAGTTTTATGATAAAAAAGAGACTGTTACGGAGAATTCTCGGTAACAGTCCCGTTTTAATACTATTTTATTGCCTGTTGCATTTCCCTTGGAAATCTATTTTTTTTGCACGCCGCAAGGGCAAGCACACCTGCAGCATACGCAATTCCCTTGTGTGCAATTTCAGACTTGCCCTGGCTGGTCGCAACCCAGGTATGTTCATATGTATTGGCAACCCAGGTCATACCGGCAAATTGAGCAGTTGGGCAAATCTGACTTACATCTCCTACGTCGGAGGAATAAAAATGCACCTCATCATCCGGCAAATACGGCAATACAAAACTATATAAGGAATCTCCCATGTGTCGTTCAATCTCTTCGCTCGTCCCGTATATTTTTTTGCTCCTTGGCAACAGATCGGACAATGTATTTTCCTCATTGTACCGTGTCAATTCTAACGCATATTGTTGTTCTTCTTCCGTATATTCCGGCAACGGAATCTCCTTCATGCAGGTATAGAGAAGCTTCTCCAATTCATGATCCGGCTTAATGTTTGCCACTTGGGTCTTAATCTCATAAGTCACTGCTGTCTCGGTCATTAGCGCCGCCCCTTCCGCTACCTTAATAACACGATGGGTTATCTCTTCTGCATCTTTAATTTCGGGAGCTCGTATCTGATATAGCACAGACGCCTCCGCAGGAACAGCCCCCGGCAATATTCCTCCAGCATTCTGATAGGCATAGTGCATACGCGCATCCGATACAATATGTTCCCGCAAGTAATTGCAACCAACATTCATAAGCTCCACCGCATCAAGCGCACTTCGCCCCATATGAGGTGCGATGGCCGCATGGGCACTTTTTCCGGAAAAAGAAAACTGTACCTGACAATTCGCCAGAGAACTTCCGCTTGTTATGCAATTATAATCCGCAGGATGCCAGGTGAAAGCGCACTGAACTCCGGCAAAACATCCGGCCTTGACCAATCTGCTCTTTCCGGCTCCGCCTTCCTCTGCCGGACAACCATAGAGTCGCAGTTCTCCCTTGAGATGATGCTTACTCCAATATTTGGCGGCCACAACAAAGGCTAATGCTGCGCCACATCCCAAAAGGTTGTGCCCGCATCCATGTCCGTTTGTCGTTCCGTTGGCATTTTCGTAACTTTCCTGCCGAAGTGCGCCGGGACTCTGGTTGAAGCCGGGCAATGCGTCATACTCTGCCAAAAATGCGATGCAGCATCCCTTCTCCTCACTGCACTGCTTATCCGCACGGAAGCTTGCCACAAAAGCGGTCTCAATTCCACCGATTGATTTCTCCACTTCAAATCCCAGCTCCTGCAATGCCTGCACCAGAGAATCGCATGCAAAATGCTCCTCATATTTCGTCTCCGGGTTCTCATATATGGCATCCGACAACCGAAAGAACATCTCTTTATACTCATTTACATATTGAATGATTTCATCTGTCATATCAGTCCTCTATCATTTCTTTGGTCATCTCAAAGTATGGGGAGATCCCGTAGCCATTCTTTTTATAGCTGGCGATTGCAATTTCATTCTCCTGCTCCACTTCCAACTTAAACCGAACCGCCTGGGGATAAATCTCCTCGATATGATGAAAAAATTGCGTTGCGATTCCCAGATTCCGATATTCCGGTTTGAGGTATAAATCCTCAATCCACACAGAAATTCCTCCGTACTCTGTGGTATAGCTGAGCGCAGTCATGGCGTAGCCCGCTATGTTCCCATCCACTTCGAAAATGAATCCCTCCACAAAGGGCATGTCCGACACACAGTCCGCAATATCTCTCTCCAGCACTGCGTCGGAAGAAGTGTGAAACACTGCCGGTGAATCGTAAAACACACGCATCATCGCCAACACCTCTTTGCTATCCTTTTCCATCATCTTTCTGATTGTTACCATTTTCTATATCCTTCCATCAAATATACTGCTCCAAAAACAGCAGTCCCTCCCGGGGATCCTGCCCCAAAATTTCCTGTGTTTTCTCGAAATCGTACTGTTGGTGAAGCTTATCATGCACCTCCAGGAATTTCTCCTTTCCGTACTTTTGAATGAACATGGCCTGGGCTTTGGAAGCTCCCGCGCCATCGTTGTCCGGCCGATAAAATCCCTTGGTGCAGTTCTCCAGCTCCTCGCACTCATAGCACCCGTCAAGCTGTTTTTCCCGGCTGCACACCAGATTCGGGCAACTTCCCTTGTCGCACACGGTCCCGTAGGAGCAGCAGCTGAATACGGATCTGCAGCCTCCGCACCATTGGCCCAGGAAACAGTGATTGCAGGAAAATCCACAGGCAGCGATGGGATCAATGCCCTCCCTTGCCTTTTTCACAATCTCGCTCTTGTATCCCCCGCCTCTTTCCATGCGACTGTCTTTTTCCGGTCCGTCCTCCTGCAGCTTCTTCCGATATACCCGGGAATCCTCCCCCTCGATATCTTTTTCCATCTTCAGGAATTCATACCCATACTTCTCGTACAATCCGATATGGCCCGTGGATATGTAGATGGCTTCCCTTCCCATGATCGTAGCCATGGATTCCGCCCAATCCAACAGTTTTCCACCGCAGTGATTGCCGCGGTATTGCGGAAATGTATACAAAAATCCCACCCACGGGGACAAATCCGTGGGCTGTATATCATCCAGCGGCGAAAATGTGCAGAAAGCCACCAGCGCATCCCCCTCCACCAGCAAGGGAACCAGAGCCGTCTGGCCTACCATTTCCTTCAATCTGCCACTTTCCAACAATTCGTACAGGTACTGTCCTGCTCCCCAGTCACTCTTTTTGATTTCCCGCAGCCAATGCTCTTTCCTGTCCGAGGTAAAAAATTCAATAACCTCCATACTCCTTCTCCTCCGTTCTCCTCTACACTTTAGTGTTATTTCTTCTTTGCTTCAATATTATCTCTTCTTTGCCGCAATGTCGGAAAGATGGAATACTTCCACCGCGTTTTTGTACATGATATCCTCATATGCCTCCCTGGAAATCAGCTTCGGCAGCTCATGAAAGTAATCCTGATACACGGATCTCTCCCCCTTAGGGTTATGGGCGTAGGTGTCCACACCATCGATGGGCATGTCACTTCCAAACATAATTCGCTTGCTTCCATACATTTCGATGGCCTTGAGGGTGGTACTCATGGGAACCCATGTGGTGTCGCCGTACAGGTTATCCGCCTTGCCCAGCAGTTCCAGTGCCAGACTGTTATCCGTCCCCAACCCCATGTGAGCCATTATAAAAGAAACCTTGGGAAACATTTTGGCTGCCTCATACAAATGAATCGGAGAGTCATCCTCACTGTTTCCGGTGTGGGATATGACCGGCACATTCAGTTTCTCCGCCAACTCAAAATAGGGAAGAACACGACGATCTGTGGGTGATATGTGGGAATGATAGGGATGAATCTTCATGGCACATATGATATCCCTGTTTTGCATATTCTTCTCTTCAAATTCTCCTGTCATCCCCTGGGTCAGAGGTTTGATCCACGGGGCAATTCCTATTTTCCCCGGATATTTTCTTGCAAACCGGATGGCTCTCTCCAGCGCTTCCTCCTGTGAGACCTGCAATTCCTCCGGCAGCAGATTCTGTTGGTGATCCACTTCCCCTGCATCAGAATTGGATACGATGGAAAAATCAATTCCGTATTTTTCCATGGCAGCGATAACCATGCCTTCATCCATGTGAAATCCCACCGCTTCTCCGCCGATATGTACATGCGTATCAATAATCATTGTTTTCCCTCCTCCATGTACTCTCATTATATCGCAAATGAGGAAATAAAAACACTCCGGGGACGTATCTTTTTCACTCCGGGGACGTATCTTACGCGCGTAAGATACGTCCCCGGAGCGAAAAAGATACGTCCCCGGAGTGAAAAAGATACGTCCCTATTACGCCGGCTTTTTTTCTTCTATTTCCCGGAGTTCCCGCAGGAGGGCTTTTTCCCGCTCCGACAGGTTTTTGGGCACATCGATTTGCAGGATGACATATTCGTCTCCGTAGGAATTTCGATTTTTCATGGATACGATGCCCTTATTCTTGAGCCTTAACTTGCTTCCGGACTGACTTCCCGCAGGGACTTTGCAGGTTACCGGGCCATACAGGGTGTCAACCTTGGCCTCCCCGCCCAGGGCAGCTGTGGTGAACGGTATACTCTCGGTGATATAGACATCCTTTCCATCTCTGCGGAATTTGCCATCCTCCCGAATATGAATCTTGATGAGCAGATCTCCCGCTCCGCCGTTACGGCCTTTCTGTCCCTTTCCCTTCAGGCGTATGCTCTGTCCCTCGGCAATGCCCGCCGGTATCTTAACATCCAGGGACCCGATACTGCCATCGTCCAGGGTAATCCGTCGCTCGCATCCCAGCGCTGCCTCCCGGAAGGATACGGTTATCTCACTTGTGATGTCGCAAGCCCGTCTCTCCCCAAAATCGAAATCCGTTTGCGTATGAAAAGGGCCGGACCTCCCGTCTTTATGGAAAAAGCTCCCGAACATGTCGCCGAAGATATCGTCCATATTCCCGCTGTAATAATACTCTGTATGGGTTCCGTTGCCGGAGTTTGTCCCCCAGAAGGAATCCCCGGAAGACTTGGCAAAGTCCTCCGGATTACTCCCCATGCTTCCATCAAAGGCAGCGTGGCCAAACTGGTCGTACAGTTTTCGCTTTTCCTCATCGGAGAGCACATTGTAAGCTTCCGTCACTTCCTTAAAAATCTGCTCTGCCCTCGCATCTCCGGGGTTGGTATCCGGATGATATTTTTTGGCCAGTTTCCGGTATGCCCTTTTGATTTCCTGATCGCTTGCCTTTTTGGGAATCCCCAGGACGTCATAATAATCCCTCTTTGCCATACATACCACCTCCCACATGGCAAAAAGCTTGCCACCTCCATGAGGCAACAAGCTTTCATTCGTTCTCTCTGTTATTTTTCCTCACTTGCCTCTTCCTCGTCCTCATCTTTGGCATTCTTGGGCGCTACGACATGAACGATAACGGCATCAAGTGGTGTGAGTACATCTATTTTCTTATTTTTTGCAATATCAAGATCTGCTACCGTAATCTTGTCACCCAATCTTAAATTGCTGCAATCGATGTCGATCTTGTCTGTGATATCCTCCGGTGCTGCCTTGTAGGAAACCTCCTCAAGGAACTGTTCGAGAATACCTTGGACTACCTTTTCTTTGTTGTGGAGCACAATCTCTGTAACAGAGTGTACTTTCTCGCCTTTTACCAGTGCCTGAAACTCCATCTCCAGAATCTGCTTGCTCATGGAATCGTACTGGATGTCCTTCAGCAGCGCGTCATACTGTTTTCCATCCAAATTCAGGTACAGCTGGCAGCCCTTCAAGCACTCTTTGTGAATTCTTTCCGCCTCTTTCTTCTCAATCTTCAAAGGGATGGAACCCTCAATCTCCCTCCCGAAGAGATTGCCCACCACATAACCCTGGCGTCTCAATCTCTTGGCCTTTGTTTCCGTGTCTCTCCTTTGTACGTTCAAAGTATTCATTTGACTTTTCCTCCATCTATACAAATTAGTAACAGGGATGTTTGCGGAATGTCAATATTCAATTGGCGTTTCGTTTCTCTTGTTCTGGCTTTGTTATAGCACCAGAATTAGCACTCGTCAAGTTAAAGTGCTAATAAAAAATATTAAGAATTTATAAAATGCAATTTGGGGACGTATCTTTTTCGCTCCGGGGACGTATCTTACGCGCGTAAGATACGTCCCCGGAGCGAAAAAGATACGTCCCCAAGTAAAATCAATAAAGCTTTGCCCCCGCCGGTATCGCATCATCCAGCATCACAAGATGGAGCTTCTCCTCCCCGTTCTCATAATGGACCGCTGACAAAAGCATTCCGCAGGAATCGATTCCCATCATCGGTCTCGGAGGGAGATTGGTGATGGCAAGCAGTGTCTTGCCCACCAGTTCTTCCGGCTCGTAGAACGCATGAATTCCGGAGAGTATGGTTCTGTCCGTGCCGGTGCCGTCATCCAGAGTAAAGTGGAGGAGTTTCTTGCTCTTTGGAACCGCCTCGCAGGCTTTTACCTTCACCGCTCGGAAATCGGATTTGGAAAAAGTATCAAAATCCACATGCTCTGCAAAAAGAGGCTCAATTCCCAATCCGTCCTCATTCTCAATAAGCTTGGTGCCCTCCTCATCTTTTTGGGGGAATTCCTTCCCCATGGCAGCGTTAATCTCATCCTCGGATGCCGCCATAGCCTGCAAGGTCAACCCCAACAGTTCATCCAACTCCCAGCCCAGCTGCTCCGCGCCTCTTGCGATTACCTCACGGGAGCATCCCGCGGCAAAGCCATTGCTCTTATACTTTTTCTTAAGGGACTTCAACTCCATGTCCTTCGTACTCTTTGATGGTCGCATAAGTGCAGCAGCCCAAATCAGGCCGGTGAGTTCATCCGCCGCAAAAAGGATTTTTTCCATCTCATGGACAGGTTCCACATCGATCGTCACCCCGCAGCCCACGGTAATTCCATAGCCGTGTGAACATACCGCGTGAATGATATCTTCACCCACGCCGCCTTCGCGCAACAGCTCGGGCGCCTTCAGGCAGTGTTCCTCCGGGTATACTTCAAAATCGATATCATGAAGAAGTCCCACAATTCCCCAATACTCTGCATCCTCGGAATAACCCTGATGATCGGCGAACCATTTCATCACCGCTTCCACCGTTAGCGCATGCTGAATGTGAAAGGGATCCTTGTTGTATTTTTTTAATAACTCAAATGCCTTGTCCCTTGAAATGTAATCCATGATTTTTTCCTCCTGTTATATCTTACGTTGATTCCACATGAATTTTCCTGTTCTGTTCTTCACTCCGCAACGGAGCCTGTCCAATCCAAAATCCCACCACACTCAATGATATGGGAATATCCCATGGCCACAAGCTTGGCCGATGCTTCCTTGCTCCGTCTTCCACTCCGACAATACACGTAGATGGTCTGCTCCTTATCCGGAAGCTCCGCCGGCTCCCGATCCGCAATATCTTCGTTTGCAACGTTGATGGCTCCCGGAATATGGCCCTCCGCGAACTCGTCTGCGCGCCTCACATCCAGAATGATGTAATCTCCGGGCGTCTCGAATATCTCTTTTGCCTCCTGCATGGTGATTGATGTATACGTCATCTCTTTGCCTCCTTCGGGAAAATATCCTGCCACATACACTGCTGCCGCAGCGGCAATCAACAGCAGAATGATTACTCCTACTATTATGAACTGTTTTCTCCCGCTCATCCGTCTTCCTGCTTTCTATGAAAAAATCTCTTGTCCTATTGATCCCGGACTTATTCCTCTCCGGGCCATTGAGAACCGACATCCAGATGATTCTCTGTCAGCCAATCGTCTTCCACCGTCACCAGCATTGTCTCCTGATGCTCGTTAACCAGCGTCACGGACACCATGGGCTTATCGTCGGGGCCTCGCCCCTCGCATCCGTAATCTCCGTCAAAAATGTGCTTGATTTTCCACATAATTCCCCTCCCCGCACCGCGCCAAAGGGCGCTCCTCGTGCCAAATGGCTCTCCCCGTGACAAAAGGAACGTCCCCACTAACCCAAATATCGGGCCAGGAACTGTCTCGTGCGCTCCTCCTTGGGGTTGTTAATTACTTCGGAAGGAACTCCCTGCTCCACAATGTAGCCGTCGTCCATGAAGATTACCTGGTCCGCCACATCTCTGGCGAAGGCCATCTCGTGGGTGACGATAATCATGGTGGTCTTCTGCTCCGCAAGGCTTCGAATCACCTTCAACACCTCCCCGGTAAGCTCCGGGTCGAGGGCGGAGGTGGGCTCATCAAAACATAAAATGTCCGGTTTCAAAGCCAGGGCTCTCGCAATGGCAACACGCTGCTGCTGTCCCCCTGACAGCTGGTGCGGATAATGATTCATTCTCTCCTGCAAGCCCATCTGCGTCAGGAGCTGGCAGCCATGCTCCCGGATCTCTTCCATAATTTTCTTCTTGTTGGCCTTGTAATCCGGCTGCTCCTTGGCGAGCAGCTGCTCCGCCAGCATGACATTTTCCAGCGCGGTGTACTGTGGAAAAAGGTTGAAGGACTGGAACACCATTCCAAAATGCAAGCGGTTTTTCCGAAGCTCCGCATCGGTCATCTTTTTGCCAAGGGAAGCATCCAGCAAGGTATTGCCCTTCACCGTGATGGTTCCGTTGTTGGGCGTCTCCAGAAAATTCAGACACCGCAACAACGTGGTCTTGCCGGACCCGGAGGATCCGATAATCGCCAGCGCCTGCCCCTCCTCCAGGGAAAAGCTGACATCATTCAACACCTTGGTTGCGCCAAAATGCTTTTCAATATTTTTGACTTCTAAAATTGACATCGCGTATCCCCTCCTATCTGAAATAAGACAATTTCTTTTCAATGAAATTAAACAGCAGCGTCAGAATTCCCACAAACAGCAGATAGAATACTCCGGTGTAGAAAAGGGGCCACGTAATTCCCGCGGACTTCATAAAGGAAAAACCTGCGAAGGTCAACTCATAGGCAGCGATGATTCGCGCCAGGGAGGTATCCTTCACCAAGGTGATAATCTCGTTGCTCATGGGCGGCACAATGCGTTTTATCATCTGGAGCAGGGTAACCTTGAAAAAGATCTGGGACTTGGTCATTCCCAGCACCTGTCCGGCCTCCCTCTGCCCCACGGGCACACCCTGGATGCCGCCCTTGAAGATCACGCTGAAATAGCAGGCATAATTGATGGAAAAAGCCACAACCGTTGCGGTAATTCTTCCGGCCTCATTTCCCGACCAAATGTTATGGTCGAGCCACAGACCCGGCCCGTAAAAAATGATAATCAGCTGCAGCATCAGCGGGGTTCCCCGAATCACCCACACCAGCACATTCAGCAGATATCGGAGTGGCTTGAATTTGCTCATGAGACCAAAGGACATAATGAGCCCCAGCGGCAGTGCAAAAAGCAACGTCAAAATGAAAATTTGAAATGTTGTCCAAAGACCCATCAAAAGTGTCTGTGTGACTTCCCAAAACATAAGGTTTCCTCCAAATAACAAGAAATCAAAGAAAGACCTGCCCTTTTCCTAGGCAGGTCTCAAACATATCGATATTATTCCGCCGGTACAACCACTACCTGTGCATTATTGCAGTACGCGTTTGTGCACTCCATTGCAGAAGTAACTTCATCTGTGAGAGTCATACCATTCCATACCACGTCGATATTTTTAGAGTCGAGCTCCATAATCTTGGTATCCCAGTCAATCTCCACGAACTGAACCTCAACGCCGAGCTTCTCCGCTACAAGTCTTGCCATATCCGCGTCAAAGCCAATCCACTCGTCGCCATCCTTGTAATCCATGGGCTCAAAATCGGTGATACCCACGATCAGGGTTCCCTTTTCCTGGATATAGGCAACATCTCCGTCCGCTGCAGGCTCATAAGCATCTGCGCTCTGGGCAACCAGCGACTCCTGAACACCGTACTCTTCAGCGATTGTCTGCATGGTTCCGTCAGCGTAAGCCTCCGCCATCACACCGTTGATGTATGCCGCGAGATCGGAGCCCTTCCGGCATCCAACACCGTACTCCTCTGTGGTCAGTTCATCCGTGTGAATCAGGTTCGGGTAGCTGGTTCCCTCACCAATCATGGCACCGGCCATAAGCAAATCGATAATAGCCGCGTCAGAAGTTCCGGCAGCAACCTCCATCAGCGCATCCGCCTGAGATGCTACGGAATTGCACTGGAAACCTTTTTCCTGAGCAACTGCTTCCCCGGCAGAACCGGCCTCCACTGCATATACCATATCACCGGCTTCCGGTGAGGAAGCGGTCTCTGTGGAAGCGTTATTGCCACAAGCAACCATAGAAAGGCTCATTGCAACTGCAAGAGCAAGTGCGATTCTCTTTTTCATAACTCGTCCTCCGTTTTTTCTTACTATGCTTTTAGCATAGTAACACATTATCGGAGTAAAGTGAATCTATTATTTTAAAAAAAGTCCTTTATTTCAAAAATAGATCTGTGGCGCCCTTCATCAAATCCATTTTTTCTTCTTCCGTCAATTCTCCATCTGACCCAGCATATGTTTCTTCCCATATCCGGTCAAATTTATCCAAATTAAGCTCCGATACCGCCTCTTCATATACGGTGTAATATTCATCCTCCACCAGTCTATGTAATGGACTTCCCTCTTTTACGATGTATGTAAAAAAGTCATTTGCCATGATTCGATGGAACTTATCATCCTTATTGTGCAGATATGGTCCTGTAATAATTCTTTCATCAACCCGATATGTATCACTAAACAACGGTTTTTCCGTAAAACGTATGGTCAAATCGCTTCCCACTCTTTTCGTTGCCTCGCGCAATGCATGGAACACCCGGAAATAATTGTCCATCACCGTCTCGTCCGTTCCATACACCATCTGAAATCCGGAAAGCCATGGAGGACATACAACGATTTGTACATTCACGCCCGTTTTAACTGCATCCGCAAATTGCTCTTTCAACCGGTCTGTCAGAATCAAACGATAACCGGATATCCAGATTAGTCTTCGGCACTTTGCCAATTCATTTTCAAGAACCTTACCCTTTTCCTGGCTCAACCCCATGATACCAAAGGAATAGATATCTTCCAGAAATTCTCCGCGCTCATTGTTCTTAAATTCAATAAAAATTTCCGAACCTGTACTCAATATGGTAGCAAATAAACCGGTGATAATTGCCACAAAAATATTGTTACATATGTCATTCTCTCTGATTGACGGGAATACGACATAAAGCAACAATGCCAGCAAATTCACAACCAGTAAAATGTTGGCAATTACCAGATTTGATGTCATATGATATGCCTGTATTTTCTGCAGAAATGATAGCTTATTGTTTTTCACCTAAAATCCTCCCATAATAAACAGTATCAATTCCGGGTCCTCTGTCGTTCCTAATGCACTCAATCATTTGAAATCCCAATTTCTCCAACAATCCAATATGGGATACATTCGTGGACCATGTCCTTGTGATAATATTCCGATCCTGAAACCGCTTCAGTAATTCTTCATACAGCCTGCTTGAGATTCCCTTTCTGCGACTCTCTTTTCTTACTATCAAGGTTGACATGTAGAGAGTTTCATAACTTTTTTCTTCTAATTCCAAAAAATAATCTTCCTCGAAGGACATAAATCCAACCACATGTCCTTCTTCAATTGCCAACAGATTTGATTGCTTCGTGACTTTCTCGAAGTAAATGTATGGCGGCTTCGTCTCGGATTGTTGCACATACAGGTTTTTCTGTTTGGTATCTTCCCGGTAGGACAAGGGTGGAATAAATTCTCTGTCCGCCTCACAGAGTATTTCAAAAACCTGTTTCTTCTGTTCTTCACTTAATGATGCTGTGTATATAATTTCCACTGATGTCTCCTTTTCCGCTCAACGACTTTAAATACTCTTCCACATTCAAATACAAAACCCCATCAACCTCTGCGCTGCCTCCTCTGTAAATCACATAGCGCCCTGCTATCTCGCCATATCTATGAGCGGTCATCGCACACTTCTCTTCATTCTTAATATGCCGATACTGTTCCGGAACCTGCTCTTTACTGTATTTCACTTCGTAGATTTGGCAGGTAAGGGTTTTCTGATCGCAGACAACCATATCAAACTCTCCCACTGCAAACTGAAGCTTAAAAACCTTTTTGTCCGGTTTGGCAAGCTTCGTTTCCAGCAAAACGATATCTTCCATCATTCTTCCGCGAATTTCGCTTAGTAGCCTTTCTAAAATGCGTTGCCTTTCCTCCGCAGATAGTTCCTGGAACTTTGCATCAAGAAGAAGATTTTCCACGATAGCTCCTGCCTGGGCATACCGCATTCCGGGCTGTGTGATAACCGTTACTTTACCCTTCTGATTCACGTCAGGTAAATATTCCAGATCAATTTCTGTCACCAGATCAAGGAGTGTCAGATACTCCCTAATCTGGGCCATATGAGCATCACTTATGTCTATGCTCTGCTCTTCTTTGTTAAGAATATCCAGCATCTGCATAATCCCAAAGGTCACGGCATCTAAATCCATATGCTCCTTCAGATTTATGGGATTCTCTCTGTCTTTAAGAAGATTTGCGGCTGTAACCGATATATCATGGGACTTAAAAGTACTCTCAACAACACTGCGCGTAAAGCTATGATTGATGTTTTCTACCACGCGATTGATTACGTTTGTCAATTCCCCGCTCTCGTACAAATCCAACAGCTGGCGGAAATGTCCTCCGTATTCATACATCTTAAGGGAGTGCTGGATATTCTTGGCTATTGCGGTATCAATATATTCTTCTGCGGTCTTCGAATTTGCAAATGTTGCATCCCTATTATAATTGATTCCGCCAAGGCTCATTGTCCCGCCATAACGAATATATTCGTCAATTCCCCGGATTCCCAGCACCTCTTCAAACTCTCGATATGGAATGAATGTGGTATGCAACAGAATACATCTGTCATAAAGCTGCTCCTCCTTGGAAAATGCGAAACCAAGAGAATCCGTTCCGGATAGAACAACTTTCATGCCGCTACTTGCATAAATATCGGAAAAAAGAGCTGCACCTTCCAGAAAGTCTTCCATCAAGGTCACTTCATCAATGAATACATACTTGAATCCGTTTTCTTCCAGCAATCTAAGATCGTGATCCACATCTGCCAAAGTATCCTTCGACGTTACCTGGATGAATGCCGCCTTCTTAAATTCTTCATCCGACAATTCTGTGAGAATCTGGCGGATCATCGTTGTCTTGCCGGTTCGCCTGAGTCCGTAAAGGATAAACACCTTATCTTGTGGGGTGCCAAAAATATACTCCCTGAGTTCTCTTATACACTCTCTTTTCTTATATTTCTGGGTTAAGGCAATCTGAGACTTCAGCCGTTTTCCCACTCGCACAGTTGTCTGAAAGGCTAATTGTTGGTCATTCTCCGTTTCGAGTTCTTGCTCCGGTACCACGAGTTCTTTCAGTTTCTTAAGTTCTTTTTCTAATGTTTTTCTTTTCTCTATCCGGGCAGTTAATTCCGAGACCTCCTCGAAACGGATATATTTTTCACTTCTTTTTCCATTCTGAGAAATTCTGTGATAGTAATACTCTTTGCCGTTAATCTTTTTCTTAGTAATGCTGCCTTCCGGTAAAATCGCAATCTCACGCTCCAATTCCGCTATTTGGTTCAACAGCTCTTCTTGTCCCATGAGCAACACCTCCTATATGTGATTATACCCATTATACCCTCTTTGTATTCATTCTTCAAGGGTATAATGGGTATAATATCCAATCCGGATCAGATAATTTCCTTCTTCATCCTTCTCCACCTTCTGAAGGCGATTCTTGTATTGGCCTTCGCAATCCTCCCAAGGCACGGAAATATCCTCCTGTGTGCCATCCACATAGTGGACTCGGAAGCATGAGATATCACCTTCCAAAAGTCTCTTATCAAATGCTTCGTAAATACTGATGCTCTCGTCCGGGTTTTGATAATCAAATTGGAATGAGCTCAATACCTGTAGGTATATCTTCCGGGCATGGGAGAGTCTCAGCACTTCACCTGTCCTCAGCCGAATCATTGAGCCATCAACATCCTCAAAATCAGCTGCTCCAATATGCTCCATGGGGATTTGCACATAATCCATATTCTCAAATATGATTTCAATCGTTTTGGCTTGTTGACGCATTTATCTCCTCCAAAAGATCACGCACTAGGTATTGAATAAATTCTTTGCATTGCCCACAGCCGGTTCCGAATCGAAGGATTTTCTCCACTTCCTCGTAGGAGGAGGCGCCATTCCTGATGGCGTCTTCAATCATTCCATAGGTGATGTTTTTGCAGTTGCAAGCGGTTTTGTGTCGGTTCAAATCATTTTACCTCTTAATTTCATTCTTTATTCTTCTTTGACCTGATTATCTATCCATGAAGTCCAACTTAATACCGTCTGCGCCCTACGAATATATATATCTTCACAATAATCAGGATATTCTTTTTGAATCATTTCTGCAACGTCATTTCTATCTATACTTTTATTCATCAATCGCCTTAAAACAAATGCTGTTCCAATAATTCGATCAGAAAGTAATACTTGAATTAAACTTGCCGTTTGTAAAAAAGAATTCTTTTCTCTTATTCCTTTACCTAAATCAGAGAAATCCTTATTCTTTGTCAACAAGCCTAAATAGATTGCAGCATTAACATAATATCCAACCTGTCTTTCGCTTACCCCCTCCAAGTAGACGCTCATATATTTTGTATCTTTAATCTTCTGTTCTTCTTCAATGTTGATTATTTTTACCACTTTCTCAAAATCATCCGCTTGTGGAAATGGTACTCTAACTTCGTAATCCATATTCACCTCTATTTAAAGTTCTTTACGATTATCTCGGTTCCAGACCTTTTTTTCCCGTCACAATTTATCATTCGTTTTACTTCTACTGTTTCAATGACATACTCCGAATACAATTTCCTAATGAACTCTGTATCACTATTCGACAGCATACACTTTATATTCCGTTCTGACAAAGCATTAAACAATTCTGCTAACCGAATATGTTCTGCCTCTGTAAATCCTCCTGCTTGATATGTATCAAATGTATCGTAATAAGGGCTATCAAAATATACAAAAGTTCCTACCCTCAAGTTTTTACAGGCTTCACTGAAATCTCCGCATATTATCTTTGTCCTCTTTAGCTTTTCAGAACACTCAAGCAATTTAACTTCATCATATAAGCTTATCTGTTTTCTTTTTCCAAACGGAGTATTATATTCACCCGATGCGTTTTCTCTATAAAGGCCGTTATAACATGTTTTATTTAAAAAAATGAATAGAGCCGCTCCCTCTATTGAGTTCGCATTCCTCATCGTATTGAATTCAGTTCTTTTATCATAATAGAACGAAGACTGCTCATCATGACTAAGCATATTATATTCTTTCTGTATATGTTCCAGCTGCTCAATTAGCTGAAACGGCATCTCCCTAACCATTTTATACATATTAATCAATTGCTCATTGGTATCTGAAATTACCGCTCTTTCAAAATCTATATCAAAAAATACTGCTCCCCCTCCAAAAAATGGTTCTACATATTTCTTAATATCTGGTGGTATCCTTTTCTTTATCTCTGGGAGCAATTGCCTTTTCCCACCTGCCCATTTAATTATTGGTTCCATCTAATTCCTCACTTATTGGTTGATAGAAAGAATGCACCAGTTGATATTCTTTAAGCGTGACTTTCTTTCCAGATTCGATTTTTGCTTTGATCTTATTCATAGCGTCAAAATCGGAAAGCACTTCTAACCTCGTCCCCTTTATACCAAGGCTAGAAAATTTATCCTTAAAATATGTTGACCATTGAGAGCCAAATCCCATTATTTTCGAAATGTCGGCTAATGTTAACTCATCCCAAATATCAACCTTCTCATCGTTCCCATTCTTTTTATTCATGAATATTTTATTTTGTATTCTCTGGTTAAAGTTTCTTCCATCAGAGTCATCCATATGTTTTGTCGCCAACTCGTCTTCAGGAAATAACGACTTCAAGAAGCTAATAAAGTATGTTCTTACTTCTGACATTTCATTAGAAGTATCAGCCTTATAGTCAATATAAAAATTTGTGTAATACTCTTCTATATCTGAATTTGTAAAGTCTGGATACGCATTATGAAATGCCATTTGCAAGATTCGATATGGACGTTCTTGAGCCTGACCACCCTTTATTGAATTAATTTCGTCACGCTCTTCAGCGGGAAGATCTCGTAAAACACTACTTAAAGCTAAAGTATACTTGCTTATTTCCGCAATAACTTGTCCATCTTTTTCAGAAAGGCCTGGATTATTTTCAAGGACAATTCCAACGATATCCCCAAATATTCTTATTAACGCAACCATTGTATTATTACGCGTCAGATATCCATCGCCTCCCTTTACCCATTCAGAAAGATATTCATCTTTAATTTGGTTTAAGTATAAAACAAGTAAAAAATACACTGTGTCAGCTGTTTTTTTATTATCCCCTTTATCCAACAATCCTTGTTCTATAACAACACCCTTCTTGCCATATTTATTGAATAATCCCGATTTGCCAAGGGCGCTTTTAATATATTCGATCGTAATACAACACTTTTTAGTTTCAGCATCTTCGCCTATAACCACCCTGCCAAATAAAGGAGATTTATCGTCTTCTCCCAGACGCTTTGCAATAAATCCTAACCATGCTTTTTGACTCTTATCCGGATCCGGAGAATCAAGATTCATTTCTATCTCAAGAATATTTCTCAATGCTTTAGAAACAGCTTTTTGATTTTCATTAATTTCCATGAAAAGCTGAAGTTGCACATCTTTATCCAAATTATCAAATGCCACAACGGGTATTGTATTATTAATTGCATACTTTGTATCAGAATATCCATACAACCTATGTTGTCCATCAATAATGTATGCTGTTTGATAAATTTGCGGTATATAAAGTATTCCCATTTTAGCATTTGGGTTATTACCACCTTCTTTTCCTATCGGATCAAATCTCATTCCATTCTTTGAATCCACTGAAATGATAATTGAATTTGGGAAATATCCTCCTCCTTCTACAAACTCTCTAATCTTTTTTAATCGTTCCTTCTTGATTAATCGCTGATATGAAGGCAACATATCTTCATAATCATTATTTGCATTTGTTCTATGCAACACATACCCTATTTTCAATAATTTTTCTGGCTCAATCAAAAATGTATAATATGTAAGATTACCCATAAATCCTCTGATTGCTGGAATTCGAGTATCTAATTCATCTATCTTTTTTCCTTTGAATAGAGCCCCTAATAATTGGTAACGAGCTGCCTTACCAAGATATGAACCAAGTTTGTCATAATACAAAACGGTTTTGTCATCGAAATTGTATATTCCAAACGAATCCATTCTATCTTTGTCAGTATCTCCAATAATATAGTTCTTCGTGGCAAAAATATATTTAAACTTAAATTTCTTATCTGGATAATGCTCTCTGATTGCGTTGCAAAGCGACTGAAAGAGTCCATGAATCTCAGTAAGTTCTAATCTCCAGTCTTTCTTATTCCCTTCTTCTGCAGTTTCTTTGCATTCTATGAAAAGACAAGTTTCATCATCCATTGCAATAACATCAATTTGCTTTGATAATGATCTTTCCTGGTCATATACTATTGCAAAATCGTTACCTTTATTCATGGTCGAAAAACCCATTTTATAGATCACAGACCAAACTTTGTCCTCAAAACTGTTCCCAATATTCTTTTCTTTTTGTACAAGGGTTTTTGTTTTTCCCTCTTTTTTGATAATCCACCCCTTATCCAAATAGTCCTGCACTTCCGAGTTTTTTACAGATTCTTCCAAACACTCTTTTGCTCGTATTTTTGCTTCAGACTCTAATTCCCCATTTTCCACCAACATTTCCCATTGAGTATGTGATACTTTTGGCATCAGCTAATCCTCCCCATCTTATGTATTTTGATGTTCATCTACATATCAGTTTTCAACATCTTTTATCTCTTTGATTCGACGAAATATTATTTATTTCATTCTATTTCTAATTTATCACAAAATCAATCTAATATTGGCACCATTTACCGATAGACTCTACTTTTTTTGAATGATATTTATAAAAATCTCCAAATTTTTTAAACAGCATGATACGATAAATATGAGCACCAAAAAGACCGCTATGACTTCTCATTGCGGTCTTTTATCATTTTATATGATTCACTTTTTTACTATATATTTCCATTACACGTTAGCGCATCAAACCCTTTCACCTTATCACTCTTGTGTATAAGAGATAAAATTATTTCTACCATCAATTTAATAAATACTTCTTTTGTAATCGTTACAATAATTTTTCGAATTTGCAACATCACTTTATTATTTACAATTCTGTTAATCAATCTTCGTATCTTTGGAAAGCTAACTTTTATCTCAAATACAAAAGTCTTTGTTTCCTCATGATGCACAAAAAAACGTTGCTCATAGCTTTTGACAAACTCAATTGCAGATTTACGATCTTCAACTGCTATTTTCTCATTCTCTGCAAAAAAGCCAATGAGTTCTTGGCACATTGCCACAAATACCTCGTCAGCCGATAATAGCTTTATACTATTATTACTGGTTCTAATTTCGATTTTCATTTATTCCTCCTAACCAGTTAGTATTTCATGGGTCATTTTAACATTTCAATGATTATGGAACAAGTCGTCTTTTTTATAAAAAACTGACAATGCTTCAAACAACTTTCTGCAGATGTTCTTGGTGTAACAGGAAAATGTAATCACGCACTGTCCCTCTCTTAAACGTTACTCCTTTTATCGTTGCACCCTTATTCTCCGCTTCATCAAATAATCTCGCAAATCGCGTCAGATATACATCCAATTGCTCTCTTGTCCTATGGCTGTAAAAGACAACACTATGCCCTGCCTCGTAATAATCTAGTATTTCTTCTGGCAGAACGTACTTAATGCTTTTTTCGCTTCCTGTGCTTACACTTTTTGGAATCATTCCATTATCCGGATCTAGAAATACCAGTTCGCACTCCTTCAGGGCATCCAATCCTTTTTGATGCCATTCCCTTCTTGCATTACCTTTCGGTGATTTGGGATTCGCAATTTTCTCATGATAATATGTACAAGACCTTAGCAGATTTAATTCTTCAATTTCTTTTACAGATCTTGTTCCCTGCTCCAACATGTAAGCCAATGCATTCAGAAGTTCATCATCACAACCACGGAATTTTTTATCGTCCAAATACCCTAGATGTTTGCCGTCGTTATTACACGATTCGTCACCAGCCAGATACCAGTTTATTCCCACCGTGAGGCCTGAACTTTCTATCGCGCGAAGCATTCCCAGCTTGCCAAAATCCCCAACATCACCTGCATATCTGTCTTGCATATATACCCCCTCTTCATCCCCTATTATTCATTTTCACATTTTATGAGCCAAATTTATCGTTTTTCTCACATTTCATGAGCGTGTTTTTTCTATTTTCTCACATTTTATGAGCCAACCGGTGTTCCCACCTCAATCAGATTCCCGTCCGGATCATAGAATCTGACCACCTTCTGTCCCCAGCTATGTTCCATAAGCTCATTCACATACTCAATCTCAAATTCTGATTCTTCCAACCTTTTTACAAAGCTTTCCAAGTCTGGCTCCTCAAAGTAAAGCTCTGCCATATGGTTCTTGGGAGTCAGATCCCTTTGAATGAAATTCTTCCATATCTTTGCATCCTGAAGCACAAGACCTTCAGTCATGATCACATTTCCATCTTGATCCAGAATTACTTGAAGGCCAAACAGCTCACGATAGAACTTAATGCTTCGCTCCATATCGTTTACCACGATCAGTATATTTTTCAGCTTCATGCCATCCCATTTCCTTTCTTCTACATCAGATTCCACTGACGTCTCAAGTCATCCATGAGTCCCATCATGTAGACGCTTTCAGAAAGTGGCATAGATTTACTTTCGATTTCACCCCTGCGAATCATTTCCATGCTCTCTAATACCTCGTACTCATATCCACTGATCTGCTTCGGTACTTTGTACTTTTTCATGAGACTGTCTTCCGTGTCGAACACTTCGATTTTCTGCGGATTGTTGATGTTGTCTACGATAATGTATCCTTTTTCTCCGTAGAAGATTCCTCTTCGGTCGGAGCGTCCGTAAATGCTGTGGGTGGTGACTGCCATTTTTCCATCAGAATAATGGAAGGTTATACTTTCCTGTCCATCTACTCCTGTTTCGGTCATCATCACGGAGGACTCCAGCTTCGCAAAATCTTTTCCTAAGTGCATGATTATGAAATTCAATCCGTAGACTCCCACATCAAGAAGGGCTCCGCCTGCCAGTTCCGGGCGGATGATTCGCTCCACGTGGGAGATTGGATATGCAAGGTTGCAGGTTACGGTCCTGATGTCTCCGATTATCCCGGAGGCGATGATATCTTGTATCATTTCTCTGGATGGCATGTAGCGAGTCCAGATGGCCTCTGCCACGTAGATTCTCTTCTCCGTCGCCAGTGCTTTGATTTCTTCTGCCTGTTTCTTGTTGTAGGTGAAGGCTTTCTCGCACAGCACATGCTTTCCGTGCTCGATGCACAGCTTCATATTGTCATAGTGATGGGAGTGTGGAGTTGCAACATAAATCAAATCGATTGCTTCGTCTGCCACCAGTTCTTCGTAGCTTCCATATGCCTTTGGCACGTGATAATCCTTGGCAAATTCCTGGGCCTTTTCTATGGTTCTTGATCCGATGGCATAGAGGTTTACTTCCTTCATCTTGTTTAATGTCTGCGCCATTACTTTTGCAATGCTTCCTGCCCCCATGATTCCGATGTTCATAATTCTTCCTCCCAACTATATAGTGTTCCTCGTGTGTTGCCCTACTTCCACAGATTCAGGCAGTATGCCTCGAACCCTGCTCTTTCTTGCAACAGCGCCAGCTGTTTTTCCAGAAGAGAGGCCACGGTTTTCTCTTCTTTGGATATGCTTTTCATTTGTTCCAGCGACTGATACATGCTCTCAAACTGGTCTATCTGACGCTTGTATTCCTTCCTTGTGGCGGAATCAATTTCCGCAACCTCAAATGCTGCCAACGTCCGGCTGTGGATTTCTGCCACTTCCGCTAATTTCTTTTCCAATAATTCTGTCTTTTCTGACGGCATATTCTTGTCTCCTCCATATCTCATGGCAGATTTGCGATTTCTTTCCTGCGTACTTACATAGAAATCGTATCACATACTGTGCGTTTTTCAACAGTACTTCCGTGAATTTCCCTTCCCCTCTTCGGATGAGGCGAACTTCCATCTCCTGGTCGAAGAACCGGGCGGGCAGCTTCTCTGCCAACTCGTCCATATATTGGATGCACTGGTTGGTAAAGCTCATCTTTGTCATATCTTGTTTTCCTTTCTAAAAAAACCAGGTTGCCAGTTACTTCCATATCCTGCTTTTGGGCATACTTCTAGCAGTGTATGGTCATCAACTGTCTTCCTGGTTTTTGAAAAAATCGATATTTTTTGTAGATTGCTTTACCAGCCATGTTTGCTTTTACACGAAATAGGTGGTGAAAACAGAGTTCATTATAACAATCGTTAAACTGCTTGTAAAGCCTATTTTTGTAAGTTACGAAAGACCATCCAAATACACTGCCCGCAAATTATTGCTTCTGCAAATATGGGCAGCCTCATTTGAAGCATTAATCCCATTGATTATGGATATTCGAATCATTTTTTTAATATAATTTTTCACATGATTGTCTTCATATCCACAATAGGCACACCTTCCAATACTGTACAAGTATCCTAGGGATGCATTGCTGCAACAGTCTTGATAATATGACTTTTCCCTTCCCACTCCGTAATGCTTTAACATTACTTGCGCATATTTCTCCACCTGACCTTCATATGAGTATTTCTTGAGATATTCCTCTACTTTTTCCGGAATTTCTTTGTAGATTCTTTCAATAGTTTTTGGCAAATACACTTCCATCGTTTTTATGGCAATTTCATATCTGTGATTTTCATAATATTGCCTACTCCGTAACCGAGCCTTTGCCTTTTTCTCCCTCTCAAGAAATTCTCTTCATTCTTTCGTTGTTATATCCAGTTTCCCTCTCCAAATCATCTTGTCAGCGTCCCAACATAAGTGATAGGTCATTGGGAAGGGAAGTCTTTTCTTACCGATTTTACTTACCAACTCCGTGTCTCTGGCAATCCCTCCCTTTGAAAAGACAATTTCTTGTTCACAATTGGGAATCAGAACGACTTCTTTGAAATCATTTGAAAAAGCAACCGCAAATGCTCTCTCCTGTGTTGTTTTAATGAAAGTATTATTCAATTGGATTTGACCATTTTCTCTTAAGACCAACTTTTCTTCATAGATTTTTCGAATTCCCTTTGAAATAATGTACTGATTAATATCGATAATGTCCTCTAGTTTTCTTTTTGTCTCCTTTGTATTTTCCATTTTTTCCCTCCTTAATTTTGTTTACAGTGTTTAACTGTATCAGCATTTTCATTTTAATTGCAGACTGTTTTTTTAATATTTCGCGCTGTATTCTATAAAGTTACGCAAAAAGACCGCAATGATTACTCACTGCGGTCTATCTTGTTTTGCAAGTTACAAACAAGTTAAATTACGCCCATAGTTGTTTCTTATTTTGGGGTGGAGAAGGGAGTATATATGATAAAAAATAGCACTTGTTCTCTAGTACATGCATGTGAGAACAAGTGCTATTATCCCGAACCAAAGGGCGATGGTCGTGCCAAAAGGAACGTCCCTAGTTCAAGCTCTTCATCGTCGGGA
>JAQXJP010000010.1 GCA_029008875.1 Lachnospiraceae bacterium | reverse complement strand
CCAGCGTACCGGAAAATGGTACTATTATAGCGCTGTAGCCAATGCCGGAACCGGAAATAACGCTACTGCAATCCAGCACATCGATCAGGCTGTGACTCTTGAGCCCAGCAACATGGAATACCGCCAGTTTGAGCAGTATCTAAAGGGTGGCGGCACCTGGTATACAAATATGGGCAGTAGCTATGGTAAGCCCTATTCCAACTACGGAAGCTTCTGTGCCAGCCTGATTTTCATGAATCTGCTCTGCACCTGCTGTTGCAGGATATAACCTAGGAGAGAATTTTTACAAGCGCAAGCGGGTTCTGAAATCGAATATGCCAAATTCATTATAGAGCATAAAAGAATTTCTTGCTTTTTTTCCTTTTTGTTGCTATATTATCCTAGTATGCAGGACAGGCGTTCGCGGCTGCAAGTGGAGAAATCCCGCAGGTGAGGAAAGTCCGGGCTTCATAGGGCAGGATGCCGGTTAACGGCCGGTGGAGGAAACTCTAAGGAAAGTGCAACAGAGAACAGACCGCCAGCATCCGCTGGTAAGGGTGAAACGGCAGTGCAAGAGACTACCGCTTTCCTGGTAACAGGAAAGGCATTGTAAACCCCATCCGAAGCAAGACCGAAACAAAGCGTTGACGTGGCCCGCTAGCTTTAGGTAGGTCGCTTGAGGCGACTGGTAACAGTCGTCCTAGATAGATGAGCGCTCAACGACATAACCCGGCTTATCGTTCTGCTTTCTCAAAAGAGGCTGTTTACACAGCCTCTTTTTTGTAGGGACGTTCCTTTTGGCACGGGCACCGCCCTTTGGCCTCGGGGGCCCATCCCGCATACAGCCGCCTTGCGACCTCACGACCGGCACCCAAGCAGCATCCCTGCGGAACCGCTTTGTGAATCGTAGTTTTCTAGGCGCGGCCTGTGCTTCTTATTACTGTACGACAACCCGTGAACATCACGACGTATTTGTTTGTCCGGGACGGAGTAAGGCTTCGAACACTAACTGGCTCTAAGACGTGCCGTCCACTTCTCTCATGAAAAAGACCGCGGCTGTGGAACTCCCTTCGGTCAAACAGGTCCTCGCCGCGGTGGTATCAGTGTCCGGGCACGTCAAGAGCCATTAAGTATTCTGCAGAAATACTCCGCCCTCGGGCAAACAAAGACGCCGCGGTGTCCACGCCTTGGCGGACAGTAAGTATGGAGAGAAGCACAGGCAAGCCGTCAGAAAACAAGATGCAACAAATAGGTTCTGCAGGGAGGCTGCTTGGGTGCCGGTCGTGAGGTCGCAAGGCGGCTGTATGCGGGATGGGCCCCCGAGGCCAAAGGGCGATGGCCGTGCCAAAAGGAACGTCCCCAAAAATAAACAGAATCTAAACAATTTCTGAAAAGACGATAGGTCTATTGACCTGGCAGTTTTGGAGGGGTAAGATGCAGACATAGCAAGCAATACAAGAAAAGGAAGAAGCGATTATGAGAGATTTTTTCCGTAAGTTGAATTATAAATTCAGTTTGTTTATGCAGGGCCGAAACGGCATGGATGACTTGGCCAAGGCGGAATCTGTTGCATTGTGGATCGTGTTGATCGCGATGCTGTTTCTATCCAGAGTTCCGGTTGCATCGCTGGTATGCAATGTGCTGTTTTGGGTAATACTGATACATATGTATTTTCGTGTGTTCTCCAAGAATTTGAACCAGCGCTATCGTGAGAACAACTGGTATCGCAATTTGCGCTATCGTATGGCAGTGAAGAGGGATCGCCGTAAAAAGGAGCGGGTGCAAAAGGGAGCCTATCGTTTTTACAGCTGCCCGAGCTGCAAACAGCGCGTGCGTGTGCCAAAAGGGCGTGGGAAAATTTGTATTACCTGTCCCAAGTGCAGAATGGAATTTGTGAAGAGGACCTAACATGTTCGGATATGTGAATGTAAACGGTCAGGAATTATCGGAAGAAAATAAGAAAATATACCAGTCCTATTATTGCGGATTGTGTCGTAGCCTGCGAAAAAACTACGGGGCCGGATGCCAATTGCTGCTCAACTATGATATGACTTTTTTGATCGTGCTCCTTACGGGGTTGTATGAGCCGACCAACCGGGAACAGAACTTTACCTGTGGATTGCATCCCATGAAAAAGCGAACTTCCTGCGTGAATGAAGTCAGTGATTACGCGGCGGCGATGAATGTGGCGCTGGCCTACCACAATCTGTTGGATGATTGGAAGGATGATCGCAATTATACCAAGAAAACCATCGCTTCGATCATACGGAAAAACTATGAGGAGGTTGCTCGCAGGTATCCGAGGCAGGTGGCTGCCATTGAAGGATATCTGGCAAAGCTTGGGGAGTTTGAGGAGGCGAAGGAACAGAATATCGATCTGGTGGCGGGGGCTACCGGCGAAATGCTGGGTGAAATTTTTGCATGGAAGCAGGATGAGTGGTATGATGAGTTAAAGACGCTGGGATTTTACATGGGCAAGTTTATCTATCTGATGGATGCCTATGAGGATCTGGACAAGGATGAGAGGAAGGATTCCTATAATCCATTTCGGTTTTTGCGCAGGGAACAAGCGCAGAACTTTGAGACACTGGCCAAACTTATGATGACCAGCATGATGTCGGAATGTGCCAAATCTTTTGAGCGTCTGCCGATTTTGACACATGCGGAAATTCTCCGCAATATTCTCTACTCCGGGGTATGGTCGAAGTATGAGTATATACAGCTGAAGAAAAAGAGGAACAAAGAATGATGGATCCGTATTCGGTGCTTGGGGTGTCCCGCAGTGCAACCGATGAAGAGGTGAAAAAAGTATATCGCAACTTAAGCCGTAAATATCATCCGGATGCAAATGTGAACAATCCAAACAAAGAGCAGGCGGAGGAAAAGTTTAAGCAGGTGCAGGCGGCCTACGATCAGATTATGCGGGAGCGCCAGCAGGGTACCTCCGGTTACAGCGGATATGGGACAGGAACCGGCTCCGGCTCTTCGGATCCCTTTGGTGGTGGACCGTTTGGCGGATTTTATGGTCGGTATACTTATGAGAATGGTGCCGGTAGCGCCGACGGCAGTTCCATAAAATTGCAGGCGGCAGCAAATTATATTCGAAATCACGAGTATCGTCAGGCGCTGAACGTGCTTGCCGGTGTCGACGAGGCGGAGCGCAAAGGCAGATGGTATTATTACAGCGCCATTGCGAATTCCGGCGTAGGCAATTCCGCTATGGCGATTCAACATATTGCCAAGGCGGTGGAGTTGGAACCCTCCAACATGGAATACCGTCAGTTCCAGCAGTACATGCAGGGTGGCGGCACCTGGTACTCCAACATGGGAAGCAGTTATGAGCGCCCCTACTCCAGCTGCGGGAGATTTTGTATCAACCTGGCTCTGATGGAGTTGCTCTGCACCTGCTGCTGTCGACCCTTTTAAAACAATCGCGGGAAGAGGCTACGAAAGTAGCCTCTTCCCGCGGTTTATTCCATGGCGTCGGGGATTCCGTCGCCGTCCGCATCGATATCGTGGGCACCGATGTCCACGGTGTGGAGGGTGCGTCTCTTCAGGCGGGCATCCTCGGATGTCTTGAGAAGGTAGGACTTAATCTCCTTGGCGTGGCGGATGTGAACCAGCTTAAGCTCCGGGTTGGTGATATCTCCGGTGTAGCACAGAAGTGTTGCAACGCCAACCAATTTCTCCATGAAGGAGGAGGTGAGCTTTACATCCTGGATCTTATACATATAGCAGTCATCCTCAGTGGTGTTAATGAGCCCTTGATTGACGGTGATTACCCCCGGAGTGATGGTGTATCTGGTGAAGGTCCACGGCAGACCAAATAATAGCAGGCGTTTGCGCTCCCGATATACAATGGTGTCGTCATCGATAAAATGTTCCCTTGCGTTTTGTTTTTCAGCCATGAAAAAACCTCCTTGAATTGAAAAAATATATGTCCAGTATACACCATTTTTTGACATAAGAAAATGAGAAATATTACATAAGAAAAATAGCGATTTTTTACCTTGAATTATAGGGTGGATTATTATATGATGGTGAAAATGTGTAAAGAAAGAGGAGGAAAAAATGCGACATTTAATGAGTCCTCTGGATTTCTCTGTCGAAGAATTGGACAAGCTCCTTGACTTGGCCAATGATGTGGAGAAGAACCCAGACAAATACGCCCATGCGTGTGATGGCAAAAAACTTGCAACATGCTTTTATGAGCCAAGTACCAGAACCCGGTTAAGCTTCGAAGCGGCAATGCTCAATCTCGGGGGTTCTGTTTTAGGTTTCCACAGTGCTGATTCCTCATCCGCAGCAAAGGGTGAGAGCGTCTCTGACACAATTCGAGTTATTTCTTGTTACGCAGATATCTGCGCAATTCGTCATCCTAAGGAGGGGGCTGCACTCGTCGCCTCACAGAAATCAACGATTCCGGTCATCAATGCAGGTGACGGCGGGCATCAACATCCAACACAGACACTTACCGATCTATTAACCATTCGTTCCCTGAAGGGACGCTTGAACAATATCACAATCGGACTGTGCGGAGATCTGAAGTTCGGCAGAACTGTTCACTCCCTGATCAATGCCCTGATTCGCTACGACAATGTGAAATTCGTACTGATTTCCCCGGAGGAGCTTCGCATTCCGGACTACATCCGTGACGATGTGCTCCGCGCAAATCACATCGAGTTTGAGGAGGTGGAGCGGCTGGAAGACGCCATGGCCAAACTGGATGTGCTGTATATGACGAGAGTACAGAGAGAGCGCTTTTTCAACGAGGAGGATTACATCCGCCTGAAGGACTTCTATGTGCTGACCAAACAGAAGCTGGAGATGGCCAAGGAGGACATGCTGGTGCTTCATCCCCTTCCCCGTGTAAACGAGATTGCGGTCGAGGTGGACGATGACCCCAGAGCAGCCTATTTCAAGCAGGCACAATACGGCGTATACGTTAGAATGGCGCTTATCTTGACACTTTTGGGATTGGCAGAGTAGGAGGTTTGGGAATGCTGAATATTAGCGGAATTCATGAAGGTTTTGTTCTGGATCATATTCAGGCGGGAATGAGCCTTCAGATTTATCACGATTTGAAATTGGACAGTCTGGATTGCACCGTCGCAATCATCAAGAATGCCAAGAGCAAGAAGATGGGGAAAAAGGATATCATCAAGGTGGAATGCCCCATTGAGGCCCTTGACCTCGATATTCTGGGATTTATCGATCACAATATCACGGTGAACGTCATCAAGGGGGATTCCATTGTTGACAAGAAGAAGTTGACCCTGCCGGAGCAGGTGACCAACGTCATCAAGTGCAAAAATCCAAGATGCATCACTTCCATCGAGCAGGAGCTGGATCAGATTTTTCTGCTGACGGATCCGGAGAAGGAAGTGTATCGCTGTAAATACTGCGAGGAAAAGTATATTAATCCCAATAAGCGGGGATAGATATAGAGCGACAAAGAAGTCGGGTGGACAGCCTGAATTCACTGTCGCTTTTTTAAAACTTTTCTTTTCAACACAGCATTGCGGTGCTATAATAAAGCGTGCGTGTTTTTGAAAGCACTGCGTGCGCGTGGATTTATCCATGTACAGACATAAGAAAAAAGAGAGAGAGGTAGTAGTTATGAAAGAAATTATTTCCAGCCCATTGTTGTTGATACTGGTTGTGATTGGCCTTGTTTACATTGTGGGCTTTTCACTGGTTTATCTGAAAAAGGCGTACAGTCGTTGCCGGGAGATGGGAATTTCCAAGGAGGAGTTGAAGTCGGTAATCAAGTCCAGCGTTGTGTTTTCCATCGTTCCCAGCTTGTCCATTGTCGTGGGACTTTTCGCACTGATCTCCGTGTTGGGGGTTGTGTGGTCATGGTGGAGACTTTCCGTTATCGGTTCCCTTTCCTATGAATCACTGATTGCCAGCAGCGTAACATCCGCAATCGGTTATGCTTCTCCGGCGGAGATGTTGGAAAATGCCACCGGACGAGAGTTTGGCGTGGTTATGATTCTCATGAGCATCGGTATGCTCAGCGGATTTTTTGTCCTGATTCCTTTTGGTAAGAAATTGTCCATGAGCGTAAACAAGACCAAGGAGGCAAGCACCTGGAAATATGTCCTCAGCGGAACCTTCATGCTATGCCTGTTTGCGGTTTATGTGCCGGTACTGTTATTTGGTGATACCATTCAGGCGGCGGTTATGATTACCGGTCTGGTGATTGCGGTTGCGCTGGGAATTCTCGCATCCAAGAGTCCGAAGCTTCGCTGGCTCAGCGAGTTTGTCATGGCTTTTTCCATGATAGGCGGTATGATTTCTGCAATTTTATGGACCCAATTGTTTTCATAACGGGATAGGAGGACGAACAAATGAGTAAAGAAAAGAAGACACCACAGACACTGGATCCCTTTCAGGCATGGTCTCATAAATGGGGCCGACTGGGAACCGTGATTGCGCTTGCATACATGGTTGCGCTGCCGTTTATCGTGCTGGGATACTATCACTGTATTCCGTCCTTCGGCGAAGTAATTAACCTGTCAACCATCAGTATTTTGATGATTTATATTCCGGTCGGAATCTCCGAGGCTCTCAGCTACACCCCGATTCTCGGATCTTCTTCCTACCTGACCTTCATCACAGGAAATATCATGAACCTGAAGCTTCCCTGCGCGGTAAACGCCATGAAGCTTGCCAAGAAGGAGCCCAACACTCCGGAGGGGGATGCCATTGCTTCCCTTGCGGTTGCAGTCAGCTCCGTCATGACGGTAGTTATCCTGGCGCTTGCGGCACTGTTCAGCACATGGATTAGCCCGGTGTTTGAGCTTCCTGCGGTGAAGACTGCATCCAACTACATTATCCCCGCGTTGTTCGGTTCCTTGACCCTGGGTCTGTTTTCCAACACCAATGCCGGAAATAAGGTGGTGAAGAAGGGAATCATGGGAGTTCTCCCGGTTTTGATTCTCGTATCTGTTATCTCCATCTTTGTGCGAGTAACCACCGGCGGTTCCCTTTTCGGAATGATTGGATTTTTGATTCTTATCATGCTTCCGGTTGCCCTGATTTCTTCCCGTATCATGTGGAAGAAGGGCATTATCCAGGTGGTGGATAAAGAAGAAAAAACGGAAGAAAAAGCGGAGCAGTAAAGTCGTTACAATGGGACTGCTGATTGTAAAAAATAAAAAATGATACATGCCACAGATTGGGAGAATATCTCAGTCTGTGGCTTTTTCTGGTTATATAAGGACTAATATTTTATCTCTATGTTGTCAAAAATGCTTGTTTGGGATAAAATATTAGCATGATTAACTTGATTCAAAAAACATGGGAAGAAATTGATACAGGCATTGCGAATCGAATGATACAGCTTCGCAAGAGAAAAAAATTATCACAGAAGGCACTTGCTGCAAAATCAGGTGTGAGCCTTGGATCATTGAAACGATTTGAGCAAAAAGGGGAGATTTCGCTTCAGGCATTCACAAAACTGGCAATAGCTCTTGGGGTGGAAGGGGAACTGGAGACTTTGTTTGGTGAAGTGCCTTTTGGTTCCATTGAGGAGGTAATAAATGGACAGGCGAAATAGGTTATCATGAACTTGAAACTAGGAGTAGATTTCACGCATAGAAAGGCGACAATATGTATCATGTGGATCATCGTACCCAGAGAATTGCGGTAGCACTTGGGGAGAAAAAGGCGACGCTGGTATTGAAAAATGCCCACATTCTCAACGTATTTACGAATCAGTTTGAGGATGGAGATATTGCGATTGAAAACGGATTTGTAGTGGGGATTGGGCAGTACGAAGGCGAGACGGAAGTGGATTTGAAGCACAAGACGGTTGTGCCCGGATTTATGGATGCACATATGCATTTGGAGAGCGCAGCAGTAACGCCCAACGAGTATTATAAAGCGGTTGTGGGACACGGAACTACCACGGTTGTGGCGGACCCACATGAAATAGCAAATGTGTGTGGGCGTGAAGGCATTGATTTCATTTTGGATACGACACAGGATATTCCGCTGGAAGTATTCCTGATGATTCCCTCCTGTGTGCCGGCAACGGTTTTTGATGAAACCGGGTGTAAGATTGGGCAAAAAGATGTGGAATTCTATCTGGAAAATGTCCGCTGCTTAGGGCTTGCGGAGATGATGAATTACCATGGAGTTATCACAAAGGAGAAGGAAGTAATTTCGAAGATTCGGGCAACCATGAAGGCAGGCAAAATCGTGGACGGTCACGCTCCCGGACTCCATGGCAAGGAATTGGATGCCTACATTACATCCGGGGTCTACTCCGACCACGAGTGCACCA
This sequence comes from Lachnospiraceae bacterium, assembly GCA_029008875.1. Taxonomy (GTDB): domain Bacteria; phylum Bacillota; class Clostridia; order Lachnospirales; family Lachnospiraceae; genus Roseburia. The sequence goes on along the minus strand of JAQXJP010000010.1, from coordinate 64,187 downwards.
ATTACGAGGAAGGATTCGAGAAGCTGAGTCACGGTCAGTGGATCATGATTCGCGAGGGGACTGCCTGCAAAAATCTGGAGTCCCTCCGTGGTCTGTTAGCCTATCCGTTTAGCGAGCGGTGTTTGTTTGCCACGGACGATAAGCATTTGGGGGACTTGCTGTGTGAAGGGCATATTGATTACATGATTCGAAAGGCGATTCTATTGGGCGTGGACCCGGTCATTGCTTATAAGGTGGCTTCCTACAATGCGGCAAGATACTTCCGGCTGCAAACCCATGGAGCCATCTCCCCCGGTTATGTGGCCGATATCGTTGTGCTGGATGATTTTGAAACAGTAAAAATTCATTCCGTGTACAAAGCGGGAAAGCTGGTAGCGGATTTACAGGAAAATTGGATTTTGAATGAGGAAAAGCAACTGGATAAGAGCGCGATTCGTTCTACAATCCTGAATTCGGTAAATGTTGCAAAGGTTACACCGGATGATTTTTCTATCAAAAGGGCAAAAGAAAAAACGATTGGACTTATCCCCGGAGAAATTATTACTACCGATGAGGGGGAGACGGACCACATCGATGTGAGCAAAGACATTCTGAAACTGGCAGTGGTGGAACGCCATCACCATACCGGGCACATTGGCGTGGCATTTGCCAAGGGCTACGGACTAAAAAGCGGTGCCGTGGCTACAAGTGTTGCACATGATTCTCACAATATTATTGTCATCGGGGCAACGGAAGAGGATATGGCAATGGCGGTGAATGAAATCAAAAACATGCAGGGCGGTATGGTGGTTGTACAGGATGGCAAGATCCTGGAAGAACTTGCTCTGCCCATTGCAGGTCTCATGTGTACCCTTCCTGTGAAGGAGGCCAAAGAGCAGATGGAGCGGGTGAAGAATGCCGCGTATCAGCTCGGGGTAAATCGGGACATTGACCCGTTTATGACCTTGTCATTTTGCAGCTTGCCGGTGATCCCAGCACTGAAATTAACTCCATGCGGGGTGGTAGATGTGGAGAAGTTTGAGCTGGTGTAGGGACGTTCCTTTTGTCACGACCATCGCCCTTTGTCACGACCATAGCCCACTGGTCAGTTCATACCTTGCTCATTCAGGGTTCTCTTGGGTAATAATGCGATTGATTACTCCACGAGGTGTCCCGGTAAGTCGGTTTAACTGTCGGATTGAGATACCTTTTTCGTGCAATAAAAGGATATTTTTATCACGGTCTATCAGTGACAATCGCTGGAAATCTGTCACGCTCTTGCAACTGCATAAGCCCTCAATCATATCCTTGGCCACATCATCCGGTAGTCTTTTTCGTGCTTGATGTATATCGAAGCAATCATCATCCGGGACAATATTATGCAAGGCAATGTATTGTTCTTGTGTGCCAAGCAACTTGAGAATATAACCCGTATCCGTTAAATCGGAAAATCCATTTATGTAATCATTGTAGCTACTCCAAAGGTAAGCTGCTCCCGGCCTTATTTCCAGTCCTGCTTTTGTGGGATTGTAATGAATGTATCGAACTACGGTGAGGAGATAACCGGCCGTTTCAACCGGCTCACTGAAATAGCGGCCATCTTGAACAAAACCGGTACGGTCATATTTTAGATTAAACCAACCGGCATATGTTGTGTTAATGTGGCGGAAAATGGTTTCAAGAGAGGTCCCGACAGGATGGTGGATCAACAGATGAACATGATTCGACATAAGACAATATGCGTAGATTTCAAAATCGAATTTTTCTTTATAATATTTCAATATATCCAAATATTTGAGATAGTCTTTGGATTCTTCAAAAAGCAATTGCCGGTCGGCCCCCTTGATTACAACATGGTAAGTCTGAATAGAAGATTTTTTTCGTGCGTGTCTAGACAATAATAATCCCTCCGATATCTATTTGATGGTACAAGTGGAAAAATGGTTGAAACACCAGATTTTAAATGAATTCATAAGGTAGAAAATACCAAATGAATGATAGAAATAGGGTGTGAATCCTATGACTCTATAATATAACTTTTTTGCGAAAAGTAAATACCAATATGTTGAGTTTTTTTAATTTCTGTGGTAGCATTTACAAGGTTTAGATTTTTTGTAAGATAACATGGAATATTCTGGGGAGCATGATTCAAAACAGCGAGCCAAAGGGCGCTGGTCGTGACAAAAGGAACGTCCCCACAAAGGAGAGAAAAATGAAACTGGGAATCGTGGGTTTGCCTAACGTTGGAAAAAGTACATTATTCAATTCATTGACAAAGGCCGGAGCACTTGCGGCAAACTACCCGTTTGCGACGATTGATCCAAACGTGGGAATTGTAACAGTACCGGACAAGCGAATCGAATTGCTCGGCGAAATGTATCACACCAAGAAGGTGACACCGGCTGTAATCGAATTCGTTGACATTGCAGGTCTTGTAAAGGGAGCATCAAAGGGGGAAGGGCTTGGGAACCAGTTCCTGGCCAACATTCGCGAGGTTGATGCGATTGTGCATGTGGTGCGTTGCTTCGAGGATGGCAATGTGGTACACGTTGATGGAAGCGTGGATCCGGCAAGAGATATCGAGACCATCAATATCGAGCTGATCTTTTCCGACCTTGAGATTCTTGAGAGGAGAATTGCCAAGGTTGCCAAACAGGCTCGCATGGACAAGACCCTAGCCAAGGAGATGGAACTGTTGGAAGCCGTGAAGGCACATCTGGAGGCCAGCAAGATGGCTCGTACCTTTGAGGTCCCGGAGGATGAGGATATGCAGGCTTGGTTTGCAAGCTACAATCTCCTCACCGCAAAACCAACCATCTATGCGGCTAACGTTGCGGAGGATGATTTGGCGGACGACGGAGCCGGCAATGCACATGTCGCAGCAGTTCGCAAGCTTGCAGCGGAGGAGGGCTCCCAGTGCTTTGTGGTGTCTGCCCGTCTGGAAGAGGAATTGTCAGAGCTTTCCGACGAGGAAAAAGAAGAGTTTCTTGCAGACCTCGGCGTGGAATCTTCCGGTTTGGATAAGCTTGTTGCAGCAAGTTACGATTTGCTGGGACTCATCAGTTTTCTGACAGCGGGGGAGGATGAGTGCCGTGCATGGACCATCAAGAAGGGAACCAAGGCACCCCAGGCCGCCGGCAAGATTCACACGGATTTCGAGCGTGGATTTATCAAGGCTGAAGTGGTGAATTATCAGGATTTGCTGGATAACGGAAGCCTTGCCGCAGCCAGGGAAAAAGGAATCGTGGGCATGGAAGGAAAAGATTACGTGGTAAAAGACGGGGATGTCATTTTGTTCCGCTTCAATGTGTAAGTCGGCTTTTTTCACAAAACAGAATGAGAACGCATAGAATGACCATAGGAGGTCGGTTCTATGCGTTTTTCTGATTTATGCAACAAAGAAGTTGTCAATGTGAATGATTGTAAATGTCTGGGAACGGTGAAGGATCTGGATATCGATTGCGATTGCGGAAAGATTCTGGCAATCATTGTCCCCGGGCCCGGAAAATATATGGGATTCCTGTGCAGAGAGTATGATATTTGGATTCCCTGGGTTAAGATTTGCCGAATCGGACCCGATATAATACTTGCAGACGTACGGGATTGTGAGATGCGCCACAAGATTTAGAGACCGCAACCACAATATTTGGTATGGCTTTGTTGACAAGAAAATGGAAGAAAGTTATACTGAATTATGTATGTGTATATACATTTTCGGGTAAACGGAGGGTAAATCATGAAGTGTCCATTTTGCAGTAGTGAGAATACACGAGTAATCGACTCAAGACCGGCGGACGACAACAATTCCATTCGCAGACGTCGACTTTGCGATGACTGCGGCAAGCGTTTTACAACGTATGAGAAGGTTGAGACAATTCCACTGATTGTCATCAAGAAGGACAATAACCGGGAACAGTATGATCGCAGCAAAATTGAGGGCGGTGTGCTTCGTGCCTGCCATAAACGTCCTGTTTCAACTGCCCAGATCACAAAACTGATTGACGATGTTGAGACGGAAATTTTTAACCGGGAAGAGAAGGAGATTCCGAGTACTGTAATCGGGGAGCTCCTCATGGATAAGATGAAGGATTTGGATCAGGTAGCATATGTTCGATTTGCTTCCGTGTACCGCGAATTCAAGGATGTCAACACCTTTATGAACGAACTCAAGAAGATGTTGGATAAATAATCAGTAAATAATCGGAGAAAAGGATGAACGTATCTGGCATTCGCCCCTATGAGGGCTTTTATCAGTACAATTCCATAAAGCTCAACGAACTGCGGAATCAGCAGATTGCCGCTGCACAGCAGGAGACCAGGGCCCAGGAGATTGACCCGGAGCAGGCCAAGCGACAGGAACAGGAGATTGCCGCTTTTGCAGCCGGGCAGACCTTCGATTCCTACGATTTTGCGCAGCAGTACAAACCGGATGAGACCTTTGATCTCAAGGGCGCAGACAGCGATATCGCCTCCCTGGATATCAGCAAGGCAGTCAGCGATCTGGATAAGGATCAGTTGTTGCAGCAGTATCAGTACTTTGTGGGAACGGAGGTATCCGTATCTGTCAAGGCGAAGGATCCGCAGGATGTAGTTTTGCGTTCCGGAGAGAACTTTTCTCTGTAAATGAGAGGATGTAAGCATGTGTAGTTTTTTCTACCCGGGAGAGTATCTCGAATCTACTTACGTAATTGATTTTGACAAACTGTATAAGGAGGGGTACCGCGGAGTGATTTTTGACATTGACAATACGCTGGTTCCCCATGGAGCGCCTGCTGATGAGCGGGCGATTTCTTTGTTTGCGCATCTGAAGGAGCTTGGCTTCTCCTGTATGCTGCTTTCCAACAACAAGGAGCCGCGGGTAAAAATGTTCAATGACGCCGTGCAGGTCAACTACATGTACAAGGCGGGAAAACCCCACCCGGCAGGATATCGGAAGGCCATGCAGCGGTTGGGAACCGACACGAGCAACACCATCTTTGTGGGAGATCAGATTTTTACCGATGTGATGGGGGCAAATCTGGCGGGAATCCGCACGATTTTGGTGAAACCCATTCATCCGAAGGAAGAAATACAAATTGTTTTGAAACGTTTCCTTGAAAAACCTATCATTGCGTGTTATAAATTACACGGTAGACTTTTCGGATACAAGTACGAGTCGAGTCATAAATAATGGATAGGAGCGATTAGAATGAAGATTGCAATTGGAAATGATCACGCAGCAGTGGAGATGAAAAACGCGATTATGGAGTATGTGAAGGAGTTGGGCCACGAGGTGGTGAATTTCGGAACGGACACCAACGAGAGCGTGAATTATCCGGAGTACGGCGAGAAAGTGGGACGTGCAGTGGCCTCCGGAGAGTATGATTGCGGAATTTTAATTTGCGGAACCGGAGTGGGAATCTCCATCGCAGCCAACAAGGTGAACGGTGTGCGGGCAGCAGTGTGTTCGGATGTGACCACCGCCCATCTGGTGAAGGAGCACAACAATGCCAATATTATCGCCTTCGGCGCGCGTATCGTGGGAATTGAGCTTGCCAAGGACATTGTGCGGGCGTATCTGGAAGCGGAATTTTTGGGAGGACGCCATGAGCCCCGCGTGGCCATGTTTGCGGAAATCGAAAGCCGTAATAAATAAAGGGTTGAAAACTCCATGTTTTTATTGTAAAATGGAACAACGAGAGAGCATTTTGCTCGCATAGTTAAGGAGGAAAAATCGAGTGATTTCAGCAGGAGATTTTAGAAACGGTGTTACCATCGAGTACGAAGGAAACATTTATCAGATTATTGAATTTCAGCATGTAAAGCCGGGTAAAGGTGCAGCGTTTGTCCGTACCAAGTTAAAGAATATCATCAGTGGTGGTGTGGTTGAGAAGACCTTCCGTCCTACCGAGAAGTGTCCTACTGCCCGTATCGACCGCAAGGATATGCAGTATTTATACGCAGATGATGATTTCTATCATTTCATGGATGTAGAGACCTACGACCAGATTGATCTCGCAAAAGATTCTGTGGGCGATGCTCTCAAGTTCGTAAAAGAGAATGAGATGTGCAAGATTTGTTCTCACAACGGCAATGTGTTCGCAGTTGAGCCACCATTGTTTGTAGAACTTCAGGTCACCGATACAGAGCCGGGCTTCAAGGGAGATACCGCTACCGGTGCTACCAAGCCTGCAATTGTTGAGACCGGAGCGAAGGTTATGGTTCCTTTGTTCGTTGAGCAGGGCGACGTTATCAAGATTGACACACGTACCGAGGAGTACCTGTCAAGAGTATAATCCGAATACTTTTTGAAGAAATCCGATTTTCACCCCCTTATTTTCCACTTGCAGTGGAAGATAAGGGGGTTCTTTTTTTGTCATCCTATCACCTAAATTCTTATTTTCCAAACCGTGAACAAATCGGCCACCACACAGAAAAATTGTGCCAATATCATCCCCCACATCAGGGCGGCTTCCCCGTACGCGGGAACCAGAAGAAACAGGGCTCCCACACGAATTCCGAAGGAGAGAATATTGATAAACAGCACCTGCCCCACCTTGCCCAACCCTTGCAGAATCCCGGAAAACAGGCTGTGCACAAACAGGAAGGGGCAAATCCAGGAGAGCCGGCAAATCATGGACCCGGCGGTGGCATTGTCGAAGAGGATGTCGCCGATAAAATGCCCGGTGCACAGGAAGGCGAGGGTAAAGAAAAAAGCAATCAATAAGCCGTACACCACGCTCCGTCGGACATAGGAATGAATTTTGTCTGCATCCCCAACAGCCTTGGCCTCCGAGATGGCGGGAAGCAGTAGCACGGACATGGAGTTGGTGAGAACGCATGGGAAAAAGATAACGGAGATCACCATGCCGGACAGTATGCCAAAGATCTCCAGTGCCTGGGAGGAGGAGTATCCGTAGCGCTGTAGCTGACCGGGGATCATCATGTTTTCCGCGCAGCTGCAGAGGTGCAGCAGGGTATGATTGAACATAAGCGGAACGGAGTAAGCCAGCATCCTGGGGGCAAAGCGGAGGGCTTCCCCGGCAGCCTTTTGAAGGGACACAGCTTTTTCGCGCAGGGACCGGGGGTGGGAGGCGGTGCGCCCGACGCCCGGGAGAAAGTAAAAGGAAATCAGGCCGGTCAAAAGCCCGAAGAGTTCCCCAATCACAAGGCCCCAGAGGGCATGGGCAGCTGACAGGGTCCCTCCGTTTTCTGACACCACCAGGTGGATGATATAGACGCCAACCACTCTCCCCAACTGTTCGAGAAATTGGGAGAGGGAGGGAACCACGGCCTGCTTTTTCCCGTAGTAGAAGCCGTCGATACAGGCGTGGACGGAGGCCGGAACCGTGTAGAGGGCAACGATGCGCAGATGATCGCTGTATGCGATATCATCCAGAAGCAATTCTGCAAAAAATTCTGCATTGTTCCAAAGCAGAAGGGTGAACAGGACACTTAGGGTGCCGGCGAAGAGGAAGCCCACGCCAAGGATGCACCGGCTGCTTGGAAGGGAATTGTCTTTTTTGGCATTTCGCCCCGCCACAAAATTGGAGATGGCGGTCTGGATGCCGGAGGAACACAGGGAGAGCAGCAGTACGGATATGGGAAAAACCAACTGGTAGATTCCCAGCTCCTTGGCACCGATTGTGCGGGAGAGGAATATTCTATATAGAAAACCTATAACACGGCACAGCACACCGGAGGCGGTGAGAAGCAGGGTGCCAAACAACAGTGGGTTTTTGAGTTTTTGATATTTTTTCATGGGAAACTCTCATATCAAATCTTAATATCCAGTGTATGAGAGAAGGAGGCCGGATATGAAGAAAGAGATTTATTTCGATCATGCTGCCACCACGACCATGTGGCCCCGGGTGCAGCGGGTGATGGAACCATATATGCAGGAAAAATACATGAATGCGTCCGCGCACTACGATGGTGCCAAGCAGGCGAAGGCGGCCATTGAGGAGGCGAGGGAGAAGATTGCGCAGATGATGGATGCGAGCCCGGAGGAGATCTATTTTACATCCGGCGGCAGCGAGGCGGACAATTGGGTGATAAAAAGTATTGCGGGGGAATATAAAAACAAAGGAATTGAGATTGTCACGGACACCATCGAGCATCATGCGGTGCTGAATTCCTGCTCTTTTTTGGAGGAATTGGGATATTCCGTGTCCTATGTGAACCCGGATGAGAAGGGAATTGTCCATCCAAATGCGGTGGCGGAGGCCATGGGACCGAAGATGAATCTGGTGTCAATCATGTACGGAAATAATGAGATTGGAACCATTGAACCCATCGAGGATATCTGCAGACTGGTCCACGCCCGGGGCGGTCTGTTCCACACGGATGCCGTGCAGGCCGTGGGGCAGATTCCGGTTTCGTTGAAAAAATTGTCGGTGGACGCCTTGAGCGCCAGCGCACACAAGTTCCACGGACCCAAAGGGGTTGGTTTTTTATTTGTGAGAAAAAGTGTGGAAATCCCCTCCTTTATCCATGGCGGGAGCCAGGAGAAAGGGAAGCGGGCTGGAACTGAGAATGTGGCCGGAATTGTGGGTATGGCGGAAGCCCTGTCCATATCGGTGAATCAAATGGAAAAAAGTATGGAGTATGTCTCCAGACTTCGTGACTATATGATTGGGAGAATTCTTTACGAATGTCCGGATTGTCGGCTGAACGGCTCGTACAATCGCCTTCCGGGAAATGTAAATATCAGTTTTGCGGATGTGGAGGCGTCAACCTTGTTGATACTGCTGGAGGAGTCCGGAATCTGTGCATCTGCGGGATCGGCCTGCAACACGGGAAAGAGCCGGCTGTCCCACGTCATTGAGGCAATCCGCGTGCCGGAGCGGTACGCACCGGGAACGGTGCGCTTTACCCTGGGGGTGGAGAACACCAGACAGGAGGTGGACTACACCATCCGCGTGCTCAAGGAGAGCCTCTATCTGCTGCGCGAACTGTAGAATCGTGGGGACGTTCCTTTTGTCACGACCAGCGCCCTTTGGCTCGGGGCTGCCCCTCTTCTCAAAAGACTCCAATCGACACCAATGCGTCCACCACAGATACCCGTTGTGACCGGTTTGGAGATCGTAGTTTTCTAGGCGTAGTCTGTGTTTCTAATTTGCTGTACGACAACTCGTGAACACCGCGACGTCTTTGTTTGCCAGGGGCGGAGTAAGGCTTCGAACACTAACTGGCTCTAAGACGTACCCGTCCACTTCTTTTATGAAAATAACCGCGGCTGTGGAACTCCCTTCGGTCAAACAGGTCCTCGCCGCGGTGGTATCAGTGTCCGGGTACGTCAAGAGCCAGTAAGTATTCTGCAGAAATACTCCGTCCCTGACAAACAAATACGCCGTGGTGTCCACGTTTTGGCGTACTGTAAAAATAAAAAGAAACACAGACAAGCCGTTAGAAAACAAGATTGTACAAACCGGTCACAACGGGTATCTGTGGTGGACGCAGTGGTGTCGGATAGAGTTACCTGGTGAAAGAGAGGGGCAGCCCCGAGCCAAAGGGCGCTGGTCGTGACAAAAGGAACGTCCCCACGGCATGCCTACAGCACGTACTTGCGGAGGGCGGCAGCGACTCCGTCCTCCACGTTGGTGAGGGTCACAGCGTCGGCGACGGCCAGCACATCCTCCGTGGCATTTCCCATAGCAACGCCGAAGCCGGCTGCCTGAATGATCTTCACGTCATTGCCGGTGTCCCCGATGGCCATGGTCTGTGACATGGGAATGCCAAGGTAATCGGCCAGGGCGCGAAGCCCTACTCCCTTATCCACGCCCCGCTTGGTAAATTCCAAATTGTTGTAACCGCCGCTGACACATTCGATCTCCGGGCGGGACAGCAAAAACTCGTGGGCAACGGCCCGGTCCACCAGAATCCCGTTCGCATCGGGGTAGAAGTTGAGGGTCATTTTCTGAATGTTGTGCTGATTGCTCTCCACAAAGTCAACCATGTCTGCCACCCGGGTTCGGGTCTCGAGAATATATTTTTTCAAAACTTCCGGTGCATTGATCTTATTGCCTGCAGCCACGCACTTTTCCGGGGTGTAGGCAATGCCGTGGACAAATGCATCCATGTGGATATCCAGGGTCAAGAGATGGCGGATGATCGGAAGGGTGAGGGACGGCGGCATGCTGTCCTCGAAAATGCATTTTTTGCCTTCGATTTCATATACGGCGCTCCCGTTGGTGGTAATGGCATAGGCAATGCCGCTCCCCTTAATCTGGTCAAAGGGAAGTCCCTGATAGGGGCGGCCGGTGGAGAGAACCACATACACCCCTTGATCGCAGGCCTCTTTGATGGCGGCGAGATTGCCGGCGCTGATCCTGCTACTGTTGTCGAACAAAGTTCCGTCTAAGTCTAAAGCGACCAACTTGATATCGCTCATAATTTTTCCTCCTGATAAATTGCTTGCTACATTATATATAACTTTTTCGGAAAATTCAATTTTTATCAGAATCCGGGGCGCAGGAAGAGAAGGAGAAGTTGCGGGAAAACGAAGTTGTGTCTTATGAAAAATTGTTTGGAAAAAAAGGTATGGGAATGCTATACTTATCGGTGTATATGAATAGGATTTATACAATGGAGCGGATTATGACAAAACAGGAATTGAAAAAGATAATCGAACAGGGACCGGTCATACTTGACGGCGCTACCGGAACCAATTTGATGGAGGCGGGTATGCCAATGGGAGTGTGCCCGGAACAGTGGATATTACAACATCGGGACGTGATGATCGATCTGCAGCGGCGTTATGTGGAAGCGGGAAGCAACATCGTGTATACACCGACCTTCACCGGAAACCGCATCAAATTGGCAGAATACGGATTGCAGGATCAGTTGGTGGAGATGAACACCCAGTTGGTGCAATTGTCCCGGGAAGCGGTGGGCGATAAGGCTCTGCTGGCGGGTGATATGACCATGACCGGACAGCAGTTGTTCCCGCTGGGGGACCTGATGTTTGAGGAGTTGGTGGAGGTCTACAAGGAGCAGGCAAGTGTGTTGGCTGCAGTCGGTGTGGATCTGTTTGTGGTGGAGACCATGATGAGCCTTCAGGAGTGCAGGGCCGCGGTGTTTGCCATTCGCGAGGTGAGCAATCTGCCCATTATGGTTTCTTTGACATACAATGAGGACGGGCGAACTCTGTTTGGAACGGAGCCCAAGACGGCGGTTGTTGTGCTGCAATCTCTGGGTGTTGACGTGATCGGTATCAACTGTTCCACCGGCCCCATGGAGATGGTGCCCATTGTGGCGCAGATGGCGGAGTACGCCACCATCCCCATTCTGGCGAAACCCAATGCGGGACTTCCGGAGTTGGAGGGACGCAAGACCATTTACCGCATGACCCCGGAGGAGTTTGCCAAGGCGGGAGTCGCGCTGGTTCAGGCGGGGGCTGCCATTGTGGGCGGATGCTGCGGAACCAGACCGGACCACATCAAGGCTCTCAGCGAGGCTGTGAGAGGAATGGAATTGCACAAGCCGCTGGAGCGGCACAGGAGAATTCTGACCTCCGAGCGCGCCTGTGTGGAGATCACCCTGGACGATGGTTTCCTTGTGGTGGGTGAGCGCATCAACCCCACGGGCAAGAAGAAATTGCAAGCGGAATTGAAAGAGGGAAAACTGGATCTTGTGCGCCAGATGGCCATGGAGCAGGAGGAGAACGGCGCCAAGATTTTGGATATCAATATGGGCATGAACGGAATCGATGAGCTGGAGATGATGAAGAAGGTCATCTACGAGGTTTCCTCCACCGTGGACTGTCCCCTCTGCATTGATTCCAGCCATGTGGATGTCATCGAGGAAGCGCTCCGCATCTATCCGGGGCGGGCATTGATCAACTCCATCTCCCTGGAATCGGAGAAGGTGGACAAACTGTTGCCTCTGGCCGCGAAATACGGAGCCATGTTCATCCTTCTTCCCCTGTCCGATGCGGGACTGCCGGAGAACGCACAACAGAAGCAGGATATCATTGAGGAGGTATATGCCAGAGCGATGGAACTGGGAATCGCCCACGAGGATATTGTGGTGGACGGTCTGGTTGCCACCATCGGTGCCAACCCCAACGCGGCGAGAGAGTGCTACGACACGATTTCCTATTGTAAGGAGGTTCGCAAACTTCCCACCATCTGCGGACTTTCCAACATCTCTTTCGGACTGCCGGAGAGGATCTATGTCAACACCGCCTTTTTGACCATGGCAATCAGCAAGGGTCTGACCATGGCCATTGCCAATCCCTCCCAGGAGCTTTTGATGAATGCGGCGTTTGCTTCGGATATGCTGATGAATCGTCCGGAAAGCGACATCCGCTACATTGAGCGTATGAATATGCTGGCGGAGAAACGGGAAGAGGAACAGAAAAAACCACAGCCTGTGGTGTTAGCGGATACTGTGACAAAGGAGGCACCAGGGCAGGAGGAGAGCGCTACGTTCTTGGTGGACGAGTCCATAAAGACCCATCCGGTGTTTGTGGATGTGTTAAAGGGCAATAAAGGAACGGTTCTGGACAATGTAAAAGCGGTGTTGGATCAGGGAATGACCCCGGATGACATCATCAATCAATATCTGATTCCGGCCATCAACGAGGTGGGAGAACTGTTCAACCGGAAAAAATATTTCCTCCCCCAGCTAATCGGAAGTGCCAACACCATGAAGCAGGCCATCGATTATTTGGAGCCCCTTATGGAGCGAAAGGGGAATGGGGAGGACATGCCCACCCTGGTCATCGCCACAGTGGAGGGGGACATCCACGATATCGGCAAGAACCTGGTGGTGCTGATGCTGAAAAATTACGGCTACCAAGTGATCGATATGGGCAAGGATGTGCCCTGCGAGGATATTGTGGAGACCGCCATGAGAGAAAATGCGGCGATTATCGGGCTCTCCGCGCTTATGACCACCACCATGATGCGCATGCAGGATGTGATAGAAATCTGTAAGGCGAAGGGCTGCCGGAGCAAGGTAATCATCGGCGGAGCTTGCATTACCCAGAGCTTCGCGGATGAAATCGGAGCCGACGGGTATTCCAAGGATGCGGCGGACTGCGTGAAGTTGGTGGAGCGTTTACTGGCAGAGTAGTGTTTGCACACATAAGAGAGGAAAACTATCATACAAGGCGATATGCATAAGAGAATGAAGAGAGCGGCAACAGTACTGTATATTCTCACACTTGTGGGGGTGACAGTGTTGCTTCTTTTGATCGGAGTCAACGAAAAGAAAGATGAATATCAGGCAAGAAACGATCTTGGATTGGTGACTGTAGACGAGTACCAATGTCAGGATGTGGCGGATGCGGATACGCCCCTTGGAATCAGGAAGGTGTACACATGGACATTGCCGGAGTCTATCGAAGGGGATACCTCCCTGGCATTTTATTATGTACACCAATATGTGAAGGTGTACCTGGACGATGAGCTGATATATCGCGCATTTCCTGCGGATGAAAAGCGGATTGGAAAGACACTGGGATGTGACTGGGCAATGGTTCCTCTTTTTGCGGAGGATGCGGAAAAGCAGGTCCAGGTGGATGTGATTCCGGTGTATCAAACCTCGGTCAACCGGACGATAACCTTCTACGAAGGGTCGAAGTTTGGGATTGTCCGAATGCAGGCAAAAAAAGACGGTTGGCAGATTGGCCTCAGCTTGGTTTCGATTTTGATTGGCCTGGTTTTTCTGGGAATTGCCTGCTACCATATCCTTACCAAAAAGCAGAAGAGCAATCTGTGGGCGCTTGGCGCATTTTCGGTTATGCTGGGAATCTGGAGGCTGACGGATACCTGGTTTTCACCCATATTGTTTCCGGCAAATGCAACCTTACTTTTTTACCTGTCGGTAACCATGCTGATGGTTGGAGTAGTGCCCCTTTTAAAAATGCTGCAGACATTCCTCTATGAAAAGGACTATATGCTGTTAGATATTTTCTGCGTACTAAGCTCGGTGGTATGTCTGCTTGTGCTTGCGGCGCAAATGCTTGGACTTGCAGATATCAGAGAGAATCTCATCATCATACATGTTCTGATTCTTCTGGGAATACTGCTTACCATCTCCATAGCGGTATATGACAGAATCAAATATAAGAAAAGCAAAAATGGCAAAATCCTGTGGATTTGCGTGGTGGGAATCGCCATGGATGTGGTCGCCTATTACGTCAAAGGCAACTCTGTGGACCTGTTTTTCTCATTGCTTGCCTTCCAGATTTATGTGTGGTGGACGGGAATTGGGATCATTAAGAGCTATATTGAGTGGGAGAAAAAGCTTTCCGAGCAGGAAGCCGAATTGATGGAAGGCAGGGTCTCTATTATGTTAAGCCAGATTCAGCCCCATTTTCTGTATAATTCCTTAACCAGCATCGCCTATCTGTGCGGGAAAGATCCGGATGGGGCAAAGCGGGCGATTAACGATTTCGCAGACTACCTGAGGGGCAACATGGATTCCCTGAAGCAGAAGACACCGGTACCTTTTGAGATGGAATTGAAGCACATCAAGATTTACCTGTCGCTGGAGAAGATGCGCTTTGAAGAAGAACTGCAGATAACCTATGACATACAGACCATGGATTTTCGCATTCCCTCCCTGACCATACAACCTCTGGTGGAAAATGCGGTGAAACACGGTGTCGGGAAAGTGCCAAGCGGAGGAACCGTAGTTATCGGAACCCGGGAAAAAGAGGATTGTTACGAGGTGATTGTCGCGGATAACGGAGTGGGATTTGATGTGAATCAGCAAGCGGAGGATGGAAAAACCCATATCGGCATCGCAAATGTGAGAAGCCGACTGTGGGAGATGAGCCATGCTACACTTGACATCTCCAGTGAACCGGGAAAAGGAACCACAGCAACCATTATGATACCAAAGAATCAATAGAAAGATACGCGGGAAAAACGTGGGGAGAGAACATGCATATTATTGCGGTAGATGATGAACATGCGGCGCTTTCCGTTTTGATGGATGCCATTCGGGAGGCAACTTCAGCGCGAAAGTGTGAATTGCAGTTGGAAGGCTTCCGAAGCACGGAACAGGCGCTTTTGTACGCCCGGGATAACCCGGTGGACATCGCATTCCTCGACATTGAAATGCGGGAAATGACGGGGCTGGAGTTGGCCAGAAAACTAAAAGGAATTTCTCCGAAGATTAATATAATTTTTGTGACAGGTTATTCGGAATACATGCGGCAGGCAATTTCTATTCATGCCAGTGGCTATCTGACGAAACCGGTGAGGGCAGAGCAGGTGGCGCAGGAAATGGATAATCTGCTTCATCCTCTTGCGGATAGCCACCAACTGGTCATCCGAACCTTCGGCAATTTTGAGGTGCTGTACAACGGGAAGCCGGTGGAATTCGAACGATCGAAAGCAAAGGAACTCCTGGCATATCTGGTCAGCAGAGGCGGGGCAACAGTGACGAGAAAAGAGATTGCCGCCATCCTGTTTGAAAATCAGGAATACGACCTGAAAACCCAGGATTATCTCAGCAAGATTTACCGAAGCCTCCGGACGACGCTTCAGAGCATTCATGCGGAGGATATATTAATCAAAGGGAGGAATCTGTACGGGGTGGACATCAGCAAGGTAAGTTGCGATGCGGCGGACTATCTGAAGGGACTGCCCTATGCCATCAACCTTTTCCAAGGGGAATACATGAGCCAGTACAGTTGGGCAGAGGGAATGATTGGCAGATTTGTGGAAATATCGAATAGGGAATGAGAAAAAGTGGGAAAATGAGCAATCGCGAGTTTTCCCACTTTTTTTGTCCCTTTTTTGTCCTATATCGTGTTGTAAAATGAAACGATTTCGTAAATTAGGAGCAAAATAAATGTGTGGCACAAAAAAACAAAAGAAAAGTCTTAAGGCTCTCAAAATATTTATCTTTTTGTTGGGTTTCTGCCTGATTATGGGCATGAGCACAGGTGTAAACCTGGGGATCGCATATGCAGATGAAACAGATAACAGAAAACTGCAGAATGGCAGTTTTGAGGACTTTAATAGTAGCATAACGTGGAAAGATGGTTACTATGCACAGCCAGATCAAAGTTTGGTTTCTGCATGGAATACCACAGCAACGGATGGAAAAATTGAATTGTTAAAAACAAATACGAAATATATTACCGGCATAACATTATCTCCTACAGAAGGAAGTGTTGCCGCGGAGCTGAATGCAGAACAAGAAAGTACCTTATATCAGACTGTCAGTACAACACCATCCAGTATCTACGAATGGGGATTGGATCATGGTGCCCGTAATGGTACGGATACCATGGCACTTGTGATTGGACCTGCACAGACTGTTAGTCCATCAAAACCAAGTGCTGATGGAAGAGACCAGTTCATGCAGATGATAGACTGGCTGATTGATCAGGGAGAGACTTCAGTAAAAACCAGTGCGGGATTAGGAGAACAACTTATTGTTTACAGCAAAAAATTCGCAGCAAGTGGTGGGTTTGAGGATAATGCAGATAATAATGCATTTAGTCTGATTCCAAGCACTGTTTATACTGAGGAATGGCATATCTGGATTATGGCGGACAGTAAGGCGGCAAGTGGCATGACCGAAAATCCATGGAGCAAATATGGTTCCAATGCAGAAGGATCTGCCATAAGAACCGATGAATCTGGTAATACAGCAATAGATATGAGTAAGTATTATCTCTATACTGTACCGAGAGATCAAGAGAAAACACTGTTTGGATTCGTTTCTGTAGGATGCGATGGCTCTACAGTAGATGTCAACAAACAAAAAACTTATGGAAACTTCCTTGATAATGTAAATTTTCGGATTTACTATCCATTATCAGGAAGTACAACCCTCCATGGAAGTGGAGTGGTCGGAGAAGAGAGTAATACAGTTACTCCAGAGAAAAAACTGATGACATATGCAGTAGATGGAGAATCCATTGAAGTTAAGGCAGTTGTAAAGAGTGCCGATGCGGCTGCCGGATGTGAATTTGTTGGAATGTACTATACAAAGCAGGATGCAAGCGGAAATCCGCAGACTGTGTTTTTTCAAAAATCCGAGTGGACGGTAACAACAAATTCGGAAGGAGATACTGTTTATACCAAGAATATTGACAATCTGATTTCTGCAACGGATCTGCAATTCGTCTTTATCAAGAGTCCCACGGTAACCTATGATGCAAATGGCGGAAAACCGTACACGGTTGAACGAACCTATAATACTTCGGAGGCGGCGAATGTATATAGTTTCAAACCGGTTGCGGATGGGGAAAACCTTACATTTATTTCTCCTTATGTGTCCCATGCGGCGGAAGGTCAAAATGACGGATGGAAGTTTATGGGTTGGCTATTGACCGGTGATTCTGGTAATACTCCGGTAGGAATATCACCGGTCAATGCCGAACAATTGGGGACATTGGTGCTCCCGGCAACACATACGATAGCCTGTGATTATTCGACGAGTGGAACGGCACAGGATTTTAAAATATGGAATGGAGGAGTCGATCAAATAGCGAATACGAGCGGCAATGCAACGAAGGCAACTTGGGAACCAGGGGGGACTTCGGTGGTTTCCTATGCCAATGCCCACAAAGGACTTGTTTTGGTAGCACAGTGGCGTTGGCGACAGGCGTTCATTCCGCAATTGAGCAGCGATAGCGCATGTGTGAATTCGGAAAGTGGCGGAACTTTGGAGATCACAAGTGTCACAGATGCATCAAATCCCAATTATAATGCTACATTTAACGCAAATGGTGGGAAAGCTTACCATGCCACAACGAACGAAACCGTAACCGTCAAGGCGACTGCCGCAACGGGATATCGGTTTTTGGGCTGGTATGATAATGACGGCAACTTGATTTCCACAAACGAAACATATAGCTATACCGAAGTGAAGGAGAAAGTGAATACCTACTATGCAAGATTTTCCGGAAGTGTGAGCCGAACGCTGAATGGCGCCGGAGAAACGATGGACTTGACGGACATCATCACATCCGGGAGCGCAATCATCAGCTGGGTATCCGGCGATCCCAGTATTGCTACTGTTGATGGGAACGGAAAGGTAACTGCAGTTGGAAACGGAACCTGTGCGATAACAGGAACCACTGCGGAAGGAAATACCGTTATCTGTGTCATTACCGTTAATATTCCAAGGAATGATAGCGGGAATACACAGCAAGGCTCTTCACAGAATCCGACGGAATTCGAGAATCCCGAACAGTCAGAGGAACCAAACCAGTCGGAGAATGGGTCTGTCACACTGGAATCGCCAAAGACAGGAGAGGACGATGCTCTGATGCTGTGGGCATTCCTTTTGCTGAGTACTGTTGCAGTTTTGTCGGGATTATTTGTCGGAAGACATCGCATTTTGAAAAAATAATATCGTTTTTTGGGACTTTTGTCCCTCTTTTGTCCCATTGTTGTCCCATTCGGAATGATAAGATAATGGAAAGCATGGATATCCATGCCCTTAGAAGAGATGAAGATTCATTCAAAGTATCGGCGATAGAATATGCGGTATTTGGAGGGAAATGCATATGAACAAAAGACAATTAAGCAAAGAACGGTATGAAAAAGTGTATCAGGCAATGGAACCGTTCCGTGCCGCCAAAAAGGAAACCATACATGTTTTGGCGGGCTTTGGTAGAAAACACAAGCTTCTGCGCTACCCAATGCTTGCATTTTTGGCAGTATTCATTTTCGTATACAATCTGTTTTTGTATGCGTTAATTGGACTGCGCGTGCAGGAGCGCTTTGCAAAAGCAGTGGCGTTGGTGATGACAGCGGCCTTGGTGATTACGAGCATTGACCTGACAGCCTTTGCCATGACGCAGAGAGAAAAGGGATTTTATGAACTGACGGAGCTGGAGTCTGTTGAGGATACCGTCACCGTGTCCTATGGAACCGACAAGAGCGATGTTCCTTTGCCGGAATCTGTGACGGCAATCTTGGATTTTTACAGTATAGAGGCAGTGGAAGCGGGTGAAGCATCCTCTGAAATCGCGGAGCAGACAGCGGTGGACGGAACCGATGCAGGTCAGCTTCCTTCGGAGCAGACAGGAGCAGCCGGGGAGGAGCAGCTTCCGGCAGCAGAGGTGGAGGCAGTGGACGTTCCTGTTGTACAATCCGCAGTGCCGGATGGGGCGGACGGCCAGAATTCCACCCAGGATGAGAACGTACTTTCATCAGCGGATAATACGGATACACAGGGCGTGACGGAACCTACCGGGACAACCGATGCACCGGAGACAACTGTTCCAACGGCAGGGGAGACCACGACACCTTCCGATGCTGCAGCGGGAACCGATACAGCAGGGGAAGCCGGGACAAATGAGGCGACAACCGCGGGAACAACCGAGGAAATCACAGCAACCGAGACTCCGGAGGCGGCAGAGGAAGCTACAGAGGTTGAGGGTGCAGATGGCACCAAAGAAGCAGGAACTCCGCAGTATGTGCGGACAGAGACCGTGCAGCTTCCGCTTACCTGGAATTGTGCGGAATATGACGGCAAGACACCGGGAGAATATATTTTTACAGCGGAACTTCCTACAACCTATGACGGGTACGAGGTGCATACCGACGGAATCGCAGCTCTGACCATCAAGGTGCAGGTTATGGAGCCTACCACACTTTGTCTGTCTGAGACAGTGGATGATATTGCCATTACCTTGACAGCCGCGCCGGGCGTATTTCCGGAAGACGCGACCCTGTCCGTGACGAAAGTGGAAGATGAGGCCAGCATCGCGAAAATTGAGAATGCAATTCAGAATAATCTGGATGAGGCATGCGGGGATGAGGAAAGCCAGAACATAGTGGAGAAGACCATCACCTTTGATATCACGGTGTTGGATAAGAAGGGCAAGGAAATCCAACCGGAGATTCCGGAGGGAATGAGTGCTCAGGATGCGGTAACGGTTACCTTCCGGCAGGTAGTTCCTGAACTCACGGTGGAAGATGCAGGGGAAGAGACTGATACAGAGCAGACCATGGAGGTGTACTATATTGACGATGCCATGGAAACGGCCCAGGCCATGAATGCGAGCGTGGAGGGAGAGGATTTATCCTTTAATCCGGAGCATTTTTCCCTCTACACGTGTACCTGTAGACTCTCAAGCTATAAGCTGGTATCTTCCTGGACCAGTCTGTACAAAGCGGTATACAGCAAGTCCGGAACAGTTAACATCAAGCTGGCGGATGATATTGAGATTAGTAGGCGCAGCATCTACTCCAATTCGGACAGACTGTACTTAAAGAACGGACAGACATTGAATCTGGACTTGAACGGACATCACATTTATGGGGCATCCGGGAAGCCTGCCATCGATGTCAAGGATGGTTACGTATATATCCACGATACAAGAGGTGGCGGTACCATTTCGGCACCGAATAGCAGTTACGTCGTTTATGCAAGCGGCTCATGGGCAAAGGTGTTCCTCAAGGGAGGTGCCATAAGCAGAGGCGGAAGCGAAACCTATGGAATATATGCTACAAACGGAGCGGAAATTCAGATTCTGGGCGGAGGTGTAACCGGATCCTTCTCCTATGGTATCTATTGCAATTCCGGCTATAGTGAAACAATCAAAATGACATCCGGTGCTATTGATGGTGCCAATTACGGTGTGTACATCGGTGGCTCCACAAGCAGGGGAACGAGCTTCACCATGACCGGTGGCTCCATTGTCAATAGCAAAAATGCGGGCATTTACAATAACAGCGGTGTGATTACCATGACCGGCGGTACCATTTCCGGAAATTCCGGCTACAAGGCGTATGGAATCCGAAATGCAGGAGCCGGTAGACTTTATATTGGTGGTGCCGTGAATTTTAGCACGAATCGTGCAGCAGATATTTATGTTGGAAACAATAGTACCAACTATATCAATGTAAATAACACGCTGACTGGAAGCAGAATCGGAATTGAAACTGCGACAGCACCTACAATGACTGTACCGGTGCAGTTTACTTCTAATGCAATCAGCATGGAGAAGTTTTACAGTGCTGCAAATTCCAGTTATGCGGTGTGGCAACCAAATGCTGTAAGTTATTATGTGGTTGGACCGAAAGCAAACTGTGCGATTGTTGTAAAACCGGAGAATGTAAAACTTAGTACAGCCACAGAAGAGATGGCGGGTACGGTTGCAATCGGAACCGGAGCCGGAAGTACGACGGCAATCAATACAACTGTAAAATATAATGCACAGGTTACGTTAAAAGCAACACTTACGAATGCAGAGGAATATGAGTTCACAGGCTGGAAGGATGTTAAAACTGGAAGGATTGTAAGTCCTGATTTGATATATACCTTTACAGCGACAAACGATTATGAATATACAGCAGAATTTACGAAAAAGAAGTATAGTATTTCCGTTGGGACTTCTAATAATGTTAGGGGAACGGCAGCAATAACAGCTTCTTCTCCAGGCGCTTCAGGTGGAAAATATGAAGTGGGCAGTACGGTTACGATTAAAGCAACACCTGCATCTGGCTATCAGTTTGCCCAGTGGAACGATGGAGATACGAGTGCAACAAGAGAAATAACAGTTACAGGAAATGCAGTCTATACGGCACAGTTTAAGGAACCGGATCCGGATCCGAATGCAACGGGAACACTTTATGCCGGTGTAAAAAAATTGACAGGTTATCCGTCTTATGGAACGAAATTGTTGATGATTCACTCATCTGTAGGAACTATGACTACTACGGATAGTAATACAATTGCAGTTGCAGGTCTTCCAAAAAATTCAGCCTTGGTTACTTATCAGAATGATTCCAGTGGCTGGAATGTAGCCATACAGCAAAAAGGACAAGGATTTGATGATTGTAACCCCGGAAAAATAGCATTGGAGGGAAGTTTATGGTACTATTGGTGCTGTAATGGAGGCGTTCAGCATGCAGGACCATATAATATTTATTCTTATACGGCTTCTCAAACCTTTAAAGCCGGTAATATTAAAGCAAGCTTAAATGATTTGCAGTTATCAGCAGACAAAAATTCTGTTCAAGAGGTTGACCTTACCATCACAATTGGAAGTTATACCATAAAGAGTCTGATATTTAAGGATACAGCAATCGATTACAGCAAGGGGGACCGTCGTATTGAATTAGACCTTGGAGGTGTATTATTTACCTACACACTCCCGGAAGCGATTGTTGTAAAACCAAGTGGTACAAGAACGGAATATGGTACCCTTGCGGAAGCAATCGCGGCAGCGGATACCGCTTCCGGCGACAAAATTTATATGGTTGGTTCTGCAATCAGTGAAATCACAGGAAGCAATACGGTGCTAAAAGAAGGCGTTACCATTATTGCAAATGATGGTTCGACGATTGAGGCGGATGAAAATTCTAAGATCAATGCTTCCCCGGACGGTACCGTAGAGCTGTTGAAGGGCCAGATTACCGCAACACCGGCGACGGACGACAGCAACGTCTCTGTGGATGTGGATGATGCCAAGGTTACGGCCAATAAGCCCATTACGGTAACGGCAGGGGATGACGTAACCAAGGCCACCGTAACCACAACGGAGCCAACCTCCGCAATTACCATCAGTCCTGACGGGGACCCGAATCATTCCGTAACCTATGTTACCTGTCCGGGGGAAAAGGAATATGGAATTCATTCCGGAGAACTGACTTCCGAAGATAAGGTAATTATCAGCGACGGAACCGAGTATGACTTAAAGGTATCTCTCGGTGAGAATCAGGAGACAACCATTGAGACCAGCAGTACAAACCCAGGAAAAACAACCATCAGCAAAGGGGAAGGCGGAGTCGTAATCGAGTCTGAGGAGGCCAACAATGATATCAAGGTTGGTGATACGACCTTTACCACAAGCGATGACACTACGAAGTTGGTGATCAAACCCAGTGAGTCCGACGACACGGAAGGTGGGGCTACGCAGAAGCCTGAAGTGCAGTTGGAGGAGGGCTCTGTTCAGGTTCCGAAGGACGGAACAATCACGCTTCCGAACGGGGAGAAGGTTTCCAACACAACTACGGACGGAAACGAGTCCGTGACGGTAAACGACGAAAATAAGATTAGCGTTCCGGATGGTGCCGAGGCTACCATCGGTGAGGGCGACGATGCGTTTAAGGTGTCTGTTCCCAAGGGCGAGCCGGCCAACCTTCCGGCAGAAATCACACCGAAGGAGGATGGCAGCGGCCTGGAGGTGAAGGCGGAACCCGGAAATCAGGTAAAAATAGGAGATGATGAGTATACCATCGGAGATTATGATACCACCTTTGATATTTCCACTTCTAAGGACGGAACACCGAAGGTAACGGTGTCCGATGGTGGTGTGGAGCTGAAACCGGGACAGTCGGTAACCGACTCTAATGGAGTCACCTTTACCAACACCGGGGATGAGCCAATCAAGCTCGCCATGACGGAGGGAAAAGATACCGAAGTCAGCGTGGGTGGCGGCAAGTCCTTCACTTATCAGGAGGAAGGAAAAGATCCGGTTTCCTTTACCAATCCGGGAGATACGAAGGCAGACTTTAGTGTGTCCGATCAGGGAGTCTCTCTGAATTCCGATATGAGTGTGCCCAAAGGGCAGGAGGTTTCCGTGGATTTCCTTGGCAACAAAGTCGGCGTGGAGGTTCCGGAAAGCAATCAGGGCAATGTCATCATTGATCCCACCGAGGGAACCATCACGGTACAAAAAGCAGATGATAAGGTAATCATTGACGGAAAAGAGTACAAAGCATCCACCGACGATACCGTTTTGGCACCGGGTGCCGATGGCGTAGAGTTAATGGATGGTGGAGTCAATCTTAATCCCTCCGACAAGGTGAATGTAAACGGAACAGAAGTGAAGAATTCCGGTTCCAATCCCTGTGAAGTTGCGATTGGGGAAGACGGAAATACAAAAGTAACAGTGCCGAAAAATGGTGGATTTACCATGACAGATCAGACCTCCGGGGCAAGTATGACTTTTTCCAATCCGGGGGCAGAAACCACCGACTACAAGTTGGACAATAGCGGAAGTCTGATGATTCCGGAAAATTCCGATGTGACCTTCAAGCAGGGCAATTCCCAGACAACCATCGGCTCCGGCGCGGGTGGAGCAACAATCTGCCCATCTGAAAACGGCGTGGAGATTACAGCGCCCGAAGGCGGTAGCATTGAGATTAACGGCGCCCTGTATGTCAACAAGGGCCGACCCACCACAGAAGGCGGGGAGAGTGGACGCCAACCCGGCGAGGAACTTGTGATTGCCGTAGGCACAGACGGAACTCCGATATTGGAAAGCGGAAAGACGGAAATTCCGGAAGGACAGAAGCTTGGCCTGGCGGGTGGAGATGTGATCACCGGCAAGCAGGGTTCCGCTACCGTGGATGCGGATGGCAACGTGGAACTTTCACAGGACGAAATCATAGAGATAGACAGAAACGGCAAAAAGAGCAGTTACACCGCAGTAGCGGATGATACAGGTCTGGCGTACGACCCGGAGACCGGAATTCCCACTTTGACAAGCGGGGCTGTAAAACTGGATAAGAACAGTGCAATCGATGTCATTTTCAATACCATAGAACATGGGGAAGAGTCGGAGCTTTTTGACGAAGAAGAAAAAGCTACCATTACCAGCAAAGGTACAGAGGCTCCTACCGTGGCAAGCGACGGAACCATTACCGTGCCCCAAAATGGTGCTGTGGACATCGATAGTGAAGTGACTGTGGGAACAGGAGAAGGCGCTACAAAGAAACAGGCACATAATAGCATTGGCGTTCCGGCAGGAGCACCGAACGAGAGCGTCTCTGTAAAACCGAAAACGGATGGAAGCGCAGATGTGACTCTGTCAGAGACCGGCGATAAGGTTGTTATCAATGGTATGGAATACACAACAACTGAGGACAATACACTCATCAATATGACAGAGACCGGCAGTACGTTGAAAAAGGGAGCAGTAGCATTAGACGGCGGAAAAACACCGAAGGAAGGCATCAATGTAAATGGCGTCTGCGTAACCAATTCCGGGGCGGCAGGGTCAACTGTTTCTGTAAAAGTAAAAGACAATGGTACAACGGATTTTGAGGTAAGTGCGAAAGGACAGTTTGACTTGTCCGTCCCGGGAGCTCCGGGCTCTGCAGTGACCTTTAAGAATCCGGGTACTGACAAAGCAACTTATACCGTTGAGACAGACGGAAGTATCAAACTTGGACCGGACAGTTCCATTGGTTTTCAGGCAGGCCAAAAAGAGATAGAAGTGGCCGGAGGAGAGGGCGTCTCCATGAAGGTGACGGAAAAAGGCGTGGCTGTGTCTGTGGAAGCCGGAAAAGAGGTTACCATTGACGGCGTTACCTACAAGACTCCGGCCGATAAGTCCTTCACATTGACCATCGACCACATCGGAAGACCCATCCTCACAAAAGGAACCGTGATTACGCAGGAGAATTGCGGCGTGAACCTTTTGCAGGAGAGCGGTGGCGTTTTGGAAGTGAAGACCGGAAGCAGCATTACGGTTTCCGAGGACGGCGCAATCGAGGCCACTTGCGGAGATACCTTAAAAATCGGAACCGGAACCTATACCAACAAGGATAGCGAAGGTACCTATAAGCTTTCCGTAAATGCCGATACCGGAGAGGTGACGGTTGACTCAGAAACGGCCAATGACGGAATCAATATGGAACTGGCTAACGGAAATCTCACCTTCCCGACGGGGACAACGGGTGGTGTTACCATCTCTACCAACGGAAATCTGCCAATCGATGTAGAAAAGGCGGCGGGGACTGCAAAACCCAAGGTTACTGTACCCGCAGGCGGCAATGTGACAATCGGCGATAAGTCCACAGGAAAGGGCGTGGAAATCAAAGTTCCTGCAGATGTGACAGAGGACAAACAGGTTACCATTGATGAAACCGGAAACTTGTCAATTACATTGAAGGCAGGCGAGCAGATTACGGTTGGAGGAATTGTATACACCGCAGAGCAGAACGGAACACTTACGGTGAATGGACAATCCGGAAAATTGGTGACAAGCACCATTGTGCCGGAGGAGAGTGCCAGTGTGCCTTCCATTGATCCTTCCAGCTTCAATAAGGAAAACTACAGTTATGATCTGGGAGCGGGAGAATCCGTAAAGGTGGGAGACACCGTTTACACGGCTCCGGAAGGTGGAATGACCTTAATCGGAAATGAAAACGGCAATCCAATCATTGGGGTGACGAATCCCAACGCGGAAGTACAGATCGGTAGCGAAACCTACAAGACCGGCAACGCCGAAACAAAATTTGTGGTAAATGCTCCGAATGATATCACACTGGTGGACAATGGCAATGCAAGTGCCAACAGTTCCCTGATTGTGGAAGGCGCCAAGACCATGACCATCGACGGCAATACCGTGCAGAGTTCCGGATCAGAAGATGCCGGCTACGAGATGATGAAAGCAGCGGACGGTGATGTGCTTGATATCAAGGAGGGCACAAAGCTTTCTGTGGCGATGGGAACCGGAAGCAACGGATTGGTGGTGAATGAGCCACTTACCATGAATAACCAGACCACGACACAGAGTACCACCAAGATTACACCAAGTGGAAAAGGCACCTCGATTGTTCTGGATAAGACAACCCAGGACGAGGAGGAAAACTATATCACCAAACTTTCTGCAAGCGGTTATACGGTTTTGACGCCGGTTTTGGATGAGGAAGGAAATCTGGTTGGATTTGGCGCAAGCCTGAACCTTCCGAAGCCTACACCGCCACAGTCCGACAGTTCAAGCAGTGATTCCGATACAACGCCGGAGGTCATTCCGCCGACGGAAGAGGTAGAGGAGACTCCGGCCGAAACTACAGGCAAAAAGCCTTCCACCGGAACCCAGAAGGAGCCGGAAACAGCGACGGAACCGGATGACAACAGTAATGAAACCGAGGACGAATCCGGAAATGAAACCGATGCACAGGAGGCACAGATAGTACAAATCGAGACTGTGGAAGAGGCTGCGGATATTACCATAACCGGAAATGTACAGGTACAGCTCTCCGAAGGTGAAATCTATATCCATGCCACATCCGAAGGCGGAAGAATCTCAGGCAATCTGCAGGATATCCTCACTGCTTGCTTTACTCCGGAACAAATCGAAGAGATTCAAGCGGGTAAAACAGCGGAGGTTCGAAGCTATATTGCCAGAGTAACCGAGGATGTGGCGGAAGACGATAAGAATGTCATGCAAAAACAGTTCCAGACATATGAACAGTCCTTAGACGGCTTGGAGTTTGGTTGCTACGTGGAAATTATCGTGGAAAGCCGAGTGGGAGATGGAGAATGGGAGCAGTTGCATGAATTGAATGAAGAACTGGAAATGGTACTGGATGTTCCTGAAAATCTGTATCATGAGAATCGAACCTTCTTCATTATGAGAAATCATGAAGGAACCTGCACCATCTTGGAAGATTTGGATGATGATGCAACGACCATTACCATTAGGACAGATCGGTTCTCCACCTACGCGATCCTCTACACCGATGAGGATGTATCGGGGGTAGATATCTCCGAACTGAATCCCGGCGAGGGAATCCATCCGGGAGTAATCGTGGGAATCTGTCTGGCGATTATGTTGATACTTTTTGCGGCAGCATTCTTTATCTACACATCCAGAAAGCGCAGACGGAGCGCATTCTAAATAATTCGAGCAGGCGTTTATGTTTGCAATGAAATCGTAAAAGCAAAAGGGGGTTCGGCAGAGATGCCGGCCCCCTTTTTGTTATATACTTTTTGTTAATTCTCTATCCTTTATTATCTTTGCCACTACCAAAGATATCCCTGTAACAATCACTACTATAACTGTTCTAAATATAAGACTTTCCATTGCCCCCTGAATGGAAATCATTCTGTGTAATAAATCACCATATAAAACTGTCAAATACATTGTTGCAATCGAAATAAACCATCCCCGGTGAATTGCTTCATCGCATCTTTTATACCTGAATATTTCCAAAACATTCATCGCCAGATTTAGCGTAAACAAACCTATCAACTGCCAATTAATGAATGGGCCTATAGATGATAATTCCATTCCAAAAGGAATATGACCATTGATAAACATGATAAATACACACCAAGTTAATAAGATGATCCACAGAAATGAAATCAATGCAACTATCTTTGTACACCTACAAAACTTATTACTCTTTTTTTTATCGGTATCATTTTGTAGAGCGCAACCAACCAATGTCAAAGCAAATGAAAAAACCATGAAAATAATATAAACAGGGGGTGAATCAAACATACATTTATTACTCAATGCGGAACATCCCGAAATAAAACAACAGAGAATAACTGCAATCAACAAACTGTTTCTTATCAAGTTTCGTTGCGTTTCGTTTTGCAGTAATTTGGCACCATCATTATTCACTTCTGCGCCCCCTGTGACAATATCTTGGATACGAACATCCAGTACAGCCGCTAAATTTTCCAAAATGCCAGCATCAGGAAAGGTTTCTCCTTTTTCCCATCTTGAAACAGCTTTATTACTTACCCCGAGCAAATCACCTAATTCACTTTGCGTATATTTTTTCTTTGTTCTAGCTTCTTTAATCAGATTACCTGTTTTCTTCTTATCCATAAGCACCCCATCCTTCTCTTTGGTGCTTTCATCGTATCAGTTTCAAAAAAAATTAGCAATCCACTATAACGAGAAATTAATGTTTGTCGTTAAAAAGTTGTTGACAAACATAATTTGGCGTGTATAATGAGATTATCGATAAACGATAATTAATTATCTTTTTTCAAATATGTCGCGCGACAGGAGATACACATCAATTTTTTCATGGAGGATGAAAGTATGAAAACAGAAGCGATTGTAAAAATTAATAAAATGGGAAAGGCGGGAAGGATAATTACCCTGATCGCCAAGATTCTATGCGGAATAGCATTGGCGGGAACGTTGCTTGGCACTTTTTCTATGGCATGTATGCCCAAGGATTTTGTACAGTTTCAAATGGGGATCCAGGGAGTGGCAGAGATTAATCTGGCAGCAATCGGTCAACATTTTTCCGAGGAGGATGTGGAGTTGATCAATTCCGGAAAAATTGCGGAGAGCGGAAACATGACCATCAGCACCAATGGTGGCAAGGTCACCTTTGATCAGTTTTCCGTGGAGGACGATGTTCTGACCATTTCCACAAACGGGGAGACAATTCAAAAAGTGAGCCTGCATGATTTGGTATACGTTCTGATCTGCGCATTGTTGTCCCTGACCATGACCATGGTATCCCTGTTTTTTGCTGGATTTTTGTGCAAGGCAATCGAGCGGTGCGATTCCCCCTTCGATGAGAATGTTATCGTGAAGATGCGCAATTTCGCCTTCTCTTTGATTCCTTGGGTAATATTGAGCAGCATCACCAACTCATTGATTTCCTCCCTGATGGCGGGGAATTTCGGCATGAATGTGTCGATTGATTTGAGCATGTTGATTATTGTGCTGGTGATTTTGGCACTGACCTACATTTTCAAGTACGGTGCGGTATTGCAGCAGGAATCCGATGAGACATTGTAAAGGAGCAACTTATGGGAAAAATTATTCTTCGTTTGGATCGGGTGATGGCAGACCGCAAGATGTCCTTGAAGGATCTGTCAGATAAAGTCGGAGTGAGCAATGTGAATTTGTCGAAGATGAAAACAGGGAAAATCAGCGCGATTCGCTTTTCTACGCTGGAGGCAATCTGTGAGGCACTGGACTGCCAGCCCGGAGATATCCTGGAGTACGATAAAACTATAGAATGAATTGCATATGATGGAATGCAATTTGAGTTTGGAGGGCGATAAAATGATTGGTTCTTTTTTGAACGAGTTGCTGGGTGCGGTTATGCAATTGTTGCTTTTTTCGCTGATTCCCTTCCTATGGTGGGGGATTACGGCCAGAAAAAAATGCAATTTCTTCGAATGGATTGGAATAAAAAGAATAACACACATTAAAAATATCATATTTACTCTGGGGATTACAGTTCTCGCTGCGATTGTGTATTGCGTGCTGAATTATGCTTGCATATTTTTTGTCTCAAACGAGATAACTACTGCAGGCAGTCAATTTGCCGGAATGGGAATTGAGGCGATACCGGCTGCTTTGGTTTATGCATACATCCGCACCGGTTTGGCTGAAGAAATCCTGTTCAGAGGGTTTATTCTGAAAAGAATAAAAGACCGATTTGGCTTTGGCGCAGGCAATCTTGTGCAGGCATTATTATTTGGTTTGTTACATGGGATTCCGTTTGGGTTTGTCACGCACAATTTCGTTGTTGTGGTGCTGTTGACAATTCTCCCGGGGGCGTTTGGATGGTACCAGGGATGGCTGAACGAAAAAAGATGTGGCGAATCCATTTTGCCAAGTTGGATGCTGCATGGTACCATGAATTTTCTTGTGACGATTTTGTCCTTATAACATTTTTCTTTCTTACGAAAAAAGTTTCAAAAAGAGATTGACATTTGCACATGTCCAATATATAATAATCAAGTCGGTCGGCTAAACCGGCCGACAACAAAATGGGATCTTAGCTCAGCTGGGAGAGCATCTGCCTTACAAGCAGAGGGTCATAGGTTCGAGCCCTATAGGTCCCATTTCATAAATATGGCGAGATGGCTCAACTGGCTAGAGCGTCCGGTTCATACCCGGGAGGTTGAGAGTTCAAGTCTCTCTCTCGCTACTTTAAAAGTCTTGATTGATCAAGGCTTTTTTTTGTGTGTTTTGGGACAGGAAGTGCGATGGGATATTAGAACTAGACAAAAACAGAATCCTGGTACCACGGTAACGAATCTGTAAAAAAGGCGAAAATTCAACTAAAAAAAGGACACTTTTTTATAAATTTGGAAACTGAAAAAAGAAATCTTCATGAGTTATGGTGGACTTACAATTTTTGAGGAGGTTACACATAATGAAGAAGATGCGGGTTGTAAAAATGGGATTGTCGTTGGTTCTTGCAACTACCATGATAATCTCGGCAGCACCGGCTGTGGACCCTGGCAGTGTGATTGTAATCGCAGCTGAGACACAGAATCAGTATGCCAGCAAGTCTGACACACACGGTGCAAGGGAAAATAGTGACGGAACAGTCACTGTGTTCGAAACGGAAATTTATGTAAACTTTGAAACAGGAACGGCTTCAACCTACCGTTCGGAGAGCGATGGGGGTTGGGGAGGTGATCAGAACGTCACCTTTGATTTTTCCGGAAATACGGCAACCATAACGGGAGACCGCTTTGGAGGTTCTGCGTGGGCCGTGCAGTGGGGGCTCAAGGAACTCACAGCAACATCGGATGATAATGCCCTTGCTTTTGATATCACATCAGAAAGGGATGGAATATTAAAATATAAACTGATCACGGATGAGGGAATGACGGACATCCCTCTTGTCGCAGGGGAGACAAAGCACGTTGTCATCCCCACAAGCCGCAAGAATGTGAGCCCGTTTTTTGATCTTTCCTTCCTGGGAGAGGGAACGACAATCGTGAAGAATATGAAGTTCTCAGAGTATCGGGCGACAGGTGGCGGAGAGCAGGAGGAAGGCACTTCGCAGGTACCGGCTTACACAAAGGCTTCGGAAAATCTTGCAACCACCTTTGAGGCGGTCCATGAGGATTGGGTAGAGTGGTCAAGCGCGGATGTCACTTCGTATGACAACAACAGCGCAA
Organism: Lachnospiraceae bacterium; assembly: GCA_029008875.1. Taxonomy (GTDB): domain Bacteria; phylum Bacillota; class Clostridia; order Lachnospirales; family Lachnospiraceae; genus Roseburia. The sequence continues at coordinate 32,657 of JAQXJP010000010.1, read as the reverse complement.
CCTTTGATATTTCCGGTTATGAGGGCTATGAAGCGTACCAGACAAGAGTACAGGCCGGCTTAACACTGGAAGAGGGAAAGAACTATGTAATTTCATATGATATTACTTCCAGCAAAAACAAGAAGACCATGCTACATGTCGAGGATTCAAGCTATACCCCGATTGTGGAGGATTATCGATATGAATTAAAAGCAAATACGCGTGCCACAGTTACACTTTTTACGGGAAAGATGGAGGAAACCGTTGAGGCGGCAAGAGTGTTTGCGGGTCTTGGAATGATTGAGAACAATGACGCATATAAAGTGGGCGATCACTTTGTGACAATTCAGGATTTTGCAATCTATGAGATAGAAGAAGACATCCCATATGCAGGATACTGCGAGAAGTCTGCCAATGAGAATGGATTGGAAGGCGGTTCCGGTGCGTCGCAGGGGAAGGAGCACGATTTTCTGGCGAAGGAGGATAACGCCGCCAACGATTATGCAGATCCGGGCCTCACAAAAGACGGATATGAGCTGATTTGGGCGGATGAATTCGACGGAAATTACGAGGATGATAAGGTAGACCCAGGCACAGGACTGAATCTGAATAATTGGGCTTACCAGCTGGGAGACGGATCCACCGACTGTGGAAATTACGGCTGGGGAAATAACGAGCTCCAGTGCTATACCAATGACAAGAAGAATATCGCAGTAAATGAAGATTTGGATGGCGACCAGGAAGGCGACGGCGTCCTTCGAATTACTGCCTCATACGAAGATGGTGGTTATGTATACGGGGGAGAGGGATCAAAGAAATACACTTCCGCACGCATTCGCACCACTTCCGCAACGGAAGGTTTGTTTAACACAACCTACGGATATATCGAGTCCAGAATTGCGCTTCCGGCAACACAGGGCGCGTGGCCTGCATTCTGGATGCTGCCTCAGAGCACAGAAATATATGGCGGATGGCCGGTATCCGGGGAACTTGACATTATGGAAACCACGGGAACCAATGTGAATCAGGCATGCGGAACACTTCACTGGGGTGCACCGGCACATGTGTACAAGGGAAGCGGATACGTGGAGCTTGACACTGATATTTCCTACTTCCATACATATGCGGTTGATTGGGAGCCGGGACAGATTACCTGGTATTATGACGGAAAAGCAATCAAGACTTTGTCCAATTGGGAGAGTGGATTTGCAGGAGCTTCCGATGAACTCAGCTTTGATGCTCCCTTTGATCAGCCGTTCTATATTCTGTTAAATCTTGCTGTTGACAGCGGCCAGTTTGGCGGAGCAGCAAATAAGGCGAATTTTAAGGGCGACATCAACATGTATGTGGATTATGTGCGCTGCTTCCAGAAGACAGAAGGATATGCGGAGTCTGTGGACAAAACCGCATCCGGTGCCGCAAACGACAACTGGAAAGAACTTGCGGGAATCAATCAGATCGCAGAGATTGCAGCAGACAATTTGGACGCAACAGCAGGCGGACACAATGATGCCGCAGCAATCGGAACAGACAAGTGGTATCTTTCCACACAGAATGATGCTTCTGCATCAGCCACTGTGGTGGTGGACGCGGACGGCAAAGTATGGCACAAGGTGGATGTGGCAAAAGCCGGTGGGCAGGATTACTCCGTGCAGCTTATCGGACACTACGATGCGAAGGCCGGATATGTATACAAGGTGAGCTTTGATGCCTACGCGCAGGATGGATTGGTAGGAAAAACGGTGAATTGTGACTCCAAGGAATACGCCGGATGGAGCACATACGGTATTTCTCAATTTGTATTAAAAGATGAAGCGGAAAGCTATTCCTTCCTGATCGATCAGACGGAGGACTTTGAAAACTGCCGTATCGAGTTTAATTTGGGTGCGGCGGGAACCGGAAGCGTATACCTGTCAAATGTCAAGGTGGAAGTGGTGAATCCGGACAGCCTCGCAAGAGAGGAGAGCAAGAGAGGAACTCTCGCAGACGGAAACTTTATCTACAACGGAAGCTTCGATCAGGGAAGTGGGCATTTCGGATATTGGAGAACAGATAGCGGAACCGATGTTTCCATCCCGCGTTATACAACGGAAAAGATTGCGGAGGGTGACGTGTCTGTTGTCGACATCGCCTCCAAGACAAATTATGAGAAGATTGCAGACGGTGTGAAGTACTATGAGCGCCGCGCTCAGATTTCCGCGGAAGAAGGAAAGATGCCAAGAATCTTCCAGCCGGGATTGAATCTTGTTGCCGATACTTACATCGTTCCTCTCGATGTGTTTGCAAAGGAAGATACCACGGTATCGGTAGGAATCTATACCACCACGGAGAAGAATGGCGAGGTGGTTCTGAAGGACCGCGTGGAAATGACAACCGTTGCATATAAAGCGGCAAACGGTATGGCGGAAAAAACCATAACCATAGAGTTAAAAGAGGATGTCGCAAATGCCGCACTGGTTCTCATGTTTGGAAAGGATGCAGAGGTTCAGGTAGATAATGTATCCATGTATGGGGTCAACCAAGGACCGGCAATCGATGAGAATCCGCTGGGAAGCACCTCCTCATGGAAGGGAGACAATGGCGGTGGAATGGCACTTGCCATCGATAAAAACGGAGACGAATATGCGCTGAACAATGCAGTCAGCGGTGGAACCTGGTATTCTCCGCAGATTATAAGCGATGATTTCAAATTGGTTGCAGGGCAGAAATATACCGTATCCTTTGATTATATGCTGGAGGGAAATTCCAATCGTACATTCCAGTATATCATTCAGGAGAATGGCGGCAGCTGGAAAGTATACAATGGTTCGGAAAAGACGGTTACCTATGATGGGTCAGGAGATTTTGAACATTATGAAACCACCTTTGTTGCAGATGCAACGATAGAGAATGTTCATCTGGTATTTGGACTGGGAAACAGCGCTGCCGACAACGCAACCTTCCGGTTCAAGAACGTATCGATAAATCTTGTGAAAGCGGAAACGGGCGAGGGTGAAAAGGAGGAAATTCTGGAAAATCCGGAAGAGCCGGAAAAAGACACCGAAGACGAGAAGCAGGGAAATGACAAGACTCCGGGAGATAAGCAGAACCAAGAGGATACAAAGACGTCTGAAAACAATCAGACAACAGGAGCAGAGAAGAATCCTGCATCTGCAGAGAATAAAGAAGCGCAGAGCACCGGAAATGTTGAAACCGGCACGGTTGCCATGAACACTGCAAGGCGCCGGAACACGGTGACGGTACAGACCGAGAGTGGGCAGACCGGGGAAGCTGCTCCGGAAACAGCAGTGGAAGAAACGAAGGAAGAGACAAATGCAGCAGAAGATGAAAAAGTAATTGCGGAAGGGGAAGATCCTCTCGCGGCAACGGCTGCGACTGAAGAAAACCGGGGAAACAATCTGCCGATTCTTTTTGCGGTGTTGGCGGGAATCGGTGTGATTTTAGCTGGCTTGTTCTTTGGATTATCAAAGAAGAAAAATAAATAGTTTTCCTCTCCGAAAAGGTTGATCTACAATTTGTGGATCAGCCTTTTTCTTTTTGTCTTTTTATCGCATACGGGGGTGTGGTATAATAACAGAGCAACGAATAGTAAATTCTTGGAGATTGACTAATGGTGAAAGTGAAGGAATTTGCAAAACGGGAAATTGTGATGCTGGTATCTCTGGTGCTGGCGGTAATAAGCTTATTTTTTGTGAAACCGGGCCCGGAATATGCGGGTTATATCGATTGCCGCACCCTTGGGATTTTGCTGAGCCTGATGCTTGTGGTGGCAGGTCTTCGGGGACTTGGAGTTTTTGCGGTCATCGGACAGATGCTGATTGACAAGACCAGGACAGCCCGGGGACTGGCACTGGTGTTTGTGCTTCTCAATTTTTTCCTCAGCATGGTGATTACCAACGATGTGGCGCTTCTCACCTTTGTGCCCTTCGTCATGGAGGTGCTGGTGATGTCCCACCTGGAGAAGTACACGATTCCGGTGGTAGTGCTGGAGACCATCGCGGCCAATCTGGGGAGCATGCTGACACCCATCGGCAATCCCCATAACTTGTATTTGTATTCCACCCACGATATGTCTATGATGGATTTCGTCAGGGTTACGTTGCCCTATTCCATGGTTTCGCTGCTGTTTTTGGTGATTGCCACCGCCGCGCTGATTGGGGCAGAGCCAACGGGAACGGAGAGTCGAAATCGTGGGCAGAAGCGGGATAAAAAATGGATGGTTCAGCTTGTGGGTTACCTGTTGCTTTTTGCGGCGTGCATGTTGACCGTTCTGCGGGTGGTTCCCTATTTGGTGACACTGGGGATTGTGATTGCGGGGATTGCCTGTATGGACCGCGGAACTTTGAAAAAAGCGGATTATTGTCTGCTGTTTACTTTTGTTTTTTTGTTTGTGTTTGTAGGCAATCTGGCAAGAATTCCGGCAATCAGCCAGGGACTTATGAATCTGACCAGAGGAAACGAGGTGCTGGTGGCGGTGGGAACCAGCCAGGTAATTAGCAATGTTCCTGCCACTGTTCTGTTGGCCGGTTTTACGGACAATATTTCTGATTTAATTATCGGTGTCAATATCGGAGGCCTTGGAACCCTGATTGCTTCCATGGCCAGTCTGATTTCTTTCAAGTGTTACTGTAGGGATGAGAATAGCAGGGCTGGCCGATATATCGGCATTTTTACGCTGCTCAATCTGGTTTTTCTGGCAGTGCTCTTGGGATTGTACTATATCATACGTTAGATTTGTTTCCGGGGATGGAATTCTGCGGGAACAGGAATGAGAGGTTTTATGTTACGACCGAAAATTGGTTTGGATTGGGATGATGTGACAGCACCCTTCAACAGCATCGCAATCAAGATGGCAAATGAGAAATATGAGATGGATCCGCCCCTCACCCTCGAGGAGATTGACAGTTGGGAGAATACCGGGCGGGCTTCCGTGATCAAGGAATTTTATGGGGATGAGGAACTGTACTACCGTCAGCATGTGCCGGAGAAGAACAAAAAGGCAGTTCGAAAGCTGATGGAGATTGCGGATGTGTATTTTATCACAGCCATCGCCCCGGAATTTATGGGGATTCGCGCGAGGCAAATCCTGAAGGAGTTCCCGGAACTGCCACACGAAAATATCATTTTGGGAACAGCAAAAAATCTGGTGCAGTTTGATATTATTCTGGATGATGCCATTCACAACGTGTTGGAGACCCCCGCGACCTATCCGGTTATGATGCGCAAGCCCTGGAACTGGAAGATGACGGGGCTTTTGACGGTCAATGAACTGTCGGAATTCGTGTCTCTGGTGCGTCAGATTATTCGCGCTTCCCACACCAAGGGGGGCAAAATCGAAACTCCCAGTGTGCTTGCCCTTGTGGGCCCTTCCGGGTCCGGCAAGACGGAGATTGCCGCAAAACTCTGCGAGATGGATGGTTTCGCAAGCCCCAAGACCTACTGCACCAAGAGGAGCAGCAAGCATCACTATATCTCGGAGGAGGAATTTGATAAGCAATCCTTTTTTGAAAAGACCATGTATGCCGGGATTAAGTACGGGACTAAGAAGGAAGAGATACAGGCGGTGCTGGACCAAGGGAAATGTGCGGTTATGCCTTTGGATATGTGCGGAGCCATCGCCATGAAGCGGCATTTCCCGACAGCTATTATTTTCATTGACCGGGACAAGGAATTCTTGATTCAAAATATTGTGGAGGAGGATTTCTCCGTGGAGGAGAAGACTCTTCGCATCCTTTCCATCGACGCTGAGAAGCGAAATCGGCAAATCTGTGATTATGTCATCGACAACCGGAACAATGGTGGCGTTCAGGCATTGCTTTCCTATATGTAGCATACGTGGGGACGTTCCTTTTGGCACGACCATCGCCCTTTGGCTCGGGGAGAAGTGGCCCTCTGCCATAGTTATGTCACCACCCTTCCGCTTCCACCACCACGCACACGCGCAGGCACTTGCCGAAACCTATTTGTTTCATCTTGTTTTCTGACGGCTTGCCTATGCTTCTCTTTATACTTACTGTCCGCCAAGATGTGGACACCACGGCGTCTTTGTTTGCCCGAGGGTGGAGTTTTTCTTCAGAATACTTACTCCGTCCAGGGCAAACAAAGGCGTCGTGGTGTTCACAGGTTGTCGTACAGTAATAAGAAGCACAGGCCGCGCCTAGAAAACTACGATTCACAAAGCGGTTTCGGCAAGTGCCTGCGCGTGTGCGTGGTGGTGGAAGCGGAAGGGTGGTGTCAGCAGAGGCAGAGGGCTGGCCCCCGAGCCAAAGGGCGATGGTCGTGTCGAAAGGAACGTCCCCACAATAAGTTTTGGTTATAGCCGACTATAAATTTAAAGTATTAACACTTTTCCTACGAAGTTGGTATGATATACACAGGTTAGAGATAAAGCGAAAGCACAGATACATCGCAGAAAGCAGAGAAGAAAAGGAGATTACCACTATGAGCAAGAAACCATATGCAGAAAGAAACTTAAAATTCGAGACGTTACAGTTACATGTAGGGCAGGAGCAGCCGGACCCGGTTACTGACGCCAGAGCAGTGCCCATTTATCTGACATCCTCCTACGTGTTCCACAACAGTGAGCATGCAGCGGACCGATTCGGACTTCGGGATGCCGGCAATATCTACGGACGATTGACCAACCCCACTCAGGGAACCTTCGAGGCTAGAATCGCAGCCCTGGAGGGTGGCGTGGCAGCCATCGCGGTGGGATCCGGAGCGGCAGCTCTGGCGTACGCATTCCAGACGGTTGCTCATGCGGGAGACCATATCGTGGCTGCGAAAAATATCTATGGTGGCACCTACAATCTGCTGGCGCACACCCTGCCGGATTACGGGATTGATGCAACCTTCGTAGACCCCTTTGACTATGAAGGAATCAAGGCGGCAATTCAGCCGAACACCAAGGCAATTCAGATTGAGACTTTGGGCAATCCGAATTCGGAGGTAGTGGATATTGAGAGAATTGCGAACATTGCTCACGAGGCGGGAATTCCGCTCATCGTGGATAATACCTTTGCAACTCCTTATCTGGTCCGCCCCATTGAATACGGCGCGGACATTGTGGTTCACTCCGCAACCAAGTTTATCGGAGGACACGGAACCGCAATCGGCGGAGTTGTTGTGGACAGCGGAAAATTCGATTGGACACAGAATGACAAGTGGCCGTGGCTGGTGGAGCCAAACGTATCCTACCATGGTGTAAGCTTTGCAAAGGATTGCGCTCCGGCTGCATTTGCAACCTACATCCGGGCTATTCTGCTCCGTGATACCGGAGCCACATTGTCACCGGTTCACGCATTCATTTTCCTGCAGGGACTTGAGACCTTATCCCTCCGGGTGGAGCGACATGTGGAGAACGCACTTAAGGTTGCAAAATTCCTGAGTGAGCAGCCCCTTGTGGAGCATGTGAATCACCCGTCACTCTCCGATGACCCGGTGCAGCAGGAACTGTACCGCAAGTATTTCCCCAACGGAGGAGGCTCCATCTTCACCTTTGAGATCAAGGGCGGTGCCAAGGAGGCACAGAAGTTTATCGACAATCTGGAGTTGTTCTCACTCCTGGCCAATGTGGCGGATGTGAAGTCTCTTGCCATTCACCCGGCCTCCACCACCCATTCCGAGTGCAACGAGGCGGAACTTTTGGATCAGGGAATCAAGCCGAACACCATTCGTCTCTCCATCGGAACGGAGAACATCGATGACATCATTGAGGATTTGGCAGAGGCATTCAAGGCTTTGGAAGATTAGCAAGAATAATAAGTATAATATAATTAAGAAACCACACAGACCGGTTGGTTTGTGTGGTTTTTTTGTGGTATAATATCTCTATTCTCGGGACCGCGACAAAAGAAGCGTCCCTGATGAAAAGGAGCATCCCTCAATGGAACATAACACAACCTTATTTGATTACTTAACATGGCGTGGAGATCTGACCATGGAGCAGGACCCCATGAATCAGATTGATGGAATGATTTTCGCGAGATTCAGTTACCTGCCCTTTGGGATGGTGATGGAGCAAAGGCAGGACAAATTTGTACCGCTGGCCAAGGTGGCAGACAAATTGCTGGCCTGTGAGGACGTGGAATCCCACGTGCTGTACCGGGAGGATTTGCAGCTTCTTGACAGGATGGCGAGCAGCGCGCGGTACGGGAATCTGCAGATTGGCAACTATATCGATCTGTATGAGGAGGAGAGCGAGACGCAGTTTTCTGCCATAACCATAAAGATGGAGGATGCATACTGCATCGCATACCGGGGGACGGACAATACTCTTCTGGGATGGAAGGAAGATTTGAATATGGGCTTCGTATTTCCCATCTCTTCCCAGGAGCGGGCCAAGGAATATCTGGAGGACTTCGCGGGACGGCATCGGGGAGATCTGATTCTGTGCGGTCATTCCAAGGGGGGGAATGTGGCGGTGTACGCTGCGGCGTATACCTCGGAGTGCATACAAAGGAGAATTCGGTGCATCTATGATTATGACGGCCCCGGATTTTACGAGGAGGCCCTCGACACGGAAGGCTACGCCAGGGTTCGGGAAAAAATCAAGACCTACGTGCCCCAGGATTCTCTGGTGGGAATGCTTCTGGGCCATCTGGAGGAGCACAGCGTCGTTCACAGTCTGGACTACGGACCCTTTCAGCACAATGTGTACACATGGGAAGTGACAGGGCCGGATTTCTGCTACGAGAAGGATGTGACCAGCAGAAGTCATGCCTTCGATCAGACCCTCAAGGAATGGTACGGGAAGACGGATGCAAAGCAGAGGGAGCTGTTTGTGGAGGCAATCTACTCCCTGATTGGCAATACCAGCGCCAAGACCTTACAGGATTTGCGGGGAAACTGGGCCGAGAATTCCAAAATTGCGTTGAACACCATGAGGAATATGGATGAGGAGTCTAAGAAATTGATCGGCGAAGGACTTGCACTTTTTATGAAATGTGCATGGGAACACAAGCGGACACCCAGACAATTTGCCGCCAAAAAAGGCCGCAAAATTGAGAAAAAAAGTGCAGAAACCAAATGATAATTTTTTAACAAGATGTTCTCGAATTTGAACACGGGAAGTCATTGAATTTTGTATACAAGGGGTATAGAATAATCTGCGGACAAAAGAAAGATTATTGAACGAAGGAGAGTATAAATCATGTTTGGTTTTGGACAATTAATTGACATTTTGAAGAAGAATCCGAAGAAGATTGTATTTACAGAGGGGGAGGATCCACGTATTCTGGAGGCGGCTTCCCGCCTGTTGGCAGGAACTTTCCTTCACCCGATTTTGATCGGCAATTCCGATAAGATTCGTACGGTTGCGGAGGAGGCCGGATTCAATATCCGCGGCGCCGAGATTGTGGACCCGGAGAATTATGATAAGATGGACGAGATGGTGGAATTGTTCTGCGAACTCCGTAAGAGCAAGGGAGTGACTCCGGAACAGGCGAGGGAAACCCTCTCCGCAGCCAACTATTTCGGTACCATGCTTGTGAAGATGGGCGTGGCAGATGCCCTTCTTGGCGGCGCTACATATTCTACCGCAGACACCGTTCGCCCGGCACTTCAGCTGATTAAGACCAAACCGGGTAACACCATCGTATCCTCATGCTTTATTTTGGTTCGTGCGGCTGCTACCGGTGACAACGAAGTGTTTGCCATGGGAGATTGTGCAATCAATATTCATCCCACAGAGGATGAGTTGGTTGAGATTGCAGGTGAGACCGCAGCCTGCGCCAAAATTTTCGGTGTTGACCCGAAGATTGCCTTTTTGAGCTATTCCACCTTCGGCTCCGGAAAGGGCGAGGATGTGGATAAGATGCGCAACGCATGCCACAAGGCAAAGGAAAAGTATCCGGATCTGGTGATTGACGGTGAGATGCAATTTGACGCGGCGGTTTCTCCGAGAGTTGCTCGCACCAAGTGCCCGCAGTCCAACGTGGCAGGCTACGCAAACACCTTTATCTTCCCGGATATCAATGCCGGAAATATCGGTTACAAGATTGCACAGCGCCTGGGTAACTTCAGTGCATACGGACCCATTCTTCTGGGACTTAACGCTCCGATTAATGACCTGTCAAGAGGATGTAATGCAGCGGAAGTTTATTCCATGGCAATCATCACTGCAGCACTTGCATAATAATAGAAACCGGGCACCGCGGAAGCATCATGTATGTCTGTGGAAGTCGGTGCCGCTCATACAATCAAATCGAGACGAATGAGGGGGCTGTGACAACAGCCTCCTTTTGGGTTGTGACATGCGCTTAAGGGGATTGGGATGCAGTCGAGTAAGGATATGACGGAGGGATCCATTGTAAAAAAGGTGATTCTTTTTGCAATTCCGGTATTCCTCGGGAATTTATTTCAACAATTATACAACATGGCGGATTCACTGATTGTGGGGAATTTCCTCGGGAGCGACGCCCTTGCGGCGGTATCCTCCACAGGAAGTCTGACGTTTTTGCTGGTTGGCTTTTTCAACGGAACCGCACTGGGCGCCGGGGTGGTAATCGCCCAGTATTACGGCGCGAAGGATTATAACAGTGTGCGAAGGGCTATCCATACGGATATCGCCTTCGGATTGCTTTGCGGGGTGTTGATGACGGCCCTGGGGGTTGTGTTCACCCCACAGATATTGCGATGGATGGGGACACCGGCGGAGGTTCTGCGGGATGCGATTTGGTACACGAGAGTGTATTTCCTTGGCTCCATGGCAATTGTCATGTACAATGTGTGCATGGGAATCCTGCAGGCGGTGGGGGACAGTAAGCACCCGTTGTACTATTTGATATTCTCCTCCGTTGTGAATATTGTGTTGGATATTGTATTCAACGGAATTTTGCGGCTGGGCGTGGAATATGCGGCGCTGGCCACGGTGATTTCCCAATTCCTCAGTGTTGTGCTGTGTATGCGCAGACTGATGATGACCCGGGATATCTACCAGGTTCATTGGAACGAGGTGCGGTTCGACGGGGCAATCCTGCGACAGATTCTTCAGGTAGGGCTTCCCTCCGGTCTGCAGAACTCCATCATCTCCATTTCCAATGTGGTGATTCAGTCCAACATCAATTTCTTTGGTGCGGATGCCATGGCAGGATGCGGGGCATACTCGAAACTGGATGGATTTACCTTCCTTCCGATTACTTGTTTCTCCATGGCAATGACCACCTTCATCGGCCAGAATATCGGAGCCAACCGGGAGGAACGGGTAAAAAAGGGTGCAAAGTTCGGAATCATATGTACCCTTGTGATGGCGGAAGTGATTGGCGTGTTTATGTACATTTTCGTACCGAACCTGGTGGCGCTGTTTAGCGACAATCAGAATGCGGTTCAGTACGGGGTGATGTGGGCGAGAACGGTAGCCCCCTTCTACTTTCTTCTTGCTTTTTCACACATATCCGCAGGAATACTGCGGGGTGCAGGCAGGTCTACCGTTCCCATGTTTGTCATGCTGGGATGCTGGTGTGTGATCCGAATCACCTATGTAACCGTAATCACCTATTTGATTCCGGAAATCTGGACCATCTTTTGGGCGTACCCGCTGACATGGAGCTTGAGTTCCATCATCTTTTTGATCTATCTGATCAAGGTGGATTGGACCCATGGGGTTTTGATATCGAAAAAAGAACATTACGCATAGAATGTTGATAGAAAGGAACGCAGAGAATGAGAGTAGGAATGGGCTATGATGTGCACAAATTGGTTGAGGGAAGAGACTTGATTCTGGGGGGCGTGAAGGTGCCCCATGTCAAGGGCCTTCTGGGACATTCCGATGCGGATGTGCTGTTGCATGCCATCATGGATGCGCTGTTGGGCGCGGCTGCACTGGGGGATATCGGCAAGCACTTTCCGGATACGGATCCGGCTTACAAGGGGATTTCCAGCCTGAAGCTTCTGGAGCATGTTGGAGATTTGCTGGAGCAGAAGGGGTTTGTCATCGGCAATATCGATGCCACCATCATCGCCCAGAAGCCGAAGCTTCGCCCTTTTATCCCGCAGATGGAGGAAAACATTGCAAAAACACTTCACCTGGCACCGGACCAGATCAACGTGAAGGCCACTACGGAGGAGGGGCTTGGCTTTACCGGGACGGAGGAGGGCATTTCCTCCCAGGCAATCTGCATGCTCTCCGATTTCTATGAGGGAAGTCAGGCGATCGGAGGAAACTGTGCCAATTGCGGCGGATGTTCCAGACAGTAGTCAGGGATCCCAAGGAGCCTCAAAAGGGGGGCGAAAATCTTGAAAAATCTTGACAAAACCGATTTTCGTGCATAAACTAAATGAGAAAAGGAAAAGGCTGTGAACGGAAAGAGTAAGAAGCATCCGGTAAGTAACAGAGAGGAATTGCCATCGGCTTAGAGCAGTTCTTACTTATCGCTTCCCAAGTGCATCCGCAAGCTGATCCGATGAGACGGAGACAGAGCATGATACAAGTTCTGCTGCCGGTTAGTCGGGTACGTGTGACATACGTTATAGGTCGATGAGCCGGGATGGTCGAAGAACACGGATTTGACTGTGCCGGGAACAAGAGTGGAACCGCGGATTACTTCGTCTCTTAGGGAGGAAGTAGTCCTTTTTTTGTCGGGGAAAATATCGAAAGAGAAATATCAGAAAGCAGATAACATACTTAATAAAAATCAGAGGTTGTTGAAATGGCATTTTTTAAAAATGTAAAGGAAGAGATTGCGGTGATCAAGGAAAGGGATCCGGCAATCCATTCCAACATGGAGGTATTTTTGTACCCAAGTTTTAAAGTGATGTTGAGTTACCGGAGAGCGCACAAGTTGTACAAGAAAGGGCACTATTTCTGGGCGAGATTCATCTCCCAGAGAGCGGCGAGAAGGACAGGGATTGAGATTCATCCGGGGGCGGAAATCGGAAAGGGCTTCTTCATCGATCACGGTTCCGGGGTCATCATTGGCGAGACCACCATCATCGGTGACAACTGTACCCTCTATCAGGGGGTGACACTGGGAGGAACCGGCAAGGAGCACGGCAAGAGACATCCCACCCTGGGCAACAATGTGATGGTGAGTGCCGGAGCCAAGATTCTTGGGTCCTTCAAGATCGGGGACAACAGCAAGATTGGAGCCGGAAGTGTGGTGCTGGAGGAGGTGCCGCCCAATTCCACGGTGGTGGGAGTGCCGGGACGCGTGGTAAAGCGGGACAATGTGGCGCTTCCCCAGGAGGAGATGGATCAGACGCATCTGCCGGATCCGGTTCTGGATGAGCTGAGCAGTTTGGAACTGAGCACGGACCAGTTGCTTGGCCGGATTGTGGATATGGAAAATCAAATCCGCACATTGGAAGAAATGATTATGAGAAACGAATAGAGGGAGAACAGACATGGAGAATAATTTTCGCATCTATAATACGCTGACAAGACAGGTGGAGACGATCGTGCCCAATGAGGAGGGCAAGATTGCAATGTACACATGCGGTCCCACCGTATATCACTTTGCCCATATCGGAAATCTGCGCAGTTACATCATGGAGGATGTGTTGGAAAAATCCCTCCGATTTGTGGGATATGATGTAAAGCGTGTTATGAATATTACTGACGTGGGACATTTGTCCAGCGATGCGGACACCGGCGAAGACAAGATGCTCAAAGGTGCCAAGCGCGAGCATAAGACCGTCATGGAAGTGGCTCAGTTTTACACGGATGCCTTTTTCCGGGATTGCGAGAAGCTGAACATCAAGCGCCCCGATGTGGTGGAGCCTGCAACAAACTGCATCGATGAATTTATTCACATGATAGAGGTGCTGTTGGAAAAGGGATACGCATATCAGGCGGGGGGCAACGTGTACTTTGACACCAGCAAGCTCTCCGACTATTTCGTGTTCTCATCCGCGGTGGAAAAAGAGCAGATGATGGTGGGAGTTCGCGATGACGTGCAGGAGGATGCAAACAAAAAAAATAAGAATGATTTTGTATTGTGGTTCACCAAGTCCAAGTTTGAGGATCAGGCACTGAAGTGGGATAGCCCATGGGGCGTGGGATATCCGGGCTGGCACATTGAGTGCTCCTGCATCAGCATGAAGCATTTGGGAGAGTATATGGATATTCATTGCGGTGGCGTGGACAATATCTTCCCCCATCACACCAACGAGATTGCACAGTCTGAGTCCTATCTGGGGCACAAGTGGTGCAACTACTGGTTCCACGTGCATCATCTGAATGATAAATCCGGAAAAATGAGCAAGTCAAAGGGGGATTTCCTCACCGTTTCCCTGTTGGAGGAAAAGGGATACAATCCTTTGGTGTACCGCCTGTTCTGCCTGCAGTCCCACTATCGGAAGCCCTTGGAATTTTCCTATGAAGTGTTGGACAGCATGGCTACCGTGTACCAGAAGCTCGCCAAAAAGATTGGTGAATTGAGGGATGAAGGTTCCGTGGACGAGAAGGGATACCGGGAGTTTCGGACCAAGTTCGAGGAGGCCTTGAAGAGCGATTTGAACACATCCATGGCAATCACTGTTATCTATGACCTGTTGAAAGCCGATATCAATGATAAGACAAAGCTGGAACTAATCAAGGACTTTGATTATGTGCTGTCTCTGAATCTGCTCCAGGCTGCAGAGGAGAGCAAGGAGGCAGGCTGCAATGTGGATGCGGAGCTGGAGGCATTCATCAATGAGAAGATTGCGGAGCGTGCCGCAGCGAAGAAGGAGAAAGATTTTGCCAAGGCGGATGCAATCCGGGCAGAACTGTTGGACCGTGGCGTCGCAATCAAGGATACAAGAGAAGGCGTGGTTTGGGAGCTCGTGTAATGGAAAAAGGGATTGATTCATATATTCGTGAATGTTTTGGAGTCAAAGAGGTGGATATTCGCACTTATTCTCCACTGGCTTTGGCCTACATTGGGGACGGAATCTTCGATTTGGTGATTCGATCCGTGGTTGTGGGCCGCGGCAATACCAGGGCCAGCCAGCTGCACCGGCGCACCAGCGAGGTGGTCAAGGCCCACACACAGGCGGAGATGATTCGTGTTCTGGAGCCCATGCTGTCGGAGGAGGAAGCGGAAGTGTACCGGAGGGGACGCAATGCGAAATCCCCAACCATGGCCAAAAATGCCACCATGTCGGACTATCGCAATGCCACAGGCTTTGAAGCATTGATGGGATATCTGTACCTGAACGACCGATTTGACCGGATTCTGGAGCTGACCAAGACGGCGGTGGAACGTCTGGAATTGAAATTGTAAGGAGATCATCATGGAACATGAGGAGATAAATGCCGTAACCGAAAGCAAAATCGAGGGGCGCAATGCGGTCCTGGAGGCTTTTCGTTCCGGAAAAACGATTGACAAGATATATGTTCTCGACGGATGCCAGGACGGGCCGGTGCGCACCATCGTGCGGGAGGCCAGAAAAGGCGATACCATCTTGAATTTTGTGAGCAAGGAGCGATTGGATCAGTTGTCCGAGACCGGCCATCACCAGGGGGTGATCGCCATCACCGCTGCGTACCACTATGCGGAGGTGGAGGATATTCTGGAGCTGGCAAGACAGAAGGGGGAGCCCCCTTTTGTATTTATTCTGGATGGCATCGAGGATCCCCACAATCTGGGAGCGATTATCCGTACCGCCAATTTGTGTGGCGCTCACGGAGTAATTATCCCAAAGCGCAGAGCGGTGGGACTGACACCCACTGTGGCGAAAACTTCTGCCGGGGCCATTCATTACACGCCGGTTGCCAAGGTAACCAACATCACAAGCACCATCAAGGAGTTGAAGGAACAGGGCATGTGGTTTGTCTGCGCGGATATGGGCGGAACTGCTATGTATGATTTGAACCTGACCGGGCCCATCGGGCTGGTGATCGGAAATGAGGGGGAGGGTGTCAGCAAGTTGGTTCGCGAGAACTGCGATATGATTGCCTCCATCCCGATGAAGGGGGATATCGATTCCCTCAACGCTTCGGTTGCCGCCGGGGTGTTGGCATATGAGATTGTGAGACAGAGACTGGGTAAATAAATTTCTTCTCTCTGCAAATATCGAAACTTGGGGGTTTTTGTGGTAGACTTATCCTTATACACAGATGAAGAACTGGTAGAAAAATATCACGACAGTGACAGCGACAAGGAACTGAAGAATCAGATTATGACCTATTTACTGGAGAAATACAAGCCGTTGGTGCTGAAATTGTCCAACGCCTTCTATCTCATCGGTGGGGATCAAAATGATCTGATTCAGGAGGGGATGATTGCCATGTACCAGGCGGTTACCAAGTATGTGGCAGGGAAGAATACAAAGTTCAGCACCTTTGCGACCATGTGCATCAACCGGGATCTGATTGATGCCACCAAACGAGCAGGGGCGGATAAAAATCGTTTTCTCAATGAAGCGGTGTCCCTCACTTCAGATGCGGATGAGGACGAATTTTCCATGGAGGAAAAAATCGGAAAATTGGATGCAACAATGCCGGAGGAGGCTTTTTTTCAGCAGGCGGAGAAAAAATTGTTTTTTGAGCGTCTGGAGAAAAAATTGAGCAGGCTGGAGCGGCAGGTGCTGGAATTGTTTCTGGATGGAATGAGCTACACGGAGATTGCCAAAGTACTTGACAAAACGCCGAAATCCATAGACAATGCTTTTCAACGGATACGTCAGAAATGTACGGAAGTGAAATCGGAGGATTGATATGAAGTTTTCGAAGGTGGGGGAGCACACCATCAAATGTATTATCAGCGAACAGGAAATCGATGAACTGGGATATTCCGTGGATGATATTTTGACTAATGGCGCGCGCACTCAAGAATTTATGAATCACATCTTTGACCTCGCGGAACAGGAATTCCAGATGAAATTCGATATGGGAATCAAGACCGTCCGCGCGGACTTTTTGCCGGATCATACGGTGGCACTGACTTTTTCCGAACATCCGGTAAGCGGAATGGCGGAGCATTTGAAGGACATCGTCAACGGAATATTGAATTCCATTCCCCAGGAAAAGTGGGAAGAGATGAGGAAGGTGTCTGCGGAGTTGGAGAACGCCGGGAAAAGGGCACAGGAAGCAATGGAAGCC
This sequence comes from Lachnospiraceae bacterium, assembly GCA_029008875.1. Taxonomy (GTDB): domain Bacteria; phylum Bacillota; class Clostridia; order Lachnospirales; family Lachnospiraceae; genus Roseburia. Next base: position 15,655 of record JAQXJP010000010.1, on the reverse strand, counting down.
GCGGGCCGGGGAACGGCGCTGGACTATATGGAGACGGTCAACATTGTGGTGGATCTTACCTTTTCCGACATGGAGAATCTGGTGGAGTTTGCAAAAAATGTGGCTGTGGAGGATATCCCGCAGAACGCATTGTACAAATACAAGGGGGAATATCATCTGATCATGGATGTGTCCGACTGTATGGAAAAACAGGTGGAGCGAATGTCCCTGCTTGCGGATGAGTTTGCCTGCAACATTCAGGTGGGAGCGGATAAGATTGCCCATTTGAAGGAGCACGGAAAACTGATTATGAAAGCACACGCCATCGAGCAGCTGCGGCAGCTGTGAGGGGAATATACCTGCCGCAGTTAGAAAATGGAAAAGAAATGATGGAATATAATGACCTCCGAGGGTTAGATAAAAATCTAACAATCGGAGGTCTGTTTATATTCTCGTATGTCAAGCATCCCGTTACCTTAATGGATTGGGAAGATCCTCGTCCTCCAGGGTGACCAGGCGGTTGCGTCCGTTCTGTTTGCCCTGGTAGAGCAGTTCATCCACCTTACTCGTCATGGCGTCCGAGGATTCATAGTCGGATGCGTCGATCAATCCGAAGGTCATGGTGACGGCAAGGGTCTGCCCTTCATATTCCATCCGGTGATTGCGGATGTTCTCTATGAGGGACTGCATCACGGTTCTGTGGTCCTCGTAGGTGCCGTTTGTGAACACGATGAGGAATTCTTCTCCGCCCCAGCGGACACAATAACCGTGATCCTTGACGGTATCCTTCATAATGGAGGCAACGCTTTTGAGGACGTAGTCCCCGCAATTGTGACCGTAGGTGTCGTTAAATTTCTTGAAAAAGTCAATATCGCCCAGGGCGATGGAGAAGCCGCGGTTGGTTCCCCTGGTGTTTTCGATGACGTAATCCAACTTCTGCTGCCCGAAGCGGCGATTGTGGAGCCCGGTCAACATATCCTGTTCCACCAGCGTGCGAAGGGACGCCTGCATATCCACCAGGGAATGGGACATGGAACCGAATTCGTCTTTGCGGGACAACAGTTCCGCCGGAACCGTATTTGAGAACTTGCCTTTGGAGACTTTCTCGAATGCGCCGGTTAATTTCTGAATGACAGCCACTAACTGTTTGGAATAGGAGAAGGACCAAATCCCTGCGAAAATTGCCGCCACCAAAGTCAAGGCAAAAATCGGAAGGGTTGCTTTCACAATCAGGACTCGAACCTGTGCGGAGGGCATCACCGCTGCCAACATGCCGATACAGGTGCCGTCGCTGTTATAAAGTGGCGCATAGTAGCAGTAGTAGGATTTGCCGAAGATATCCACATTAGTATAAAAAGCACTGGCATTCTGATCTATCACATCTGCGACAATCTGCTCGTTGGCAAAGGTGCCAACAATTCGGTCGTCACCATCGGAACAAAGGGTGGTGATGACTCGGATATTGTCATAAAACAGAGTGAAATCAATACCGGTGCTTTCTTTAAGCGAATCCATGAAATTGTAATTGGAATTGAGAATAGTGTCACCCTTGGTGAAGAGGAGGTCATTCTCGTCGCCGTACCTGCTGTAATCCCCGGGATAAAGTCCGTCATAGGCGAGAATCGCGGTGCCGGCAATGGACTCCAACTCGCTGTGCACTTCAGCCTCCATGGAGGATTGAATCCAGAAGAAGCTGAAGAGCATCGTACAAATTCCAAATAGTAAAAGAGGAAGTACTGTCATTTTTGCGAGGGCATGTGAGATGCCGGAATAGTTTTTTCGCATAAGACAGTACCTCTGATTATCCAAGAATCTTGCGAATTGACTCGATGACACGATCAGCTTGGAACGGCTTGACGATGAAGTCCTTGGCACCTGACTGAATTGCCTCGATAACCATGGACTGCTGACCCATTGCGGAACACATTACGCACACAGCGTTGGGATCGGCTGCCTTGATATCCTTCAAAGCCTGAATTCCGTCTTTGTTTGGCATGGTGATGTCGAGGGTAACAAGATCCGGCTTGAGTTCCGCATATTTTGCAACAGCCTCGTTGCCATCTGCTGCCTCCCCTGCGATTTCAAAACCACCCTTTGTCAGAATGTCCTTGAGCATCATTCTCATGAATGCTGCATCATCGACGATCAATATTTTTGCCATTTATCTGTCCTCCTTAAGAATCTGTTTTACGATGCTGAGTGGATATAACTGCATCAGTTCACTGTCAATTAGGTCGCCGACAGTAAGCGAAAAGATTACTTTTACAATGTCTGTACCGTTGCACAATTCCTCGGGAATCTCAAAGGTCTTCTTGTACCGAGAATTGACAAGCGGAAAACCGATGTCAGTGGGCTTGTCCAACAGTGCCGCCATCGAGGTGGCAATTGTGCCGCACATTTGATTCATGGCTTCGGAGACTGCCGAAAGGGTTAAATCATCGAAAGCCATCTGAGATACATCCGTACCGTCACCGCCCATGAGAAGGCTGGCGATGACCAACGCATCATGCTCTTTGAGAATCATGAGATTGGTGCCGTCAAGTCCCTTGGTGTAAGGTACTTTCACAAGGATACGATTCTCTTGTTGCAGTTCCTCCTCATTGGAGAGAACCTCCACAACCGGAGTCGTAATGTTTGTCGCTTTACCGAGCATCAGGCTGAGAGTTGTCGCTGCGTTACCCGTGCAAATATTGGCAACCTCACCGATGAGATCGGCTTGCTCTTTTGTAATACCCTCCATTAAATACCTCCGTATATGATATTCCTGTTTAATTATAACAGAGAAGTTGCGATTAGAAAAGAAAATATTTGATATTTTTTTAAAATAACTGGTAAATATGCACTAGTGTGATAAAATTAGGGGTAGATAAGGAGATGGAAGAATGGGTGACAATGAATATTTAGAGGCTTACAAGCTGGGAAAAAAGGAATACAAGGCATGCGTGGCCCGTGGCAGATTCCCGTATCTGCCGGTGTTGGATGACATATTGCCGCGGGAAGAGATGCAGACGGAGCAGCCCCTGGGGCTGGTGCAGGTTCCTCTGGATTTTGTGGTGGGAACAAGTACCAGAGGCAGAACTCAGGCCTTCGCCGCCAACTTTATGCCGATTTTGGAACCGGGTACGGAATTCGGTTTCAAGTGGGCGAACCTTGCGGACGCACAGGTGACAGAGGGGATCCGGGATCCGATTATAGCTTATGAATACATGAACCGCTACTATGTGGTGGAGGGGAATAAGCGCGTCAGCGTGCTCAAATACTTCAAGGCGGTATCCATCCCTGCAATCGTGACGCGGAAGATCCCCAAACTCACGGAGGATGAGGATATCCGTCAGTACTATGAGTTTATGAAGTTTTCCGAGATCACGGGGCTGAATTCTCTGGAATTTACCAAGCTGGGAAACAGCCAAAAGCTTCTTGAGGTCATGGGTAAGACCGGAAAGTGGGATGAGCAGACAAGAGAGGATTTTAACCGTGTTCTGTTCTATTTCACCAGGGCATATAAATTCCGCGGAGGGGAGAAGCTCTCCATCAAGCTGGGGGATGCCATTTTGGCATTCATCAGCGTGTACGGATATGAGACAGTGCTTCAGATGCCCGGCAGTGAGTACAATCTGCATGTGACAAAGGCCTGGAGCGAAATTCTCATGATGGGGGAGAAACACCGCGTGGGCCTGGTGATGGAACCCAAGGAGGTGTCGGAGAAGAAGGGATTGCTGTCCTACTTCATTCCGGAATCCACCAAGAGGTATAAAGTGGCCTTTCTATATCCGAAAAAGCCGGAGACTTCCGACTGGATTTATGCCCATGAGCTGGGGCGCAACTACTTGGAGGAAACCTTTCCGGACAAGATGGAGACCATCTGTGTGGATGATGTGAACGAAGAGAATATCACACAGGTTCTGGAGGACGTGATTGCACAGGGAGCCAGCATTGTGTTTTGCGTGGCACCTCAGATGATGGAGCACAGTCTGAAGGTTGCGGTGGAGCACCCGGAGGTTCAGATTCTAAACTGTTCACTGAATACGCCTCACAAATATGTCAGAACTTACTATGCCCGCATGTATGAGGCAAAGTTTATCAGCGGCATGATTGCAGGCTCCATGGCGGAGAATGACAAGATTGCCTACATCGCGGATTATCCGATCTACGGAATGATCGCCAACATCAACGCGTTTGCGCTGGGAGCATCACTTACCAATCCCCGGGCGAAGATTTATCTGGAATGGTCCACCAAGAAGGATTTTGACAAGGACAGATTTTTGCGGGAAAACGATATCCACTATGTGTCCGACCAGGATATGATTACACCCAATGATGCCTCCAGACAGTTCGGGCTTTATCGCTATGACGATGGGGGCGCCACCAATCTGGTAATGCCTCTCTGGAATTGGGGAGTGTTCTATGAGAAGATGATTCAGAGTATTCTCTACGGCGCATACCAGTCCGAGGGCAACGCCGAGGGCCGCGCGCTGAATTACTGGTGGGGAATGTCCGCAGGAGTGATTGATCTGATTTGCTCCAACAATGTGCCGAGGGGAGTAAAGCGCCTTGCGGAGCACAGCAAGAAGGATGTGCGAGACGGCGAGGTGGCACCCTTTGACGATGAAATTTATGCGCAGGACGGAACACTGAAAAATAAAGCCCGTCACAAGATGAAGCCGGAGGACATCATGAAGATGGACTGGCTGGTGGAGAATGTGATCGGAACCATCCCGGCAATTGGGGAACTGGTTGATGGGGCGAAGGCTGTGGTTGAACTAAAGGGTGTAGAGGAAACGAAATAGATGAAAATACTTTTTTTGGCAGATGAAGAGGTAAAGTCTTATTGGGACTTTTTCCGAAAAGAAGATTTCGAGGATATCGACATCATCATATCCTGTGGGGATTTGAGTCCGTCCTACCTGTCTTTTCTCACGACGATGACTTCCATTCCGGTATTGTATGTCAGGGGGAATCACGATGATAAGTATCAGATGAATCCACCGGAGGGGTGCATCTGTATCGAGGACTCCCTGTATAAGTTTAATGGGGTGCGAATCGTGGGACTTGGCGGATGTATGAGGTACAACCTTGGGATGAACCAGTATACGGAAAAAGAGATGGAAAAGCGGGTAAAAAAATTGCGCCGCGCCATCAAGTGGAATAAGGGTGTGGACATTGTAGTGACCCATGCCCCGGCAAGGGGAATTCATGACGGGGACGATTTGTGTCACCAGGGGTTTGAAGTGTTCAATGATTTGATTAGGGAATTTCAGCCCAAATATTTTGTGCACGGACATTTGCATTTGAGTTACGGTCACCAGATGTCCCGCAAGGATATGGTGGGGGAGACCTGTGTGATTAACGCCTATGAGAAGGTGATTGTAGAGATTTAATTGCCGTCCGCAAACAAAAAAGGATAGAACGAGGTTCTATCCTTTTTTATCGATTTTATCTCTCAACAGTTCCAGAAAAACAGTGTCACGCTGTGTCCAGGTTTCGGTGAGCAATCGGCGATTGGCATCTATGATGGTATCCAGATCCGCCCAGGTTGGGTGGAAGCCTTTTGCAATCTCCGATTCCGTCATACAGGTGTCGGTGACTTCATCCGTGACATCACAAAAATAGAAGAGTGAATGACAGATATACTTGGTGGATGCATCGAACACATCCCGCCGTATCTCGGTTATCTCACCGATTTCTCTCACGGAGGCCGGAATCAGAATGAGTCCGGTCTCTTCTTGTACCTCCCGTTTCAGGGCGACAACAAAATCTTCGCCGCTCTCCACACAGCCGCCGGGAATCTTGTATTCCCCGGCTCCTGACATCTGCATGGCATATTTTCCGTCCCGGCAGATGATTGCCCGGACGGAGTACTTCTCAAAAACCGGCATGTCGTCGGTGTAGTCCTTTGAATCCATTACCAATAAGTTTTTCATACGTACCGCTCCTCGTTGCAACTATTGTTGCACAAGAGAGTCGAAAATACAACCAAAAATTGGCTTATTTGATTTCGATAAACAGGTTGCTTTTTTTCAAGACGGGGCGAAGTGCCATGTAAACGATTACGGCAACAATGCTGGAAAGAACCGCATTGATGGAGGTGGCGGTGATATTCCAAGCCAAGGTAAGCTCCGCTGCCGGCTTTCCGAGAATGACAAGCTTGTAGAAATATCCCACAAGCGGATCAAAGATGACATTGAAGAGCAGTCCGCTTACGGTGGCGATGATGACCCACTTCAACACCTTCTTGGTGTCGTTGATCTGGGTGATGTGTCCAATCTTGTGAGCCACGAGTCCAACAATCAATCCGATGCAGAACTTCAGGATGAAAGTCTTGGGCGCATAGACAATGTAAATCGGATCAAAAAGGTCGCCGATGGTCATGCCCAGCGCGCCGCCGAGACCGCCCCACACGCCGCCGAGAAGAAGGGCTGCGAGAACACAAACTGCATTTCCGAGATGAATGGAGGTTGCGTCTCCGCCCGGAAGCATGATTTTAAACTGTAAAAAGGTAAATACGACGTATGACAGTGCTGCCATCATGGCGGTAAAGATTACTTTTCTGGTTGTTTCATTTCTCATAATTGATACTCCTTTTGTAAAAATGATTGATTTATGTGTCATTATATTCATGACTGACATTATAACAATAGCCAAAATGGACGAAAAATATAAGACCAGATGAAATAAAAGCCAAAAGAATTGTCAAATGGTAACAAGTAGGTATATAATTAGTACCGCACGACGTGGTTTTTGTCACTATAAGAGGCAAGTTTATGAAAAAGAATAAATTATGGGAAGAAATCGGAGAATATACCTTCCAGATTGTGGATGCAGTTGCGGAGATATCACAGAGATCCTACATATCAATCACGGATTTAAAGACCGGCAAGACATGGTGGTCTCAAAATGCGGTGGATATGTTTGGGATTGACGGCAATTTCCAGGAATATGCGAAGGAAAAACCAATTTTGACCATTTATCCAAATGATACAGAAAAATATCGTCAGGGGTTCCTGGACCGAATGAAGGGCATTGATCTGGATGTGCCCCTGGAGTACCGCGTCACCACGGCTTCCCGTGAGAATATTTTAATTCGTGCCATGTGCAAGATGATTCAGGATTCAAACGGGGAGAACCGTTATCTGCTGGTGGAGTACGGCAATCACGGAATCCCGGATGATATCGATTCCGTGACGGGATTGTATACAGGAATCCGTTTCTCTCAGGACATTGAGAAAATGTTGAAGCAGAGGAAACAGGCGGTTGCAATCAAGATCGGAATCGACAATTTCAGCCATATGAATGTGATGTACGGTTCGGAGTACGCGGACAAATTGCTGGAAAGGGTGGCCGATGAACTGCGGTTTATCGTGTACAATCGCGGGGTGGTCTACCGCTTGTCGGGAGCGAAGTTTGCAGTAGTTTTTGAACAGATGTCCAGGGACGAACTGAAAGGATTTTACCGGGATGTGGTAGGGGCACTGGACAACCGCATCTATCTTAAGGATACCAAGGTGCCGCTTCGGGCTTCTGCCGGAGCCATGTTTTTGGACAACTACACATTGGATGCGAACTCGGTGAAGAGCCGTCTCGCCTATTCTCTAAACTTATCCAAGCATGCACACCACGGAAATTTGTTGATTTTCAATGATGAGATGGGCAATGGAAAAGACCAGTTGGAGCTTATGAGTGTCATCCATAAAAGTGCGGTGGAGAATTGTAGCGGATTCTATTTGTGCTATCAACCCATCGCGGACGCAAGCACCGGAGAGATCAAGGGGATGGAAGCCCTGCTTCGGTGGGCGCAGGATCCTTACGGGGTGGTGTCCCCGGCGGTGTTTATCGACTGGCTGGAGAAGGATCCCTGTATTTTTGAACTGGGGAATTGGATTATCCGTCAGGCGCTTCATGATGTGGCGGAGATCAGCAGGATAAAGCCGGGATTTTTTGTGAATGTGAATATTTCCGCAACCCAGATTGTACGAAGCGAGTTTAGGACCAGCGTGCTTCAGATTCTGGAGATGTCCGGAGTGCCCGCAAGCCAGTTCTGCATGGAACTTACGGAGCGATGCCGGGAATTGGATATTGATTTCCTGCGGGGAGAGATTGAGTTTTTCAAATCCAGCGGAATCAAGGTGGCCATGGACGATTTCGGGACAGGGAACGCCTCCCTCCAGGTGGCGCTGGAACTGCCTGTGGATGAACTCAAGATCGATATGTCCTTTGTGAGGGATATTCGTAACAAGCCCTTCAATCAGGCTCTTGTGCAGTCCATTGTAGAGTTTGCGCAACGTGCCGGTCTGGAGACCTGCATCGAGGGCGTGGAGGATGAGGAAGTGCTGGAATATCTGAAACCCTACGGTGCCACATGGCATCAGGGATATTATTTTTCACGTCCTGTCAGATTGGAAGAATTCGAAGAACTGTTGCAAAAGAATATGGAACGATAGGCGGTTTTTAAAGAAAGATCAGTTTTCGAACTGGTCTTTTTTTATGGAAATTTTTTTATGAGGTATCCGGAATCACGGTCTTGGCCGTGGAAACTGTAAAGACTTACCGGCAACGGATGGAGGAACTCAGCAAAGAAGAGCAGGAGGAAATTTTTGAGATCTCAACGGTGGGAGAGACAACCGAGTTGAGCCGACCTTTCACAGAGGAAGAGCAGGAGCAATAATTCTGAAATCAGTGGGGATTTCTGCAGACCATTCACGAAGGAAGAGAAGAGCCGGTACGATGAATTGAAGGTGAAATATGAAAAGGAGGGATTATATCCCACATCGGAAGTGACCATAATCCGGGAACCCTCGGATTATACCGGTGAGGGAGTGGCCATCTGTATCTCCGACGCTGTATATTATTTCCCGGAGGGGGAGATCTCCGATGAAGTGATGCTGGAAATCATTGAGTATAACCACAAGGTGAACTACTGCATGGATCGAATCTATCAGGAGAATCAGCTGGGGCTTCGGGATGGCTATCCAAAACTGGAAAAGTAAATAACCCGATGCAATCAGATAACAAAAAATCCCTTGGAAATAACTTTATCAGCTATTTTCAAGGGATTTATTTCAGAGCTGATAACGGGAGTCGGACCCGTGACCTCTACATTACCAATGTAGCGCTCTACCACCTGAGCTATATCAGCATTTCTGTTGAGAAAGCCTCAACGAGGTATATGGTACTATATGGAGGAAAGGATGTCAAGCAATTTTTTGGTGAAAATTTTGTACAAAAATAGTTCGCATGAAAAAAGCAGATAACGGGAGTCGAACCCGCCTTTCCAGCTTGGGAAGCTAGCGTTCTACCGATGAACCATATCTGCATGAGACTTATTATAACACGAAAATTATAAATTTCAAGAAGGAGAAAGGAATCGGTAGAATTTTTAGTTGTCGTCGGCGTTCGTAACGCTGTAGGCCAAAATGTTGGCCAGCATGTCACTCAAGACAACGATGCCGCCTCACTGAGAAAAGAGAAGAAATTCATGCAAAAAATCCGACTTAAAGGAAGCGATATGATACCTCCCAAGTCGGATTTTTGTTAGAAAAGTCGAATCATAATCATAAAGTCAAATTGAGTTAATGTTATCTGCCTTGGCGAGTCCTTTTCGGCAAAGCAGGTTGCGGCATATGGTCAGGTCGCCATATCCAACTGCTGGATGGTTCCACAGTTGCCGTTTTCGTACAGGAACATGCCGGTGCGCCGGGCCACGGCATTGGTGGCGTTCTCCTCGTTCCGGAAAGAGAAGGGAGTGCTTCTGCTGTCCAGATAAATTGCGCCCACGCCGGCTTCTTTCAGCGTCAGAAGCTTATCGTTGCCCTTTTCATCCTTGCACCACACCTTCAGTCTGTCAAAAATTTCGTCCGCCTCGTCGATCCATCCGTTTTTGTCGATATCGTAGGCGGCCAGGTCGGCAAAACCGTTTCCGCTTTGCACACCAAACAGTTCGCTTCCGTCGTTGATGATACCGTCATCGTTTTTGTCCAGAGCGAGAAAAGCATTACCTTCGCCCAGAAGGGAAATCTCCTCCGAAGCACCGTCAGCGTCCAAATCGAACGTGAACTTCTGGTCGGATATGGATGGAACTGAACCATCGAGCTGGATGACCAGCGGGTCGCAGAGAACCGGCTGGGTGTAATCCACAAAACTCTGGGTTTCCTCCACGAAGGAGCGGGAGAGAGTCAGCTGCAGATTGAAATCCAACTGTCGTCCGTCCGCGGTGACGACGGATCCCTGTGCGGAAAAACTTGTGGTTTCATTTTCTTCCATACGAAAGTAGGAAGTGTGACGCATGGTCTGCATGATGTAGTTCTCGCCGGATAAGGTTCCCGTTTCCGTGGAACCGGATAAGGCCGAACTTAGATGGGTTTTCCCGGATTTCCCTCCGAACAACAACTGCAATAAGTAGTTGATTGCCTGGCTGCGAATCTGATGTACCGATTGCAACCGCTCGCTTAAGCTTGCCGAGCGAACACTCTGCGTGTTTTGAAAGTCTCCGACAATGTCGGAAAAGGTCTGCCCGTTCTTTTGCCCTCCGTCATTTAACACCTGTACGCCGGTGTAGCTGTAGGTGCGGTTGGTGTAGTTGCGCGCAGACGCCGTTTGCATATTGCTTGATTGAATAATCATCCATTCACCCCTTTTTGGGACGAACCGATTATTTCTAGCTGCATCCGTGTAAAAAGAAATAAAAAAACGATGATGCAAAAAGTATCCGTTCCCTTGCAACACCGTCCCTGGTCTGTCCGTTCTCATAACTTATCGTTTTGTAAGACATCTTGTATGGCCATTCACTTTGCTTACAACATAAATATCGGAGGGATATCCTGAAAAGATAACCCTCCGGGCAATGTTTGTGTAAGCAAATATATGAAGTGTGCGATACAATGGGTCAGGATTCGTAATATCCCAGTACCCGAACCACGTAGGTTCTGGTCTCGTCGTAAGGGGGAATCCCACCGTACTGGTCCACTCTGGAGCCTCCGGCATTGTAGGAGGCAAGGGCCAGGGTGACATCTCCGTCGTATTTGTCCAGAAGTTGTGATAAATATTTGGCACCTCCCATGATGTTTTGGTGCGCATCTGTTGCATCCGTGACACCCAGACCGGCTGCAGTTGCGGGCATGAGCTGCATGACACCGATGGCGCCGGCGCTGCTGACTGCATCGGGGCGAAATCCGGATTCCGCTTTGGCCACGGATTTTAACAATTTGACATCCACATTGTAGGTCTGTGCCGCTTCATCAAAATAGGAATTGAGTTCCTCCGAACAACTCAAACTTCCCTCGTAGGAACCGGCTGTATCCCCGGAGTATGCCACAAGCTCCCGAGTGTATTCGGAGTACTTGTCGCACAGTGCGGCGAGTTCTGCGGAGTAGCTTGCGACGGTATCTTCGGCGGAACCGGACCAGGTGGATGTGCTGCGGGAGGCAGAATCGCTGGAGTAACTGTTGATGGGCACGATTCCAAGGGCGCGGGCCTCGCTGGAATAGACGGACAGACCACTCTTCCCCAATGCCTTTGCCTGGGCGATTGCAGCGTCGATGGCAAGGGCATTTTGCTCTGCAGCGCCTAATGCGGAGAGGGCGTCGTCGGCTGTATCTTCCGACTCGGCTTCCTGTCCCGTTTTAGGTGCTGATTCTGCCGCTGACGCAATTTCGGAATTTAAGATATCGGAAAAGCTTGCTTCCGTCTCCTCATCGGGCCGGGATACGGCGGTTCCTCCATATATTGTTGTGTCAATTTGATTTACAATGGAAATTTTCATGATATCCTCCTGCAGGATATATCGTCATTGGTGATCATTTTCTTCAATATTACCATATATTATGGTATTTTTTTCTAAAAAAATGACATTTTTTTTGTGGAATTCACCTTGAAAATGGGAAAAAAATGTTGTAGCATAATCGATATATTGCGTTAATGTGAGAAAGTAAGGAGAACAAACATGAAGAAGACACCTTTCGTAACGAAATCACAGGTGGAAGAGATGGTTCAGACATTTCCGACACCCTTTCATTTGTATGACGAGCATGGGATTCGCGAGAATGCCAAGGCAGTCAAGGAAGCGTTTGCATGGAACAAAGGTTTCCGGGAGTATTTCGCGGTGAAGGCTACCCCCAATCCATACATCTTGAAGATTCTGAATGAGTATGATTGCGGATGCGATTGTTCTTCCTATACGGAGTTGATGCTGTCGGAAGCCTGCGGAATTACCGGCGATCATATTATGTTTTCCTCCAACGACACGCCTGCAGAGGAATTTGCCTATGCGGACAAGCTTGGGGCAATCATCAACCTGGACGATTTTACCCACATCGATTTTCTGGAGGAAACCATCGGCCATATTCCGGAGACCATAAGTTGCCGGTACAATCCGGGCGGGGTTTTTGAACTCAGCAACGGAATTATGGACAACCCGGGGGATTCCAAGTATGGCATGACCTACGAGCAGATTGTCGAAGCGTACAAGATTTTAAAGAGCAAGGGTGCCAAGAAGTTCGGTATCCATGCCTTTTTGGCAAGCAACACCGTGACCAACGAGTATTATCCGAAGCTGGCAAAGCAGCTGTTTGAGTTGGTTGTGGATTTGCGGGATAAAACAGGATGCGATATCGCGTTTGTAAACCTGTCCGGTGGTGTGGGGGTTCCCTACTCTCCGGATCAGACACCGAATGACATCTATGCCATCGGGGAGGGTGTCCACAAGGCTTTTGACGAGGTCTTGGTACCGGCGGGCATGGGGGATGTTGCCATCTTCTCTGAGATGGGCAGATTTATGCTGGCTCCGTACGGATGCCTGGTGACCAAAGCAATCCATGAGAAGCACATATACAAGGAGTATATCGGTGTGGATGCCTGCGCCGCGAATTTGATGAGACCGGCAATTTACGGCTCTTATCATCATATTACCGTGCTTGGAAAAGAGGATGTAGAGTGTGATCAGACCTACGATGTGGTGGGATCTTTGTGCGAGAATTGCGATAAATTTGCCATTGACCGCAAACTGCCCAAGATTGATATGGGAGATTACCTGGTGATTCACGATACCGGAGCCCACGGCTTCTCCATGGGGTATAACTACAACGGCCGACTTCGCTCCGCGGAGCTTCTGCTCAAGGAGGACAAAAGCGTGCAGCTGATTCGCCGGGCGGAGACACCGGCAGACTATTTTGCAACCTTTGACTGCTTCGATGATATCAAAATCGTAAAATAGAAAAAAGAAAAAAGCAGGACATCAGTCCTGCTTTTTGTGTGTGATGCCGGCGATGGGACTTGAACCCATACGTGGTTGCCCACAACAGATTTTGAGTCTGCCTCGTCTGCCATTCCGACACGCCGGCTCGAACAAGAAGTATATTAACATAACACGAACTCCATTGCAAGAAAAAAATAAATTGTTTTTAAAAAAGGAAAACAGCGTCGCAGATAGAGTGGTTTTCGAAAAAAATTATGGTCAATTGACACAAAATACATTATAATTGACACAGGAGTAATGTGTGTCAGGGGGGACCATATGAAAAAAGTTGCAATCATCGCGGATGGATGGAAGAAGTATATCAATTACGCATGGGTTGGGGGCTGTAGACAGTATATCGCAGACCACAATTGTGATATTAATTTGTATTTTTTTAATAGCTTCGGAAATTACAGTCTGGATGAAAAGTACAATTTGGGAGAATACAATATCTTTAATCTTCCGGATTTGAGGACATTTGACGGAATTATTCTGGAATTGACGAACATATCCGATGTGGAACTGAAACGGCGTATCGTCGCCAGAGTGGAGGAAGCCGGGGTTCCTACGGTTTCCCTGCTGGAGGATGTCCCGCAGTTTTATTACGCGGGAACCAACAATTACGCTGCCATGAAGAGAATGGTCAACCATCTGATTGAGGTTCACGGCTGCAAAACGCTGAACTTTATTGCCGGGCCGGAGGAAAATTGTGAGAGTATGGATCGACTGAGTGCTTACAGGGATGCGCTTCGGGAACATGGAATTCCCTGTGAGGAGTCACGGATTTATTTCGGGAACTTTGAGATTGATACCGGTGTGGAGGCTTTCGCGCATTTCTATCAAAACGGCTTGATGCCGGAGGCGTTTGTGTGCGCCAACGACAATATTGCGGTGGGGGTTTGCCAGCAGGCCCAGAGCAAGGGGCTATACGTGCCCAGGGATTTTCTGGTGACCGGATATGACAATTTTGATAAGGCCTCCTATTACAGCCCGAGAATCACCACCGCCGGATTTATCCGTGAGGAGATTGCATATGCAGCCATGGATAAGCTGCACACCATTTGGGAACAGGGGGATGCGGAGCGGGTTTCGCTCATTGAGGCAAGATGTATTTTTCAGGAGAGTTGCGGCTGCGTAAATCCGGAGCCGACCCAGAGGGGCAGATATGTCAATGACCGCATTATGCTTGAAAACAGTGACCGCAAGATATCCAACGAGATGCTTCTTCTGAAGAGAGAATTGATAAATTGTAACAGTTTTCAGGAGATGATGACCTGCATCCCCACCCATCTGACGAAGCTGAACTGCGACGAGATGTACATTCTGGTGAACCAGGAGATTGCGGATTGCAATGAACTTCCCCAGCTGGATGTGGCGGGGGAGGAGGAGTACCGCACCGAGGGTTACCCGGATTGCCTGGATGTGCTGTTGGCATGTGCGGGGGATAAGGTGCTGGATCTTAAGACCAGAAAACCGGGAGAGCTGGTTCCGGGAGGGGAGGATTCCTCCAGCGGGAATTTGTATCTGTTCTCCCCGTTACATTTCCGTGACCGTGAAGTGGGATATGTGGTATTCAAGAATTGCGATTACCTGATGTCGCAGATGCTGTTTGAGGCCCTCAATGTCATTGCGGAGGCCATGGAAAATATGTATCACCGCATTATCCTCAACAAAATGAACCAGGAGTTGTCCAAACTCTACATCCGGGATTCTCTGACCGGAATGTACAACCGCATGGCTTATCAGAAGCTTGCCGTGCCCCTCTTTGAGCAGTGCAGAAATGCGGGGGAGGCTCTCATGATCATGTTTGTGGATTTGGATCGTCTCAAATACATTAACGACACCTTCGGCCACGACATGGGCAACATTGCCATCCGTGCAATCGCCACGGCAATTATGAACTGCTGTCCCGATGACGGAATCGCCATGCGCTACGGTGGCGATGAGTTCGTGATTCTGGTCCCGAATTACGACAAGCAGAAGGCAGAACGATTTGTCAAGAAGCTTAACCGTGAGATCGCCATGGAGCGCAGCATCCGCAACACCGGATTTTGCATCGAGGCCAGCATGGGTTATGTGATTACCACCGATGAGCCCACCATGAACATGAACGATTACATCAATCAGGCGGACGAGCGGATGTATGAGGTGAAAAAAGCCAAAAAAGCAAATCGAACCATATAATATTTCTCAAAAGAGACTGCGTCAGGCAGTCTCTTTTTATTTCCCACCGTCCCGCCCCTTCCCCCGGCCACTGCACCCCTCACCCCGAGGCCTCCCGCCGCACACTCGCGCAACCCCCTTGCGGAGCCGCTTTGTGAATCGTAGTTTTCTAGGCGCGGCCTGTGCTTCTTATTACTGTACGACAACCCGTGAACACCACGACGCCTTTGTTTGCCCGGGACGGAGTAAGGCTTCGAACACTAACTGGCTCTAAGACGTGCCGTCCAC
>JAQXJP010000009.1 GCA_029008875.1 Lachnospiraceae bacterium | reverse complement strand
CAGAGGGAAATATTAGAAGTGGTTCAACCGGTAAATATAATAAGCTGTTGCGGCGCAGATTGCTCCAAATGCGGGTGCTTTAGAAATATGTGCAAGGGGTGTAATGCAAGTCTTGGAAAAGTATTTCATTCACCGAATGGTCAGGCGTGTCCAATATATGAATGTGTGATAAATCAAAAAGACATGAAAGGATGTGGAGAGTGCGAGCATATTCCTTGTGAGATATGGAGAAAAACAAAAGACCCTGTTTTTACAGAGGAAGAATTCGAACGTAATATACAGGAGCGAGTAGACAGATTAAAGAAAGGATGAAAAAAGATGGCATTTGATTTTAAAAAAGAATACAAGGAATTTTATATGCCGAAGAATAAACCGGAAATTGTAAAAATTCCTTCAATGAATTATGTTGCAGTTCGGGGGAAGGGAAATCCGAACGTAGAGGGTGGTGATTACCAGCAGGCAATAAGCATTTTATATGCAGTTGCTTATACATTAAAAATGAGTTATAAGACAGATTATAAAATTGAAGGATTTTTTGAATATGTAGTACCGCCGCTGGAAGGCTTCTGGTGGCAGGGTGAGCAGCATCCGATGGATGCTGAGGTGCGAACCGACCGAGCCGGCAGGCGAGAAAATATCAAAGGAATTGATTATAGCAACAAAGATACATTTAATTGGATTTCTGTTATTCGTTTGCCTGATTTTATAACCGAAAAAGATTTTGCCTGGGCGGTACAAACAGCAACCGAGAAGAAAAAGATAGATTGTTCACTGGCAGAGTTTTTAACGATTGATGAGGGACTTTGCGTCCAGATTATGCATCAAGGTTCATTTGATTCGGAACCTGCAACAGTAGCTTTGCTGGAGGATTATTTGAAGGAGCAGGGCTATGAGAATGATATAAATGAACAGCGTTTACACCATGAGATTTATATGTCCGATGCAAGAAAGGTTGCTCCTGAAAAATGGAAAACTGTAATCAGACATCCAATTAAGAAAGTATAGAGGCAAATTGCATTGAGTGAGATTAGAGAATGAAACTAAT
The DNA here is from genome assembly GCA_029008875.1 of Lachnospiraceae bacterium. GTDB lineage: Bacteria > Bacillota > Clostridia > Lachnospirales > Lachnospiraceae > Roseburia. Next base: position 129,361 of record JAQXJP010000009.1, on the reverse strand, counting down.
GTGATGTAGTGCATATGTAGAGGGGCAGCTGAGAGGCTGCCTTTTTGCTGTGTAAAATATCATTAATTCTAAAAAATACTTTTTATGAAAAAAAGTTGCATAAAAAATAATTCGTGGTATAATAATGATAAGTAAAGAAGAAAAGTTACTTGGAGGAATGAGCCATGATTATAGAGGTAAGAGCAAAAAACTGTTATGCATTTGAGGATGACATTACATTTTCAATGAAAGCAGATATGCGAAGTAAGAAATTTGGAGCCAATGTTCATAAAGAGAACAATTTTAATGTGCTTAAAACGGTAGGAATATATGGTCCAAACAATGCAGGAAAAACCTGTTTGATTAAGTGCATTAGGGCAATAAAAAATGTGCTTTTAAATAAGAAAAATGGTTTAATGCCTAATATATTTACTGAGAGTGATGTATGTGAGTTAGGCGTAACATTTATGTCATCAGGAAGAAAGTTTTCTTATGACTTTAAGTATGACGCAGACAAAGAAGAATATATTTATGAATCATTTTCTGAGATATTTAAAGATCAGTATAACAATGAAAAAGAAGTTTGCTGGCTGAAAAAGGATACCATTAGTGAAATATATGAATGTATTGATGAAGCTGTGCAGACTATGATTTCAGTTGTATCGAAAAATAATTTGCTATGTTATGTAGTAGATACAAGTAAATTTGAACATATAAACGAGATGAAGCAGATTCTTGTCGGATTTGCTGAGAAAATTGATATCATCAATATGAATAACATACCTATGCAGCATACGATTGAACTTATGAAAAATAAAAATCAGTTGCAGCAAAAGGTTGTTGAGTTCATAAAAAATGCAGACTTGTATATGGATAACTTTGAATATGTGGACATGGATAAAATACAACTGAAAACTGGTGAAGGTGATGAAAAGCCGGACGAGAAGGTACTTGATATTCCAGAAAATATTATGGACCAAATTAGACTGGTTACCACATATAAAGGCGTCCATGTACCAAGCATGATATTTGATTCTACAGGAACAAAGAAGATTGCGGCTATTGCCAGCTATGTTATTGAAGCACTAGAACAGGGCAGAATTCTAATTGTAGATGAGTTGGATAGCAGTATTCATTTTAAGCTTACCAGGGCGATTGTTGCGATGTTTAATAATGAATTGAATACAAGTGCACAGATGATATTTACAGTACATGATATTAACCTTATGGACTGTAAGAGAATGTTCCGAAAGGAACAGATTTGGTTTGTTCATAAGGATGAAGAAGGTGTATATGTATATTCACTTGCTGATTTTACTGCACAGCAGGGAGTGAGAGATACGACGGATGTTATGGAAAAATATAGGAAGGGTGCTCTTGGAGCATTGCCTGATCCAGAACTAATCAATTCCTTGCTTAGTATTAAAGGTGATGTAAAGGGGGATGATGGCGATGGCAAATAAGCTCCCAAAGTTTTTGGATAATCACAAAATCTGCATTATCTGCGAAGGCAATGAGGAATAGGAGTATCTTAAACGCCTGAAAGATTTAAAAGTGTGGAACGAGCAATATGATATTTCATTAGTTAATGCTGGTGGCAATGGAAATATCCCGGCGAGATATCAAGACCGGTACCAAAATGGAGCAGACGAACTTGTACTTGTGTTCTGTGATACGGAAAAGAAACCTCATGAGCAGTATGAGGACATTAAACGCAAGATTAATGAGTTTCATGGGGGTGGTAATGCTGCAGATGAAGTGATTATATTTGGTAATCCATGTACGATGCAGATTATATCTAAACATTGGACCGATGAAAATCTGAAATCTCCAGCAAAACCAGTGAATGCTCCCTTGATAAAGGAATATACCGGGGTGGAGAATTACAAAGGTCGAGCAGACCAGATTCGAGAAGTTATGGAACATGTTACTGAGGAGAATTATGTGGATATGTGCCAGCGGGTTAGCAATTTGGAGTCGGATGATTCGGTTACCGGCAGCAGTAATTTCGGAAAGTTTATAGAGCTGTTTGAGAGTGGTGACAGTGGCTGGATTGAGGAGATAAATGGAACATTAGAAATGTAGATTTTATGATTGGAGGATAAGTATGAAATTAAGAAATTTTATGTATTTAAACACTAAAATATTAGAAGATTATATTTCGGTAATTGATGGTTTCACTTATGATGAAGAATCACAGGAAATCCAGAATGTGAATGAAAAAACATTAGGGGGAAGTGCAGGAGTTAAGATTATTTCTGGAAACGGAGAAATCGCAACTAAAAAAGTAGATGAAGTAAAACGATCAGTTCATATTAGTGATGCAGCTAAATTTGATAAAGTATTTAAATATTTGCAATCGGGTGATGAGGATGAACAGGTAAAATATTATGAATTTTTAACGGAAGAAGAATTTAATTCTCTTCATAGAGATGATTTTTTGGAAGTGCTGGTTACTTCTCGATTTTCAAAAATGAAAGAACTGACGGATAGTGTAATGAAAGTTGCAGATTTAGCAAAAGTTATTCAAATTATAACTGATTAAGAAATATTGGATAAAAAAGCCAAAGAAGCGGTGGATAGTTTTTCTGCATTAGGACAGTTGAGAGAGGGCAAAGAAATTTCATGTGTTTTCAATTTTGAAGATGGTAAATATCCATTGGTGGCATATCTTGATCAAAGTTATTTTAGATGTAGTGAGGATAATTTTGTTGGAGAATCATATTTATTATGTAAAATTATTAGAAAAGTACAAAAGGGGCAAAGTGTTAAGTTAGATATGGCTGCTTTAAGTATTACCAAAAACTTTGTTGTTTCTGGTCAAAGACAGGTAGAGAGATTTGCTGATGCTATAGAGAACTCCTATCAGGAGTCTCTACATAGCAAAAAAAGTCTGACTTAAGAATAACTCATTTACATGGATCAGAAGAAGTGAAAAAGTTTATGGCAAGAAGGAAGAAAGACGAAGAGGCAAAGTGATAAGTGACTTGTATTAATAGGGTATGTAGTGTATTATAATGTTAATTGGGGTATGCATTTGCGGATGCGTACTTAGGAGTGTCGGAGTAATTCGGCTTTCTTGTGTTATGGAAATAATGTGGTTGCAATTTGCTTGCAAAATGTTCCGAAACGATAAAGAATTCATAGAATATCATGAATAATTATGCCAAATATGGCGATATATAATTTGTTTAGACACAATATATAGTTGCCGAAATCGAGTTTGAATAACCTTTTGTGAAAATCGAGCCTTTATTTACACATCTTCCAAACAAAAAGTGTTAAGTTTTGGCAACGATTTGGCAACAGAATCTAACGCAAATGTGTTAAGTGAAATATGATATTAATTGCATTTAAAGAAGACCTTACTGAAGTTCTTTTCCAAACTGGAAAGGAATTTTGGTAAGGTCTTTTTCTTTATCTGTCTCTTACTTGTATGGTCTGTTGCCACTAGAAAATGGAATTAAAGCAGACATTAAGAAACTTATTGCTGGTGAAACAGGAAAACTTAGGACGGTGCTTGGTTTCACGGATTTTCTGAACAGTAATCCGTGTTTCTTCGTCCACAATTGCTTCCTGTGTGTTTTCAAAAATAATCCAGTCCTCCGGTGAATTGTGCACAGAATTCTTATCCTTATAGGATAGTTTCTTGGTGCGGAAATTCACGGTATGCCCCATATATTCAGGTTTTCTTACAAGGTCATTCTACCACGAATAAGAAAATAGCTGAACAGAACCATTGCTACAAGATGATGCTGCTTACCGGTTCGAAGGAGGAAAGTACATTGAATTTCTATCGAAATGCGGGTTATAACAGTTCGGATAAAACTGCGTTTATTCAGTGGATAAATTAGTAGTAGCAAAAATCCCATAAGATATTATAAGGATAATATCTTATGGGATTTTTAATACAGCAATCACTGCAAAACCTCTGCCTGCATCATCACTTCTTGAAGCTTCAACCGCAGCATTCATAGCAATAAGATTTTAAAAATAATGTCTCTGAAAAGTTACCTTTGTTGTGAATAGTGTTGTGTAATTTGTAATTTGTCTTTATTTTTTTGTGAGAAATGCTATAATATTCAGAGTGGGATGTCTCATTTTTATAATATAATTTGTATACTTAAAAATGCGATGGACAACCTATTTTATGTAACTGTTTGGTGATTTGTAAGTATAATTTCAGGAGGTTTATAATGGAACGTTTAAAGGATAAGGTTATCATTGTAACAGGCTCAACAAGTGGAATTGGAATTGGGATTGCGAAGCTTTGTGCTAAGGAAGCAGCTACAGTTGTCATTACGGGTCGTAATGTAGAGCGTGGACAGAAGGTGGTCGATGAAATCACAGCAGAGGGCGGCAAAGCATGGTTCCACGCATTTGATTTGACGAATACAGATTCTATGCACAGCTTGATTACTGATGTTGCAGAGAAGTTTGGCCGCATCGATGTGTTAATTAATAATGCTGCAGGAATGGGTATGAAGGATGGTCGTGTGGACGAGCTTAGCTTAGAAGAGTTTAACGCCGTGGTAGCAACCGATTTAGGTGGAACCTTCAACATGATTAAGGAGGCTTTGCCAATCCTCATGAAGAATGAGAAAGGTGGCAATATTATCAATATTGGTTCTATGGCGAGTGTTGCTGGAGATCTGGGAACAATTGCTTATGCCTGTGCCAAAGCGGGAGTTGATAAGCTGACGGAATATGTGGCTTGTATGTATGGTCCAAGTGGAATCCGTTGTAATTGTGTTCGGCCGGGACTGATTGTCACACCACAGAATGAGGCTCGTATTCCGGATGCATTAAAGGATATTTTCCTTTCTAACATTCTTGGCAAGCGCTATGGTAATCCGGAGGATATCGGTCATCTTTGTGTTTACCTTGCAAGCGATGAGGCAGAGTATATGAATGGACAGGTACTTACCTGTGATGGTGGTCTTAATTCACATACACCTACCGTTGCACAGTTTAGACAGATGGCAAGTCGCACTTGGTAAAACATAGTATATAGAAAGTAAACGATTCAGATACCAAAATAGGATTCACACTAAAGCCTGTTTGAATACAAGCTGGTTAAGAAGTTGAATCGTCTTAGCTCTGAACAGTTTAAAAATAAGAAAGTAGAAAGCAGGAGGTTTTTTATGGCTAACAAGTATGCAGGAACAAAGACAGAAAAGAATTTATGGGAAGCATTTGCAGGTGAATCACAGGCAAGAAATAAGTACACATATTTTGCTTCGGTTGCAAAAAAAGCAGGGTATGAGCAGATCGCTGCATTGTTCTTAAAGACAGCAGAGAATGAGAAGGAGCATGCCAAGCTTTGGTTTAAAGCACTCGGAGAGTTGGGTGATACGCCTGAGAATCTTTTGCATGCTGCACAAGGCGAGAATGCTGAGTGGACAGATATGTATGACAGAATGGCTAAAGAAGCAGATGAAGAAGGATTTCCGGAATTGGCAGCACAGTTTAGAGGTGTTGCAGCGATTGAGAAAATGCATGAGGAAAGATATCGTGCTCTCCTTCACAATGTGGAAGCAATGGAAGTGTTTAAAAAGAGTGGAGTTACGATGTGGGAGTGCAGAAACTGTGGTCATGTTGTAGTTGGACTGGAAGCTCCGGAGGTTTGCCCGGTTTGTAATCATCCACAGGCGTTCTTTGAAGTAAGACAAGAGAACTATTAATTCGTTATTGAATCAGATTAGACCAATTACCATTCTTAGAATGCCTGCATTCAAAAGAATGGTAATTCTATTATGGAGTAATAATTATGTTTGCAATAGTATTTTGCGAATGAAGGTTTTAGTAACATGATTTATAATTATGGGGAATAAGGAAAATGGATAGACCGGCAGTTTTAATTGTAGATGATATGGAAGTTAACCGCGATATTTTAAGCTTTTATTTCCGCAAAGAGTATACTGTTTTAGAGGCGGCGGATGGGGAAGAGGCAATTGATACCATCAAAAAATATACAGATAGGATTGCTCTCGTTTTTTTGGATTTTTATATGCCGGGGAAAAGTGGACTCGATGTTCTTTCGTTTATGCAAACGGACAATTATAATATACCAGTCATTATGGTTACCGGTGAACCGGATAATGAGCTTGAAAAGCAAGCTTTTGCTCTTGGTGCGGTAGATATTATTTATAAACCTTTTGACCCTGATGTTGTTTATGGTTTCGCTTCTAAGTATATTCAATGATAGGAAACTGAAAGAATAATTTAGTTTTACAAATAGTATTAACGCCTTTTCACACATAAAAAGAACCTATTATTATTATTGATCAGCCTGAGGATGACTTGGACACAAAAAATATTACTGATTTTATTGTAAAAGGAATTAATGAAAAGAAACAAAGTCAGCAAATTGTTGTGGTAACACATAATCCCAATATTGTTGTGAATACAAATTCAGAACAAGTGATTCATATGGAATTTGCAGGTGGAGAAATAAATGCATCTCATTCAGGTGCTTTACAAGATTTTGAGATAAGAGATGCTATATGTGATGTAATGGAAGGAGGAAGAGAGGCTTTGGAGAGCAGATATTATAGAATTACTAAAGCTCTTGAATAGGAAGAAAAAGTAACGCATATTCGCATATTTAAAATTTTTATTGATTTTTGCGACAGAACTGCATATAATATAAGTGAGCAAAGAAATTTGCTCGATTTAAGTGCGTTGCTACTTTGAGTGCAAACCTTTAATTTAAGTGCTTCACTACTTTGAATGTGAACCTTTAATTTAAGTGCTTCGTAGCTTAAAATGCGAATCGTTAATTTTCAGGGAGATAAGCATCTTATCTCCCTGTTTTGTTATACTATGGAGGATATAAATGGATTTTTACCGCATAAACGAGGAGTATAATAAATTTCTCCAAAGATACGAAAAGGAAAAAAGAGGAGTTACGAAAGTACCGAATATCCGGTATACAGACCGTAATAAGTTTGCATTTGGTGCTGTTATGCAAGTAAATGGGATGAATGTATTGAAAAATTGGTGATCAAAGATGTTGAGGATGAGAAATATAGACTATTGTTAAATAAAGAATATCAGTTTTGTATGAACAATGCAGAGCGAATTCATAAGAAGGCTAATAAAATATATGAGATGGTTACAACAAACCGTAAGCAGATTTTAACCGACAATAGCTGTGCATTTCATATTTTAGAGGATGGGTGCCGGGAGTACATAGAGAAATATCTGAGGAGTGATTCGAAGTAATAATGCTTGCAAAATGCTTGCAAAAAGTGCCAAAACGATAAAGAATGCATAGAATATTAAGAATAATAATACAAAATATAGCAATATATAATTTGATAGACATAATATATAGTTGCCAAAATCGAGTTTGAATAATACCTAGTGGCTTACATAAAAAAGAAACCAGAGAATCAACATAAAAACTGATTCGCTGGTTTCTTTTATTTTTCTAAAAATAGTACTTGGTTCTTGCCTGCGAGCGAAAAAGCAAATATAATAATATTAGACTGGTAAAAAGCCAACAGTACAACGAAATAGAATATCATACTACAAAGGAGACAGTCCATGAAGAAAAAAATACTAATGATAGTAGCAGGTATGTTATTATGTAGCAATTTATTTGGATGTGGAACCGGTTTGTCAGAGCCAGATGATTATGTTACAAATGAAGGATATAAATCTGTTCAGGAAGGTGGGGAAGTTTCACAAGGAGATCCATCAAAAGCAATTCCAGTTGAAAAAATAAAAGTAGGCGTATTATACATTTCTGACCCAGGGGAAGGAAGTGGATATTCGTATACACATGATTTAGGAATTCAGGGAATGCAAAGTAATCTGGGACTTTCAGATGCTCAAATTGAGCGGAAGATAGTTGATGATTTGGATAAAGATGCTACGCAAAAGGCGATAGAAGAGTTTGTGGCAGATGGTTGTAATGTTATTTTTTCAACGAGTTGGGGCTACATGGAAACGACTGCAGAGATGGCTGAGAAGTATCCGGATATTTATTTTTCTCATGGAACTGGCTATATGTCCAATGGAAAGAATTTTAACAATTATTTCGGCCGAATATATCAAGCCAGATATTTAAGTGGAATAGTTGCAGGTATGAACACTACGACAAATAAAATAGGCTATGTGGCAGCCCAGGATAGCTCCAATTCAGAGGTTACAGGAGGAATTGATGCTTTTGCAATTGGTGTGGAAGCTGTAAATCCCGATGCAAAGATTTATGTGGTAGTAACAAACAGCTGGTATGATCCTCAAAAGGAAGAGGCTGGAGCAAAGAAATTGCTAGATATGGGATGCGATGTTATGGCACAGCATTGTGATACACCTTTCCCAATGACATTGGCTCAGGAATATGGGGTTTATGGAATTGGTTACAATTCTGATATGAAAAAAGAAGTTCCGAAAGCATGTTTATGTAGTGTACTTTGGAATTGGAGTGCATATTATACATCAGCAGTTGATTCTATTATTAGTGGAACTTGGAATGGCAAAAATTATTATGGAGGCATGAATGAAGGTCTCGTGGAACTCACGGAATTAGCTTCATTTTGCAAGGATGGAACGCAGGATAAAGTATCAGAGGCAACAGAGTTGATTCTGAGCGGAACCTATAATGTTTTTGATGGAGAATTAAAAACAAATACAGGAGAAATAATTGGCAAAGAAGGACAAACTCTTGACGATGCAACAATTACAGGTGGAATAAATTGGTATTATCAAAATGTAGTTGTTGTTGAGTGACAAAGGAGGAAGACAGAATGAGATTAACAATTAGAAAGAAATTATTATTATGTTCAATATTGCCAATTAGTGTTTTGGGAATAATTATTGTATTCATGTCCCTCACTTTTTTGCGTAATTCAATTATTAATCAAGTTGAGAATTCTCTTAGAGGTACAGCAGCAGCTACATTGGCGGCATATGACCAGAATTCAGGCACTTATCTTGTAGCAGAAAATGGAGATGTATGGAAGGGTGGATACAACATTTCAAATTCTGAAAAATTGCTTGATACAATAAAAGAAAAGTCTGGAATGGATGTCACTTTTTTTTATGGTAATAAAAGAATAATGACTTCGATAAAGGATCAAAGCGGAGAAAGAATTTTGGGAAGTCCTGCGGGAAGCAAAATTGAGGAGATGGTTTTGCAAAATGGTAAGGAGTACTTCAGCAAGAATGTATCTGTTGACGGAGTAATGTATTTTGGCTACTATGTACCAGTTTTTCAAGGGGATGACAGTAATGAACCAGTTGGAATGGTTTTTGCCGGAATAAATAAAAATGAAACACTATATAGTGTTTTGAGTATTGTTTTCTATATGACAGTTATTGTATTAGTAATAGCCATTATTGGTATAGTTGGAGCGGGATTAATTTCAAACACAATATCAAGAGTATTAAAATACGAAATTACGAGTTTAGAGTATCTTGCAATGGGAAATTTGAATGTTCAAATTGATAAAAAAAATCTTCAGAGAAAAGATGAAATTGGAGATTTGTCTAGAGCAATAGATACACTGAAGACAGACTTGAGAAGCGTAATAGGTGGAATTAGTGAGAGTACGAATTTGTTAATAAGTTCATCTGATTCTTTGGAACAGACATCACATCAGACTTTTGAGAATATGGATTATGTTATGCAATCTGTAGATACGATTACGACAAGCGCAATTTCACAGGCTAAGGATACAAAGAGTGCCTCAGACAATATTACTCATATGGGTAATCTAATAATAGAGACTGGAAGTGAAGCGGATTTATTAAACAAAAATGCAGATAAGATGCTTATAGTAAGTGATAAGACTACTTTTGCAATTGATGAACTTAAGAAAATTAGTGAGGAGGTTGGAAGTTCTGTTAATATTATTGCAGAGTTGACGGAGCAGACTAATGAGTCAGCAAAGACTATTCGTGAAGCTGCTGAATTTATTTCTGGAATTGCAGATGAGACTAATTTACTTTCTCTTAATGCAAGTATTGAGGCTGCAAGAGCTGGAGAGGCCGGAAAAGGATTTGCTGTAGTAGCAGATGAGATTCAAAAGCTTGCAGTACAGTCAAATGAAGCCAGTAGCAGAATTGATAAGATTGTGAATACACTTATTGTTGACGCAGAACATGTGGTAGATTCAATGGAACAGATGAAATCTGTGATTGGAAAGCAGAATGAATATATAAAAAGTACTGAGGAATCTGTAAGTGAGGTAATGGAAGAAATAAATGAATCTATTGAAAAGATTAGAAACATTGAGAAAAGAACGCAGGATCTGGAAACTGCAAGAAAAGAAATGATGGGAATGATAGCGGACCTGTCAGATATTGCTGATAGTAATGTGGTAAATACACAGGAAACCAGCAAAGTAATCAATGATGTTTCTGATAGATTTAAAAAAGTGGAGGAGTCCGCAGTTAATCTTAGAGTAACAGCAGATATTTTTGAGCAGAATATGAAGAATTTTAAGATGTAGTTACAAAGTAGTCAGAGTATCGAAAGAGATTTTCTTACTTGATAAGGTCTATATTGTGAAATATAGATGAATTAAGGTGGTAACACTAAGCTATTAGCTATCGTCCTTAAAATATTTTTAAGGAGGGTAGCTTTTTTATACATAGAATTGAGATAAAACACAGAAATGGAGGCATTTATTATGAATTATGTTGTTGAGAGTTATGAAAATTACAAAGAAGAAAATCGTTTGACTACAAATAATGCAGGAAAGATTGAATTTATAACTACTACTAGTATAACATCTTTTAAATAAATGAACTATTTTTTCGCGACATGATATAATTATTCCAGAACGAACTGGAGGTCTATATCATGGGAAGAAATGCATCATCCATTGAACTTACAACTACTGACCGCGAATATCTCGAATTACAGACAAGGGCTCGCACCATCCAGGCACAAACAGTAAATCGTGCCAGAATAATTCTGTTAAGAGCCGACGGCATATCAATTGATGAAATAGCCGATAAGGTTGGTATGAACAGAAAGAGCGTTATGCTTTGCCTCAACAAATTTAAAAATGGCGGTATTGAAAATGCTCTCTTCGATGCTCCCGGACGCGGTCGTAATGCCGAGATCACAGATGAAGAAAAAGCCTGGATTATAAATATTGCTTGTCAGAGATCGGCTGACTTCGGCTATTCAGCTGAAACATGGACAGATGAATCGGGAGTGGAATGGAACAAAGCTGTAAAATAGTAGAAGAGAAAAGACAGCTTATTAATCGGCTTATCAATACAGAAGTGGGGTAATAATCATGAGAATTGAACATGCTGCACTTTATGTAAATGATTTGGAAAATACAAAAAAATTTTTTATGAAATATCTGGGAGCAAAATCAAATGATGGATATCACAATCAGAAAACAGGCTTTTGTTCTTATTTTCTTACATTTGAGGATGATGCACGTATTGAAATTATGAATATACCGGAAATGGCTGATTTACCAAAAAAATAGTTCGTACTGGATATTCACATATAGCTTTTAGTGTGGGAAGTATAGAAAAAGTAGATGCATTGACAGCAGAATTAAAAGCGGATGGTTATGAGATTATTAGTGGACCAAGGACTACGGGTGATGGATATTACGAAAGCTGTATTGTTGCGGTTGAGGATAATCAAATTGAGATTACAGTATAATGGGAAAATACAGGTATTTGAAAGGACAAAGACATGGCTTCTAGCAAAGAATATTTACAATTTATATTAGAGCAGTTATCTGATTTAGAAGAAATTAGTTATCGTGCAATGATGGGAGAATATATCATATATTATCGTGACAGGATTGTCGGAGGTATATATGATGACAGGTTACTTGTGAAACCCACAAAATCTGCAGTTTCTTATATGGCAACTGCGACTTATGAATTACCGTATGAAGGGGCAAAAGAGATGTTGTTAGTAGAAGACGTTGACAGTAAAGAATACATGGCTGGACTTTTTAATGCAATGTATGACGAATTGCCGGTTCATAAATCAAATAATAAAAAGAAATCTTTGAATACTCTGTAATTGTGGGGTAGTAAAATTTGACACGGCCGCTGGTGAAAAGGAGAAAAAAAGCCAACAAAGTCCTAAAATAGAGAATAAAAATTTGGCTTGGAAATGTGTTGCGACAGGGCTCATTATTACAGGTTTAATATTTTCTTTGCTGATGCCATTGTTTGCAAAAATGTATCAGGGATTTGAATTTTCATCAGTTGTGAATAGTTAAATTATTTGTTAAACCACATATGGGAAAATGGGCTGATGAAGCAACTTGTGTTGTAATCTGAAATATGTGGAAATATCACAAAAAGCGAATGAAAATTTTGTGGTGGGTTACACGTTTAACCTTTGCGAAAACAATAATTATATTGTAATATTGAACCATAATATTAAAAAATAGTAATAAATGTTGTGTAGAGCAAAGGAGAAAGCATATGGATAAAGAAATGAGCGTAAACGGGAAAAGCTATACAATAATTAAACTGCTGGGAAAGGGTAAAGGTGGATATTCTTATTTGGCAGAGTCTGAAAATAATAGGTATGTTTTGAAGCAGATACATCATGAACCTTGTAATTATTATCAGTTCGGAAATAAGCTTGAGGCAGAAATCAGGGATTACAATAAATTGAAAGAAATCGGAATAAAGATGCCTGCCATGCTTGAAGCAGATGTGAAAAATGAACGCATTTTGAAGGAGTTTATTGACGGCGACACGATTTATCAGTTGATTTTAGAAGACAAGATGAAAACTGACTATATCGAGCAATTGCATAGAATGTGTGCGCTGTTATATGCTGCCAATACAAATATTGATTATTTTCCAACGAATTTCGTTGTACATAACGAAGAAATATATTATGTGGATTTCGAGTGCAACGATTACATGGAAGAATGGAATTTTGAAAACTGGGGTGTAAAATACTGGTCAAAGACACCGGAATTCTTGCAGTATGTGAAAGAGAATTCATGATACAAGTATGGTTTTTGTTGGTATAATTTATAGCACATTTTTCAGTTTGAATATTGTGATATGAATAGTTTGGTGAGGATTATGAATAAGGACATCATAAAAAAGGCAATATTTTGGCAGATATTATATATAGTTATATATGTTTTTTGTGCAGTGATAATTAATATTTATTTTACAGATGTGGTTCTGTTTGCACTTGGCATAGCTGGTGTTGTATATATTTTGTTCAGCTTGTTCTTCATAAAATATAAAAGAGAGCGATTGTTTATAAATGGAATTATCGGCATATGGTCTGTTTTGTTTCTTGGAAGCTGGTTTGGAAAGCAATTGGAACTGGAAAGTACAATTTCTATTGCGGCAATAGTTACTGTAATGGATATTGTCAGCTTTACCCGGATAGGTAAGCGGACAGTAAATGCAAAGGTTATAGCAAATAAAAGTGTAGCAGCAAGGCTGTTTGTATATGGAATAGAAAAGAATGACGTGCTGATTCCAACCTGTGGTTTTGGGGATTATCTTTATTATGCTATGTGGATTTCGGGAATCCATTCATTAAGTGAATCTATTCAAGCATACATATTTGGTGCATTTATGATTTTTGTGGGAATTATCATACAGTCCGTTGTTATAAAGAAACTTTCAATTAGAGACAACTTTAAAGGATTCCCAGGAACAGTATTTCCATTTTTAGGAACAGTATTAGCATACTTAGCTGTGTATTATGTACTAAAGTAGAACATATCTTTACAGTGCGGGCGGAATGTCCGAAACAATAGAAGTAGCATAGCAGAAGAATGGGCTGGATAAAATCTCCGACTCAATCTTCTACATATAATACATCGTGAAGTGGCATCTTTCACAGAAAGTGGATTATAAATATGAAAATTGATAGCAAAAGGAAATACCGCGGAAATGTATGAGTATGGAGATAATTTGATATGTAAATTGTTCTATCCACAATATCCAACAAAAACTATTGAACATGAGTTTTGCAATGCAACTATGGGTTGTTATTTGTTTGGATATTGTATTAAAAAGGTTTTGACAAAATAAAATGAACGGTGTATATTTCAACATGAACAATGTTCATTTAACAAAATAACTAATGTCACTATATTGAAAAGGAGTGAATTCGTGAACCATCTTGCAACTTCAAAAGAAGACATATTAGCTGCAAGCAGAGAGCTAATCAAAGAAAACGGATGGACTGCTGTAAGCATACGTGCTGTTGCATCCCGATGTTCTGTTTCGGCGGGGACAATATACAATTACTATGAATCAAAGTCAGATTTGCTTGGGGATACAATTGAGAGTATTTGGCGTGAAATCTTTTTTAACCCTGAAGATGAGCAGATCTTTAAAGATGTTGCTGCCTGTATCTCATGGATTTATAAAAGACTCGAATATGGAAATGAGCAATTTCCGGGCTTCTTTTCTCTACATTCGCTTGGATTTATGAAGGATGAAAAAACTGATGGAAAGAAGAAAATGCTGCAGACCTGGGGGCATATTCTTAATGGATTGTGTGATATATTAAAGAATGATCCTAAGATTCGTCCAGATGTATTTGATGAACAATTCACGGAAAAACAGTTTGCAGATATATTATTTTCTTTAATATTAGTATCAATGGTTCGTCAGGATTATAATCCGTCTTCGATATTAAGGTTGATTAATAAAACATTATATTAAAATTCTCCCACATGTGAGTGTGGGGAAATTTTTTAAATAAAATGAACAGTGTTCACTTATGCATTTAAAGATGTATCTGGTTGTAATTATGTGAAAGCTGTTTTAACAGTAAGACATAGTTCAATACAAAATTTCAGAAAGGATGTTTATTATGCAGGCAATTGTAGAAACTTTATTTGATACCGTATATTTGTTTTCGGTAATCACAATCGGAATTTTAATGATTCGCAAAAGCAAAGGAAATCGTCAGTTTACCATGTTTGGAATTATGGCAGTTATTTTAGGAAGTGGAGATGCATTCCATCTGATTCCTCGTGCAACAGCGCTTTGTACAACAGGTCTTGAGAACTATACCGTACAGCTTGGGTCAGGCAAGTGGATTACCTCTATCACTATGACTATTTTTTATGTCGTACTCTATCATATATGGCGTGAGCGTTATCAGATTAAAGGCTACAAAGCAGCTACAGCAGCTGTTTATGGTCTTGCAGGATTAAGAATCATTCTGTGTATGATGCCTCAGAATGCCTGGATCAGTGCAGATGCTCCGCTTTCATGGGGAATCTACCGAAATATTCCGTTTGCACTGATGGGATTAATTATCATTGTTTTATTCTATAAAAGTGCAAAAGAAAATAGTGATAATTCTTTCCGTTGGATGTGGCTGACAATCGTCCTGAGCTTTGCATTCTATATTCCGGTTGTACTGCTGGCTGATGTAATTCCGATGATCGGCATGCTGATGATTCCAAAAACCTGTGCATATGTGTGGACCGTATTAATTGGCTACAAGGCAATGAAAAAAGAAATAGCTTAAGATAAATTATTAATTTTACAGGCAGTTGATTGAGAAAGAGCAGGATTATCTTGTAGATGTAATCATGACATGGATTCTAAGACTCCTTTAATTTCCTATTCGCCACAGTTTACGGAGTTGGTTTACAAGGATGATAAGACTGAGATGCCGATTTCAAAGCTGAGTGCCGGGTATCAGTCTGTATTGTGGATGGTTATGGATCTAGCATATCGTGTATGTATGCTTAATCCGGAATTAGGAAGTAGAGAACAGATTACGGGTATTGTACTTATAGATGAAAATGCTTGTCGGTGAGATAGAGAACTTGTAAAACTATTATGAGATGAAATTCAAAAACAGGGCAAATCAAATTCGGTGTAAATCGGTTTGATTTGCCCTCGTTACTTCAACATTGCAGAGTATCACTCTACAGACACGCAGTATGAACAAGTCTATAATTACTTGATTTGTTCATTCATTTTTCTGGAATCATTGCGATAGTGAAGAACGAATCCACACAAAATTATATACGCCAGAGCTATTTGAAGGATGACTGCGATAATTCCATCTATTTATTTCTGCTGTCTGCATCAATTACAGATTGAATCTGCTTCATAAGGGCATCATAGTTGTCCTTGTTATCAATTCCGCCGAGCATTGGTTCGCCTACAATGTTACCATTTCCGTCAACGAGGATAGTTGTTGGAATTGACGACTGTTACTGCATTACCGGAAAACAGGCTGTCATCCACCTTATTGCCATCAAACTCCTCACCGGAAAAATCACTGAATACAGATGAGGCTTTAGAGCTGTCCTTCTTGTTATCGTCTGATGATGTATTTTTGTTTTCAAGCTCTGCTATCTGTTCCTCTATTTTTCGTATGGTTTCAATATCCTCATTAAGTGTTTTAAGCTCATCGTCTGTGAATGAATCCTTGTTTGATTCTACGGTACCGGCAAGATAATCAGCATAATTTCCGTTTGGATCGGCGTCACTTTTGTTCATCATGCCAAATGCCTTGTTCCACACATCAGCGTGATCTGCAAAAAGCTGATTTTCCTGCTGATATAAATCATCAAGTCTGGAATCTGATTTGCCGGATGCTTTTGTGCCGGCTTCGGTCTGAGTGTTCTTAGAATCTGTGTTGGAAGATTGCTTTCCACCGCATGCTGTAAGTGATAATGCTATGCAGAGTGTAAAAATAGAAATAAATGATAATTTGTTTTTCATGAGTAATTTCTCCTTTAAAAATGGTAGTAAATTTAAAAATAATAGTAAAATGTTAAATAGTTATCAGCCGTCATTTTTTTGACATGATTTTCCCATAAACCGGTAGCAGACGGCGTCATTCGGACAGGCTTTTATGCAGGCACCGCAGCGTATGCATTCAGGATGATTTGGTGTGTTACATACATCCACATCCATCTTACATGCCTTTGAGCATTGACCGCATCCGACACATTTGCTGCTATCAACGCTGATTTTGAGAAGGCTGACCTTATTAAATAATGAGTAGATTGCTCCAAGCGGACAAATCCATTTACAGAAGGGCCTGTAAAATAAAATACTTAGCACAATCACTGTAATTAAAATAATGCATTTGAAAGAAAAAAGCTTTCCCAGCGCCGAACGGATAGCGGCATTTCCAATAGATAATGGTATAGCCCCCTCCAAAACACCCTGAGGACAGATGTATTTGCAGAAGAACGGGTCTCCCATTCCTATAGAGTTCGTTACAAGCATCGGAAGAAGTATAACGAAAACAATAAGAATGACATATTTTAGGTACCTAAGAGGCTTTAGTTTGGCTGTGGATAATTTCTTTTCCTTATCCAATTCCGACACACTCCAGACATAGTTTTATTGCTTTACTAAGCACTGTAGCCGCTTCACCTCTGGCGGCTCCATAGCTTATCATGGATATACCAAGGATAAGCAGAATGATTTGATATGTTTTTTTGTATTTCAACAATGTTTATCTGTCTGTAGAAGATACGGGAAGCGGAATACCAAAGGAGCTTAGGGAGAGAGTGTTCGAGCCATTCTTTCGTGTGGATAAATCCAGAAGCCGGGAGTTGGGTGGCGTAGGACTCGGACTTGCTCTTGTCAATGAAATCGTTAGAGTACATGATGGCAGTATTTGTATTAAATCAGGCAAGACTGGGGGAACGATTTTCGAGGTGACTTTTGCGCAGCATTCAATGTAGCGTTTCATTTCACACCTTTGTCAACGCTATTAAAACAGACTTCTTAAATAAGAAAAATAGAATAATTTGTTACTGTTAAAAACACTATAATATGAAATAAGGGTCTTAAGGTATACATTGAATCGCATGCAAGCATCAATGATACCTTTTGACCCTTTAATCATATAATACTGGAATTATAACAGTATCATTTTGTGCATGAATGGTATTATTTATGACATTGCTCTTCGCAAGGGTTTTGTTATATCTTAGATATAACAAAGCAGTTGTTTGTTCTTGGTTTTATATATTAATAATAGGAAAGTGAGGAAAAATATGAACGCTGATATGAAATGGCTTGATAATCCGGAAGTGTTTAAGGTAAATCAATTGGAACCACATAGTGATCATTGCTATTATTTGGATTATTCAGACATGAAAAAAGAAAAAAATCCATTATTACAGTCATTAAATGGTCAATGGGAGTTTGCTTATAGTAAGAATGTGATGGAAAGACCTGTTGATTTTTATAAGGAAACATTTGATGCATCAGGATTCGATAAAATTATGGTTCCCGGACATATTGAACTGGCTGGATATGATAAAATACGTTACATCAATACTATGTATCCGTGGGAAGGAAAAGAGTATCACAGAGGAGCCTATAGTATGGAGGCAACAGGAGCAGAAGAAGGAATGTTCTCAGAAGCACAGTACAATCCGGTAGGCTCTTATATCAAATACTTTGATTTGGATAAGAACATGTGTGGAAAAAGAATCCATATATGCTTCGAAGGTGTAGAAGAAGCTATGTATCTGTGGCTTAATGGTCAGTTTATAGGTTATGCAGAGGACAGCTTCACACCTTCAGAGTTTGATCTGACACCATATATTAAGGAAAAGGGAAATGTTCTGGCAGTGCAGGTACATAAGATGAGCACGGCGGCATTTTTAGAGGACCAGGACTTTTTCAGATTTTTTGGAATTTTCAGAAATGTTACTTTGAAGGCAATTCCGGATGTTCATCTGGAGGATGTATGGTTCAAACCTGTGTTAAATCAAGATAATGAAAGCGGAAGCGTATCTGTCTGCATGAAGGTATCCGCTCCTTACAGTCAGAATGTAATTGCAGGCTTTATTTTAAAAGACAGAGAAGAAAATATATTAGTTGAGAAGTCATTACAGTTAAATAAAGAAAACGACCATTTGGAAGGCACGATTTGTGTTGACTTGGAAAGTGTCAGGCTGTGGGATAATCATAATCCATATTTATACCATGCTTATGTTGAGCTTAAAGCAGAGGATGGTTCACTGGCCGAGGTAATTCCTTATGATATCGGTTTCAGAAGACTAGAGATTATAGATAAAGTAGTATATTTAAATGGAAAACGTCTTGTTATAACGGGAGTAAACCGTCATGAGTGGAATGCAAGAACCGGAAGATGCATTGGTATAGAAGACATGAAGGCAGATATATCATGTATATTAAGAAACAATATTAATTCTGTGCGTACCTGTCACTATCCTGACCAGATACCATGGTACTATATGTGCGACGATGCAGGTATTTATGTGATGGCAGAAACAAATCTGGAGAGCCATGGCTCATTCCAAAAGCTAGGGGCAATCGAACCGTCATGCAATGTACCGGGATCTATTCCACAGTGGAGAGATGCAGTGCTTGAGCGTGCAAAAAACAATTTTGAAACTTTTAAAAACCATACATCCATCCTTTTCTGGTCATTAGGAAATGAATCCTATGCAGGAGATGACATTGAGGCAATGAACGTTTATTTTGCCAAAAAGAAGGATGGAAGATTAGTTCATTATGAAAGCTCTTATTATAATAGGGCATATGAGGATACTATTTCTGATTTTGAGACCAGAATGTATGCAAAACCGGAGGATGTAGAGGAATACTTGAATAACAGTCCGAAAAAACCGTATATTTTATGCGAATTCATGCATGATATGGGAAATTCAATGGGTGGACTTGGCTCTTATATGAAGCTGATTGACAAATATGATATGTATCATGGCGGATTTATATGGGATTTTATTGACCAGGCAATTATTGTAAAAGATCCCGTTACAGGAAAAGATGTTTTACGTTATGGTGGAGATTTTGATGATAAACCGGCAGACTATGAATTCTCAGCAAATGGAATCGTATTTGCTGACAGGAAAGAAAAACCGGCAGTGCAGGAAGTGAGGTATTACTATGGCTTATACAGATAAATTAAGAGTGGTCTATGGGGACTATACATTAGGTGTACATGGTGAAGGCTTTGATTATATTTTCTCTTATGCACAGGGGGGACTGGAATCTATCGTTAAAAATGGGTATGAGTGGCTGTATCGTTGCCCAAAGCCTACTTTCTGGAGAGCGTTGACAGATAATGACAGGGGAAGCAAGTTTCATATTAAAAGCGGAAGCTGGCTTTCGGCAGATATGTTTATTGACTGTAAGGGAATACAGGTGATCATGGATGGCAAGGAGCAAAAACCATATGCGCCTGATAATAACAGCTATGGCGGTGATGTTTATGCTGATGAAATTATCGTAAAATATACATACGAGACCATAACAACTCCGGCGACAACTGTTCTTGTGAGCTATAGCGTTGATGCGTCCGGAAAGATTCGCGTGGATGTACATTATAATGGAGTACAGGGACTCCCTGAATTCCCTGTATTTGGAATGAGATTTATTATGCCAACATTGGCTGACAAATATTTATATAAGGGACTCTCCGGGGAAACATATCCTGACAGAAAAGCAGGTGCACAAGAAGGCATCTATGAGATCGATGATCTAAGTCTTACACAATATCTTGTTCCGCAGGAATGTGGTATGAGAATGGATACAGAGTGGCTTGAAATTACAAGACATACGGCTCTTGATAACAGCAGGGCAGATAGCTCATCACAGACACTGCGCATTGAAAAGAATGATGAAAAATTTGCATTTTCTTGTCTGCCTTATACCGCATCTGAGATTGAAAACGCTCTTCACCATGAAGAACTGCCACCGGCAAGAAGAACTGTTTTATGCATATATGGCGCAGTAAGAGGTGTTGGAGGTATCGACAGCTGGGGAACTGATGTGGAAGAGGATTATCGTATCAGTGCGGAGACTGATAAGGATTATTCTTTTACAATCTGTTAGTCATTAATTAAAACGAAAAGTACAGTGATAAAATTAGCATTATAATATTGCTGATGGAACAATATGATTTTGGTAGAAGTGGTTTAGGTTTTTGACTTAAGCCAGATAAAGCAGGAGCATTTGCCCCTGCTTTTGTTTTTTATATCATGTATTTCTGGCTCTGTATTCAGAAGGAGAACATCCCTTTTGTTTATGAAATAACCGGCTGAAGTATAGTGGATTATTGTATCCTACTATGCCTGCAATCTCATTTATAGAGTAGGACGTTGTTTCAAGCAGCACCTGAGCATTTGTCATCCTGAGTGATGTGATAAATTGTATTGGTGTATTACCTGTGTATTTTTTAAAGCTTCGAATAAACCAGCTTATGCTCATACCAATTGATGAGGCATATTCTTCCACATTAATAGAGCAGTTGTAATTAGTGTTGAAATACGTAATGGCATTATCCATCTGGCTGTCAAGAAATTCATTTCTGATTACATGCTCAGTTGTTATTTTGCGATTAAATATAATGAAAAGGTGGCGAAGTAGAAGTGTGAGCATTTCCTCATAATTGTTCTGACACGTTTGAAGCTCTGTAATAATCCTTTTGAAAACCTGTTCATATTCAAGAGACGTTCCAACATTAAAGACTCTTTTATCGTCTGCAAATCCGTAGTTCCTTAAGGTGTTTTTTACGTCGCTTCCGGTAAAGTGAAGCCAATATATCTGTGTCTTATCCTTACCATAAAATTCATATTTTTGAAGTTCTTTCGGACGAAATAACACTATATGGCCGGCTGGAATGATTGTCTCATTTTCAGGATTGTCAAAGTGAAAATGAACAAGACCGGATGATATGTATATAATCTGGTAATCCAGTCTTCCTCTGGGCCTGTATGTAGGCATCTTAGGGTGCTGTGACAGGCGATATGTTCCACAGCTTCCTACAATCAAAGGGCGGCTTTTATCTTTAAAATCTTTATGTGAATGATTCAAATATCCCGTGTTAATATACATTATACACCTCCATTCAAATTATACCATTTTATGCATGCTTTGTCTATTTGCATTTATGGACAAAATGTTTATTTGAGTGTTCTTTAGTTACTGTTCAAACGCAAGCTTGACACTGCGCTGTCAAGCTATGCGCCATAGTGTTAATTATTGAGTGATTACAGCCCTGCCTCGTAGAGGCATTTTAAATGGGCTGTAATCGTTGCTGGTCGCACTGTTAGGTGTGAACAGTAACGTTCTTTATGATAATACATTACCGGCATATAAGAGGATAAATAATCTTATCGAGCATAGAGATAAAATAAATCATCTTACATACATGAGATACTTGAAAACTCAGCCTACAATTTCGAGTTTGTTGTAAGTGAGAGCATGATATTGTGTATTGATTACGTTTCAAATGGAATTGAGTCAAATAGCTGTGAAACTGTAGTGTTTGAAAAGTATCATTTTGTGCATATTACAGCCTATTATGTTTATAGACAAAAATTGCACAAGTATTTAAAATTGGTATAGCTGTTAAAGATAAAACAAAGTAATTAATTGGAGGTTTCTCATGGAAGAAAAGACGTACTTAAAGTGGTACAACAAAATTGGTTATGGTTCCGGTGATATTGCAGGAAATGTAGTATATGCATTCCTGACATCCTTTGTTATGGTATATCTTACAGATACTATAGGACTTGCATCAGGAATCGTTGGAACATTAATCGCAGCATCTAAATTATTTGATGGTTTTACAGATGTTTTCTTTGGGTCACTTATTGATAAAACACATACAAAGCTTGGAAAAGCAAGGCCATGGATGATTTATGGCTATATAGGTTGCGCTTTGACACTTGTAGCAGTTTTTGCAATTCCTACAAGCTGGGGCAGGACTGCTCAGTATGCATGGTTCTTTATAGCATATACATTATTGAATGGTGTATTTTATACAGCAAATAACATTGCATATTCTGCACTTACTTCGCTGGTAACAAAGAACAGCAAAGAGCGTGTACAGATGGGCTCTTACCGTTTTATTTTTGCCTTTTCAACAAGTCTTATAATTCAGTCTATAACAGTTGCATTTGTTGATATATGCGGTGGAGGTGCTGCTGCATGGAGATTCGTAGCTATTATTTATGCTTTGATAGGCCTTGTAGTAAATACGATTTCAGGATTGTCGGTTAAGGAGCTTCCGGAAGAGGAGCTTAACTCCGGAATAGACAACGATGAAGAAAAGAAGTATGGTCTTGTTCAGGCATTTAAGCTACTTGTTAAGAATAAGTACTATATGATGATTTGTGGAACTTATATTTTGCAGCAGTTATACAGTGCTATGATTGGTGCAGGTATTTATTATTGTACATGGGTTCTTAAGAATAAAAATCTGTTTGGTGTATTTGCATGGGCTGTAAATATTCCTCTTATAATAGCACTTATTTTCACACCAACTCTTGTTGGAAAGTGGAAAGGAATGTATAAGCTTAATAAACGTGGATATATTCTGGCTACGATAGCAAGAGCACTTGTGATTGTAGCAGGATACATGGGAAGCGTTCCACTGATGATGCTGTTTACTGCAGTTGCAGCATTAGGACAGGGACCTTGGCAGGGAGACATGAATGCAGTAATTGCCGAGTGCTCTGAGTATACTTACCTGACTCAGGGAAAGAGAGTAGATGGAACTATGTATTCATGCACATCACTTGGAATCAAAATTGGTGGTGGAATTGGAACAGCTATTGTAGGATGGCTGCTTGAAATCAGTGGTTATGTAGGTACAAATGTGACTCAGCCGGCATCTGCAATTACTATGCTTCAGGTAATGTATTTATGGTTGCCATTTGTATTTGAGATCCTTATTACAATTCTTCTTTCAAAGATGAATGTAGAATCTGCAAATGAAAAGCTTAGAAGAGAAAAAGGAATTGAGTGATTATAATATGGGAGAGATGATCTGAGTGCATTTAACGTATGAAAACACAAATGAAGAAATTATTGCGGTAAAACGGGAACCACGGCACCAGCCTCCACATCTGCATAATGCAATGGAGATTGTATGTGTTACGAAAGGAACTTTAGAGCTTGGTGTAGGACAGGAGCTATATCACATGGAAACAGGTGATATAGGAGTAGTATTTCCAGATGTTATACATCATTATCAGGTGTTTTCATCAGAAGTTAATGAGGCGGTTTTTATTAATGCTCCACAAATGATTTTGGGTAGATTTGAAAATGTACTGAGGAATAAGGCTCCACAATATCCTGTTGTAAAAAGTGATGTTATTCCGGATGAAGTGTACAGAGCAGTGGAATCCATAATAGATACCGGGCAGAATGATATATGGGTTGTTCAAGCTTATTTGCAGATTATACTAGCAAGATGTATTCCGATGATGAAATTAGTAGAAAAGAGCAAAATTGGCAGCGATGATATAATATACCGTACCGTATCATATATTTCTGCCAATTTTAATAAGAGTATATCACTTGATGGAATGGCACATGACCTTGGCGTGAGCAAATTTTCATTATCCAGATTGTTTTCAAAGACATTTCACAGCAGTTTTAATCAATATGTGAATGAGGCGCGTCTGGGGTATGCCTGTCAGAGAATTGAAACAACAGATGATACCCTGACAGAAATCTCTATGGACAGTGGTTTTGGAAGTCTTAGAACCTTTAATCGTGTTTTTAAAGAAAAATATAGATTGACACCAAGCGAGTATAGAAATAAATTACAAAAATGATAGAATATTCTATTATTGTGAGTAAATAAATTAAAAATTAATTTGCTTGACAATTAGAATACCACCTCCTATAATTAAACCGCCGGTTTAATTATAGGAGGTTTGTTAGTTATGGCAAGAAGAAAAAAAGAATCACAAAGTGTGCATAGAAAGAATATAGCAATGGTTGCAGAGCAACTGTTTATGAAAAAGGGAATAGAAAATACATCAATGAATGATATATCAAAGGAAGCAGGGTATAGCAAGGCGACCTTATATGTATATTTTAAGGATAAAGAGGAGCTTGTCAGTGTACTGGTATTGGAAAGCATGCAGAAATTACACGATTATATGAACCATGCATTGGAAAGTAGCAGTAATACCAAAGAATGCTATGAAAAAATTTGCAATGCGTTAGTAGAATAGGTAGTGTCAAATAAGATATGAAAAAATTGAGTTAAAAAATTAGGCTCAGATGAACCTTGAAAATTGTAGATATTAGAGGTTGTGGCAGACGTCCGCCACCCTTGACAGCACGAAAAAGAACTGCTGTAGGTTAATAACCGACGGCGAAGAACTCAAGAACAGTTCAGTTTTTCCGTCGTATACAGCAGTGTAGCAGTTCTTTTTCGTGCCATCAAGGGCAAGCCGCGATGCGGTGGCTAGGTTATTACCTCTGGCTCTTAATCTAAGAACAGTTATTGCCTTCGGCATTTTGAAGATTTAGGATAGTCTGTTGGCCTAGAAAGATTAATAGTTGCCATTTGCCGAGCATTGTATCAGCTTGTGAGAGCATTTCAACTTCGTTTAATACTTTATAGTTGTTGTGTCGGTGCGGACGTAGAAAGTTGTAGTAAGCAACCCAAAGAGCTAAATCGTAGTTCGCTCCATCAATGTTGTCAAAACCATTAGTTTTTCTGTAAGAAGCTTTGTATGTGCGATTAAGTCGTTCAATCATCTGCTTGTATGGTCGATATTCTTTGGATACTTCATCATCGTTAGTTAAGCCGATTACTTGAGTTATGTCGAACTTGAATTTATCGCCATACTCATTTGCGAATTGCTGAGCTGCAAGAGGATATGCACTATATCCATCTGCAATAAACTTAAAGTTTTTTGGTAATTCAGTAAGTTTTCTAAAGGCCATGCGCATTGCCAGAATACATGGACCTACACCACGATTATCGGAAACCTGATAACCAATGATGGAACGTTTGGCAGCATCCATTATGAACCAGATATAAGTTTTAATACCACGGATTTTGATGTATGTTTCATCGGCGGTGAATACTTTTCCAGTATCATAATCATAGTTGTCTACGAATGGTTTAATGCAGACAGAAGCAGTTTTACAGTAGTTTGCTATCTGTTGATGGGAAATAGTGATTCCGTGAATGTCTTTTAATGCCTGTGCTGTCTTGCGGAGAGAAAGACCAAGGTTGACTTTATAAGTAAGACAAAGAGACATGACATAGCTGTCATGTTTTTTGAAACGTAAAGATGATGCATTTTTAGGAAGGCTGTTTAAATCCATGCGAAAGAAATCTATCTGAAATTCACGATAGATGTAATGGAGTTTGTATTTATATTTGTTAGATTCTAAATCATTTTTATCAACCTTTTTGAGATTGTGTAAGTAATAAGGACATTCAGGATTTACGCATTTGTGTACAACAAAGTGTTTACGATCTTTTTTGTGAACAAGAGCATGATTGCAATGAGGACAATGAAGAGTATGTGTTTTGGAAAATCTTGTGTCAGATGCAGGATTGAAACGAGACTGACAGACTTTACAAATCAACTGTGTTTTCTTCTTGCCGTTGTTCCATGAAAGGTATTGGAATGGTGCATCGCAAGAAAGACAGCGATAGTCTTCAGGTATGTTGCATTCGCCATGACGGAAAACAGGCTTTATTGTCTTATGGTATCGCTGCTCATAGTAGTTGATGAGGTCACACCAATTCCATTCCTGTTTATGAGAAATGATTTTTGGAAGCTTATCGATTTTAAACTTTTGATATTTAGGTGAATGAGAATCGTCGAAAGCCCACTGACGAAGTGGTATATATCTACAAATAAAATTTAAAAGCCAGCAGATTTGTTTATGTTGGTATTGAATATATTGAATCAGATACATTATAATGTCCATAGGTGATTACCTTTCTCTATACGGATAATTGTTTTGTGGTAGATTCAATTATACTGGTTTTTTAGGGGGTAATCACCTTTTTTGTACAAAAATGTGAGAAAACCTTGAAAATAAAAGGTTTATAAAAATAAAAAAGGTAGTCAACTTGACACTACCAAAAGAAGTGAGGAGGAAATTCTATGAAAAAAGGAGCAATAATTGGTGGCTTTGCCGGACTAGTTGTATTAGGAGCCATTATTGGATCATGTGGGGGGGATGAACCATCCAATACCAATTCAAATGCATCAAAAGGCACGGAGAAAACAAGCCAAGTAATTAATGAGAATACTGTGAATGATTCTGAAGATGTAGTATCAAAAGATGGGCGACAAGAGGGAAAGTACTATGCTGGAGATGTAATCGAATTTACGAATGGAGCGCTTATTACAATTAATGATACAGGTATAGCTGAAAATCTCACATCTATGTCAGAAAATTTTGTATATTTGTATGTAGATGTTACGGTAGAGAATGTAGGAACGGAAGATATTACAATTTCGCCAGGCGAAATGACTTTCTATCAAGATAATGAGATTATTAACCAAGAATACACATGGACTAATTTTTCTGATGCAATACAGCAAGCAACTATTTCTCCAGGAAGGAAGACAAGCGGAAAGTTCTATATTGAATGCTATAATTATGGAACTTCAAATCAGATTGAAGCGGAATTAGGAGATGCTGTTATCGTGATAAGAGATGTGGAGAACGATGCAAATGCAGTGCGTGAACTTATATATGGAACATTTCATTTAAGAAATGGAAATGACGAAGGTGGATGGTGTGATGCTGAGGTTGATTGTTCATCAGAAGGCAGAACATATCTGACTATTACAATGTATGAAGATGGAGCAAATGTGACAGGAACGTTTGTAGGAAAATTGGTTAAGAAACCAGATGGAACTTACTATGCTATGGAAGAGGGCGTAACTTTCCCGAAAGATGTCACTGTTTCGTTTTCAGAATATGGAATGGAAATAACCCCTTCATCAAATACAATGGAAGAGGGGTTAGAATGCTTATATGGATTTTATGATATTGTTGAGGCATATGATTATAGTCATGCTAGTTAATTAATGAGAGTATATAGTGTAGGGAGAAAGGAATATGAAGATACTATTAAAGATTTTGGGTGTGATTTTTACGACAATTGGTACAGTATTATTTCTCGTTTCGACAAGTGCTGCAGTAAGTGTTATCAATGAAGGCGGACATCTTGTAGTTCGGAGAGTTGTTGTAGGCGAATGTGGGACACTAGCTCTTCTTGTATTAGGAATTGTTTTACTGTTTAGGTCAAAGAAGAAAAAGATGGAGTGATTGTACTGCCCAAGTGCAGAACTGTCAGCTGCTGACGTGTGATTATATGTAAGAAAGAGGCCAGTGAGGTATTGGTCTCTTTTTTTTGGCCAGAAGTGCGGGAAAGGAATGCTCAATGAAGATAGGTTTGGAAAAATGGATTAGGTAACGGGTAATAAAAGAGCCAGTCGCATGACTGGCTCTTTTGAGGGGAGTATAAATAATTAATAAGAGGTATAACATTGAAAAGATGTTCTCTTTTCAAACTGAATTATATAGTAGGAATTTTTAAAAATCAATACGAAAATAAGAAAAAAAATATAAAATAACAAAAAACTGATTTTTTTTTGGCCATCACAAAGTACTGAAAAAACGACAAAGAGAGGAAACTCGCTGTCCGGTTAGCACCCTTTTTTCACCATATTGCATATACTGAAAAATAAGTGTAAAGAACAGTGATGATTTGTATGAAAATAAATATGATATCACCCAGGAACCTGGTGCGAGAAATGGAAAAATATAGGCGGGAGAGAGATCCGGCAATTCTGGTGGACTTAAGGGAACCGGCGGAATACCGGCATAGGCATTGGCCGGAGGCGGTGAACTATCCGTCAGAGTGGCTGGAGGAGAAGAGATTGACCGGCGAGATGCCTTTTTCCAAGAGCCGGAGAGTGATCCTGTATTGCAGCCACGGGAGTGCCAGTATGGAGATGGCGAGGAACCTGGGAAGAGAGGGATACCGGGTGGCAACCGTCAACGGAGGATTCGCCGCCATGGAGAGATTTTTTTGAAAAATGTGCAAGAAACCTATTTCAAATTCCAACGGAATATGTAAGAATGTATGTGGATTGTTCTATCCAAAATTCCATGGGACAATGAGAGACAGAAATAGGAAACAGATAATATAATGAAGACATTTGAGCTGGTGGCGCCCTGCCATTTTGGGTTGGAGGCAGTCACAAAGAGAGAAATATACGATTTGGGATATGAGGTGACCCGGGTGGAGGACGGGCGCATCACCTTCTGCGGGGATGCGGAGGCAATCTGCCGAGCCAATATTTTTTTGCGCACCACGGAGCGCATTCTGCTCCAGGTGGGGCGCTTCCACGCAGAGACCTTCGACGAACTGTTTGAGGGAATCAAGGCCCTCCCCTGGGAGGAGTATATTCCCAAGGACGGGAAGTTCTGGGTGACAAAGGCTTCCTCCATCAAGAGCAAGCTGTTCAGCCCGTCGGACATTCAATCCATTGCCAAAAAGGCCATGGTGGAGCGGCTGAAGGAGCATTACCATGTGAATTGGTTTGAGGAGGACGGCGCGCCTTACCCTGTGAGGATTTTTCTCATGAAGGACGAAGTGATGGTGACCCTCGACACCTCCGGCGAATCTCTCCACAAGAGGGGGTATCGCCTGATGACCAGCAAGGCACCCCTCACCGAAACCTTGGCGGCGGCACTGATTATGCTCACCCCGTGGAGCGGCAGCCGGATTCTGGTGGACCCCTTCTGTGGTAGCGGAACCTTTCCCATCGAGGCGGCCATGATTGCGGCAAACATTGCGCCGGGCATGAACAGGGAATTCACGGCGGAAAAGTGGACAAATTTCATTGAACGTCAACTGTGGTATGACACAGTGCAGGAAGCGCAAGATATGGTGAATACAGATATCTCTGTGGACATCCAGGGCTATGATATCGACGGGGAAGTGGTGAAGGCAGCCAGAGAGAACGCAAAGCGTGCCGGGGTGGATTCCATGATTCATTTCCAGCAGCGCGCGGTGGCAGACTTACATCATCCGAAAAAATATGGTTTTATTATTACAAACCCACCCTATGGGGAGAGACTGGAGGACAAGAAGGATCTGCCGGAATTGTACGGACAGATTGGAGAAGCCTTCCGGGGACTGGATTCCTGGTCCATGTATATGATCACCAGCTATGAGGATGCCGAGCGGTATGTGGGAAGGAAAGCCGACAAGAACCGCAAGATCTACAATGGCATGATCAAGACCTATTTTTATCAGTTTATGGGGCCCAAACCCCCAAAGAAGGCATAGAATGAAATATTCAAAACAGTACATTGCGCTTACGATTTTGACGGCGGCCTTTGTGTTTGTCCGTTTTCATGTGATGGCCATGGACAACGTGGAGATCGCATCCTTCCGCGGCGGGCAGTTGGAGGATACCGTCTGGTATCCAATCATTGCCGAGGATGCAAACGGAAGGCTTCTAAAAGTCGTAATCGACAACAAGGAATACACAAACGAAAAAAATACCTTTTATATGGATAGCAACCGCAATATCATGGTTCCGGTCTCCATGCTCCGGGATGCGCTAAACTGCAGTGCCCATGTGTACGGACAGAGGCGGCTCCTGGTGGAAAAGCGTGAGTCTTATGCGGATTTTTCACTGCATGAGCTGAAGGCGGAGACAGGGGAGGGGGAAAAGACCATACAGTCGGCGTTCACCAAGATCGGCGACGAGTACTATGTGAGCTTGAACGATCTCTCCAATTTGTTGGGGTATACCTGTAGTTTCAGCGTGGAGGAGAACACCCTGACGGCGGCGGACACTTCGGAGAACACCTCCATCATCCCGTCCCGTTACGACCTGCGAGAGAAGGACCGTGTCTCCGCTATACGCAATCAGGGCAACTACGGAACCTGCTGGGCTTTTGCGGCGTCCAGTGCCCTGGAATCCAGACTGCTTCCGGAGGAAGCGAACCTGTTCTCCGTGGATCACATGACACTGGCTAATTCTTTTAATCTGAACCAGTATGACGGCGGCGAGTACACCATGGGAATGGCGTATTTTGCGGCGTGGCAGGGGCCTGTCTACGAGGTGGATGACCCTTACGGGGATGGCAGGACGGATACCAGCCTCAAGCCCGTGAAGCATGTGCAGGAGATGCGGATTATCGACGGTAAGGATTACGAGGCTATCAAGACTGCCGTGTTCAAATACGGCGGGGTACAGACTTCCCTGTACAGCACCCTTCGCAGTTCCCAGACCTCGTCCGAATATTTTAACAGTGAGACCAATTCCTACTGTTACATCGGTACAGAAAAGCCCAATCATGATGTGGTGATCATTGGATGGGACGACAATTATTCCAAGGATAATTTTGTGGCAGATTTGGAGGGCGACGGCGCCTTTATCTGCCAGAACAGCTGGGGCAGCAACTTTGGCGAGGACGGAGTGTTTTACGTGTCCTACTATGACACCAACATCGGAACCCACAACGTGGTATACACGAGGGTAGAAGATACGGACAACTATGACAGGCTGTACCAGAGCGACCTGTGCGGATGGGTTGGCAGCATGGGCTACGATAAGGAGTTCATCTATGGTGCCAATGTATTTGAGGCAAGCCAGGATGGCAAGATTGCGGCGGCGGGATTTTATGCCACCGGTGCCAAGACAGAATACAAGGTGTATGTGGTCAATAATTTTACAGGCACCTCCTCTTTTTCCGGCATGAACAAGGTGGCGGAGGGGACGCTCTCCCAAGCCGGGTATTACACCATCGATTTCGACAATAGCGTCCCAATCCAACGAGGAGAAAAATTTGCCATTGTCATATATTTAAACACACCGGGAGCCACCCACCCCCTGGCCATCGAGTACGACACGGGAGAAAAAGCATACTCCACGGTGGATTTGGAGGACGGGGAAGGATATATCAGCCTCAACGGTATGAAATTCTCCAATGTAAAGGAACAGCAGCAGTGTAATTTGTGTATCAAAGCATATGTAAATGAGCGTTAACAATGGATAAGCAGGTGTTGAAGTGGACGACTGCATTTGTTGCGATGATATGCATCGCTTTTTGCAGTCTGTCATTTTTTCTTCCACAGATACATGAGCAGTCGGTTTTGGCCGCCCAGGAAAACTTTGAACTGTTGGACACGAAAGAGTCGCCAAAGTACGAGGGGCAGAATCCGCAGGATATTGTATTTGATGAGGAAAATGTAGGAGCACAACTGAAGATAGAATTGCCCTCCGGGATTGAACTGGAGGACTTAAGAATCAGCAACGATTACCTGACGCAGACAATCTATATCAAGATTCCGGTGGATAGTGAGGACTATTTTGCGGATTACAGCGTGCGGGGAAGCTGTGACCATATCGCCGCCATCAGTTATTACCGGGAAGGGACGAAGGGGGTTATCTCTTTTACGATGGACCGGGTGTTCGAATTGTCACAGGAGTATGAGGAGGGATACCTGTATCTGGATTTTGTGGATCCCCACGAGATTTTTGACAAAGTGATTGTGGTGGATGCAGGACACGGCGGGCGCGCGGTTGGGGCCACCAAGCTGGGTATCTCGGAGAAGGATATCAATCTTGCGATTGTGCTGGAATTGAAAAAATTGTTGGATGAGGACGAGAATATCGGTGTCTATTACACGCGGATCAATGATACAAACCCAACCCTGGATCAGAGAGTGGCGCTGGCAAACCGTGTGGAGGCGGATTTGTTTATCAGCGTGCACAACAATGCTTCCTCCAGGGGAATTCTGACCAATGAGCAAGGAACCCAGGTGCTGTACAGTCAGTCGGACACGGCCCAATTGTCCAGCAAGCGTCTGGCTCAGATATGTCTGGAGAATGTGGTGGATACAACAGGAAGCAACAACATGGGATTGCTGAAGGGTGACCAGATTCGAATTGTGCGCAACAGTGAGGTGCCGGTGGCATTGATTGAGGCAGGATTCATGTCTAACCGCGAGGAGTTGGAATTACTCAATACACAGGAATATCAACAGCTTGTTGCAGAGGGAATCTATCTGGCGATACAACAGGCTTTTGAGGAAGGATATTAAAAGAGGAATATCAATATGAAGAAAATCATTTTTGCAACGGGAAATCAGGACAAGATGCGTGAGATACGCGAGATCATGGCGGATATGGATGTGGAGATTCTCTCCATGCGGGATGCAGGGGTGAAAACAGACATCGTGGAGGACGGAACCACATTTGAGGAAAATGCACTGATTAAAGCACACAGCGTGGCTGAAGCGCTGCCGGCGGAGCATAAGGATGCCATTGTCCTGGCGGACGATTCCGGACTGGAGATCGACTACCTGAACAAGGAACCGGGAATCTACTCTGCGCGCTACATGGGGGAGGATACTTCCTACACCATCAAAAACCGGGCGCTTCTTGACCGGATGGAGGGTGTGGAGAAGGAGAAGCGCACCGCGCGATTTGTGTGTGCAATCGGCGCCGTACTTCCAAACGGGGAGGAACTGGTGACCCGACAGACCATGGAGGGATACATCGGATGGGAACCGGACGGCGAGAACGGATTTGGCTATGATCCGATTTTCTATCTGGACGAATTCGGATGCTCCTCCGCAGCCTTATCCAGAGAGCAAAAAAATGCCATAAGTCACCGCGGAAAAGGGCTTCGGGCGATGAAAAAAATGCTGGAAGGCAAAATATAAAAAAATAAAAAAACATGTTGACAACGTTTAGGCGCTATAATATAATCTTATTTGCGTCACGGGATGGCGGGAATATTATAGATGCTTCGGGGTGTGGCTCAGTTTGGCTAGAGCGCCTGGTTTGGGACCAGGAGGCCGCAGGTTCGAATCCTGTCACCCCGATTGTGTATGCGGGTGTAGTTCAATGGTAGAACACCAGCCTTCCAAGCTGGATACGTGGGTTCGATTCCCATCACCCGCTTTATGTGTCCGTAGCTCAGCTGGATAGAGCAACGGCCTTCTAAGCCGTGGGTCGGGGGTTCGAATCCCTTCGGGCACATTCACGTTGTTGATAACGACATGTGAATAGGACGCGCTCTTGCGTGAGAAACTATATGGTGGGTATAGCGCAGTTGGTTAGCGCGCCAGATTGTGGCTCTGGAGGCCGAGGGTTCGAATCCCTCTATCCACCCTGTTGCGGTAGCAACTGTAGGGCTATCGCCAAGCGGTAAGGCACAGGATTTTGATTCCTGCATTCGTTGGTTCGAATCCAACTAGCCCTGCTTCTTAAGAAAATTTAAGAACTTATGCATATGCACCCGGTGCATTGCTTAAGATAATATGGGATACTAGCTCAGTTGGTAGAGCACTTGACTTTTAATCAAGTTGTCGGGGGTTCGACTCCCCCGTGTCTCATTTTTCAAAATCTGTGAAGTAAGCCGAGAATTGCTAAAATACTAGCATTTCTCGGCTTTTTCTTGTGGGAAAAATGAATGTGAAATTTAGAAGTAAACCACATACTAACGAATAGTTTACTACGTGGTAATTATTTAGTGGGTAATGAAAATTTGGCGAGAAATGAAAATAGGGTGTGTAATGAAACTTTACTATGTGGCTTTTTTCAGTGAGCTTTGAAGCTTTTGTGGGAGGAACGTTCTGAATTGTATAAAATAGTGCCATAATTTAATGGGGTATATGTATCAAAATGGTTGCTTTACTAACGCTTGCTTTTCCTACCAATCGTTTCATTAGTAAAGCCCTGATCGAAGTCCCGGATTTTACTAACTTTTCCCGGTCAGACAGGGAATCCATTAGTAAAGCCTCGGTCGAAGTCGCGGATTTTACTAACTTTTCCCCGGTCAGACAGGAAATCCATTAGTAAAGTCCCTGTTGAAGTCCCGTGTTTTACTAATGATTATCCCGGATTTCCGGATTCCGTTAGTAATCTCCCGGAAACTCCCCAGATTTTACTAATGATTTCCCCAGATCACCGAATTCCGTTAGTAATTTCTCAAGTAGCCCGAACTGTGCCCCTTGTCAAGGACATTTTATATATTAGGATCCTTATTTTTGAACTCCTAATATTAGGGATACCCTGTTACTTAAACCCTATTCCTTAAACCCTTTTACTTAGACACTTTTACTTAGACACTTTTATTTATACTGTACCCATATACGCAGGCACAATAAAGGCATTAGGCCCATATAGTTGGACAACTTTTTGGGTGCACCCAACAAAAAAGCACCCGAGGCGAACCTCGGGTGCTGATTTCCATTCAGAATTGTAAAATTCAAAACACATATTTCAAAATTAATATTTCAAAATAATAAATTCAGAACAGTAATTTTAATCTGCAATTTTAAACTACAATTTAGAACTTGCCAGCTCTTGCTGCTTCCTCTACGGATACTGCAACTGCTACGGTAGCACCTACCATCGGGTTGTTACCCATTCCGATAAGTCCCATCATCTCTACATGAGCAGGTACGGATGAAGATCCTGCGAACTGTGCATCAGAGTGCATACGTCCGAGAGTATCGGTCATACCGTAAGAAGCCGGTCCTGCAGCCATGTTGTCCGGGTGAAGGGTACGTCCAGTACCACCGCCGGAAGCTACGGAGAAGTACTTCTTGCCAAGCTCGATGCACTCCTTCTTGTATGTACCTGCTACCGGATGCTGGAAACGAGTAGGGTTGGTTGAGTTACCGGTGATGGATACACCAACGTTCTCATGATGCATGATTGCAACACCTTCCTGAACATCGTCTGCACCGTAGCACTTAACGGTAGCGCGAACTCCGTTAGAATATGCCTTCTCATATACAACGTTAAGCTTTGCTTCCTTGTAATCATACTTGGTCTCAACGAAAGTAAATCCGTTGATACGGGAAATAATCTGAGCAGCGTCTTTTCCAAGACCGTTCAAGATAACGCGAAGCGGCTTCTGACGAACCTTGTTAGCCTTCTCTGCGATACCAATTGCACCTTCAGCTGCTGCGAATGACTCATGTCCTGCCAAGAAGCAGAAGCACTCAGTCTCTTCCTCCAGCAACATCTTTCCAAGGTTACCATGTCCAAGACCTACCTTACGATGGTCTGCAACGGAACCCGGAATACAGAATGCCTGAAGTCCCTCACCGATTGCTGCAGCAGCATCAGCAGCTCTTCTGCATCCCTTCTTGATTGCGATAGCTGCACCTACAGTGTAAGCCCAGCAAGCATTTTCAAAACAGATTGGCTGGATTTTCTTAACCTGATCATATACGTCAAGTCCAGCATCCTTTGTGATTTTTTCAGCTTCTTCGATAGAGCTGATACCATAGCTGTTAAGTACAGCGTTAATCTGGTCAATTCTTCTCTCATATGATTCAAATAATGCCATGTCGATTGTTTCTCCTTTCAATTACTCTACACGTGGGTCGATAATCTTAACCGCATCAGCGACACGACCATACTGGCCCTTTGCCTTCTCCCATGCGGTATTCGGATCGTCACCCTTTTTGATGAAGTCTGTCATCTTTCCAAGAGAAACGAACTGGTAACCAATAACCTCATTGTTCTCATCCAGTGCGATACCGGTTACATAACCTTCTGCCATCTCCAGGTAACGAACACCCTTCTCCTTGGTTGCATACATAGTACCAACCTGAGAACGAAGTCCCTTTCCAAGGTCTTCCAGTCCTGCACCAACTGCAAGTCCGTCATCGGAGAATGCGCTCTGTGTACGGCCATAAACAATCTGCAAGAAAAGTTCTCTCATTGCGGTATTGATAGCGTCACATACAAGGTCTGTATTTAAAGCTTCCAGAATTGTCTTGCCCTGCAATACCTCAGCTGCCATAGCTGCGGAATGAGTCATACCGGAACATCCGATAGTCTCAACCAAAGCTTCCACGATAATTCCTTCCTTTACATTGAGGGAAAGCTTGCAGGCACCCTGCTGTGGTGCACACCAGCCAACACCGTGTGTAAAGCCTGAAATGTCCTCAATTTTCTTGGAATGAACCCACTTTCCTTCTTCCGGGATAGGAGCTGGCTCATGCTTTGCGCCCTTAGCAACAGGACACATGTTTTCAACTTCCTTTGTGTAAATCATTGTAAGACTCCTTTCGTCTAAAAACTTATATGTGTTAATACTCTTGTTAGAAGTTTAACATACTGTGGTCATTCTCTCATATTTTTTCCCAATCATCAAGTAGAAAAATCAACAATTTTTGCGCTAAAATCAATCCTTTATCCGTTCTTGCGGACAACATGCTCCTTGTCAGTCTTTATCCGTTCTTGCGGACAACGGCTTCTTGTCAATCCTTATACGTTCTTGCGAACCACGTGCTCTTTATCCTTGTAGATGGAATTCGCCGGAATCACGCCGCGCACGCAGGATGTGGGATAAATATTGCTGTGGGGTCCCACCACTGTCCCCGGATTGAGAACCGAATTGCACCCCACTTCCACATAATCCCCAAGCATTGCCCCGAACTTTTTGAGCCCGGTGGGAATTTCCTCCTTGGTGTCGTACACGTCCTTGACCACCACAAGTTCCTTGTCGGACTTTACGTTAGAGGTGATGGAGCCTGCTCCCATGTGGGATTTGTATCCAAGAATGGAATCACCCACATAATTGTAGTGAGGAACCTGAACGGAATTAAAAATGATGACATTCTTCAATTCCGTGGAATTTCCCACCACGGAGCCTTTTCCAACGATTGCGGAACCACGGATAAAAGCACAATGGCGAATCTCCGCCTCCTCATCAATAATCAACGGTCCATGCAGATAGGCACTTGGAAAAACCGTTGCACTTTTTGCCACCCAGATGTCCTCCCCTCGCTGCTCATACTTTTCCGAATCCAAGGTGGGACCGATTTTCCGGATAAAATCGCTGATTCCTTTCAGCGCTTCCCATGGATAGGTGAACTGCGCCAGATACTCCCCCGCGATAGTTTCCTCCAGGGTGTATAAATTCTTAATTCTTGCTGTTTCCATATTTTCTCCTCTTTTCATTTAGCTAGTGGTTCGCATATTTATCCCATTGGGCAAAACAAATCTTTTTCTGTTTTCTGAACCCAAATTTTGCTTATTTTACGATTTGGGGACACATCTTTGGGCGCAAAAGCCCTTTTTTTACCTTCTATGCCCAAATTTCGTCATTTTCTGCAATTTAGGGACACATCTTTGGGCGCAAAAGCCATTTTCTTACCTTCTGCGCCCAAATTTTATCATCTTTTGCAATTTAGGGACACATCTTTGGGCGCAAAACCTATTTTTTTGCCCTCCGTGCCTAAAATTTTCAGCTATACTCTCCGCCAGATTCACTCTCCACCGGCTTCACACCTCACCGGCGTTTCCTTCCTACACTTCGCTCTCCGAAGAAGGATTGTCTCCCAGTATCTCCTGCATCTGCGCTTCGTCGATAGCACCGAAGTCTATGACTCCTGCGTCTGAGGACTTCCCCCGCCTCATCGCGGACGTTCCTGCTCCCGCCGAGGATTTCCCCTCTCCCGTCACAGAATCGTCTAATCTGGCCGCGCTTTCCCCGGGATTGTCAAAATCAAATTGGATCCTGTCATCCTCGAACTTCAAGCAGGCATCGAACGCATTCCCCGCTTTGCTGGTAAATCCAAGAACCTTATTTCTCGTCTTGCCCGTGGTCAGAAGCTCCTTGATGACTTCCTCGGACAGCGGCACCTTGGCCACGGTGTGGGACACTTTAAATCCGCATTCGCATTCGTAGTTCCACTGCGCCTTCATCATTTTCTTGTGGCACTTCGGGCATTCCACATCCGACTCCACCGGCTTTGGTTTCTCCGGGAAATCAAATTCCACCCGGCCTTCCTCGGTCAGTTTCAGGGAAGCGTCAAACATCATGCCCGTCTTTGCGATAAAGCCGCTGATAGGTCCGATCTTCTTGCGCAGCAAGAGTTCCTGCACCTGACTCTCCTTCAACATAACCCCTGCAATTTTTCCAATGAAAAAGCTGCAGCTGTTCTCCTCATCCCGCTTGTTGTTCACACAACTGTATCCGTAGGGCGTAACTGCGATTTTTCCCTTGCAAATAGGGCAAACCGCATCCTTGACAGTCTTGGCTTCCACGTCCGCGAAATCGAACTTGATTCCCTTGCATTTGCCATCCCCATCCCGGTCCAATGCCAGCCTGGCATCAAATTTCTTGCCGGCCTTGCTCTTGAATCCTCGGATGGTTTCCGTGCGTCCTTCCGTGAGAAGCTGCGTCACATTTGCCACAGTCAGGGCCTTTCCCGCAATCTTTCCGATGGAAAAAGCACAGCTGTCCTCCTGCCCCGCCTTGAAGTTGGAGCAACCGAAGCCGAATGAGGTCTTGCGGATTTCTCCGCCGCACACGGGGCACACCACATCCTTCACAATCTCCGGTGTCACATCCTCGAAGTCAAAGACCACATTCCACCGTTCCTCTTCCTGAACCAGCTTCAGTTTGGCGTCAAATTTCTTGCCGGCCTTGCTCTTAAAACCTCGAATAATATCCGTCGCATGGTTGGTAAGCAGTTGCTTTAACTGCGCCTGCGTCAACTTTACCTTGGCAATTTCCCCCACCGCGAAGTAGCACTCCTGCGATGCTGCTCCCTCTTGCGTGCCGGACACTTCTCCTGACTGCGTCCCGGATCCTTCCTCCGTCTGCGTGCCGGACACTTCTCCTGTCTGCGCACCGGATCCTTCCTCCGTCTGCGTGCCGGGCACTTCTCCTGACTGCGCACCGAATTCTTCCTGCGTCTGCGTGCCGGACACTTCTCCAGTCTGCGCACCGGATCCTTCCCCCGTCTGCATGCCGGAATCCGTCGCTTCTGCCTTGGCGCCGGAATTCTGCGCACTGCGCCTTGGTCGGTTCTCGCAGGCATACCCGTAAGGGGTCACCACCATGTTGCCCCCGCAGGCCGGGCACTTCACATCCCCCACCACCTTGGCTTCCACATTGGAAAAATCAAAGTTGATGGAGGGCTTTCCATCCTCATCCTTGGAAAAAGCCAGGCAGGCATCAAATTTCTTGCCGGCTTTGCTCTTAAAGCCCCGGATGGTATCCGTGTGTCCCTCCGTGAACAGCTGCTTGACCTGTTCCTCCGTCAGGGAGACACCACAGATTTCACCCAAATTAAAATTACACCCGGTTTTATCGCTCTTATAATTGGAGCATCCGTATCCGAAAGGTGTGGTCACCAGTTCTCCGCCGCACACCGGGCAGGCAATTCCGATTTTGCGCCTTGCCCCCGCGCCCCTGGCATCCTTGCCGGCAAACCCGCTGATACGCTCCGCCAAAGTTGCCCGGAGATTTTGTTCCACCATCTTGAGGGTTTCCGTGCGGATGTAATTCTCCAGTTTGGTGCGGTAATCCCAGAAATCCACCGTCCCCTGGGTGATGCCCTCCAGTCCTTTCTCCCAGGATGCGGTCATCTTGGGGTTCAAAAGTGCCGGCACCGTCATATTCACCACCTCATAAATCATCTCCCCCAGCCGCTCCGGCGAGAGAATCTGGGTCTTCTTATTGAGGTTGATGTATCCGTTCTTCACCAGCTTGTCGATGATTCCGGCTCTGGTAGCGGAGGTTCCGATTCCGGAGCCCTTGATCTGTTCCCGCAGTTCCTCATCCTCGATGAGCTGTCCGGCATTCTCCATGGCCAGAATCATGGAGCCGGAGGTGTAGCGCTTCGGCGGCGAGGTTTTTCCGTACTTGATCTCGTATCCGCCCACGGAGATTTCATCCCCGCTGTGCAGCGTATCCACAAGCTCCATGAGGACCTTCGGATTGACTATCACCGCGTCCTCTCCGCCGTTTTCTCCGTTAACGCCGGAGCCATCCGAAGAATCGCTGTCATCACCCCCGGCATTTGCGCCGAGAATTCTTGCATTTTCCTCCTCGAAGGACTTTTTCTTGGGCGGTGTGGCCACCTCCAGATAGCCCTGACTTTTCAGCACCTTTGCGGAGGAGAAAAACTGTTCCTTCTCCACACCCACAACCAGCTTTACATTTTCATATTCCGCCGCCGGGTAAAAAATGCTTAAAAACCGGCGCACAATCAGTTCAAACACCGCTTTTTGCAAGGAATTCAGAGAATTTAGCTCACTCAATTGTCCGGTTGGGATGATGGCATAGTGGTCGGTGACCTTGCTGTCATCCGTGTACTGGGTCTTTGCGATATTTTCATAGAGCCGCCGCTCCATGATGTGTTCCACAAAGGCATGGGTGGGCTCATAATTCCGGAGTTTTCCGATATTTTTGGAGATTTCCTTGGCGATTGCGCTACTTAATACACGGGCGTCCGTTCTCGGGTAGGTGGTGAGTTTTTTCTCATACAAATCCTGGGCAATCTGCAGGGTTTCCTCCGGGCTGATCTTAAACTTCTTGGAGCATTCCGCCTGAAGTTCCGCCAGGTTAAAGAGCAGAGGTGCCCTCTTCCTTGTGGTGCTCTTATCGATGGAGATCACCTTTGCCGGTTTTCCCGCCAGCTCATCCATCAGAGCCTTTGCATCCTCTTCCTTTTTAAAGCCGTTTTCCTTATACAAGAGCGGGGATTCAAAAAATTTGGAGCCCTCCACCGCCTTCCATTCCGCCTCAATTCCGGCGTGGGAAAAACGCCCAATAATACGATAAAACGGGGTCTCGGAGAAATTGCGAATCTCCCGTTCCCGAATCACCACCATTCCAAGCACGCAGGTCATGACACGCCCCACTGCGATGGCGGTGTAGGATTTGGTACCTGCCGCATCATTCAGCAAATTGCCGTATTTTATGGACATAACACGGGAAAAATTGATTCCCATGGCATAATCCTCGATGGTGCGCATGATGCCGGACAGCCCCAGATTGGCGTATTCCGACATGGGTTTTGCCTCGCGGATTCCCCGCAGAATCTCCTCCTCCGTCTGAGAGTCAATCCACACCCGAAGCTCCTCCATTCCCCGGCGCACTCCGCCAAAGTTTCGGATATTCTCCTCGATGGTCTGTCCCTCTTTTCCGGCATCGCCTGCCCAGTAGACCCGGTCGATATCCTCACGCTGCAACATGCCGTGGACGATATCATACTGGGATTTGGTCTCCTTCTTCACGTCATACTTGTATTCCTTGGGCAAAAAAGGGAGATCCTCCAGTCGCCACTTTTTGTATTTGATGTCATAGGATTCCGGATAGACCAGCTCCACCAGATGACCCACGCACCAGGTGATAACATAGTTCTGATCCTCGATATATCCGTTTTGTCTGCCGTTCACATGCAACACATTGGCAAATTCCCGGGCAACGGACGGTTTCTCTGTGATGATTAACGATTTTCCCATTTACAGTTCCTTCATATCAATCAGAATAAAGCTCGGATCTCTCTGCACATACGCTTTGAGGGCCGGTTCAAAATCCGTGGCGGAAAACAGATAGTAATGCTCGGAGGCAATTTTCGCTTTCTCCATGGCCGTCGCCATATCCTCGCACATTGCCATGGTCATCTGGGGCTGATCCCAGTTACAGAAACCGATAATGTTCTGTCTGTCCGCACTCTGGGCGATAATATCGATATTGCCGGTCTTTCCCACCCAGGTTCCCATCTTGTGAATCTGGATTGGAAGGCGATTCATCTGATTGAGAATCATCAGATACTCCATACATACATTGCGGAAGTATCTCTGCAGATACCCATCCAGTTCCTCTGCGATATAGGTATCATAAAACTCCTCCTCCGACATCAAATATAAGTCGGAAAGGTGTGGATATACAAACTT
This sequence comes from Lachnospiraceae bacterium, assembly GCA_029008875.1. Taxonomy (GTDB): domain Bacteria; phylum Bacillota; class Clostridia; order Lachnospirales; family Lachnospiraceae; genus Roseburia. Next base: position 86,933 of record JAQXJP010000009.1, on the reverse strand, counting down.
AAACCAAAAATTAACAAATGTATCCTGAATCTGGTACACTCCTTTTTTGGCGTTTTCCCATCCGCCGGTCTCAAAGGAAACCAGCTTCTCTATGATGTTGAACTGGGAAAGATTCTTCATGTACACACTGATCTTGGCCCTGGAATATCCGGTCTCATGGAACAGGTCGTTCAGCTTGTTGCTTCCGGAGGCAATAGTGGCCAGAATGGTGTTGTAAACGGAAAGCTCCCGCAATTCCGATGAAATCTTGCGCTCCGCCGCGTTGTAGAGGTATCCGTTCTCATTCAGTACCAGACGGCAGATATTGGTCTTAAAATCCGCCTTTCTGTCCCAGTGTTCCAGATAGTCCGGCACTCCGCCCACCACGCCGTACACCTTGATACTGTCCGCAACGGAATACTCCGGGAAAAAGCGGACCACATCCAAAAAGTTCAGATTCTCCAGCTTCACTCTCCCGTCGATGTATTTTGCGTCCTCCACGAAGAGTCCATCCAGATCCTGCTCCGCAAATACAACAGAGGAACAAACCAGAAGCACCATAACCGGTCCCGGGTACAGGCGTTTGTTGCGGAGCTTCACCAGACTTTTCACGAATTCCGGATCCTTCTTCAGTACATACTGTGCCTCGTCAATCACCACCAGCAATTTGGATGGATCCCCGGTCTTGATTCGGTTAAAGTATTCGTCGTATGTAAATTTCTGCAATTTCGCCTCAAACTGCCTTGCAATCTCCTGTCCGAACATCTTGTTCTGAAGCTCCGCAGAAGCTTGGCGGCACTGATAATAGAAAGTCTTCTTCCCCTCCGAAAAGGCACGAATCAATGATCTCGCCTGATTTTCCCTCTGCCCGTACAACACCACCAGCTGGTTGCCGGACCTGTGATAATACTCTTCCAGTTTTCTTACATCTGTTGCTTTTGCATTCATAATCTTCTTCCTCTATATAAGTTAATTCTTGTTTTAATAAAGAATAATTTGTTTTCTTACACGCTTGTTTCCAGACCAATCAGCGATTTATTCCCTCTAATCCAGATAAGCTCCCAGATTGCGGAAGGAATCACGGTCATTGTCCAGAATAACCTGCAACGCTTTCTTCAATTCCGCATCCCTCTCCTCATCGTCCGGATCCTGATACAGCTTCTTGATCTCATCATAGGGCAGCAACAGGGGATGGGTGCGATGATCAAAGTCCTTCTCGGGTCCGTAACTCCAGTTGTTCATGTAGTGGAAGCGCATCCAGCGGATATGTTCAATCTCTCCCAGTTCATCCTTGCGCTCCTCCGGAAGTCTGTCCCACACCTCTGCGATATCCCGATTTTTCAGATTGGCATAGGGATCCATCAGCCATAATTTGTAGTGGGTATGGTCCGCAAGGGCAAGGTTCGTCCCCTGCATATGGAGACTCATGGAATTCCATATCTCCTGATACCACTTGGAATCCGCTATCTCAAATACACTCATAGCATCCACCTGCTCCGGTGTCAGATGATATCGCTCCAACAGTTCCGGATTCAAACCGCTTCCGCTGCGATAATAGGCATCTCGAATCTTGGCATTGCGCAACAGCTTCTCACTGAAGATAATGTCGTAGGTCATGCACTTTTCCTTATTTCCCCACAGTTGAATAGTGGGGGAATTCTGCTCCTTTGCGGAATTGGCACGAATTGCTCCCGGGCAGTTCTTGGAGTCCGCCAAAAGGGTAACAAAGGTGGATTCGCTCTCCAGACGGATGTCGATGGAATCCCTTCCCTCCACAGAAAGTGCAAAAAGCTTCTGCAGATTGCCCACGATGGCGATGTTGGTCTCATCCTTGTCCGCTGCCAGAATAATCCGGCTCTGCTCCAATATCTCCCGGTTTTTGTAAAAACTCTCTTTATGTACCCAGAGAGAGTCCCTTCCGGCCTCCCTTCGGTTTACGGTCACAATCTTTAGTAACTGGGGATGCATTGCCAAAAAGTCATCCATCCTGCCGGCCTCTTCCTCCCCCAAGGGGAAGATGTGGTACATAATCTCGCTGCAGGTGCTGATCACATTGGTCAAAAGCGCCTGTTCCAGGAGCGCCTCCCCGTAGTTTCCGAAACCGATCATGACAATCTGAGCATCCTTGCGGGTGACCATATGCTCCTGCCAGTAGATCCGGGCAGCATTCTGGGACAGACAGATATTGTGAAGCCCCTTTGCGGTAAAAGAATCCCTGTCCCGCTCCTCACAGTAGACATACAGGTCCCGGTTCTTGTCCGGAGACAGTTCCTCCCGGTGCTTTGTGATATACTCAAACATTTCCTCGTACTCCGAGAAATAGAGAAGCTGGCGACTCCCGGAAAAGCTCCCCGGCAAATCGCTGATGATATACTCCTTGCCCTGCTTCTCCATATCCTTGAGAAGGGGAACCAGTTCCTCCACACAGTTGGTGTGGATTGCTACCTTCTCGTCCGCCGGTTGGAACATCCAACGTAGCAGGTGCATGCGCTCTCTCATAAGGCGTACCAACGTAATCAGGAAAGTCGCCAGAGTCAGGCTGGCCATAAAGGCTGCCGTGATAATATACACATTCATCTCCGGCACTTCTACGCCGGGACTGAGTACAAACAGCATCAGCGCACAGTATAAGCTTTTCCAAAAATATCCATCAAACTCCTGCATATAGCCGAAGGTTCCCAGGACCAGAACTCCCATAACCCACAGCGCTGCAAGAATATATTTCATCTTCGTCTTCATGTAAAAATCTTCTCCGTCTTTCTTCCGGATAAAAATCCGAATACGAGGACAATTATATCATTTTTTAATTTTTCACACAATATAAAATATCCCGGGAGATGTCTCTCCCGGGATAGAAAAATCCGACCTGTTTTTGTTCAATTTTACACCGATTACTTCTTGGTGATGTATCCCTGGGCCTTCAAAAGCTCGGCGCAGAGAACTGCACCTCCTGCAGCACCGCGGACGGTATTGTGGGAAAGGCCCACAAACTTCCAATCATACACGGTATCCTCTCTCAGACGGCCCACGTTGATTCCCATTCCGTTCTCGTAATTCACATCCAGCGTTACCTGAGGGCGATTCTCCTCCTCATGGTAGGTGATGAACTGCTTCGGCGCGCTGGGAAGATTCAGTTCCTGAGGAGCGCCCTTGTATGCCAATAAAGCGTCAATGAGCTGCTGCTTGGTGGGCTGCTTCTTAAACTTCACAAATACGGCGGCGGTATGTCCGTTCAATACCGGAACACGGATACACTGTGCGGTGATCACCGGTGAAGTTGCAGGAACAATCTCCTTCTTCTCGTCATCCACATATCCCCAGACGCGAAGTGGCTCCTTCTCGGACTTTTCTTCTTCTCCGCCGATGAACGGGATGATATTTCCCACCATCTCCGGCCACTCCTTGAAGGTCTTGCCCGCTCCGGAGATTGCCTGGTAGGTTGTCACAACCACCTCATAGGGCTCAAACTCTTTCCACGCGGTGAGAACCGGGGCGTAGGACTGGATGGAGCAGTTCGGCTTAACCGCAACAAAACCTCTGGTGGTGCCCAGGCGCTCCTTCTGATACTTGATGACCTCCATGTGCTCCGGGTTAATCTCCGGCACAACCATGGGGACATCCGGTGTCCAGCGGTGTGCACTGTTGTTGGACACAACCGGAGTCTCGGTCTTCGCGTAGTCTTCCTCAATCTTCTTGATTTCTTCCTTGGTCATGTCTACAGCTGAGAATACAAAATCCACCTGGGCTGCAACCTTCTCAACCTCATTGACGTTCATAACCACAATATTCTTGACAGCCTCCGGCATCGGAGTATCCATTTTCCAACGATCTCCCACCGCTTCCTCATATGTCTTACCGGCGCTTCTCGGGCTGGCTGCGATGGTAGTCACCTCAAACCAGGGGTGATTCTCCAATAAAGAAATAAATCTCTGTCCAACCATTCCGGTACCGCCAAGGATACCAACCTTCAACTTTTCACTCATTCTTTTTTCTCCTCTAAATCGTTTTTGTCCGTCTGTCACGAACAAGTGTCTTTGTTATAAGAAATATTACTGAAAATTGATGAAAAAAGCAATTCACAAACCTTATCAAATTAACCTTTTATTTTGCTTTTTATTGTAAATAATTCACAATGAAAGAAAATCTCCGAGGAACTTAAGTCTCCTCTTCTTCCTCCCACCAGTTTTTGGCCAGGTACTCTTCCTGAATTGCGATGACTTGTTCCATGGCCTGCGGACTGGGAGCTCCGATGGTAAGACGCTTGTCCACGCAGGTCTCCATGGAGATTGCCTCGAAGATATCCTGCTCAAATGCCGGTGAGAATTTCTGCAGCTCCTCCAGACTCATGTCGTCGATGGCCATATTCTTCTCTATGCAGTACAGGACAATCTGACCGATAATTCCGTGGGCATCCCTGAAGGGAATCCCGTGGTTTACCAGATAATCCGCTGCGTCCGTGGCATTGGTAAATCCATTGTTGGCGCTCTTTCGCATCACGTCCTTGTTAAAACGCATGGTTGCAAGCATTCCGTTGAACAGCGCAATACAGCCCTTTGCGGTGTCAAAGGCATCAAAGGACAATTCCTTGTCCTCCTGCATATCCTTGTTGTAGGCCAGCGGAATCCCCTTCATGGTGGTGAGCAGGGACATCAGTGCGCCGTATACCCGCCCGGTCTTGCCCCGGACCAGCTCTGCGATATCCGGATTCTTCTTCTGGGGCATAATGCTGCTTCCGGTGCTGTATGCGTCGTCAATCTCCACAAACTGATACTCATTGGAATTCCAGATGATAATCTCCTCCGAAAAACGGGAAAGATGCATCATGATGGTGGAAAGAGCGGACAAAAACTCAATCAGATAATCCCGGTCGGACACCCCATCCATGCTGTTTAGCGTGGGGCCGAAAAAGCCCAAAAGCTCTGCGGTATATTCCCTGTCCAGCGGATAGGTGGTTCCCGCCAGGGCTCCGGAGCCCAGCGGACAATAATTCATGCGCACGAAAATATCATACAGACGGGAGCGATCCCGCTTGAACATTTCAAAATATGCCCCCATATGATGGGCCAGCGTAATGGGCTGTGCCTTCTGCAGATGGGTGAAACCCGGCATAATGGTGTCGGTGTTCTCCTTCATAATCTTCAAAATGGTGGTCAACAGTTCCTTGAGGAGTTCGTCGGTCTCAAGCACCTGCAGTCTGGTGTACAGACGCATATCAAGCGCCACCTGATCATTTCTGCTGCGGCCGGTGTGCAATTTTTTCCCGGTGTCTCCCAGCCGTTCAATCAGATTTGCCTCCACAAAGCTGTGAATGTCCTCGTATTCATCGGTAATCTCCAGCTTTCCGGAGTCCACATCCTGCTTGATCTGTTCCAGACACGCCACAATCTGCTCCATCTCCTCGGTAGTCAGAATTCCCTGTTTGCCAAGCATGCGCACATGTGCGATACTGCCCTCAATGTCCTGGGCATAAAATTTCTGATCAAATCCGATGGAAGCATTAAAATTGTAAACCAACCGGTCCGTTTCCTTGGTGAAGCGTCCTCCCCATAACTGTGCCATGGTATTATCCTGCCTTTCTGTGCATATTTATGCAACTTTATTCATTATATTCATTGGAAAACTTATCGTCAACGAAAAAGTCAATCATCGCTCCCCTTTTGCCGCAATTTCCGCGTCCCTCTGTCTCTTGGAGTAGACGCAGCCGCAGTAATACTGCCGATACATGTCATACTGCCCGGACAACTGGGTGGATTTCTTGTACCCATCCTTTTTCTTGAAATCCGAGAAAAGGTAGCGCACACCGTATTCCCCCTCCAATTTTGCCCCTATCTCATTGAGTTTGGCGGCATTTTTCAGGGGGCTGATGGACAAGGTGGTGGTGAAGAAATCAAAACCGTGCTTCTTCGCGTATTCCGCCGCCTCCCGCAACCGAAGTTCATAGCAGGCAAAGCACCGCTCTCCCCCCTCCGGAAGCTGCTCCATCCCCTTCGCCACTGCATAAAACTCCTCCGGCTCATATCGACCCGCCACGAAGTGAACGGGGTGTTTCGTGGGGAATTCCCGAACAAATCTCTCCTGCTCCGCCTCCCTCTGCTCATACTCTTCCGGCGGATAGATGTTGGGATTGTAGTACAACACCGTCACCTCAAAATACTCTGACAAGCATTGCAGACAGTAGGAGCTGCAGGGGCCGCAGCAACTGTGTAACAAAAGACGCGGGACATTGCCCGCGCCACAATATTCGTCAATCAAAGCTTCCATTACCTTCTGATAATTGATTTGATTCATTTTTCCTCCGAATATCCAAACATACTGCAAAAGATTTTCTTGCCCGTCTCCGTCTTGAAAATGTTGCGGTATACGGAACTCTTCTCCTGCATGGATGCCTCATCCTCGAACAGATTCACCAGAAAATCCGCCTCAATCAGAATCTGGTAATCCGCCCCCTCCACATTGGTATATGTATGGTGGTGGCCAATCAGATAACAGATTCGCTCTATCATGTAATTCTCAATCCCCACTTCCGAGAGCATGTGCTGTGCGTAGATGGGTCCCTCCTGTTCCTGAAGTTTCCCGTCGCACTTTCCGAACTTCTCCATAGCCGGTCGAATGCCGATATCGTGGGTGTACGCCGCAGCCTCCAGAATAAACAGCGTGGTGTCATCCAGTTCCTCACCCACACCAATCAGTCTGGCAAGAGAATGCACCTTGAGGAAATGCTGGATTCGCTTGGGGTCTCCCTCGTCGAATTCCATCATTCTGAGAGCTATATCATCTAACTGTATCTGACTGTAACTGTCACTATCCATTCTATTTATTCCTTTCCATATAATAATACTTCAACGTCGCAATGGTCACAATGTAAACCACAATGCACAGAACCATGAGAGGGATTCTGCTGATTAAGATTCCGGAAATCAATTCCACCAGCACAACCACCCCGTGAATCCACAGCTCTACATTGTGCATCAGCGCCGCAATCCCGGCTGCTCCTATCACGATAAGACATACCGGAACCACCGGCTCCTTCATGGCCAGAATGCCCACCAGGATAACGGCCAGCTCGAAGATTGCAAAAAGAATCAGCGCATCCAGAGCCTTGTTATTCTTAATCCACTCCAGGATTTTCGAATTTGCCTTTTCTTTTTTCTCTTCCGCGCTCTTTGTCTCTTCGCTCTCCACAGTTTCTGCATCCGCGGTTTCCGTCACTACGGTCTCCACAGCTTCCGCCTGAGTGCTATTTTTCTTGCTTTTTTTATTAGACATAGATTTTTCCACCTTAATTCATTGTAATCATATGAAGCATTATATCAATTTATCCTCCAAAGGACAACCTATTTTCCGTGGAAAAAAGAAAGAGGCTGTGTTCACAGCCCCTCATTTGGGAAAGCCGATAACCGGGATCGAACCGGTGGCCTACGCATTACGAGTGCGTCGCTCTACCTACTGAGCCATATCGGCATATACATATGATTTTCAAGCAATGATTATCATAGCAAAACCAACCGGTAAAATCAAGAGTAAAATCTTTTTGCCGAATTATTCAAAAATATAGAGAAAAAACATTGACTTTTTATCCCCATTTGATAACCTTTTATCTTAAGGTAGAAAATACTGTTTATACGGGATAAATGTTCCTAGAGAGGAAGAACGAATGAGCAAAAACTTAATCGAGTTTATCGATATTTCCAAATCCTATGACGGGAGTTTGATTCTGGACGAGTTCAACTTAACCGTACAGGAGAATGAGTTTGTCACATTGCTGGGGCCCTCCGGTTGCGGCAAGACAACCACACTGCGCATGCTGGGCGGATTTGAGACCCCGGACACCGGAAAAATCATGTTTGACGGTGAGGATATTACCCATGTACCCGCTAACGAGAGAAAACTCAACACTGTATTTCAAAAATATTCTCTTTTTCCCCATATGACCATCGCCGAGAATATCGCATTCGGATTGAAGATCAGTAAAAAGAGCAAATCTTACATTGAGGACAAGGTGCGCTACGCCCTCAAACTGGTGAATCTGGAAGGGTTTGAACACCGCTCTGTGGACTCCCTCTCCGGCGGTCAGCAGCAGCGTATCGCCATCGCCCGGGCCATCGTAAACGAGCCCAAGGTGCTTCTGTTGGACGAACCTCTGGGTGCTCTGGATTTGAAGCTTCGCCAGAACATGCAGTACGAGCTCATGCGTCTGAAGGAGGAGCTTGGAATCACCTTTATCTATGTCACCCATGACCAGGAGGAGGCCCTTACCATGTCCGACAAGATTGTGGTCATGAATCAGGGATACATTCAGCAGATCGGCACCCCGGAGGATATCTACAACGAGCCGGAAAACGCGTTCGTAGCTGACTTTATCGGCCACAGCAATATTCTGGACGGCGTGATGATCGAGGATCGGCTGGTAGAGATACTGGGCGCGAAAATCCCCTGTGTGGATGAGGGCTTCGGCAACAACAAGCCGGTGGATGTGGTCATTCGCCCGGAGGATGTGGAGCTGGTGGATCCATCGGAAGGATTTCTGGAGGGGGATGTCACCTCACTCATCTTCAAGGGTGTTCACTATGAGTTGGATGTGATGGCCGGCGGCTATGAGTGGCTGGTTCACACCACCAAATTCGTCCCGGTGGGCTCCCACGTGGGAATCAAGGTAATTCCGTTTAACATTCAAATCATGCACAAGCCGGAGTCATCCGATGAGGAGGCAGCGGAAATCGATGAATAAAATCAAACGTCAATTGCTTGCTGGCCCGTATCTGGTCTGGATTATCGGCTTTATCATACTGCCGCTTTTTATGATTGTGTACTATGCCTTCACCAATTCGGACGGCGCGTTTACCCTTGAAAATCTGGCACAGATTGCCACCGACGCCAATCTGTCCGCACTGGGTCTGTCCCTCTGGCTTGGGGTACTGTGCACTCTGATCTGCCTTCTGTTGTCCTACCCTCTTGCCATGATTTTGAACAGCATGCAGATCAAAAACAACAGTCTGGTGGTGTTTATTTTTATGCTCCCCATGTGGATGAACTTTATGCTCCGTCTTTTGGCCTGGAAGCAATTGTTGGCCAAAAACGGTGTCATCAACTCCTTCCTGGTGAACCTGGGGCTTTCCCGCATCAATATCGTAAACACTCCAACTGCGGTTGTGCTTGGAATGGTATACGATTTTCTGCCCTTCATGCTTCTTCCGATCTACAATTCCATGACCCGAATCCGCAAGGATTGGATCGAGGCGGCCAGAGATCTGGGAGCGGGCAACCTTACCATCTTTTTCAAGATTATTGTTCCTCTTACCCTCTCCGGCGTCATCAGCGGTGTTGTGATGGTGTTTGTTCCGGCTCTTACCTCCTTCGCCATCTCCCAGATTCTGGGCGGCGGCAAGGTGCTTTTGATTGGAAATGTCATCGAGCAGGATTTCGTCCACGGCTCCCAGTGGCACACCGGATCCGGGCTCTCCATCGTGCTGATGATTTTTGTATTATTGTCCATGGCACTCATGAATCTGTTTGCGAAGGATGAGGAAGGAGGAACCCACCTATGGTAAAAAAAGTAACCTCCCGTCTCTATATGGCACTGATTTTTTTGTTTTTATATCTGCCGATTTTTGTGCTGATTGTGTTATCCTTCAACAATTCCACCTCCCGTGTGAATTGGGGAGGCTTCACGTTGCAGTGGTATATCAATTGCTTCCGCAATGAGAAAATCATGAACGCCTTTGCGACCACACTGCAGATTACCCTCCTTGCGGCGGTAATTTCCACTCTCATCGGAACTCTTGCCGCCATGGGTATCAGCGCCATGAAGCGCCGCAACCAGACAATCTTTTTGGGAGCCACCAACATTCCGCTCCTCAACGCGGATATCGTGACCGGCATCTCCATGATGCTGTTGTTTGTAAAATTTATGAACCTGGGCTTTGTGACGGTTTTAATTGCCCATATTACATTCAACATTCCCTATGTGATCTTGAATGTACTTCCGAAGCTGAAGCAGACCAACCGCTACACCTACGAGGCTGCATTGGATTTGGGCGCCACCCCGCTCTATGCCTTTTTCAAGGTCACCTGGCCGGAAATCCGCTCCGGTGTGTTCTCCGGTTTTCTGATGGCGGTCACCATGTCTTTGGATGATTTCAGCATCACCTATTTCACCAAGGGCGCCGGTGTAAACACCCTATCCACCATGCTCTACACGGAGCTGCGCAAGGGGATCCGCCCGGAGCTTTACGCACTGTCCACCATTCTGTTTTTCACGGTGCTGCTCCTTCTTGTGGCTGCCAATCTCCACCCGGAGAAAACGGTCGCCATCCCTGTGAATCCGGAGCAGACCGCAAGCCCCAAGGCAAAGAAGAGAATCCACCGGGCTTACATCGCCAAGAGAATCGCCAGTGTCACCATCATTGCGGTGCTGATTCTGGGAAGCGCCGGTGTCTTTTTCACCAGCGCGAGCATGTCCAGGGGCGAGCAGACACTGACCGTGTTGAACTATGGAAAATATATTGACGAGGACGCCCTCCGCATGTTTGAGGAGGAGACGGGGATTACGGTAAAATACGAAGAGTATGAGGATCCGGAGGAAATGTACACCAAGTATAAGACCGGGGCAATCTCCTACGATCTCATCTGCACTTCGGATTATATTGTGGAAAAACTCATCGATGAGGACGAGGTTCTGGCCATCGATTTCTCCAAGATTGACACCTATTCCGGGATAGATCCGACCATCATCGACATGTGTGTGTTCGACCCGGACCACACCTACTCCATGCCCTACTTCTACGGAACCTTGGGCCTGTTGTACAACACCAAGCTGGTGGACGAGGAGGATGTAAAGAGCTGGGATGTACTGTGGAATGGGAAATACGCGGGAGAATTTACCATGATGAATTCCGTCCGGGATTCCTTCTCCCCGGCTCTGATTACCCTGGGCTATTCCATCAACGAAACCGAGGAATCCCGTCTTCGCGAGGCGTTGGATTTATTGATTGCCCAGAGCCCGGATGTGGCTGCCTACTATGTGGATGAGACCTGCGACGAGATGGCGGCGGAGAATTTTGCCCTTGCCCTCTGCTATTCCGGCGAAGCCGCAGCCGCCATGGATATCAATGAAAATCTGGACTACTACGTCCCGGAGGAGGGCTCCAACTTCTGGGTGGACTCTTGGTTCATTCCCAAAACCTGCCAGAACGAGGATGCCGCCTATGAATTTTTGAATTTTCTGAATCGGGAGGATGTGGCCGAGATGAATTTTGAATACGTCTATTATGCCTCCCCGGTAATGTCTGTCATGGAAAACATGGACGCCGAAACCCGGGAAAATGAGACCATCAATCCCCCGAAAGAGGTGTTGAACCGCTGTGAGGTTTACCGCATTCTGGATGACGATGCCACCGCTCTATACAATGATCTTTGGGCGGAGCTGAAGGCCAATTAGATAAAATACAGTAAAATTGTGTAAAATGAATGGGATATGTTGCCGCAGGTATACATATCCCATAATTATTGCCCCCTGAAATTGTGGCGTTTTCATAAATTTTTTCCGGAACTCCATTTTCTATTTGCAGTGTCCGTGAAAACATGCTAGATTGTTTTCACGGATTTCTTTCCCCCGCACATTCGTGCAAGATTTCCCGTGTAGTTTCCTGATAGAAGGAGTCGTATGAATTATCAGGAATTTATCACCAACATCAGAGAGAACATTGCGCTGCGCGTGGAAGCCGGAACTGTCTTGCAGGTCCAACCCATTGTCAAGAACAATGGCACCGGCTATGACGGGCTGATTATGATGCGCCCGAATCTCAACATTTCCCCCACCATTTACCTGAACCCCTATTATCATCGTTTTTTGGAAGGCGTCAGCCTGGAGGATATCTATGACGATATCCTGGAGGTCTACTACCATCATCTCCCGGAGGAGTCCTTTGACGTCACACGCTACACCGACTTTGAGAAGGTGAGGGACAATATCGTCTACCGTCTGGTCAACTACGAGCGCAATGCCGACCTGCTAAAACAGGTTCCTTTTGTCCCGTTTCTGGACCTGGCAATCATCTTCTATTGTCAGTTGGAGGCCAGCGAAAACCAGCAGGCCAGCATTCTCGTCTACAATCACCACATGGAGCAGTGGGGACAGGACACCGCGTCTCTGATGGAACATGCAAAATACAACACTCCCCGCCTGTTTCCATGGCAGCTGGACGATATGCAGAAATATATAAGGGAACTCCATCCGGACTGTATCAGCCCGAAGGAGCTCCCCGAAAATACCATGTATATTCTGACCAACAAATACCGCAATTACGGAGCTGCCGTACTCCTGTATGATGACCTCATCCGCAAATTGGCGATGAAACTCCATTCGGATCTGGTTATCATCCCCAGCAGCATTCACGAGCTGTTGTTAATCCCCGCAAATTCCAGGCAAACCCTATCCATCTGCGACGATATGGTGCGAACGGTCAACGAGACCCAGGTTGCAGATGACGAGATTCTGGCAGATCACGCCTACTACTATTCTCTGGACGACTGCCAAATCACATTCCGGAGTCCTCACCTTTAAGCCCAATGAGAGAATCATACAGCTTCTCGTATTCCCGGGCGGATGCCTCCCATGAAAAATCTAACTGCATATCCTGTTGCATCATCTGATTCCAGCTGTCCCGGTCATCGTCGTAGATACTCTTCGCATACTGGATGACATGCAACATATCGTGGGCGTTGTAATTTCGGAACGAGAAACCGCTTCCGGTATGCTCGTACTCGTTGTACGGGATCACCGTGTCCTTGAGACCGCCGGTCTCCCGGACAATGGGGATGGTTCCGTACCGCATGGCAATCAGCTGGCTGAGTCCACAGGGTTCAAACAGAGACGGCATCAGAAATGCGTCACAGGACGCGTAGATCTGATGCGCGCGATCCTCCGAATAGCCGATATGGGCATGCACCTTATCCGGATATTTATTCTGGAAATAGTGGAACATATTCTCATAGCGGCTCTCCCCGGTTCCCAGAACCGCGAACTGCACATTCATGGTACTGAGCATTTCCTCCATGATGTACGCAACCAAATCGAATCCCTTTTGGTCCGTCATTCTGGACACAATTCCAATGAGGAAAGCGTCATCATCCTGTCCCATTCCGTTTGCCTTCTGAAGCTCCCGTTTATTCTGTAGTTTCTTCCCGACCACATCCTTCACAGTGAAGTGGTGAGCAATAAACGGATCCGATGAGGGATCGTACTCCCGGTAATCCAGCCCATTCAGGATTCCGTGCAGACGGTCACGCCTTGCATACATCAACCCATCCAGACCCTCTCCGCCCTCCGGGGTGGTGATGTCGTGGGCGTAGGACGGGCTCACGGTGGTGATCATATCCGCATACACGCAACCACCCTTCAGGTAGTTTGCCTCCCCGTAAGCTTCCAGCTCAGATGCATTGAAGATATGAGCCGGCAGTCCGGTGATATCCATAATCTCCTTAATTCTCCAGCGTCCCTGGAATTTGATGTTATGGATGGAGAAGACTGTTTTGATGTTGGCATAGAAATTGTCACTTCCGAAGCTGGTATGTAAAAATACCGGGAGAAGTCCAGTCTGCCAGTCGTTGCAGTGAATCACATCCGGGCAGAAATCCAAATAGGGAAGCGCCAGCAAAACCGCTTTGCAGAAGAACGCAAATTTCTCTACATCCTCGTAGATGTTGTTGTAGGGGCTGGGCCCGTTGAAATAGAACTCGTTGTCCACCAGGTAATAGGTAATCCCACGGTGCTTGGCCTCAAAGATTCCGGCGTACTGTTTTCTCCAATTCAGGTCCACATAAAAGTGGCAGACAAACTTCAGTTCCGACAAAAAAGAGCTGTCCATACAGACATACTTCGGGATAATCACACGAACATCGTATTCCTTGCTGTCGATATATCGCGGCAAGGAACCGACTACGTCTGCTAAACCACCGGTCTTAATGTATGGCACAGCCTCTGACGATACAAATAATATGTTATTCATAGTAAAAACCCTCCTAGCATCCCCATGCTATATATATCTATATTATAGTACGATGAATGCCAAAAGGAAAGTTCTATTTCATCTTGGTTTGCAATCGGATACGGTCCGTAATCAGAGCGATAAACTCGGAATTAGTGGGTTTTCCCTTGCCGTTGGATATGGTATATCCGAAGAGTTCGTCAATCGTATCCATTTTTCCGCGGCTCCACGCCACCTCGATGGCATGCCGAATCGCTCTCTCCACGCGGCTGGAGGTGGTGTCATACTTTTTGGCGATGGTGGGATAGAGCATCTTGGTGATGGAGTTGAGCATGTCCATATCCTGCACAGACATAATAATCGCCTCCCGCAGATACTGGTATCCCTTGATGTGTGCCGGGACGCCGACCTCGTGGATAATATCGGTGACCACTCTCTCCAACTGCTCCTCCGTCACCGGCTCCAATTTCTCATAAGCATTGATCTTGCGCGGCTCCGTGGCATATTTTTTGTCCCTCAGCTTCTTGATGCGGCTGATCACCATATCATTGTCGAAGGGTTTCATGATGTAGTAGTCTGCGCCGTAGGAAAAAGCATCATCCGTAATCTTTTCCTGCCCGATGGCACTAATCATGATAAAGGAAGGTGGTTTTCTCATATTTGATTCTTTGTTGATTTTCTCAATCACTCCAAGGCCGTCCAGTTTTGGCATCACCACGTCAAGCAATACCACGTCCGGCTCTTTTTCTTCAATCAGTTGAACAGCTGCTTCTCCATCGCGTGCTAATCCTACCACTTCAAGTTCATCATCGCCGGATACAATCGTGTCTAAAAGGCGCAGCATACGCTCGTTATCATCTGCAATTGCACATCTGAATTTTTCCATAAATTCCTCCTATCAACTTCTTCAAACAAAATATAAGAAAAAGCCCAAATCCGAATTTGTCACATTCTGTCGACAAAGCCCTCAAACCGACACCTGCCGGAAAAACCTGTTAAACAGCCTCCTCAAACTGCGAATTATACAAATCCGCATAGAACCCATCTGCAGCCAAAAGTTCCTCGTGCCTACCCTGCTCTACGATGTCGCCGTCCTTCATCACCAAAATCAAATCCGCATCCCGAATGGTGGACAGGCGATGGGCGATGATAAAGCTTGTTCTTCCCCGCATCAGGTTATCCAACGCTTTCTGAATCCGCACCTCGGTTCTGGTGTCAACGGATGAGGTTGCCTCGTCCAGGATCAAAATCGGATTGTCCGCCAGAATCGCTCTCGCAATAGTGAGCAGCTGCTTCTGTCCCTGGGATACGTTGCTGGCATCCTCATTTAGTTCCATCTGGTAGCCTCCCGGAAGCGTCTGGATAAAATGGTGAGCGTGAGCTGCCTTTGCAGCGGCAATCACCTCCTCATCCGTGGCATCCAGCCTTCCGTAACGAATATTCTCCATGATAGTTCCCTGGAAAAGCCAGGTATCCTGAAGCACCATTCCAAAGGCATCCCTCAAGTCATGTCGGTTATATTCCCGCACGTCGTGGCCGTCCACCAGAATTGCCCCATCGTTGACGTCGTAGAAGCGCATGAGCAGTTTCACCATGGTGGTCTTGCCGGCTCCGGTAGGTCCTACAATGGCAATCTTCTGCCCCGGCTTCACCTTTGCGGAGAAATCCTTCACGATAATCTGATCCGGCTGATATCCGAAATGCACGTGGGAGAATTCCACCGCCCCCTGCAATTTCTCCGGTTTCACCGGGTTTTCTACTGTCACATCCTCCTCCTCTTCACCCAGGAATTCAAATACGCGCTCCGCGGCAGCCGCCATGGACTGCAGCTGGTTTGCCACCTGGGCAATCTGCTGAATCGGCTGAGTAAAGTTTTTCACATACTGAATAAATGCCTGTATATCACCGATGGTAATCACATTTCGGATGGCCAGAATGCCACCGGAGATCGCCACTCCCGCGTATCCGAGATTCCCGACAAACTGCATGATGGGCATCATCAATCCGGACAAAAACTGTGATTTCCACGCGGATTGGTAAAGAGTATCATTGGTCTCGGAGAAGCTATCGATGGTCTCCTCCTCCTTATTGAAGGCTTGCACCACCAGGTGCCCTCCGTACACCTCCTCCACCTGTCCGTTGATGTGTCCCAGATATTCCTGCTGCTGGCGAAAATACTTCTGGGAATGCTTAATGACGAAAGAAATCAAAATCACCGAAATTGGGAGAATCACAAGGGAGATCAACGTCATCAGCGGCGAGATGGACAGCATCATGACAAGTGTTCCGATCAGGGTCGCAATGGACGTAATAATCTGTGTGATACTCTGGTTTAAACTCTGCCCCAGAGTGTCCACATCGTTGGTGATTCTTGACAGCACTTCCCCGTTTGTTCTGCTCTCAAAATACTTCATGGGCATACGGTTAATCTTCTTGCTGATATCATCACGCAAGCGATAACAGGTCTTCTGGGTGATGTTGGTCATGATCAGTCCCTGAAGAAAATTGAAGATGGTGCTGATCAGATACAGTCCAAGGGTGAACAGCAATATCTTGGCGATATAGGAAAAATCAATTCCGCCTGTCCCCGCAATTTTGGCCATAAGCCCTTCCGCCAGCGCGGTGGTAGCCTTTCCCATCACCTTGGGTCCCGCCACGGAAAAGAGGGTGGCAACCGCAGCAAAAATCATAACACAAACAATTCCAATCCAATATTTTCCCAGATACTGAATCAATTTTCCGAGGGAGCCCTTAAAATCCCGGGCTTTTTCCCCGGAAGGTTTCCCATGATGTCCTCTAGGTGCCATTTATCTGCCCTCCCTTTCTTCGTCGAGCCCAAGTTCCTTGGCGGATAATTGCGACCTGGCGATTTGTTCATATACCTCACAGCTGCGGAGCAATTCCTCGTGAGTTCCACGGCCCACAATCTTGCCCTCGTCCAAGACCAGAATCTGATCTGCGTGCAAAATGGTGCTGATGCGCTGCGCTACCACAATCACCGTCGCATCCCCGGTGGCGCTCTCCAAATCCTTGCGAAGCTTTGCGTCCGTCTTCATGTCAAGGGCGGAGAAACTGTCGTCAAACACGTAGATCTTCGGGTTCTTGGCAATGGCGCGGGCAATTGCCAAACGCTGCTTTTGTCCTCCCGATACATTGGAACCGCCCTGGGCGATATGACTGTCATACCCGTGATCCTTCTCCAGAATAAAATCCTGGGCCTGGGCGATTCTCGCCGCCTCCGCAATCTCCTCGTCGGTGGCATCCGCATTGCCAAACCGCAGATTGCTTGCGATGGTTCCCGAGAACAGTACCCCTTTTTGCGGTACAAACCCCACCATCTGTCTTAAATCATACAGAGACATATCCTTGATGTTCACCCCGTCGATGGTGATTGCACCGCTTGTCACGTCATAGAACCTGGGAATCAGGTTCACAAGGGTGGATTTTCCGCAACCGGTGCTTCCGATTATGGCGGTCGTCTTGCCCGGTTTTGCCTGGAAATCGATATCGGAAATCACCTCTTCCTCCGCACCGGGATACATAAACCCCACATGCTCGAATCTCACCACGCCCTCAGGCTTCTCCAACTTTACCGGATTTTCTGCCTCCTCGATGCCGGTCTTGGTCCGTATCACCTCGTCGATACGCTCCGCCGCAACACCTGCCCGAGGCAACATGATGGACATTGCCGCAAGCATCAAAAAGGACATGACAATCAGCATGGTGTATGTAATGAACGCAGTCATAGCTCCCACCTGCATGGTGCCGTTGTCGATATGTTTTGCTCCGACCCACACAATGAGAAGTGTGATGCCATACATAATCATGGACATTCCCGGCATCATAAATGTCATGGCGCGGTTGGTGAAGAGCATGGTCTTCGTCAGGTCCTTATTGGCATCATCGAAGCGCTCCTCCTCCCGCTTTTCTCTTCCGAAGGCGCGAATGACGCTAAGTCCGGTCAATATCTCCCTGGCAATCAGGTTTACCCGGTCCACAAGTTTTTGCATTTTCTGAAATTTGGGCATGGAAACCGCCACCAGTATTCCCACCAAAGTCAGCAACAGGCCCACCGCCAGAACAATAATCCACTCCATCCCCGTGGCGGTCTGTGCCACTTTGATGATTCCGCCGATACCCATGATTGGCGCCATCATCACCATGCGCAAAAACATGGTGCTCACCATCTGCACCTGTTGAATATCGTTGGTGCTTCTGGTAATCAGGGATGCGGTGGAAAACTGATCCATCTCCGCATTGGAGTATCTTACCACATTCTGAAACGTCTTATTGCGCAAATCCCGGCCGATGGCCGCACCCACTTTGGATGCCATGTAACCGACCACGATTGCACAAATCATCATAATCAGGGCCACGCCCAGCATCTTGGCTCCCGTTTTCCACATGTACTTCACCTGGACGGATTCAAGATCCACGCCCGCGTTCTCGTCACAGTTTGCCGCAAATGCAACTCCCATGGATTGCACCATGCTGGTTCCCGTGGAATCTATGACCTCCGAGAGAGCCTGACGCATCTCAAGGGGATCCCCGGAGGCGGCAAGCTCCTGCGTCTGTGCAAATTCTCCGCTCTCCCCGTTCTGTGCCTGCTCCATGGCAGAGTTCACCTGATAGCTCAACACCAGGGGAACAAGAAAGCGCTCATCCAGGGAGTCCAATTTCTTCTCCGACAGGGCGACTCTGGAGAAAATTCCTTCCTCCTCCTGCCCATAGCAGGAAGCCCATTCCTCCTTTTCTTCCTCCGTCATAAACCACTGCGCCGTATCGTAGTCGTTTTGTGTCATTTTCTCCGGCAGAATATGTTCAATTCCCCGGTTTGTGATTCCCACATCAATGATGTTGGAGGTGTACTGCGGAAGAGATAAATCGCAATTCACCTGCAGAATTAAAAACAGAATGATTACAATCACCTGTTTCCAGTACGGAATCATATTTTTAAAAATCTTACCCATTTCCTATCCTCTTTTTGTCCATGCTTCTTACATAATTTCCCTGAGATATTGTAAACTTCAGAAGGCGGAATTACCATTTCTCTTCTCTAAAGTTTTTCTAAAAATAGCATAAACTTTATCTCTCCGTCGCTCATTTTACCAAAATATGTGCATATTCACAATAAGCATACCATCAATACTCCAACATATTCTCGATAAAGATTCCATACCCCTTGGCGGGATTGCTGACCAGCACATGTGTCACGGCCCCCACAATTCGTCCGTTTTGAATGATGGGGGAGCCGCTCATGCCCTGCACAATCCCCCCGGTGAGCTCCAGCAGATTCTGGTCGGTCACCGTGAGATGAATTCCCTTATTGCTGTTGCTTGTGCGAAAATCCACATCCGTAATCTCCACCTCGTAGCACTGCAGTTCGCCGGATACATCAGACATAATCTGTGCCTTTCCGATTTCAATCTCCTGCTTGTATGCGACCTCCATGGGTTCCCGGTCGCTGCGTAATTCCGCCAGGTTCTCCGCATCCAGTGTTCCGAACAAGCCAATCTGTCCGTTATTGTTCAAGGTGCCCAGTTTGTCGTCCAAACCGTAGTAGATAACACCTTCTATCTCCCCCGGCTCCCCTTTTTGTCCTTTCTTGATGCCTACAATCTCGGTTCGATATATTTTTCCCTGGGACATACCCAGAATCTGCCCGGTCTCCCCGTCCCCGATTCCGTGTCCGAGAGCACCAAAATCTCCGTTCTCCCGATAGAAGGAGATGGTTCCGATTCCGGCCAGATCATCCTTCACCCAGATTCCCAATTTGTATTCCCCCTTTGCGGTCTTGGCAATGGGGACATTGATTACCATGTCATCCTCCTGCCTGTGGACGGAAAGTCTTAAGCTGGGTTTTTCCGAAGCTGCTGTCCCGTTATCACGATTCCACTTGCAATAGTTGTTCACCCAATTTACCAGTTCTTCCTTGGTTTCAATGGGCTCCCCATTTACCGCGTAGATGTAGTCCCCCGGAAGGATCAGGTTGGTTGCCGGTGCCACCAGTTTTCCGTCTTCCCCCTCGATGGATGTGGTGGATAGAACAAGCACTCCTCGGGTCTGTCCGTATATGCCCACGACTCTGCCGCAGGGATATATCTTTTCCCTGGAACAAATAGTCAAAGACACATCCTTGACCGGAATCACCCCGAGGAGTTTGCAGGAATCCAAATACTCTGCCGCTGTTCCATCATCTATTTCTTCTTGGGTCACGTGAATCTGCGTCGGAACGTCTTCCAACATCAGGGCATATCCAAAACAGATAATGATTACCAAATACGCCCACAATGCATTTCTTACAAAAACAGCAAAAAAATTACGCATACCACAATACCTCCCAAGGTATACATAGTATGCGAAATTATCTTGTATTTTATTTATGCAATTACTTTTTCCTCTGAGCCATGTCCTTCATCTCACGTGCATTCATCATAACCGTATCCGTGATCTCGACGCCGCCCAGCATCCGGGCGAGCTCCTTTACGCTCTCCTCATCGGACAGGGAGCGGATATTGGAAACGGTGGATTGTCCCACCACGGACTTTTCAATCAGGAAATGGTTATCCGCCATAGCTGCAATCTGCGGCAGGTGCGTGATGCAGATAATCTGATGATTCCGCCCTAATTGATTCATCTTCTCCGCAACCATCTGCGCGGTCCGCCCGCTGATTCCGCTGTCGATCTCATCGAATATCAGGGTCTCGATATCGTCGCTCTCCGCCATCACGGTCTTGATGGCCAACATGATTCTGGACAGCTCTCCACCGGAGGCCACCCTCGCAAGGGGAAGTACAGGTTCTCCGGGATTGACGGAGATCAAAAACTCCGCATCATCAAATCCGTTTGCTGTATATTCCGGAAGTCTGGAAAAATCCATGGTAAACTGCACATCCAAAAAGTTTAAATCCACCAAAGCATCCCGGATTGCCGCGCAGAGTTTCCCTGCCGCCTGTCTGCGGATCTCCGAAATCTCTGTGCACAATTGTTCCAGCTTTCGCTCCTGATTTTGTATGGAGGCCCGCAGATTTCCGATATATGTATCGTAATCCGTCAGGCATTCCATTCGGCTTCTCTTTTTGGCACATTCCTCCAGAATCTCCGTGATGGTCCTTCCGTATTTGGACTTCAGGTGATTGATGAGATCCAGACGCTTCTCCATGTGGAAGAAGCGCTCCTCGTCGAAATCCGCTTCGGAAATGTAGGAGGAAATCTCGTGGTTAAAGTCCCCAAGCAGATTGTCAATCTCCGCCAGCTGGTTCTCCAGCGCCCCCACCTTGGGATCGTAGGCGGACACACTTCCCAGTTCCCGGACTGCACGGCCGATCAGTTCGGAAGCGCTCTCCATCTCACCGCCGCAAGCCGCGTAGGCCTGGTTGACACCCTCCATAATCTTTTTCCCGTTGGAGAAACGGCGGAACTCCTGTTCCAGTTCCTCATCCTCCCCCTCCGAGAGATTTGCCTCCTCAATCTCCTGCACCTCGTATTCCAGAAGAGATTGTTCTCTCTTCCGGGCGTCCTCATCCATGGCGGAATTGTGCAGTTCCTCCACCATTCTTCGATACTCCAAATACTCCGCTGCAAGAACTTTCTTTCTCTCGCCGAGAAGTGTCTTGGCGTAATCATCCACCAGTTCCAGATGTTTTCGCTTCTGCAACAGGGATTGATGCTCATGCTGACCGTGAATATCAATCAGCAGGGCTGCCACCTCGCGCATGGTGGACGCAGCCACCATCTCCCCGTTGATTCTTCCCACGGAGCGCTGATTGGTAACCTTTCTACTCAAGGTCACCATGCCGCCTTCCGGCTCCACATCCAATTCTCTCAGTCTCTCGATGATATGCGGATTCGTAACCTCGAACTCCAACTCCACAAATGCCGGTTCCTCGCTGTCTCGCAGCAATTCCTTCGGCACCTTCTCCCCCAGAGCCAGATTGATGGAGCCGATGATGATGGATTTACCCGCACCGGTCTCTCCGGAGAGAATATTCAACCCGGATTTCATCTCCACATCGGCTTCCTCAATGATTGCCAGATTTTTCACATGCAGATTTTGTAACATTTTATCTCCTTCTACTCTCTCAAAGCACACATACGCAAATCCGCTCTATGATTCCACGATTTTTTTCAATTTTTTCATAACCGCCAGGGTGTCTTCCACACTGCGAATCGCACACATGATGGTATCGTCACCGGCGATGGAGCCCACGATTCCGGGAATGCGCATGGCATCCAACGCAGCACACACTGCACTTGCCATCCCTGACACCGTGCGGATGACCAGAATGTTCTGTGCCTTATCCATGGATAAAAAGCCATCCCGGAAGACCCGCACATATTTCTCGGAGAGCTGCTCGCCACTCTCCGACAAAATGGCATATTTCTGTCTTCCGTTATCCATTGCAATCTTGGTCAATTTCAGTTCTCGAATATCCCGGGATACCGTGGCCTGTGTCACCTCGTATCCCTCCATCAACAAAAATGCAGATAATTCTTCCTGGGTTTCGATGTCATTTTTCTCAATCAGTTCCAGTATTTTTGCCTGTCTCTTTGTTTTCATATCCGTCTCCTAATTATATGTCTGCATCTTCTTGCCCAGCAATTCCAAGAAGCTGCGATTATTCAACTTGCATATCTGTGTCGTATTGTCGGAGCGGGAAATGACAAAGCGCTCCCCCACTGCAATCCTTGCCACCTCGTCCCCGTCAAAGCTGACGCTGGCACACTCGTCCGCCTCCGCCCTCCGGTTCCCGATTTCAATCTCAATCACATCATCCGGCCCCAACACGATACTCTTGGAATTCAGGTTGTGGGCATTGATAGGAGTCAGTAAAATCAGGCTTGTCTTCGGATCCACAATGGGGCCCCCTGCGGACATGCTGTAACCGGTGGAGCCTGTGGGTGTGGCGACAATCACCCCGTCAGCGTGATAGGTATTCAACAATTTTCCGTTAACATATACAACCAGACTCAGGATGGAGAGAGGTCCCTCCCGGTGGATGACAATGTCATTGAGCGCCACCCTGGCATCGCTCTTGTCACTGCCCTGATATCCGGTCAGAAGCATGCGCTCCTCCGTCACATACTCCCCGTTCATGAGTCTGTCGATAGCCGGAAAGACCGTCGCCTCCGTCAGCTCACACAGATAACCCAGAGTTCCCAGATTCACCCCGATCAGAGGAATCCGCAGGGATTCCGCCTCCGTGGCGGCGCGAATTAATGTTCCGTCCCCACCAAGGACCAGGATGCACTCCGTTCCTTCCGGAACCTCCTGCACATCAAAATCCCCCCTGCCCTTGCGGCGAATATTGCTGAGAAGATACGATGCGCTTCCTCCCCGGGCTCTGATGTACTCCAGAATCTCGTTGGTCAGGCGAAGATCCATATCCTTGTATGGATTTGTAATCAGCAAAAAATTACGCATACCTTATTTGTCCAGTTCTCCATGCGCCGCATCCACCACAGCCTGCGCATTTACGGACTCCTCCTTCTTTGGTTGCTGGGATTTTTCAATGTAAACCAGATACTCAATGTTGCCCTCCGGTCCCTTGATGGGCGAATACTCCAGATTTAATACCGAAAAGCCATTGTTCAATGCGAAATCAATAATTTTATCAACCACTTCCAGGTGTACTCCCCTGTCCCGGACGACACCTTTTTTTCCAACCTTTTCCCGGCCTGCCTCAAACTGGGGTTTGATCAGACACACCATCTGACCATTGTCCCGCAACAGTTCATGGGCAGCGGGCAGTACCTTCGTGAGGGAGATGAAGGACACATCCACCGAAGCGAAATCCAACACATCGTCGATATCCTCCGGAGTCACATAGCGGATGTTGGTCTTCTCCATGCACACCACTCTCGGGTCCTGGCGAAGCACCCAGGCGAACTGTCCGTATCCCACATCCACGGAATAGACTTTCCTCGCACCGTTTTGCAGCATGCAATCGGTGAATCCGCCGGTGGAAGCGCCGATGTCCATACACACCTTGCCATCCAGCGTGATTCCGAAATGAGTCATGGCTTTCTCCAGCTTCAGTCCACCTCTGCTGACATATTTCAGCGTGTTGCCGTGAATCTCAATATTGCAGTCATCCGGAAAAAGGGAACCCGCTTTATCTTCCCGATTATTATTTACAAACACATTTCCTTCCATGATCATGGTCTTGGCCTTCTCACGGGAAGGAGCTAAGCCACGCTGCACCAGCAACACATCCAGGCGTTCTTTCATAGTACCTCCAAAATTCTATCGGCTACGGATTTTGCATCCATCCCCAGCTCACGAAGCAGACATTCCACACTGCCATGCTCCACATACATATCCGGGATGGAGATATTGAGCAGCCTCATCTCTTTTCCCGTCTTGATCAAATAGGATGCCACATGCTCACCGAATCCGCCGGAGGACACGTTCTCCTCCAGAGTAACCAAAAGTTCATAGCCATCCTCTGCAAATTGATCTATCATCTGCCTGTCAAAAGGCATTGCAAAGCGCGCATTGACAACCGTGGCATCAATTCCCTTCTCCTTCAGGATTTCCGCCGCTTCCATGGCACAGGGGACCATGCTGCCAAGGGCCATCAGAGCAACCCCTTTCCCTTCCCGCAACAGTTCCGATTTTCCCAGCTCAATCGGTGCCCGATACTCCTTCAGGCCGTCGTAGGCCTCTCCTCTCGGATAGCGAACTGCAATAGGCCCGCCAAATTCCACCGCATACTTCATCATGTCGGAGAGTTCCCATTTGTTTTTGGGGGCCATGATGGTCATATTGGGAATGGAGGACAGATAGGAGATATCGAAAATCCCCTGATGGGTCTCCCCATCGCTTCCCACCAGTCCTGCCCGGTCGATGGCAAAGACCACCGGAAGCTTCTGAATACACACATCGTGAAGAATCTCATCGTAGGCTCTCTGCAAGAAGGAGGAATATACGGCAAACACCGGAATCAGACCGCATTTCGCCAGCCCCGCAGCAAAGGTGACCGCGTGAGCCTCCGCGATTCCCACATCAAAAAACCGCTCCGGATAGACATTGTGGAAGCGCTTTAATCCGGTTCCATCCTCCATGGCGGCGGTGATGGCCACCACATTTGGATTGCGCTCCCCCATCTTCTTGATAATGGTGGAAAACACATCCGTATAATTGGCTTTTACCCGGGGATTTCTGGGAATTCCCGTCTCAATCTCAAAGGGCTCCGCGCCGTGAAATCTCGCCGGATGTCTCTCCGCCGGCGCATATCCGGCCCCCTTGTGGGTCAGTACATGCACAAGCACAGGGCCATCCACGCGCTTGGCCTCCTCGAACAATTTGCACATTCCCGCCAAATCGCCGCCATCCACGGGACCCAAGTACAAAATCCCCATCTCCTCAAAGAACATTCCCGGCACAAACAACTGCTTAATGCCGCTTTTGGCATTGCGGATTCGCTTTACCATACGCCCTCCGTATACCGGAATCTTGTTCAGGGAATTCATGATGTCAAGTTTGAGATCCCTGTAGACATCCGCCGTCCGAAATGCGGATAAATATCGGTTCATTCCCCCTACGTTCTGGGAGATAGACATGTTGTTGTCATTCAACACAATGATAAAATTGGATTTCACCCGGGAGGCATTATTGAGGGCTTCAAAGGCCAACCCTCCCGTCAGCGCTCCGTCCCCGATGACAGAGACGACGTGATAATCCTCCTTGTTGATCTCCCTTGCATGGGCAAATCCCAGCCCTGCGGAGATGGAGGTGGAGCTGTGTCCGGTGTTAAAACAGTCACAGTCGCTCTCGTTGCTCTTGGGGAATCCGCTCATGCCCCCGAATTGCCGGAGACTTCGGAATCCATCCCTGCGCCCGGTCAACAGCTTGTGGGTGTAGGATTGATGCCCCACATCCCAGATAATTTTATCCTTGGGCAAATCCAGACACAGATGCAAAGCCATGGTCAGTTCCACCACACCCAAATTGGAGGCCAGGTGCCCACCGGTCTTGGAAATATTATCCACAAGGAACTGGCGAATCTCGTCCGCCAAATCGGAAAGCTCCGCTTCGTTCAACTTCTTTATATCATTTTCATGTTGTATCTTATCCAGTACCATGTAACATCCCTCTGTTACACCAACGGTGTTACTCTCTTATTATTTAATGCGGTGAATCAGGAAAAGTATCAATTCCCGCAAAAAAGTACATTCTCTGCCAAGCCCGTCCAACTGTGAGACAGCCTCCTCCGAGAGCCGCTTCACATCAGCGCGGGATTTGTCCAAGCCCTCGAAGGTCACATAGGTTGACTTATTGTTCTTCTCATCACTTCCGATGGGTTTTCCCAACACCTCAAGGGTACTGGTGACATCCAGAATATCATCCTGAATCTGAAATGCCAATCCGACCTTGGATGCAATCTCAGAGATAACCGCAAGTTCCTCCTCGGATGCACCCGCGAGAATTGCCCCAATCTCCATGGATGCCTCCAGCAATGCACCCGTCTTCAGTTCGTAGATAAAGTCCAGCTTCTCCCTGGATATGGGCTTTGCATCCTTGGCATCCGACTCCACATCCACCACCTGGCCGCCGATCATGCCGAAAATGCCGGCCCGGACTGCCAGCGTCCGATAAGCCCGCATGATGCGCCGGTATACTTCGCAAGCCCGGGTCTTATCCTCCGTCTCCTGCTCCCGCTGCATGGCCATATCGAAGGCCTTTGCCACCGTTTCAAACGCACAGTTAAGCAATGCATCCCCCGTGAGGATTCCCATGGCCTCCCCGTACACCGCGTGGGTGGTCAATTTTCCCCGCCGGTACATATCGTTATCCATGGCCGGCAGGTCATCATGCACCAAGGAATAGGTGTGTATCATCTCCATCGCCGCCATAAAAGGTTCCACGATACTGTCCGTTCCGCCAAACATGCGGTAGGTCTCCTGCATAAACATAGGGCGCAGCCTCTTGCCACCCACATCCACGCTGTAGCTCATGGCTTCCAGCACGGTTTTCTGCAACCCTTCCTGCTCCGGGAGGTAGCATTTCAGGAGTTGGTTGATTGCATCCACTCTGGATTGCATCTCATTCTCAAAGTTCATTTACAATTCCTCCAGATCTCCGTTCTCATTGAGGACCATCAACACTTTTTCCATGTCCCCAAGCATCTCGTTGGCTGCCTTGATCTCAGCCAATCCGGTCTTGTACAAATCAAAGGATTCATCCAGGGACACCTCCCCCTCCTCCATCCTCTGAAGTATGGTCTCGATGGTCTCAAAACGCTGTTCCAGAGTTGTCTCTTTTTTATCTGCCATAATCTCTCCCTCAACCTCTGTCAATCTTCTGCACTGCTGTCACCTTGGCGGTGATATCACCGTCCTTCAGATGAAGCAGTATATCGTCCGCCTCATGGAACGCCTCCACCGAGTGAACGGTGTGATGCTCGGAATCCTCCACCAGAGCAAACCCCTGACTCAGCTTGCGCATGGGAGAATGCCCGTCCAATCTCTCCGCCAGAAGTGCCAATCGATGTCTCGCCGTTACCATTTTCTGCTCCATGGATGAACGGAGACGATTCTCATAGTCCGCCACCCTGCGCCTATTTTCATTCATCTTGTAGGTAGGTCCCAGAAGCTTCAGCCGGTCACTCTGCCGCTGCAGTCTCATGCGATTCCAATCGATTTTCTGTCGTATCAGGCGATTCATGCGAAGCTTTTGCTGTGCCAGATAATCCGCCACATCCCGATAATCGAATACCGCAAGTTCCGCCGCCGCGGAGGGCGTGGGCGCTCTCATATCCGACACATAGTCCGCGATGGTCCAATCCGTCTCATGTCCCACCGCCGAGATAATGGGCGTATTGCAATCGAAGATAGCCCTGGCCACAATCTCTTCGTTGAAAGCCCACAAATCCTCGATGGAACCGCCTCCCCGACCCACGATGATGGTATCCACACCGTATGTATCCAGAAATCGGATTCCGTCCACAATGCTCTGGGCAGCCCCCTCCCCCTGAACGAGTGCCGGATACAAAATCACCTGCACATAGGGATTCCGCCGGGAGGTGATATTGCGGATATCCTGAATGGCCGCACCCGTGGGAGCGGTTACAACCCCCAACCTTCGGATGTACTTGGGAATGGGCTGCTTGTAAGAACTGTCAAACATTCCCATCTCCATCAGTTCCTGCTTGAGTGCCTCAAATTTTAAAAACAGATTGCCCTCGCCATCCGGTTCAATCTGTTTCACATAAATCTGATAATCGCCGGTTTTCTCATAAACCTCGATGGATCCGGTAACCATCACCTTGTCCCCCTCTTTCATGGGAAAACCAAGGCCCGTCTTGCGATATCCCGCAAACATCACTGCTGAGATTGCACCCTTCTCATCCTTCAGCGTAAAGTAAACATGCCCGCTGGAATGATACTTGCAATTAGACACCTCACCCTTCACGCAGATATTTCGCAACATGAAATCCTGCGCAAACATATTCTTGATATATTGGTTTACCTGTCCTACAGAATAGATATTTTTGTTCATGCTATGCTACTACTTTACCCAATACTCCGTTCACAAAGGAAGATGAATCATCGGTTCCGAATTTCTTGGCCAGTTCCACCGCTTCGTTGATGGCCACGGGATTCGGAATTTTCTCATCAAACAAAATCTCATACACCGCCAGGCGAATGATGGTCAAGTCCACCTTCCCCATGCGGGAAGTCTTCCACCCCACGGAGACACTGTTGATCTTCTCGTCAATCTCGCTGATTTTCTCCACAACCGCAATGGTCCTGTTCTTGATTTCGTCTATCTCTTCGCTCTTAAGAGTGGTCGTCTTGACGTCATCCTCCTTCAGATTGTAGAATCCGTCACACAATAACTCTATCTGCTCGGCCAAATCCTCGTTATTATGGAATTCTGCCCGGAACAACATCTGAAATACATTTTCCCTTAATTCGCTTCTTGTCATACATAATCTCCCATGAAAAATATACCGCCCTAACGCATAAAAAAGGATGCCCGTAGGACATCCTTAATTATACTACAAAATATGTCAATAAAAAAGCACAATTTATTGATTTGTCATATCCACCGTGGCAATGCGCACATTGACAACCGCCACCGTCAAGCCGGTCATATTCTCGATTGCCGCCCGGACTTTCTCCTGAACCTTGGCGGACACTTCCGGGATATTGTACCCGTACGCAATGTTAATGGAAACATCAACTTTGACTTCTCCCTCGAGGACCTCAACCATAATGCCCTTTGAGAGATTCTTGATACCAATCTTGCTGACGATTTCATTGGTAATGTTGCCCGCCATGGAGCTAACGCCTTCCACTTCAGTTGCTGCAAGACCGGCCACAATAGCAATCACCTCATCCGCTACCTTGATCTCCCCTGACTCGTCAGATTTTATCTTAATTGTTTTTCTACTATCAGCCATTCTTATTGTGCCTCCTTGGAAATTTTCTGACATTTATTATATCAGACAGTTTGATGCTTGGCAACGAATACCTGGTAGGAATCATTGCCGGAAAGGTATTTGCCCGCAGTGATGCGCACGTTCTTGTCCGTGATCACATACTGCACATCACAGTTCTCTTCGATGACAGTATCCTGCATCAATACACAGTTACGCACCTTTGCGCCCTTGCCGATATGAACGCCTCGAAAGAGCACGCAGTTCTCCACCTCGCCCTCAATGACACAACCATCGGCAACCAGCACGTTCTTCGCTTTGGAGCCCTGCAGATAGCGGGTCGGGTTGTCATCACGAATCTTGGTGTAAATGGGCTCCCCTGCAAAAAGGGCCTGCAGGTTCTCCTCATGCATCAGCTTCATGTTCTCCTCGAAGTAGCTCTTCATATCGTGAATGTGAGCAACATACCCTTCATAACAATACCCCTGAATCTTCATTTTATTCACATTGGGTGCCAGAAGATCTCTCATGAAGTAAGTATATCCGTGGATATAGGCCTCATCAATCATGTCAATCAGGCGTTCCCGCTCCACCACATAGATATTCATACCAAAATTGACAACCCCCGGCTGTGTGGAATTGATATCAATCTTGGTAATTCTTCCCTCCTCATTCATGCAGTAGGAGTAGTAATAATCGTGATTGTTGGAATGGAATCCCCGGAAAATCTCCGGAACCTCCGATTTGCGGTACACCGCAGTGGCATCCGCGCCGGATTGAATATGGGCTTCAATCAACTTGGTAAAATCAAAGTTGATGGCAAAGTTGGAATCTGCCAAGACCACATACTTCTCCGTCTGACTGTTCAAAAATCCCTTAATGCTCTCCAACCCTTCAATCCAACCGTTAAACACTTTCACAGACTTCTGGGCATAGGGCGGGAATATATTGATACCACCCTTTTTCCGGGCCAAATCCCACTCCCGTCCGGAACCGAGATGATCCATCAGAGAATGATAATTCTGGCGCACCAGCAGAGAAATATTGGTAATTCCGCTGTGTACCATGCTGGAGATCAGGAAATCAACCAAACGATAACGGCTCGCAAAAGGAATGGAAGCCATGGTTCGCTCTGTCACCAACTCCGGAACTAAAGAATCATAGCTGTTTGGGAAAATAATACCCAAAGCATCATTTTTCTTGGAATTAATCATTACTGTTTGCCTCCTTCCTCAACATCATCGTACACCATTGCATTGGGTCCGATAATTGCCTGTGCACCAATGTGTACATTGGAAGCGATTGTCGCCACATTGCTGTTGTCCGAAGGGTCCTCCGGAGTCTCACCGACCACGGCCTTCTCTCCAATCACAACATTCTCCGCCACGATACTGTGTCTCACCACAGCACCGGCCTTGATGGTTGTGCGTCCCATGACAACAGAATCCTCAACCACAGCGCCTTCCTCTACGGTGACACCGGAAAACAGGATTGAATGTCTGACGGTTCCCTGGATACTGCATCCATCGGTGATCATGGCATCCTCAACCAGGGCTTTCTCACCGATTCTGTGCCCCGTCATTCCCGCATTGCGGCTGTATATTTTCCAGTCCTCATCAAACAGATTGATTCCACTGTTCTCCGGGTCCAACACCTCCATGTTGGCTTCCCAGAGGGAGGAGATGGTTCCCACATCCTTCCAGTATCCGCTGAATCGGTACGCATACATCTTGCGTCCGTCACGAAGAAGGTTGGGAATGATATTGTTACCGAAATCATTCTCGGAATTCGGGTCCGCCTCATCCTCAATCAAATACTGGCGCAGAATATCCCAGTTGAATATGTAGATACCCATGGATGCCAGATTGGACTTGGGCTCCTTCGGTTTCTCCTGGAATTCCGTAATCTTGTCATCCTCATCGGTCACCATAAGGCCGAAACGGGACGCCTCATCCCAGGGCACTTCCATCACTGCGACGGAGAACTCTGCCCCCTTCTCCTTGTGGAAACGCAAAAAGTCGCTGTAATCCTGTTTGCAAATCTGGTCTCCGGAGAGGATGATGACATATTCCGGATCGTATCTCTCGATAAACGAAATGTTCTGATATATCGCGTTTGCTGTTCCCTTATACCAATCGGAACCGGAAGCCTTCTGGTAAGGAGGGAGTACATGTACCCCGCCATACAATCTGTCAAGATCCCAAGGTTGTCCGTTGCCAATATACTCATTCAATACGAATGGCTGGTACTGTGTCAAAATTCCGACAGTGTCGATACCGGAATTCACACAGTTCGATAATGGAAAATCGATAATTCGGTACTTGCCGCCAAACGGAACCGCAGGTTTCGCAAGCTTTTGGGTCAAGGCATACAGTCTCGATCCCTGTCCGCCGGCCAGCAACATTGCAACTATTTCTTTAGCCATAGGAAAATTCCCCCTTAAAATTTATCGGTAAAGTACTTTCTGGTACTATAGTAGCACATTTCAATGCTTATGTAAAACAGAATCACACTATTGTCCCAGTTGTTTTTTGGTATTTTCGAAGATCTCCACAATGCGCTCACCCACAAGCTGGTTCTCTTTCACCAATTGTCCGGAGAGGTTCTCAATGTACGCTTTCCCTTCCTCTACAATCTTGATGGTGTTGGCCATCTCCTCATCCAACAAGCGATTTACTTTCTGGATGAAATCGTCGGCCATGGAAGATTTCAAGATGGTCTCCGGGTTCAAACTGATGAGACTTCCGCCCGTCATACCATATCTGCATACCATGTTCATGGCGTAGTGGGTGGCGTGCTCCAAATCGGAGGACGCTCCTGTGTTGACGCCGCTCTCCTCCCCATAGAACACAATCTCTGCGGCTCTTCCCGCCAGGGAGGTCCGGATTTTGCCAAGCAATTGTTCCTTGGTGTAATTGGGAGTTTTCTCCCCGTTGCCAGGCATCATGTAACCGCCGAAATCCCCTCTGGATACAATCGTCACAAAGGAAGGCGCATCGCCTGAAATCCAGTTCAGATAAGCATGTCCGGATTCATGTACCGCAACGGAACGATAGTAATCCTCGTTCCATTCTCTCTTCTCACCATACTGGTACTCCTCGAAGGCGTTCAGCATAATCTCGTCGTTCACCGGCTCCCCCTTCTTGGCAGCATTCCTAAATCCCAGTTCCAAAATATTCTGCAGAATGGCGAGGCTCATTCCCGTGGTTCTCTCCGCCAGGTTGTTGATGGTACCCTCGGAGATCTTACCCTCCAGGTTCTTCTTGCGAAGAATCATCTCGATGTACTGCTTACGTTCCTTTTCCTTCGGCAGATCCACATATATCCGGTTGTCAAAACGGCGCATCAATGCCGGGTCCATGGAGCTTGACTTGCCGGATTTGCTGCCGTCCAGATCAAAGTTGGTAGCGGCAATGACAAATACCGGCCGCTTCGGATCCACCTCGAATCCATCCATCTCCGTGAGAAGCTGATTCAGTGCTTTCTCCGTGTGGTGGGCAGAACTGTCACCGGTTCTCTCTTTGCCGATTGCGTCGATCTCATCGATGAAGATGATGGACGGCGCATATCGTTTTGCGGAAGCGAACAGATTACGGATGTTTTCTTCCGTCTCACCTACCCACTTGCTGAAAAAGTTGTTGGCTGTGGTGGGGAAGAAGGATACGTTACACTCGCCCGCCATAGCTCTCGCCAGCATGGTTTTTCCTGTTCCGGGAGGCCCATAGAGCAAGATTCCCTTCGGAGCCTTGTGCCCCTCCAGAATAAACTTGCGCGGGTTCTGCATGAAATTCACAAAGAACTTCAGATCGCTCTTGGCATCCTCCGCACCGATGACATCGTCGAAGCGATCCGTAGGTTTGCTGACCTCGGAAAGCATCAATTTCTGTGTGTCTCCGGACACGGCCTGCCGGAGTTTGAAATCGTAGAATCGTATGATGGCAAGCGTGTTGTCGTCGGACAGATACTGTGCCGTATTGTAGTTGACAACGCGGCCGCGGCGCACCAGGTTGTCCGCTCTCTCCTGGAGATGAACGCTCTCCACCAATTCCAGGATATCCTTGGAACTGATGCTTCCCTCCTCGGTCTCCTTCAGGAAGCCTCTCGCCCCCATGCGGAGGAAGGTTGCCTTATCCTCCAGATCCATCTCCTGGTTCTCCACCAGATAGACTGGCATATCGGAAACTTTCTCACACAGTTCTGCAAAGCAATCCAAGCCAAGGGAGCTGATATCATCCTGGCTCAGGAACTTTCTGTCGCTGTCGTACACGGAATACAGAACATCGATAATGACAAAGGCGATATCCTTCGTCTTCACAATGTTCATCACCTCATCCACATTGGATGCTGTCTGGATTCGGAATTTGGTTCCCTCGTAATCCGAGGTGCTGATGTTCTTGTCTGTGACAACCAGAATATCCACACACTCCTCATTGATAAACAGAGAGCGGATATCCGCATCATCATCCGGAATCTCAACCACAAACTGTATCTTCTTGAGGTTGTCAAACACCTCCTCGGTGTTCTTGATATGGCGGCCAAATTCATACAACTCATTCTTGATGAGCAGGCCGCTCTTGCCGGTTGCGATCCGGGCATCCACATCCCCGCTCTGATTGAACAGGAACAGGGGCGCAAGAAGCGGATCCAACTCAATCTCAAAACCATAGCGCTTCTTCAGAAGGTTGATGCTCTTGTTGAACTCACCCTCCACAATATCCAACAATGTGTGGATTCCCAGATGGTTGAACATAATGATATTGCCGGAAGCCAGACGGCTACAGATTGCACCCGGGAAAGCCGGTTCGCCGGTTGCCGGATTGATTTCCGTCTGCAGCGCATCCAGAATCACCGCAGCCGGTGTGGAGGAGAGATTGGTCCCTCTCATGCCCTCGTACAATTTCTTACCGATGTTGGTGGTAAAGATAATAATCGTATCCTTGAAGGAAATCTGCTCATTGGTTCTGGCATCCGTCAGCACGCCGCCGTCCAACATCTGCAAGAACAGATAGATGATTTTCGTGTGTGCCTTCTCAATCTCGTCAAAGAGAATGATGCTTCTCGGATTCTCCTTGGCGAACTGGGTAACCTGCCCCTTATCTCCCTTGTAGGAACTCTCCGTTCCGATGAAGGTATCCACGGAGGAAGGGTTGGTGAATTCGCTCATGTCAAAGCGCTTAAACGGAAGCCCCAACATCTCCGCTGTATTGCTGGCAAGAAGCGTCTTGCCCACTCCGGGAGGTCCCGCAAAAAGGAAGGTAGCCGCCGGCTTCTTCTGTTCCGGATCGTCCCCGCGGAGCACCTCCGCCTGGAAATATCCCTGCACGAACATCCTAACCGCGTCATCTTGCCCCTTAACCTTCTCCAGCAAGTCACTGTACAACTGCTTGGTCTTCTTGATCAGTATCTTGAAGTCGTCGCGCTCCGCCTCTTCATTCTTCCTCTCGGATGCCGAGTCCCCGGACTCTTTGGAGTCTGTCCTCTTGGTCTCCTTGGACTTGTCGGCTTCCTCCTTCGCCTCAGCTCGTCCGGTATCGGGATCTCCGGACACCCGGTCGCCCTTGGCGGTGTCTGCGGACTTCGCCTCCTCCTGCTTCGGCGCATCCTTGGTAGGATCCACGTGTCTCGGTTTCTTCGGTGATGAACCGGTATCCACCTTCTGCTTATCCACATAAGCAAATACGTCCTGCAATTTATGACCTTCCGTGAACAAAATCATTTCCGGCAAATCCATTTTCAAAAGATCCCGGATGATATGTTCCACTTTGTTGGAATCAGAGGAATATTTCTGTAAGAATTCCTCGCAGCGCTGTTGTTCCTTCTCCTTGGAGGAATTGCTCAACAGCAAAATCGGAATGCCATCCTTAATCAGTTTCGCATCCAATTTTGCTTCCTTGAAGTAGCCGGACAAATCAGCCACCTTGGAGATGGACTCCTTATCGTCCTCCCCGAAAAACATCCCCAGCATATTCTGATCAAAAGACGCCAGCTTCGCATAGCCGTACAGAAGATGAAGCATGGTTAACGCCTCATCCTGGGCCGCCCGTTCCTTGGCAAATTTCTCTACAATTTCATATACTCTCTCGTATGCCATCTCTTGTAAATCTCCTCAAAAAAATATAGGCAAAGGCGCATTGCGATGCACCTCTGCCTAAAATATCCCTTTCTTATGCCCAAAGAGCCTTCATGATTTCAGGATAAGCATCATCTACGATATTGACCATTCTGAATACTAATTCGTAGCAGATTTCTCCTGCAACATCCATACGAATTACAGCATCTGTGGAAGCGGTAACGGTGTTGTCGTTCTCATCGATACTGAACTTCACCCAACGGAAATCATCGTTAAGCTTGGACATCACCTGATAAATCTTCGCCTTCTTGGCCTCCTCAACCTTACAGATGTTGAACGAACGAATTGCAACATTCTTGTCCTCTTTGTCGAAGAACAAAGAAATACGAACAGACTCTACATTATCTGCATTGAAGTTGATACGGATAATCTCCTCATCCTCTCCATCGATATCAAACTTCAAATTTTCATTCTGAAAATATGACGCTACCATCTTTGCTGACATATTGCTCATAACCTAGTACCTCCAACTTTTTAGCATTTTTCTTGCGTAAAACAAATTTGTCCGACGCCTATAAAGATTTTACACTAAATTTTGTACAAATACAATGCCTATTTGGTTATTTTGTTGTTAATTTTTTATAGATTTTTCCACCCCAATATAAATCAAGGGAGCTGTCGAGACAGCTCCCCTGATACAGAGATTGTAAGCAATCACTGATATGTCATCATTATCTAACCTTAAAGAAAATGGTATTGTTGTCCGCCACATCATAGATGTACTGGCCATCCTCCCATGTGGTTGCACCGCTGTACACCGCAATCACCGCCCCGTCATATCCCACCGGAACACAGAAATCGTATACGTAGGATGCGGTATAAGCTTCGTCTTCCCCCCATCCGTTGTCAACGAACTGGGAGCTGTATGTACACCGGTCGTAATCCACACCGTTGTAGTTTACCGTATACTGCTTGCAGATGTAGTTGTTCTCCGGATCATCCGTCAGGATGGTCAGGGAATCGTCATGCTGCTTGCAGGTGTAATAGTCTTCCGCACTGACATGCCACTTCACCCCGTCATTCTTGGCGGACTCATCCATAAAACGAAGATAAAGGGTGGTGTGCAGCCACTCATATCCTTCCACGCTCTCCCCGTTGGGACCGGTCTCGGACACCTCACACTCCGTCAGTGCCACCTCGCCGATGGTCTCGTAGCCGTTCTGGGTCACAGTAATGTATGGCACATTGGTTCCCAACTCTGAGATCACATAGCCGCGGCTCTCAAAGTCACCTTCCAGCTTTGGACCCAATTCCTCTCCACAGCGGGAACAAAGGGGTCCGGTCTGATAATTTGCCTCCCCCTGCTCCTCATGTCCAAGTGCTTCCCCTTTGGTTTTACCGCACTTGCTGCAAGTCTGGGGCTGTGTACAGGTTGCATCCTGCCAATCATGGGAGATACAACATCCGGTTAATCCAAATGCCATCACTGCGATTGCAACGACGGCCAAAACTTTTCTCTTCATCGTAATTACCCTGTCCTTTTTGTCAAAACATATGGTTATTCTACCAAACACTGCCGGAATATGCAACCGACATTCTTTCTCAAGCTTTCCACACGTTTGGCCCCCTGTGTGGAAAGTTTGAATTATTGATGTTTTTTGCTCAAGTTGCGGGCTGTATCCAAAAACTCGTAGGGGGTTGCCTGATATACATAGTAGTTGAGCCAGTTGGAATACAGGATGTTGCCGTGGGAGCGCCACTGCAGCAAGGGCTTTTGCGTATCGTCATCCCCCGGGTAGTAATTCTTCGGCAGATCGATGGGAAGCCCCTTGCTCTTATCCCGCTTATACTCCTTGTCCAGCGTCAGCCTGTCGTACTCGGGATGCCCCTGCACAAAAATCTGTCTGCCATCCTGGGCGATTGCCAGAAACAGTCCCGCGTCCTCCGAATCCGCAAGCACCGTCAGTTCCGGATGATTGCGCACCTCCTGGAGGGGAATCTCGGTATGTCTGGAATGGGGCGCACAGAAATAGTCGTCGAACCCTCTGACCAGAGGCACCTTGCGGTTCAGCACCCGGTGGGTGTACACGCCGAACATTTTCCGGTCCAGCAATTGTTTTTGAATTCCGTAATGATAGTACAGTCCTGCCTGAGCGCCCCAGCACAGATGAAGTGTGGATGTGACATGGGTTTTGGTCCACTCCATAATCTCCACCATCTCCGGCCAATAGTCCACCTCCTCGAACTCCATCAGTTCCACCGGAGCTCCGGTGATGATAAATCCGTCAAAGTTCTCCTCCCGAATCTCCTCGAAGGTCTGATAAAACTGATTCAGATGACTCATGGAGGTATGTGTTGACTCATGGGTGGATGTGGTCACAAATGTCACATTCACCTGCAGAGGTGTGTTGGATAGGGAGCGCAGAATCTGAAGCTCCGTGTCCTCCTTCAATGGCATCAGATTTAAAATTGCGATGCTTAGGGGACGAATCTCCTGATGTGTTGCACGGTTTTCGTCCATGACAAAGATATTTTCCCGCTCCAATATTTCTTTTGCCGGTAAAGCA
The DNA here is from genome assembly GCA_029008875.1 of Lachnospiraceae bacterium. GTDB lineage: Bacteria > Bacillota > Clostridia > Lachnospirales > Lachnospiraceae > Roseburia. The sequence goes on along the minus strand of JAQXJP010000009.1, from coordinate 48,946 downwards.
TTTTGTGTTTTGATAGGCATTGTTTCAATCCTCTTCTCTATCTACTTGATATTTGCCCGGAAGTTTCCCTCTCTCCCGAATCACGTCTCCCCGAACATTTCCAGGAAGGTATCCTCGGAGATAATCGGAATCCCAAGCTCTTTGGCTTTGCGGTTCTTGGAGGAAGCCGACTCCACATCGTTGTTCACCAGATATGTGGTCTTGCCGGACACGCTTCCGGCCACCTTGCCTCCCTGCATCTCCACAAAGGCTTTGAATTCATCCCGGTTTCTGAAATGATGCACGTCGCCGGTGATGACGAAGGTCTGGCCCGCGCAGGTTCCGCCCTCGGTTTTCGCCGGTGCTACCTGCTCCACCTCCACTTCCCGCAGCAGGTTGTGCAGCTGCTCCTGGTTCACACGGCTTTGGTACCACTTTAGGATGGAATTGGACTTTTCCTCCCCGATTCCATCGATATCCTCAAATCCCTCAAAACGGGACATTCTATCCAAAAATCCGTCGAAGCCGAGGGCATTCACAAGCTTCTTGCCCGCATCCACGCCGATCATGGGAATGCAGAGGGCAAAAATCAGATTCACGGGATGCACATGGCGGCTTTTCTCCACCGCAGCCTGGATATTCTCGCAGGACTTTTCCCCAAAGCCCTCCATATTCCGTATCTCATCATAGAACCTGTCCAGATGATACAAATCCGCAAATTCCGTGATGTAACCTGCGTTGATAAATCGCAGCAGCGTCTGAATGGAAAGACCCTCGATATCCATGCCGTACTTGCTGACAAAACGAGAAAAACGCTTCACATGCTTGGCCGTACAGGCCGGGTTGGTACAATGGAGCGTCTCCGTACCACTGTTAGGGCTGACCCGAATCTCTGTGGGCGCCTGACACACCGGGCAGTGTTTCGGGATCTCCACCTCCCCCAGCGCATCCTTGACGGAAATACACTTGGGGATAATCTTGTTGGCCTTGATAATCTCCAGCATACACTCTCTTCCGAGGCCCAATCTCTTAATCTCACTGATATTGCACAGAGAGGCTCTGCTGACGGTGGTTCCCTCCAACTGGACCGGCTCAAATACCGCCACCGGGGAGATAGTGGAAACCGCGCAGGACCACTCGATATGATGCAGCTTGCTCCATGCCGATTCATCCTGCCACTTAAATGCATATCCGGCTCTTGTGGCGTGATGGCCGGTCACACTGCCCGAGGAAGCATAGACAATATCGTCATAACAGATAACAAGCCCGTCCACCGGGATGTCCATCTGACCGCTCTCCACACGCTTGGTCCATCGCTCGATAGCCTCCGGCAAATCCGCCCCGGTCGTGGACTCCCGAGCCACCACCGTAAATCCCATCTGCTCCAAATAATCCATCCGCTGCCCCCAGGAATTCATCTCCTCATCCAGATGAACCAGGGTGAACGCGTGAAAATGGATATGGCGTGCCTTCACTTCACTTGGGTCATCCAAATTCAAGGTGCCGGACGCGAGATTTCTCGGGTTGGAATACTTTTCTTCCTCATCCTCCACCATATCGTTAATCAATGCAAAATCCGTGTAGGAAATGGCAGCCTCTCCACGCACCACCAAATGTCCCTTGTAGGGGATCTGCTGCGGGAAGCCCTCGATAGCATCCTTCAGATGGGTAATGTTGGTTCCAATGCTGCCGTTCCCTCTGGTCAAAATCTTGGTCAGTTTCCCGTTGTCATAGGTCAGCACCAGAGTCAACCCGTCCAACTTCCAGGAGAGCCAGATGGGGTAATCCTGCGCCCATTTCTGCAATTCTTCCACCTGCTTGGTCTTCGCCAGGGACAGAGCAGGGAATTCATGAGGTTCCTTTTTCCCATTGGACTGGTTTTCCTCAAATCCGGTCTTCTGGGTGGGACTGTCCGGGAGAATAATACCGCTCTCCTTCTCCAGCAGGGTCAACTCATCAAACAGTGCATCCCACTCGTAATTGCTGATGATTTCCTCTTTGCCGTTATAGTATGCCTCGGAGGCCGCATTCAATTGATCGATCAATTCCTGCATACGCAGTGTCTGGTCCATAATTCCACTCTCCTATAACTATCTTCCGCCTTTTACCGGGCCGTTGGAGGAGCCCCGCAAAAGTCTCGATAACACCTGGTATTCCTCCGGGGTGACGGTACGATATTTGCCCACCGGAAGCTCTCCCAGTTCAATATTCATAATTCTCACGCGCTTTAATTTCTCAACCCGGTAACCGAAATATTCGCACATGCGACGGATCTGCCGGTTGTATCCCTGAGTCAGAATGATCCGAAACTGTCTGGAAGCGATCTTCTCCACACGACATTTTCGCGTGGTCACCCCCAGCTCCACCAGGGGAACGCCCCCCGCCATTCCGCGCAGGAAAGGATCGGAAATCGGTTTGTTCACCGTCACCAGATACTCCTTCTCGTGGCGGTTGCCCGAGCGCATCATCTTGTTCACGATATCCCCGTTATTGGTCAACAGGAGGAGTCCCTCGGAATCCTTGTCCAATCTGCCGATGGGGTACACCCGCTTGGGATAATTCAGAAAATCAATCACATTGTTCCGCTCCCGTTTTTCTGCGGTGCACACAATCCCGGCGGGTTTGTTCAGGGCAAGGAGAATCATCTCCTCCTCCTTTTGCACCGGGCAGCCCTCCACCAGCACCTGCTGTCCCTCAAGGACCCGATCCCCCGCAACGGCAATCCTTCCGTCGATGGTCACAGCCCCGGCCTCAATCTTGCGGTCCGCCTCCCTTCGGGAGCAAACCCCGGCCTCACTTAAATATTTATTGATTCTGACACCCTCTTGTGCCTGTTCCATAGCCCCTCCGACAAAAAGCGGAGACTTTATCAAAAGCCTCCGCACATATCTCAATATCCTACACAGTTACTGAATCACTTCCAGGAATTCGGACTTCACATATCCGTTTTGTCCGTTGTAGTCAATCAAGGACCAATCCCCTTCCGTTCCCAGTCTGGTATATGTCTCATCCTTCTTCACCTTGCCGAGACTCTCCGAATTGGTATCCGCACCGGAACGTACATTCACAGACTTGCTAATCACTTTTACCTTGACGGTCTTGGCGCCCACAACGCCGCCATACTCTTTCTTCATCTCCGCAGAGAACACGGTCTCCGCCACACCTGCCTGGGCATCCTCACCCGCGACCTCCGGATTCTCGCCTGCAGTATCTTCTCCTTCCGCCGCATCCTGACCGTCGGCCGGATTGTCATCCGGATTCTCAGCCGCAGCATCCTCGCCATCTACAGCGGTCTCCCCGTCCTGGGTGGAACCTTCCTCCGCGGCCTCCTGCATCGCCACCATCTGCTTCCAATCATTGATTGCAGCCGGGAATGTGGTGCTGAGCATTGCCACCAGATTCACGTCACTGTTCATGGCCTCCTCGTACTGCGCCTGAACATTCTGGCGAAGGGCGGTCACATCATCCTGCTGTCCGAACAGCACATAGATGGAATAGATATCCGGATCCATCTCCTGCTCCATTCTCTCCCGGTTGTACGCACAATAGCGGTTGTTAATGTACAGATTGCCATTGGCGTCTGTCTCAATGTAGAAAAATTCCAATCCCGGAGCAGCCGTCTCCACACCGTAGAACTTTAATTCATAATAGGTAGAAACCAGATATGACCCTTCCGTCAATCCCGATTTGGTATAACAGCTTACGTTCTGATAGCTTTCAAAATACTGGCTGCACACGGTAATGTAACTCTTCTCGTTGTCGGTAATCGGGTGAGCCAATGTCTCAAGGGTAGCAATGTCCCCGTTTGCGAATGCATTGAAGTAGTTGATAATCAGATTGTCCACCGCCTCATAGGCATCCTGCTCAAACGCATCATCCAGCACAAAATTCTCCGCCGACGGCTCCTGGGTATCCAAAACTGCACTTCTTCTCTTGTCCGGGCCTGTACAATTTACCAGAACCACAATCATAAGCACAAATACCAGAACCGCTGCAAAATACCGCCAGTATTTCACAAAGAATTCCTTTACTGCATTGAAATCTATTTTCTTAAAAAAGTTCTTAATCGAATCGATTACTTTTTTCATGATTCCTCCAAATGTTTCCGCAATACTTACCGGAAGTTTATCATAAGACGTATTTTAATTGTTTGCCGCAAATTAGTCAATAACAAGATTATCCACGACTTCCTTTTTCTTACAGGGTTTCGATTGATTTCTTGAAGGAATGTGCTATACTGTGCTTATGGGGCATTAGCGCAGTTGGGAGCGCGCCACATTCGCATTGTGGAGGCCGTGGGTTCGAATCCCATATGCTCCATTTTTTATACACTTTTTCGGAGATGCTTTTTTACACTTTTCAGAAGACGCTTCTTGTTTTTTCACTTTTCAAAAGACGCTTCTTGTTTTTTCAGAATTAAGTGATATAATACTTTTCATGGAAGCATAGCTCAGCTGGGATGAGCGTTCGCCTCACACGCGAGAGGCCACGGGTTCGAGCCCCGTTGCTTCCATTTTTTATGCCCGCTTATATCAGGGCTTTTCGTCAGTATCTATTCTTTTTTCTCGATGGATTTCTTCAATTTAATTCCAATCAGTATCGCATATAACCACATACCATTCTCCTTCTTCGCATCATTTACTGTCTGTCTAAAATAAGGGAAAGTGCCGAAATAGACTGACGGAAAAGCGGGATTTCAGCGGATTTCGAAGAATCTGTCTGTCTAAAATGAGAGGAAGGGCCGAAATAGACTGACGGGAAAGCGGGATTATGAAGAATCTGTCCGTCTAAAATGAAAGATGGGGCCGAAATAGACTAACGGGAAAGCGGGATTTCAGCGGATTTTAAAGAATCTGTCCGTCTAAAATGAGAGGAAGCGCCGAAATAGACTGACGGGAAAGCAGGATTTCAGCGGATTTTGAATAATCTGTCTGTCTAAAATGAGAGGAACGGCCAAAATAGACTGACGGAAAAGCGGATTTTGAAGAATCTGTCCGTCTAAAATGAGAGGAAGGGCCAAAATAGACTGACGGAAAAGCGGATTTTGAAGAATCTGTCCGTCTAAAATGAAAGATGGAGCCGAAATAGACTGACGGGAAAGCGGGATTTCAGCGGATTTTGAAGAATCTGTCCGTCTAAAATGAAAGATGGGGCCGAAATAGACTGACGGAAAAGCGGGATTTCAACGGATTTTGAAGAATCTGTCTGCCTAAAATGAGAGGAACGGCCGAAATAGACTGACGAAAGAGAGAAATCAGTCTAGCATTCTTCGGCCCGCTTATCGTCCCGGATTCCCTTGAAAACCGGTTGGCGAAAGGAATCATGCTCTGTGGTCATGGACTCCACGATACAGACCAGCTCGGGGGCAAGCCACACAGCGTTTTCATTTCCCCGTGGCACATCATCGAAGGGACAATTGGCAACCACATGGTAGTCATGCTGTCTGAGCAATCCCAGACTCACGCCCAGGGTGACATGCCCTCGGTATATCAGCTTGCCATTTTCATACTGCCCCAACACCAGGCTGGTCATATTCTTTTCCTTTTGGATATAGCCGCATATGACACAATCCTCCGTCAACAGCACTTTGCACTTGATCCACTCTTTCGTGCGCTTGTCAAAAAAATACTTGCTGTCTTTCCTTTTGGCAACGATTCCCTCCAATCCCCTTTCCTTCGCCGCTTCAAATAAACTTATTCCATTGTTCTCTACATAGCGCGAAACGCTGATGAAAGAATTTTCCGCAACAAGCTCCGACAGCATTATTTTGCACTCCGTCAGGGGCAAATCCGTCACAAGCTTTCCGCCCTGATAAAGGAGGTCGAATGCCACGAACGCCGCCGGATATTTCGCCGCCGCAAGCTTGATCTTAAAGGGATCCGACATCATGACCCGGCGCTGAATCTCATAGAAATCCGTCACTCCGTCCCTGAGGACGAACACCTCTCCATCCAAGATACATTTTCCTTTCACCTGCTTGTGTATCTCCGCCAATTCCGGCAGGTAAGGCAACAATTTCTTGTCTCTCTTATTGCGCAAATCTGTGCCCCTGTCATCCAGGTATGCCACACAGCGAATCCCGTCCAATTTCACCTCATAGATCCAGTCGGGAGAATCAAAAGCCTCCCGCTGCTGGGCAATCAGCATGGGCTTGATTCCTTTTTCCTCAAAAATGTCCATGATTATGCCGTACCCCTGTGATTTTGAGCCTTCTCCACCGTTCTCTTCAGGGCATCCATGATGTCAATCACGTTTGCGGGCGCGGAGGTATCGGCATTGACAATCTCTTGGCCTTGTATTCTCTTCTCGATGGCTTCCTTCAACCGTTGCTGGTATTCGTCATGGTATGCGGAGATATCCAATTTCTCCGTCATGGTTTCAATCATGGTTTTTGCCATTTCCAGTTCCGGCTTCTCCACCTGCACTCTTGCCTGAGACTTGGGCAACTCCTGTATCTCTTCCTCATAGAGCAGAGTCTTCGCCATGATTGTCTCCTTTGTGGGATACAGCACAAGCAGTTGTTCGTTCTGCCCTATCACCGTCTTTGCTATGGCAATCTCCTTCTGACTGTGCATGGCCTGCCGAAGAAGCTCATAGGCTTTTTCCGCCCCGGCCTCCGGAACCAGATAATAGTTCTTTTCAAAATAGATTGGGTCCACTTCGGACATTTTGGCAAAATGCTCGATGTGGATGGTCTTATCCTTCTTGGTTTTGATCTTCTCCAGTTCCTCTTCCGTTATGGTGACATACCGTCCCTTTTCAAACTCATACCCCTTGATGATATCCTCGTTTGTCACCTCTTTATCGCAGGAGGGATAATATTTCTTGTATTTTATGCGCTCGTGGGAATCCTTGCACAACTGATTGAAGCTTACGCTTATGTCCCGCGTAGTCTTATACAATCCCACGGGAATATAGAGCAATCCTACGGAAATGGCGCTCTTGTGTGCTACTGACATAATTCTTCACCTCTTTTTTTGAGGATAGTATGCACACTTTCTCTGCATAAATTCTTTCTTTTCGCACACCCTAATCCCGAAAGGTGGTGCGCTATGAAATCGAAATTACAAACTCAAATTCCAACTGCCCCAAATGGCCAGCCCACATTGGCATATGACGATGGCAATATCCCGGATGTTGACCTGCCAAAAGGGGAGGATGTGGTAAAACCGGTGGAACCGTTGCCGGAATCGGAGAGACCGCGCAAGGACGGACCGGGAGGGGAATAATTCCAAAAAAATAAACCGGCCTTTACGGTCGGTTTATTTTTTGTGACACATGTACAGGAATCTTTGTTAACAATGCACCCGGCGGGAATCGAACCCGCATCTCAGGAGTCGGAGTCCTACGTTCTATCCATTATACTACGGCTGCAAGATGATTGATTTTCCTTGAAAAGTCTTTATTTTAAGCCATTTCTGAACTACACATCATAAAATCAACTTATCGGATTTCACCATTATTTATCACATTTTATCGTCTTTTCACCAATGAATTGGTGAAAAATTGGTGAAAAAAATCTGCATCAACTGTGACGCTCTAGAGTCTCAATCACCATACACTAATCAAGAAAAACAACCTACGTAATAATATCATTACTCCTACATGTTGTCAAATAGCAAGAGTAAAAAAACAGAACTTTTAAAAGATGTTTACGCACCTTAAAGCACATATTTAGTGTACATAAACTCAAAGAAAGGAATTTGACGGTATGAGAACATGTAAGATTACTACACCACCCCATTATGACATCATCTCAAAGGCTGTAAAGGACAAGGTCTATTACTATCTCAGATATCGCATCGATTCTGCTGTGACGCAAGAACCATTGCCAAAGAACTTCAGCGATCTGTCCTCACGAAAGCAATATGAATCATATCAGGAGGCATATCAAAGACTTAATCGTAAGTTAGGCTTGAGTACCATCGAGCATAAGAATCCTGCCACACTTCAAATAGGAAATTTGATAGAACTCTTCCTATCAGATTACTATAAAACCAACATTTCGTCTGGCAAGAAGAAAGTAGCAACATATGAATCCTATATGACAATCAAAAAGCGACTGGATAAACATGGTTTCAGCGCAATGTCCATAAACCAGATGCTCGAAACTCCTATCTGTATTAAGTCCTACTTTGATTCGCGGCGCGAAGATCATGCAGCCAAATCAACAATTGATAAAGAAGTGCTCCTCATCAAAGAGACTCTGAAGTTTGGTCGCTTCGATGCAAAATGGATTTCTGCGAATGATTACGACACCATCATATACTATTTGGATAAATATAAAGCACTTGAACTACTTTCGACCGAAAAGCGTGATAATACCTTCTCCTATGAGGAGGCAGCTCTCTTCTATCGGGAAGTGATGTATAGGGTGGATACGACTGACACCTACACACAATTATTTATTGACCGGCTGTCCAAAGAGAATGTAGACAACGATACATATCATTATATAATGAATCTTCTTGTCATGAGTAGATCCTGCAAAAGCACAACCGAAATCTCCGATATGAGCAGTGTTAATATTCCCTATGCGCGATCACTCTTTGAGAGAATTCAAGCAGACTTGTCGCATGTTCTTGAAACGCAATATATGCCTGGAACAAATCTTTTCTATCCATTAACCAGATACATTCGTACCCCGGATGGCTCCTTGTCTGCAATCGATTGGAAAGATTATTCACCAGATACAATCATCAGCAAATATGAAATTACTCATAAAACGTCTCGAGCTACTAGTTCTACCGAGTATTATTATTCTTCCGATGGTTGTTTAAACGCATTACTTCTGTTGTTTATTCTTGCAACCGGACTCCGTTTCAACGAAGCTCGCTCGCTTAAGGTTGAACATATTAAACGTCGAGGTGATGGAACCTACTACATACTTGTTAAGGAGCAGATTGTTTCCGCAAAAGCGTTCGATGAAGATGGCAAAGAAATCCTCGAAGGGCAACACGCTAAACACGTCCTCCGGAAGCAATCTCCTAAAACTGCAGAATCATCACGCTACGTTGTTCTTAACTCCATTGCACTTGAGGTTCTTCATCGCATTTGTGAAGTAACTGGCGAGAGTTTCTTCCTTACAAATGGAAATATTGATTCTAGCTATAATTCGCGATTCGTATTCGTCAATTATAACCAGAGTAGTAGGCGTGGACTGGGCCGAGAAGTTGCATACTATGGCAATTTCAAATCCAAACTGTCCTATCATATACTAATGGCTGATGATTTCGACATTACAAAAGTGCTATTCCGCTGCCCTGATATAGAAAACGATGATGTCTTGTGCGTGAAGCAAGATTATCTCAAGCAGCTTGAAGTAATGAGAAATGAGCTACTCTTCTCTCGCTCACCTATTTCGAGTTACAAGCTAGCACAGTATGTATATGTAATAAAGCCCCCAGCACTGCCAAGCAACAGTAATGTTAATAAGACATTAAAGCGTATCCTTGCCAATATGAGATATCGCGTTCCCGACGAAACAGCAAGCAGTACTTTTTCGATTCATTCATTGCGAAAAACATTTGCAACATTGCTCTTTTTTGCCGGAAATGATACTAAGAGCATTGGCAATATATTGGGGCATTCCGGATCAAGCGAAGTTACTGAAGAATTTTATATCAATCAGCAACTTAGCCAGGATGCAGCGATGTTATCTATTTTCTCTGAATGCATCACAAACCTAGTCCCTACGAAATAATTGTTCCATCGTCGAATATAAATGCCCCTAACACTCAAGAAAGTGTGAGGGGCATTTTATTCAATCGTCATCTTTTACGTATCGGTGAAAGCCTTACGTTTCAAGGCTTTTTCCGCTCCGGACAAAGCCACCTCACGCACTAGTCCAGCCTTTCAATCTGAAAACATTACTTTACAACTTCCAATCAACCTGCTATCTTAACAATTGAAGGAGATGTTATCCGAGTGTTCGGGGCGCCATCAGACGCAGCATCTTCTTCTTTTTTTGTTTGCTTATTGGCTCCTTTCGCTCCCAACAGTCTTTCTCTGATAATTCTTTTCATAATCGCGTTAGGACGTCAGGTATACGACGCTTACAGAGACATGAATAAAGTGCCAATATAATTAGTCCCAACGCAAAAGAGCTTATATTTAGATATACTTCTCGGTAAATCGCTCATAGAATTCCTCTGCTTCCAAGGCAGAAGTTTCTCTATCCAAGAATTCTTGTAAGTCACGTTTCATATTATCATACAAATCTTTATAGTGTTCACTATCCGTAAAGGCAGTGTGCACCATTGCACCATATACCCCACAAGTAATTGCATAATACCTTTCGCACTTTTCTAAGGTTATCCGACAAACATTCTTATATTCTTCATCAGCAATGATTATTCCGTTCTCACTTCCCGTTTCACCGGAAATCAAAATGTTATTCCACATACCATACCTCATTTATCCCCACAAAATCTCCTTCGTATATTTGAACAACGTAAGATTCGAAAGGTCAACTGCAATTTGAGATTAACCTTTTTCAATAATTCAAATCTCTTTTGTCCTCTCTTTTTTGCCCTTCGTTTTGGCCTCTTGAAGTACACAAAGTGCGGTTTCTTATCATTAAGTAATAATGAAACATATATTTATTTATCTAGTTTTTTCCACCCGCAAAACCACTTCGCCATTTATGTATCCATAAATATAGTTTTCGGGCACCATCTTCCACTCGTTCAGTTTGCTATTAGATTTACTCAGTAAGTCAAACAATTTAGACGCAGTTTTAAGGTAAATGTCATTTTCAAAAACAAGTAAATTTGTCTTATTAATCTCTTGCGGAATCTCTTTCTTTATTGATATATGCAAGAGATACGTATTTTCTTCCCGATTATAGGATATATACATACATTTCCTCTCATACTATATTCTTATTCCAGAATACTCCCATGTCTTGGTATCCAATAGAAGGAACTCCTGTGTACCAATTGGTTGTCCATCTCTATATGTTGAAAACACATCAGACGAAATAATATTTCCTTTTCTTTCAATTTTACCCACTGGTGTATGTCCAACCACTTGAAGCAATTTTCTTGGCTTATACATTGGAGTCTTGCAATGCTGAGGACGCAACCATATAGGAGAATCTTCGACCCACATTTCATATTGTCCCAATCCATTTATTGTTTCGATTACCGCATCCACATCATCATATCTTGATGATTTCACATATTTCAAAACAAAGTATTTTGAGATCCCTCCATGACAAAATATCACATTGTCAATCCTAGCGATATATTTTATAGGATTATTATCTGGTAACACGCTATTCAATTCCATCAACTTGCTTTTTACTGTATATCCAGCCAGAGGACTATATCCAGATTCTCGCTCACCCCAAAGATAACAAAGATCATGATTACCATAGCAAAATACTGTGGAAGGGTATTCTTTTGCAAATTCTATAGCCGCATCATAGGTCCGAGCATACAACTCGATATCAAACTGTTTTTTCCAATCATCTGGAATATCCATAAGACAAACTGCTCTGTCCGCAATCCCCAGCCTCATGATTTCTGCAGCGCTGTAAAAAATATATGGTTTTAGATGAACATCTGGTATGACAAGCACCTTCATAACATTCTCCTTCTTAATGTGCACACTCTTTAGGAAAACACTCCCATAGTGTTAGCTGTCTATATTCAACATGATTTTGATCCATAATAATACACATTTTGTGTCTCTCCATAAATTCTTTATAATAAGTATTAAACAATTTTATCCCGGATATTTCATTTTCTTTATATATATCTAATGGATTAAAATTAATGCCCTTAATCCCTGCATATATCTCTAAAAATGATAATTCATGTGTATCCAGGACCCTATTATTCTTGCCATATGCCTGCAAAATTGTATTGTCTTTGATTTCAATAGTTATATATGATTTTTGTTTACTAATTTTTTTTCTCATAAACAAAATACGTGTGCTGCCTTCAACAACCGGGATAACGTAATCTAACAGACAGTTCTCTTGTTCAATACTTTCTTCGATAATTGCATTTATTCCATCCGGCAAAAAAATCATAAATTCAGCATAAGAATATTCATAAAAATCATTTTTATATCTCTGGATGAGCTTGTCAAAGTATTTTTCTTTTCTCAAAAGTTGGATAGTTATATCTTGTTTATGTAAGACATTATCAATTTCGGAAATTTTGGGAACATCTCTCTTTTTGATGCTACAGATTTTCTCATTTCTACAATACTTAATATATTTGCTAACATAAACACAATTTGTCCCTTTTAGTAATCTATATATTTTCAGTCGAAATTCTAAACCCTCATTTCGGAACTCATATAATTGCAACAAGTATTCCCATTGTATTTCATCCGGAATGGAATCTAAAAATGCTCTGTATTCTTCATAAACAACCTTCCACCTTTGCCTATCACTTGAAATCCACCTTAATAGAAATTCATCCGACTGATTAATCATTCTTAAAAAATTAATAGGCAAACCATCAAATAATTCCACCGGAGATTTACCAATCAGATTAATGTCGAGTTGAAATACATTATACGCAATTCTTTCCAAATTTGCTTTATACAGTATCTCATATGGCCCTTGCTTAATAAAGGAAAAATAAATATGTTCAAGCGCAACACTAATTTCATTTGCTTTATAATTCGTGAAATGAATACCCGGAAAAGCCTTATTTACTTCCATACACAAATGGCACATGTTTTCATCGTCGATATAGAGCTTATTATCTCTAATTATATATAAAAAAAGCACTTCTTCATTTTCTGAAAGTTTTTTGTTTTCCTGTAAAATAAATCTTTTATGCGAAGAATTTGAGGACATATTATAGTAGTACAAATCAATATAGTCTTCCCCAAAAGTGTTCGCTCTGACATAAGCAAAAATATTCAGTCTTCCGTTTCCCACGTCTCGTCGCATAGAACAAAAGGTAGCTTCATCAATTTCGGGATATATCAAAGTATCTATCGGCTTGCTACTGGCCGATTCTCCCTGAAATAGTCTACACAAAAACAGAAATTTCATATATTCATCCACTTCAAAATCACCAACTTTAGGATATACTAATTACTCTTCGTTCAGATTGCATTCTACATTCGAAAAGTAGATATTTTTATATCGCTTCTCCATAAAATGCAATTCTTCCGTCGAAAGAAAATTTTTAAATCTACGAAATAATACAGTAAAGAGCTCTTTATACTCATATTTCTCGGCACAACGATAGATTTCCATTGCATGTTCTCTATCATCATCCATTTTTTCAATATATTCCTTCATTTGCTCTAAATTATACCTATCTACTTCCGAATATTCTGTTAAGAATTCTTCTAATGTAGAAGCCTCCATTATTTCTTCTTGCAAATCTTCTTGCTTTGGCTCTTCATCCACATTTTTCGTCTCTTTCATCTCCTTTATTCTATTTTCAATAATTTTATCAGCCTCTTCTGCCTCTTCCTTGATATTTTCTGATCTATCAGCAAGAAAAGGAGCAAAATCCTGCATAAATGGAGGCATCTCCGACTTTCCCATTAACAGTTCCTCCATCTCTTCTTCCTTCTTTTTCTTCACAAATTCCTTAATCGAAAATTTTGCTTGCTGAAACGCTGTTCGTTCCCTCATTTTATATGATTCTACAACACTAAACCCCAGTTTGGTCATATACACAGAAATATCTGGCAAATTGGTAACATATGGGTAGCATCGATTTAATAACACTAATGCTTGTCCACTTTCCTTATCAAAATGTTGTAATTCAGAAACACTTAATAATCTTCTTCTTTCATGCGTGAATTCACTGATATATGTACCACACCTTAAGGAAATAGTTTCAAGAATTTTATTCTCTGGTGTATGTAAATAAAATGTATTCTGACAGCACGAAGTAATAACCGGTGCAATTTCCTTGTATCTACTGGTAAGCTGATCGTATGATTGAACAACGAGAGACATTCTAATATTTCGTGATCTGCATTCAGAAATCTTGTTATCCATGCAGTGTAATGGCGGAAGATTTGAGAATTCATCAATGATAAACTCGCATCTCCTTTTTAGAGCCCCTCCTGTTTTCTCTGCTTCTAAAAGCAATCTGGAATAAATTTGATCGATAATTCCTGTTACTAACGAATTATATACTCCTACCTCATCTCGTGGGATAATAAAAATTGCTGTTTTTTTATGTACTAAATCAAGTGGATCCATCGTATGATTTGATATTAAGTCACCTATACATTCGTTGATTACAAGTTTGCTTAATACAGAGGAAAAAACACTTAATATGCTAGCCTTCGTCTCTGAAGCAGCATTTACATAACCGGCTACACTTTCATATAGTATAGTGTCATCAACTCTCTTAAGATAGTCTTTCAAGACTGATTGTCCACCCAACTTTTCTTCTCCTTCAACAAATAGTCTATAAACAAAAGGTAATGTGACTTTTTCAGGTTCAACCTCGCGGCAAGCTATCAAACAATAACTCACAAACAATTGTTCGGCCATTATTTCAAAAAACGGATCTTTTTCTGAATGTACCTCTGCATATAAAGTTTCCGCTAATTGATTAAATTCTTCCTTTGCAGCATCAACTTTTCCTTCTTTATATAGTTGAGCTCCAAAAAATAATGGATTATACGCATCGCCTCTACTTGGATCTCTCATGTTGAAAATTTTGATATTATAATCCCTTTGCTCTAAAAAATCTTTTGTATTACGAATAATTTCAGCCTTAGGGTCGTTAATAATCATTGAATATCCAGCACTTGCACATGACACGACAAGGGGGGCCACCACACGTCTGCTCTTGCCACTACCCGGATCCGCCAAGATAAAATTACTGCTATCTGCCCCGTCCACATAGAGTGTTTCCCCGTCAGAAATAACAGGAATTCCACCGACCTGGTTTTCCCTGCTCAAATGAATTCTTGATGTCACATTAACAATTTCACTTGTTTCTGCAAATCTTGTTTCTTGAGTATACATATAGGTATTCATCATTGCCTCACCCCCATCACATATGAAATCCAATTTTCATGTTTTCTACATCATTTTGTGTCCTAATAGTCTCTAACTGCGCTTTATTAAAACTGCAATCATTTTTATATATTTCTTTTATAAGATTGTCCATAATTCTTCCCCAAAGAGTATATGGTTTTTCAATAAGAAACTCTGCTATCATCTTAATATCATCTGCCTTTATTTCCACCTTATACTCTTTACAATACTGATCTATATATTCTTGCGGCTTTGCCACTTTGGACTCAAATAAAAAATTAAATTCTTTTCTTTTTTCAAACTCTCGTCGTAATTCTTTCGAAACATCGGTCATAATAAACAAGCAATTTCCTCGATTACGTGAAACCAAATCTAGTATTTGAATTACCGCATCTTTGTTTACTTGATCTGCAACCACCCAATTTCGAAAGCTTAATGCAGCTATCCCATATGTACAATTCTGGAATCTCGAGTATGAGTTGTAGGTTTCAAAGAATTCACGCAATCCTATCTCATTTTCATATAATGGAATTTCCAATTGTACTTTTGCTCGCCTAACATATGGAAACGTAGAAAATTTGTCAAACGCTTCATTAAAATACTCTAATAATGCTTCCGATTCATAAATACTTCCATATTCTAGAATGGGAATAGGAATATTTTCTATTTCAACGTGTTTTTTTAACATTTTAATTAAAATACCCCAGATACCATCAGTTTTTTCGATATCTTCAAATCCAATATTTTCACTCCCTGTTTTACTCATAATGCTATTCCTCCATTGTTATCAATCCAACTTCGCATTTTGTCCTAGCCACTCGTCAATTGCATCATAATACCTATTAGTATTATTAGCAGCATATTCTCTAGCATCAATTTCAACTGCTTCCGTATAATAATTCATATATTCTTCAATACTATAATCATCTCCAGAAACAGTAGTGTACGAATCAAAGCTCTCAGACCACTTTCGTAATTCTGAAAAATACGCTATATTTTTCTCTTCAGTTGATAACCGACAATAAATATCAACTAAGTTGGCTTGATATAGATGTCGCATTTCGTGAAGAATTGTATTTAATGAATCTTCTGCCGAACCATTCTCCAGCACTTCTAAATTTATAAAAATAGTTCTGCTCTCATTTCTATAAGACCCCCATGTCATTTTAGGCATGTCACACACAAACTCCACATATACACCTTCTGGGATTCCTAAATATATAATTTCATTTTGTATAATAAGTTTTGCGATTTGACGCTTCCTATTAATGGATAAATTATTCCAACTATCATCAGACCGTATATATGAAATCATGGATATGTTATCACGGAAAAAATTATTATCTGTACCATTACTTTCCTGCACAGTATTTATATATATCTTTTCATATAATTCATCCGATACGTATTTATAGCAAATTGGCAATCCAATAATAATTATCATTGAAATCAATCCGAGATATCCTCTAATGAACCGTAAATAGTGATATATTCTTCCAAAAATTATCTTGTAAATGGATCCTTTCTTCCTAACCCTTTTGAACCATATCCGGAGCATTCCCCACAATAAAATTGCTGAACTTACTGCTCCTATTGCCACATTAAAGCTTAACGTATATTTTCCATACTGAATTACAACATACATTGCTATCCCGATAAAAATATCAGTGATAACTCCCAGCAATTTTTTTGCTATTCCAAAAGAAAGAATGATTCCCCCGAGCGAACTCAGTAGGACACACTTAATAAGCAAAATAAACGAAAGACCTGAGTAACTCATATCAGCAAAATTACATAATAAAATGTAACCTATTCTGGCAATGATATATCCAAATACAACATGCGCCATAACATATGACATCAATGACTCATATCTATCCCTTATCAGCATGGTTCCTCCAACATTTTCTCGTTTTGTTATATATCCAATTCTCTATTAATGCCCATATACAGTCATATTGTTGTATTGACTATACTGCACGCGAGAGTAACTCTCCTATCTTTGTAAAGCTCGATATATCGCGTAAATTTCATGTTTTTCCTGTATTGTCAAATTCATTGCATCTGTCAGTTTTGACACCACGCAGCATTCGTATTCTTCTAATCCCATCCGCTTTAGCTTAATGACTATCTCTATACAAAAATTCTCAAATTCATCCTTGTCCTTTATTTCTTCCACCCTGTCCATCCATTTACCAAGCATGCCTTCTTCTGCATTATTTAGTACTTCTTCAAATGAACTGCACAGTTGATTTTCACAATATAAGCAAACCGGATTCATATCATAAAGCGATTCGCCACCGTCCTTTTGAAATTCCGAAAGCTTCATTATTTTCTCTCTAGTCATTTCTTTATTAATACCTGCAAACGGAATCTTCACTATTTTAGGTCTGTAATCACCTTCAGAAAAAACCAATGCCTCTCCCCTTTTAAGAACCGTCATATATGCTTCCTGATCATCTGTACAATTCATCGTTTTTCCCAGTACCGATTTATCATCTGCAGCAACAGTCCTGTGAGCAATTTTAAGATTAGTATTCTTTATAACATCATCAGCTAGTTCCGTTGGAACTTGATCCACAATAATAAAGCTTTCGCCCTTTGCTCTTAATGTTTTTATCATCTCCGAAAAAACCTTTACACCTTTTGCCTGTGCCGCGCTGGAAGATGAATCAATTTTTTTAAGCAAAGTGTGCGCTTCCTCGATCACGGTGCAGTGTTGCACTCCTAAGTGTGATGTTTCTCTTAACATGCAGTATTCTCTTAGATTGGCCAATAGAAGACCTATGATAAATGATCTTACCTCTTCGTCTTGTATCTCCTCTAATTCAATAACGCAGTTAGCTTCAAACAACTGGTTCATAGGCATACTTTTCTTTACGTTCAAGGTCCTGCCTTTATTGCCAACTCTAAGACTATTAAAGCGCGCCCCTATGCAACCGATAAGGTCAGACTCCATTCTCGCGTCAAATTTCTCCTCTTTAACAACAGTTCTTATTGTCCAATACGCTTGCTCAATAGTAGGGTAATTTCCTTTCGGATTCCGAATATTATTAGCAACATCAAAACCATTATCGCAATATACTCTATAAATCACCTTTTCCACAATTTGAGGCATAGGTGGAACCCATTCAAATGCAGCCATAATAGCAGAATAGAGTGAATCAACATGCTTTTGGAGGGATACATCTTCACTTACCGGTTGAAACGGATTTAACACCAATCCATTTTCCACACTTCCAACGGAAACAACCTTTAAATTTTCTATTTCATTTTTCAACTCAAAGTACTCGGTTTTTACCGGTTCTATAACCATAAAAGGCACAGACTCTCTATTCATTGTCTTTACCAAGTGTTCTACAGTATTGGTTTTTCCCGAACCAACTAAGCCAGACACCAATGCATTACGATTCAACTCTGAAAGTGGAAGATGATATTCAGATACAGCTGTTCCCATTTTCAGAACATCTCCTATCAAAATGCCCTCATCAACAGATCTTTCGACATCAAAATCCGGAATGATTCTTTGATAAAAACCAAGCGTATCCTTTTTAGGAAAATCCATAAAATAAGCCAATTCAGACGATGTAAAAAAGTTTCCAGCCTCGGGAAGCTTAATACTCCGTCCATTAATTGAAATATTTCGCATTGACATATAAATTTCCGAATTGTAACAACTTTTTTTTAGTCGGATGTGTTGCAGTATTTCCGGATAATCCTCATTGGCTGACTGTGACAGATAAGTTCCTGCAACAAGATCATTGATTATAGGAGACTCCGCATATATCTTTACAGATGAAATAAACAATCCTTCCCGTCTCCCGTCCTCATATTTCTTTTTTAAAGCCCCAACGATTTCTTCAAAACGTTTTAGATAACCATTTTCCTCTGTATAAGTTACAGAGTCCTTATCATCTCTCGATGTAATCTGTCTAGAAGTAATAGCCCCAATCTCGGTGGCCACTCTATCAAAATAATCGGATATTCTAACCCCCATTTCTCTACTTAAGGGAGCTGCTGAAACAACTACACTACATTCATCAAATAGTCCACCAGAAAGAAGAATGTCTAATACGCTCTGACAATGCTCCTCCTTATATACTGCATCTCCGGCAACTGCGCTTTCAAAACGATACGCTTTTTTCGAAAACACTTCCTGTTCGGTTAATCTTTGTTCCAAACACCTACAGCCAATTACTTTTGTGAAAAGGCCTTGAAGTACTTCAATATTGTCGTCTGAACTACCAATACAAACAGTCAACTTATGGTTATCAATCTGGAATACCATTGTTAGCGGAATGTTTAATGCATAAACACTCGACAAAAGCTGTGTCATTGAATCTTCTTTACGATTTGCAATTATTCCCTCAACTTTGAAAAATGTCATTTGTTCGGATAGTGCTTTCCTAACAACATCGTCACTACCTCTTCTATCTGATATCCATGAAGAAAAACTTCTATAATCTGCTAAATACTGTTGTTTCTTTTCATACGCCAATTCCTGCATAATCACACCTCACTAGTGAAATAACACAGCTATCAATAACGCTAAAATTATACCCACAGCCAATCCTGCCTTAATCCGATACCTAAAAGGTATAAAATATCCCGCCTTTTTCTTTATCAAGTGCATCGTACCGAAAAAGCCACCAGCGAAAGGCAATGTAAGCGCTGACAGTTTTCCGCCAACACCAGCAGATGGTAACAATGAAATCAAGGGATTCCATAGCATAATTGCTATCAAAATAAGGATTGGAACAACAAATACCATAATGTCTGCCATTTCCATCTTAATTTCCACTTCTGCATTACCTACTCTCATACGCTTTGCTATAAATCTGCTTTTCCCATCAAACTTTCCTTCAGCAATAATCTCAGATCCAGTACGAAGAGAATTAACCCCACCATTTAATTTTCCATAGCAAAGGAGCTGAACATCCCTGTCAACAACGCCGTCCTGGCATCTGACCACAATCGTCTGTACAACATTTGACATCCTAGAACCATACATGACCCTGTCAAAAACCTTTCTCATCCACAACCTTTTATAACCATCATCTGATGAGGCCCCAATAATTTGTCCTGAAATTGAATTATCCGTAATATAAGAGTGGCTGACTGGGACATAAGAAGGAACTACTTCCTCAGGTTCGGCACGTTCAAGAAGCATCCTTTCATTAAATACACTCATATTATTCATACATCTCACCCCTTTTAAATTTCCCTGCAAGTATCTGGGTTGCACGGTCACTAGTAACATCCATAATTACAATGCTCCGATTTCGTGAAGCAATCTCATCGTTTAAACTTCCATCTATGTTTTTATCATACTTATAAAATCCAGATGTAGATCCTAGCCCAATTGTAGTAATTCTACTCTCATCTATTCCCGCCTTTACGAACTGATTCTTCACAGTCATTGCTCGGTCAGCAGATAATTTAGACTGGTATTCTGTCGTTCCCCAATCAGCTGTCGTCGCAGCTATCAGTATATTGATATCCTCATTTTCATTTAGAAAATCTGTAACGGCTGATAAGGTTTCTGTTGCTTGGATTTTATCAATAAAAGTGACTGCTCCTGGTTCAAAGCCAATTTCGCTCTCGGTAAAAACTATAGGATTTTCAATTTCCTCCACTTCTTTTGATGTCTCCTTCTCCGTTTTAAATTCAACAGAATCCACCGTATACGGAATTTCGCTAACATGTGGCAGTTCTACATCAAATTCCGTTGTCGATGGATCAGTATAAAATTCCACCTTACAGCCACCAGCCTCTATGATTGCTCTCCAAATCTTCTTAATACCTTCAATCTGCCCGTTACTAATCTGGTAATCAACATCTCCTATATTGAACCAATGAATAGTATCTAATCCACTAAGGTCAGGAATCATGTTTTTATCTTTTAGCGTAGCGACAACAGAATCTGCATCGATATATTCCAAGTCCATCATTGTCATATTGAGATACACAGTACTGACACCGGCATCATATATGTAGATTTCCGTCTTCCCATCCTCAAACTGTGATGACTGCGCCTCACGCGCACAAAGGTCAATTGCTTTGAGCAAGTCCACTTCTTCTGTTTTTGCATAACTGCTTTCCATCAGAGTCATTATTTGTTCCGTCTGCGAAGTATAAATTTGTTTCAATTTACTTGACGACAGATTGTTCTGTTGTTTCGGAATATCAATATAATTACCAGTAGCAAGATATGGTTCTCCGTCAGCTACAATCACTGCCACCGTTCCTTCAGCCTTGCAAGCGTCCATCACTGCATTTTTACTGGTACTATAGGTCGGCTTAAGACTTCCGGCATGGTTTCCTACAATAGCAATAAAATTATTACTTTCTTCCGCACTTACCGTGTTTAATATTTCAGTTTCACATCCAGTCAATGTGCATCCAATCGCCAATGCTCCAATTGCTGATGCTATCAGTCCTTTCACCTTCATAACCTTTTCCTCCAAATTTAATAATCAAACAAAACTGCATCCTCGCGCTGTAATATGATTCCGTTGCCTTGTGGTTGTGCTACCAACTGAGCAAGCTCAATTCGTGCTATCTCCTTAAAATGAACTCTGTACTGCTCCATGAGATCCAATTGAACCTGATAGTATATCTCCTCATCTTCTTGGTTCTGATTTTTCTCAATTACTTCTTCCAACTCCCTAACATGGATTTCATACTCATCTCTTAAGAGATACAATTCCGTCAAATGAATCTCTGCTAAATCTTTTTCTCTTTCCTCTTCGCTAGCGCCGATATAACCAAACACAAAAGACATTGCTGATGTCAGGGCTGGTTCTGTCGATAATAATATGGTCATAAAAATTTCCGCCATCGTATTGGAGCTTGTTTCTACGCTAGGTGTGAATAACAAACTGGTATCTGTAAAAAGGATGTCTCGTGTAGCCCAGCGAAGCCCAAACAATATCAGAAAGAGAATTGTAAAAATACCGCCAAGAAGCAAGAGTACAAACTTTCTGTTATCTCCCTTTTTATTCTTCGCATAAACACCGGCAATCGATGGTGTAATATTGATAAGCATCGCTGTACCAATGGAAAGAAGTGTTGACAAGAACACGCTCTGCGTCAGTAAACTATCTACCGCACTTGAAATCGTTGTATAATCAAGAACGCAGCTGATACCCAGGATTAGGAATAAGCACCACTTTTTCTTATAAAACGGCATCCTGCTTTTCTGGCTTTTCGTCATCTGTCTGAGATCTGTAGTTGGGATATCCGGATACCTTTCCTTAATCTCACTTATCTCCACCTCAAAATTTGCCATCTTCTGCTTGAATTCCGCCACGCGGCTTTTTTGTGCAAGAAGAATTTCCTTGATTGCTGACAAATGCTTAACATATTGCTCCTTAATTGACATCAACTCCAAATCAATTTGATTATCAATCAACTGATCAATCATGCCAGCATTATATGAATCTGCCTTTGTTTTTGTATAAATCTCCCTAAAGCTATTGTCAGCATGCTTAGTCCAATTAATAAAATCCTTTGAGTACATATAGTCAATCTGTTTACATGCAGATATCTCATCTTTCAGAATAGCCTTCACTTTATACGTATCTTTTTCCTTCTCCACGTTCTTTCTTTTTCTTTTAATAGCATCTGACGCTTTATCTACAAACGGCTTTGCCATCCTTTTTATTCTCTCTGTCATTTACTTCACCCCCCTATGTTGTTGCACTATTTTCAGTAATGAACTGGAATAACTGCTCATCATGATCCTCTGATTTTGCATAGAAGCTCTTTGTCTTGCCGGCCTTCTGGCATCCCTCGATGTAGCTATAAGATTTTGATATTGCCACTTCTAGCATTCGCTCTACACTCAACCTCTCATGTTCGCGGATTCCTTCTATTTCTTTCTCAAGTTCGACAATTGCAGCATTTGTTTGGGCTAAGGCTTCAACATTTTCATCCTTTGACTTTTGAAGGGCAATTTGAGCTCTAATCTCGTTTCCACTCTCCTGCTTATTTCCAAGTGTTCCTTCTTTTCTTTCAATTTCTGCTTTACGATTAAGCAAAACAATTCTTTCTGTATCCTTATCCAAAAGTTTTTTTTGAATCGGATAAACCAATTCGCTAGTCTTCATACGCATCCTCTTGGTATATTCCAAATAATGATACCTAATTCTAAGAAGATACGGAGATTTTGTGAGGAAATACTGACTCCCCTCGTTTTCGACCATATTCAGCTTCATATGAATAAAGCCGATGATTACCAGTACAAATGCCGGAATATAGCTTCCTTTCATATGTATTTTACTCAGTTTCTTTCTTTCCATCACTTCCCACCTCCAAATTCTTTTGCCATAACAGGTGCTGTGCTTTCCGCGTCCATTATCTTCTTGAACTTTTCAAATTCACCTACCAATTCTGCAGGCATCTTAGGATCATGAATCCATCCACCTTCTTCCGCTGAATATGCAACATATTTTTTTATCTTTTCATTGGGTACTATTAACATATCAATCTCCTCCCTGCGCGCAGCACTTCAGGTATTCCTGATAGCCCTCAACATTAATCTTATCTGCAACCATCTGTAACGTTGTTTCCAAAAATGTCCTTTTTAACTCATCCGATGTCGCCGGTGACATGTATGCTTCAATTTCGTTGTAAAACTGCCTGATCATCTCAAGTGTCACACCTTGTATTTCACTGGAGCATATAACTATCCCATCCACAATCGAATCAGCCTGCTTAAACTCATCACACATTGAAGTTTTTACGTAAATCATTTTATTATCATTTACAATCGCATTAATCATGACGCCACCCTCTTATTCCTTTCTTCTACTAGCTTCACATACTGATCATGAACCTCTGTACTCAATCGACCGGGCTTCTTACATGTTTCATATCTTGATATGCATTCCGCAAACATCTCCCCAAAATCACCACTTGCATATGTACTAACTTCTCTTCCTACATTTCTTGGCGAAATCTCTGTACTTTCTAGTGCGTTGTAGCAAAGATGTATAATTCTTGAATTTCGTTCATAAAGCTTTGTGAGCCCTTCATATCTAGTATCATCTCTTTCTCCAATAAGAATCCCTGCATCTTCTGCGTTAATCTTAAGTGCCATCGCATGTGCCATCTCGTGAGTAATAACGCCTCTCGTACCTTCTCCTGCCAGCCATCTCTCACCTCTCCAGTTCAGATCAGATTCCAAATCCACTATCTTAAATTCGTAATTGCCTTTTCCAAAAAAACTTTTGGAAAACTGTATCTCAGCACCTGCATATTCACCCTCCTTATTTAAATACGGACCAGTTCTTGCCAGCACGCCCTCCGGAAGATTAGCCGATTTTATTGATGTTATGTATCCAACAATTTCCGGATATTCCTCATAGACCTTTTCAATGTGCTTTGGCATCTCCATTAAAAACCTTCGATGAAACTTTTCCAGTCCCTCTGTCCTAATACCAAGCTCCTCCAAGCGCTCTTTTGCGCATTCCGCCTCTTCGATATTCCTTCTTTCTTTCCCAAAAAGAAATTTCTCCGAAAAAGCCACATCCTTGTTTTCGATTACCTTTTCCTCAATTCCCATATAGTCACCTCCTTATATTTACATGGGTTCTTCTCTATGATATAATTTTAATGTAAGTAAAACAGCCGCGAAACAAAGGAAAATGTAAAGTTTTTTAAGATAAATGTAAGTAAGATTCCTGTAAGTAAAATGTAAGCAACCACATTCGCTAAGGAGGAAAGGACTATGTCTGATGAATCATACCGACTAATGGGACAGTTATATCATTTGGGTTTTAAAAAATACCGTTTAATAAAAACCACAAATGATTATTTCGATTTGGTCATGGGTGTTCCATGCACTTCCCCAACGCAATCTGATATATTTCAATATGACTTTTACTCCAAAAATGCTCTGTCAGACTTTAAGGAAAGACTTATAAGCCAAGATGAATTCATTAGAAATCTAGAAAAATACGTTGGAGATATGAATTCCACAGACAAGATTGAATTTAATTCCGTTCTTGCAAATATTGTTTCCTCCGTCACTGACTACTCAGAATGTGGGAGCAGATCAAGCAACTTTGACTCGAATAGTTTTAAATCTTATGAAACAAATGAACTACTAAGACTTAAGAGTTACTATTCTGCCAAAAAAGATAATTTTAATCTTGCATACAATGTTTTTCTTTTAATTTACCTTTCAGTATATAAAAGACTTCCGGTAAACTTCTTTTTTGGAACGACATACGAAAAAGACTTGAATGAATTTAATGTGGAAGTAACCTGTAAATACGGTGTGACATCAAAACCAGGCATACGTGCGATTATTAGCTTGGCCGAAAGAAATGATCAAAACGGTGCCAATATCTTTGCATTATATGAATACGCAGATATGTTATACTACGGTACCAAAAATGGCCCTGGAAAAAACATAAACGCTGCATTTAAAACCTATAAACTGATATCCAACACCAATGACAATTCACCATGTCACCCTTTGGCTCAATGGACACTTGCATATATCTTCTATAACTACCATCAACCAAGGACCGAATTAGAAAATTGCGATACTATTCCCGAAATCGAACAATTAGACAGATTAGATCAACTTAAAGAAGCCATACGTTATGCCAAATATGCTTATGATCTTGTAAATAATCCTGCGGCTGCAAATATACTTGGCAAAATATGCATGATTTCCGATAAAGAAGTTCCTGGCATTGAATCCCTGAAAGTAGAAGCAGGACTTAAAGAGGCGAAAAAATATTTCCAAGATGCTGCTGATCAGGAATATGTATATGCCTATGCCAATTTAGCAAATATTTATTTGGAAGAAATATTTGATGATCCCTCAAATCAAATCCAACACCTAGACGACTACTTATTAACTCTAAAAAAACAGGCAGACCAGTATGAACCATGGGCAGCTAATAAGTTAGGCCTCTTTTACCTCAATGGAGAGGTGGAAAGCCGGAAAACTGGCAATAAGCTTTTATTTATCGAACCACCATATGACTATCGAGATCGAACACGTTCATTTCTGTTTTTCAGTCAGGCAACGAGTCATTTTAATGATATGAACAGCGGATGGGCATACGCAAATATGATTATTAATTTCCCCAAAAAGTATATTGGGGATGAAGGCCTCACCACATTAAAGCAACATTTAGAAAAACTGAAAAGCATTGGAAATGCTGGTGCTATTCAATATGTGAACAAAAACTTTTTTGATACCTACAATCCATATGAAAGTATAGAGTCCTGCAAATCTTTACTTTCGATCATACAGTTGTAAAGGAAAAGGCTATGAATAATAAACTCAGGGAAGAGGTGGAAAAGATAATATCTGAAGGCTGGACTGACGGTATGGCAGCACTATGGGGAACGCCAGAAAAAACAGATTCTATTTTTTCTGGAATAATAAGCGGATCTGATAACCTGCCGGTTTCCAATGATACTGTTTACGATCTCGCCTCTGTCACAAAAATCTTTTTCTTGATTTGCATCTTAAAACTGGTTGAAAGAGGTACAATCTCTTTAGATGCAAGTGTAGGGGAGTATTCTGACCGTTTCCCAAATATTTCCGGGCTAAAAATATATGAGCTAATGAATTTCTCCAAACCGCTTCAAACATCGCGACGTATTGATTCCTGCGATAGCTATGATGAGGCAGTTTCAGTTTTACAGAATGTTCAACTAGTTGACGGAATGCCAAAATACAGCGATATGGGAGCGATTATACTAAGCCTTATTCTTAATGATATTCCGAAGGCATCATTTAGGAAGCTCCTTTCAGAAATCAAAGAATTATGTGCTTTAAAGGACACATATTTCTGGGATGAATTACCTTCAGAATACCTTACACATACCCAAAGTTATGACAAAGAATATATTCTAAAAGATAATAGAGTTAGCATAAAAGACACGCCTATCGGGATCCCTCATGATTCCAAAGCTCGCATCTTAGGTGCATGCGGTCATGCTGGGATTTTTTCCACCCCAAGAGATATCACCATCTTTTGTCAGAGTTTATTGTCCGAAAGAATAATATCAAGAAAGACACTTTCATTAGTTTGCCTATCAAAATACGATACTTATGTGGACGAACAACACTTCGGGCTTTTATGCTATAAAAAATCCACCAATCAAAAAAAGAGCGAGGTTCCCGCTCTTTTTAGTGATGCTTCTTTTGCTATTTCTGGCTTTACCGGAACATATATCCTAATTGATCCAGAAAATAACTACTTTGTTTCCATAAATTCAAATCGCATCTATAACAGATGCACTTCTAATGAAAGCATTCCGATTGACATGATGTGCACTAAGAACTACGTTTACCGAAAAGATGAACTAATTCGCCAAATAATCCCCGCTAATTAGCATCAATAGCAAGAACTAATCCAGTTCAGATATTTCAAGTCCCTGATACACCAACATATAAGCTAATCCAGATGAAACCCTAACTGGGTTGGAATTTTTTGAACACATATCCTTCCATCTTCCGTGTGTTATCAGGCCAAGGTTGGTTGCGTTTTGTTTAGCCTGTTCAAGTGGAACACACCCATCAAACAGAGCTACTATTGACTCTTTTATCAATTCATAGAGTTTTCCATCAAACTCCGCTTTTTCTCTTTCTTCCATATCATTTGCAAAAATCGATTGTAATCGAGCCAAACCTATTTTTTCCTGTAACTTAGCTGTTAATCTAACAACTCTTTTTTCTCAAAATCTGTCATATTCTCCCCTTATCAATTCGATATTTGAATCATTTCTATATAATATCCTTCGCAGATGCTTGCCCAAAAACTATCTCATAAGTAATCCCTTCCACATAACGCTGTATACTATTTGTATCTTTAACTAGATTCCTCCAATCTTTGTACCAATCATCCCCTAATTCTTCTCTCAATCCGTCTACAATACCTGCCGAGCCAGATGACTCTTTCAAAACACTTCCTATTTTACGTTCTATATCATTCAAGACCTGCAGTCTTTGAATTATATCCCATCTTACAAGCTCATCATCAATTGAAATATTAGTTAAGTCACTTTGCAAATTTTCCTTTTCATTATCAATCGCCTCAACTACCCCGAGTATTTTTTGATACTGTTGCTCTGCTACGACTTCTGATTTAGGGAACTCCTGCGATAACCTTTTTTTATTAATCTCTGCTATTGTCTTATTTGCATCATCAATTAACTTCCTCGTATGCTCCATCTGTTTCTGAAATTCTAATTCTTTACGATTGCGACGTTGTTCAGCCTCTTCCCGGCTTCTAACTTCAACTCTAACAAAATTGAACACACATATTCCAATTACTAATACTATTAATCCACCCAAAACTATCTCCCTTATGTATAATCAAAATCACTTATTTCTTTCAATATATATTCTTAGTAAATCATCTATTATATCTTTTTTCAAAAAACACTTGACTGGATGATTTGTTAGGTCTGCCGCCTTACAGCCGCCTTGGCACAGTGGCAAAAAAACACAAGCCTCACACTCTGAAGACAAATCAATATTAACCCACTTTAAATATTCTTCACTTACTTCAAAATTGGAAAACACATTACCAAAATAATTATTTCCTTTTTCCTTGGCCTCACAACACTTATATAGCTTTCCATCAACGTCAATAACAAAGCTATTTGCATTACAGGCAAAGCAACGATGTTTCTGATAATCAAACCCAAAGACCATATTTTGACTAATCAGTTCCTGCTCCAACAAAGCCTTATATATATTTAGAAGCTGCTCTGGTGTAGTCCCATCCTGGCAGTTCCTGTGTCCAAGATAAGTTCCAAAGAGTGGATAAGGATATACATTTACAAACTTCTTACTAATAATTCTATTTCCCAATAATGATATTAACTCGATTATACTATCGTAATTATCTTTATCGTAATTTAATCGAAGTGAAACAAAAATCCCCTGAGAAATATACTTATTGATATTATTTAGAACTCTGTCTAAATCTATAGTAGGGTCTCTATATTGCTTATAATGTCTGTATATCTCATCGCACCCATCTAAAGATATTTGTACTCTTTCTACTCCAAGCTTTTTTACATCAAAATCCGCTAAAGAACCATTTGTTATCATGGAAAAAGCAAGTTCTTTACCAGAATAATCATATTTGTTTTTAAGCTTTTCCGTTATATATTCTATTATCTTTATATTTAAAGATGGCTCTCCACCAAACCATTGAACATTAATTTTATTAGCATTTGCAGACATCTTTTGTATGAAATCAATAACAGCATTTGCCGTTTGGTAGCTCATGTCGTCAATACCATCTGTGCCTTCAAAGCAATATACACATCTTGCATTACAACGTGTTGTTACCAAAACTCTAAATGTAACTGTATCGTGACCATAAACTCCTCTAGCCCTGTCAAATTCAATTATTTTTTTCTCATCTACTTCATCATCTATCACTATGCCTAGTCGCTTCAAATCCTCTATTTCACCGTCATCAAATGCATTTATATCTGATAGCAGCAAATCTTTTTTCTCTTTATTCACCCTAATAATACTTCCAGAAAAAGTATTAAATACTATGGTTCTATCTTTGTCATTTACAAAATAATTATATGCAGATAACTTGCTCATGAAACCTATTCCTATTAAGTATTCGTTTTTATCTATTTATCTTTTTATCCTCTGGTAATAATGTATCTGTGTCACAACTACATTCACAATAATCACACCCACATGAAAAATCGCCGGATGCCTGCTGGCGATTAGTTCCCTCTTTAATAATTTCCATGGTTCGTCTCCTTCCTAAATCCAAAAAGCAAGTTTCTACATATAAATTATTTATCATAATGTAAGCAAACACTTTTGCAAAACCAAGCTCAGTTATATTAATCCTTCATATTTAATATCTCTGATACAAGTATTCTTTAGGATTATCGACATTGAAGAAGTCCACTCTTTCATTTATCATATAATCATAACAATACTCATATCCCCAACACGTTCTATTATGTATTTCTTCTATTTCCGGAACCATCTCTTCATAAAAGGAATTGTTTACATAGCACAATGCCGTCGATAGCGAATTGATTTCAACAATATCATAATACTCTGTCCCATTATCAATAAAATGCGCTATATCCACAACATATGATGTAGGAAATCCTTCTATCGAATCAATTAATCCTTTTATTCTTTCAGCCTCTTTAAAAAAACGCTCTTCCACAACATGATATATAGAATGAACGTATCTAGACCCATTTAGTATATTACCTCGAAATACTATAAAACGAGCCTCCTTTTTACCGATCCGATCTTCTACTATATCAACATAATCAGATATAATATAGGGCCCACCATCCTCAAATAAATGAGAGTTTTCTCTCAAATTCCTCTGGACCACCAAACTATGTCCTTTCTTTTCTGTCTTAACAAAAAAACAAGGCACTCGTTCCGCATAATTCAGAACTCCTTTTTTATCCGTAGAGAAAATCGTTCTTTGTGTTATTCCGTGATTATACCATTCTCTTATCTTTTTTCTCGTTTCCGCAGTATCTATCGAATCCAATTCATATTTCTCAGAGACCTCATCCATCGCATCTGCATATAAACAGTCTCCAATCCACAATATACAATCTTTCGGCGGACTAACAGCGTTACCAAAAGCATCTAAAAATGATTCTGATTCAAACGAAAACTCTATATATTTATTTAAGTGCAATGCATATTGGCGCTGAATCCAATATGGATCATCTTTCTCAACACAGTTTACCAATTCAGTAATAAAACAATATAACATGATTAACAATTGCGGGAATCCTTTACGGACTCCCGCTCCCTTTCAGCTACTCCTTCATCGGAGGACAAAGCTTACATTTGATATGATCACATTCTGAATGAACTCTTTCAGAAGCCTTCTTTAATGTCTTCACATCTGACTTAGCCTTCTTTACTATTATCATCATTTACACCCCCTCCCTTTGCAATTCTCTTTTTAAAAACTCATTTATACTATTCTCTGTATGGACGCATACGGAATGAGCACCTAATCCACGTTGAAACCTACATCCGCCAAAACATATGGGCAAAAAAACACAATCCTTACAATCATCTCTGTCAAAAGGATCTCCCCCCATATATTTTAGTAAAGCTTCATAATTGATATCATCCGGGTTCAGTACATTAAAGCAAATAGACTCTTCTTTTCCTATTTCATCCCAACATTTATATACATTTCCTAATTCATCAATAACAAATGTATTCTCTAACTCTGCCGAGCAAAAAAAACATCTATTATCCTCAACCTCACAGACATATGAACTCACCGTTCCCTCGTCACGACCTTCACTAATAAAATCCATGTATTGAGAATGCTCCATATATAGGTCCATGCGGTCTTTTCGTCTCTCGTTAATATTCTCAGTAACCGCCGGATACATTCTAATACTAACATCTTTTATTCGATCTATTTCAGCTTGCAGCTGACCATAACCGCTACTATTCTCTGCATCAATATTACTACGGATATCAATTCTAAAATCTCTACCTCTCAACCCCTTTATATTACTTATGATTGTATCATAAGTACCTTTTCCGCCTCTTAAATAGCGACGCTTGTTATGATCTTCTTCCTTACCATCTATGGTAATCTGAATATGACGAATCCCACACTCTTCCAAGACATCAACGGTATCCCCAGACAGCAAGAACCCGTTTGTTATTAAGAACTGCCTCAATTCAGCACCATTTTTGCAAAGCGTTTCAGAAACACCTTGATATATAGTCTTTATACAATCAACTTGCAATAACGGTTCTCCACCGTACCAAGTAAGATCAATCTTCTTTACTCCATTTTGAACTTTATTTTTAATAAAATCTACAATTGCAATCCTAACTTTCTCCGTCATTTGTCCTTTACGTTTATTTTCAAAACAGTACGGACAATCAAAATTACAATCAAGCGTAGGTGCAATAGTTAGGGTCATGACATCTGAAGAAAAACGCGTCCTATAATGAATATATTTCAAAAACTCGCATTCGTCATAATCATCGCTAACAATAATACCATTATCAATTAAAGCAATCTCTTCTGAACCATAATCGCCATTTTTAAACCGTTCATACTCCTCAATATCAAGTTCAAGAATAGCTTTAGAAAAAGTATTATACAGAACCACTCTCTTTTCAGTTTTATATGTATAATTAAATCTTGACCATTTCATATCTAATCACTGCACCACCCAACAATTATTCTATCAGCGAATTGAATACCGCTAATATTGTTTGATGCCATTCCATCTCTACTTCATATGGTTCCATGTCTGGCACTATTCCTTGTTATCACACAATGCTTTCATATTGCCAATAATAACCTCCGGAGTTACTTTACTCATATCATTAACCCCCATTGGATCAGCAATTTCCTGCCCGAAATAATGCATAAACTTATTTTCGTAATATTCTGCCATACGTTATTCCTGTCCCCTTTTTATTATTTTTTTTCGTCATGATGTCCACAACCATCCACATCTGGCTTAATATAGCCTTTAATCCATTCACAATAAACCTTTTCTCCGTCTCTCTCATCCCAGTTAAGATACTTGCATGTAAAACATGCATCTGATACTCCAAATGCCATTTCGTATATCTCCCATTTTTAATAGACTAATTTAAAAATCCTCAATTCCAGATTTTCCTGAAACAAGTCTGTACGCCATTGTTTCTATCATTTTTTTGGTCATAATAATCTCCTTTTGTTTTCGATATTGAATTAAAATAATTCTTATACCATTCATTTACATATTTAGATTCAATAGCCGCCTCGTTATCACAGTACCAATCTTCGATATAATTAAATGCATATATTCTTTAATAATTTTACTCAAACTTCCCGATAGTGTCAAGATTTCGGACTCAAAAAGGGCATAAATAGCACTCTTTTGATATAATTGAGGTGTCAAAAAAAACATTCTAACAAAGAGGATTTATGCCATATCCATTATATCACAGAATAACAGAAACCAGGTAGCTATTTTAGATTATGTTTAGAGATTTGTTAATTTCACAATCAATCTCCTTATAAAGTTTTTTTCAATGTAGCATCCGTTTTTTGGGGGTGAATTATCTGGATAGGTATGACTCTGGGTATCGTTGGCTAAAGAATTCGTTTTGAGGTAAAAAACATTCCCATAGTCTTTGTTAGTTTCTTTATCCCGGAGCATACCTTTTCCATCAATGTATGCTTCAACACATTTATAGCAGACCCAGCTTTTATCGAATTCTAACCCTCTTCGTTTGCATCCATCACATAGATGGTGAGAGTCTTTCCGGGGCAATCCTCGTATTTTCCCACAAAGCTCATCAGAATCTGTCCGATTAGCTCCATTACTTCCATTGGGTGATGCTCATTAGTCCCGCCCATAAATGCCATTACATTGTGCATGCAGGGGTCGTCCAGCCCCAATAACTGTATGTAGTATTTCGCCTTTGCCGCAATCTCAATCATATCCTCTTACCTCCTTCATTGTTAGTATCGCATGCTTGCATTCTGTGCATTCATTCGAATCTCTCGGTCAACAAACAGCTTGCGTGCCGCGAGATCAAGTCGTAATCCTCGACAGTACCATCGGAGTGCCACGGCAATGTCCTTGTCGTCGTCTTCCAACTGGTCGGCCAGATATTGGAACGCATCATCGGGCACCAGTCTCCGGAGCTCCGGCAGTTTCACCGACGACCATTCGTCCAAGCCGCCGGTTTTAAGCTCCTTGAAGGCCTTGAAATTGAGGTGCTTATTTGTATTGACCTTATTGATGAGATGCAAGCAAGTGTCCTTGATTTTTCGTTTCTCACCATGGTAAAAGCGAATCTCCTCAGGCACGCCATCAATATTTGCATCCATTGCGGATTGTGGACCGGCTTCACTCTGCAGCATCTGCTCTCCGCCCATAATCGAGCGGATTGCTTCCGTTGCGAGCTCATCACAGCGTTCGTTTCCATTGATTCCTGAATGTCCCGGAACATGTTGGAATGTGACCTTTCTGGTGGCCATAAGCGGGTCTCCGATATCGCCCAGGTCCCAGTTGGTGTTCCGCCGGTATGTACCGCTCAAAAAGCCAATGGCATACTGGGAATCGGTATAAATCAATATTGTAGAGCCTTCCGGAATCTGTTGCAGCACACTTATGATTGCCATAAGCTCCATGCGGTTGTTGGTGGTACCTTTAAATCCTTGTGAGATTTCCGTAACTTCTCCGGTTGCAGTTTCAATCAGTTGGCATCCGATACCACCGTATCCATTCCGGCAACCACCGTCCGTGTAAGCAATGTAAGCGTAATCTTGTTCTTTCATAACATTTTCCTCCTTATTGTATCTCCGCCGCCCCATTTAAGAGGCAGCGGGACTGGCTATGTCTTGTGCACCGATTATCTACCCATGTCACGAAGCGCCTCGATGTGAATGCAACGTTGCACTTGTTCAGAGCAAGCCTCCGAAAGTTCCGGATATTTCTCTGCAATTTCCGTCAACACGGCCTCTTTAATCTTGGCAAAATTATCCGTGTCCCTGCTCGAGAAAGCATCACAGTACTCCTGCAAAAGTTCCTCATAGTTGGACCAACTATGCCGGATAAAGTTGACCGTCCAGCGATCGATAACCCTTTGGGCCGTGCAATCGTAAGCATTATGGATATATTCGTCTTTATCCTGGTAGTGTTCCTGCTGTTCCTCAATGGCACGATGTCTCAAGTCATCCAAGTTCCCACATCCCACGTAGATCTTTCCAATGAGACTGTCGACAAACGCGTCTTTCTCCTGACGTATTCGTTCTTCCCTAATTTTTGCGCCCTTATAAGCAGCCTGACGTTGCTTGTTCGCTTTCTGCATCATGGTTGCAAACGTTTCTGTCTTCATTGCCTCCATCACAATATCCTCAGGCCAAAGTAACATCTGTGTCGCACTCTTATATCTGGGATTCGTTTTCTTGACGGGTTCTGGCAGGAGCTGTGCAATCATCGTGTCTGTCCATCCATACTGTTGCTTGATCGTGCTCTTGCAAATCATTTTGGGGGCCTGTGCCTTGTTTTCTTTCATATTAGTTCCTTTCTGCCTCCTTAATTGAGGAGGACTTTAGCGTGAGCAAAATTGCCCGTTTTTAATGATTACACACGATAAGAGGCTCACGCTAACCCAAATCGTAAAGAAATTTGATTTTTTTCTTCTTATTTAATGTGTTTTTTGAGTTTCTTCTTATTATATGTGTTTCTCGCTTTTCATCTTTCTACCATGATGTCTGCACAAAATTCCTACCGTACTCCTATATTGTTGTCGCTCTTCCCTGCAAATCCGATATGCATTCAGTGCGGAGCTCCCCTCAAGCAACTCCGCACCTCATACCGACGATTACTTTCTCCTGATAGAAAAATAATACGACCGCACCTTCTCGGGCATCATGTTTGCCAGGGTATCGCCATCAACTCCATTTTTGACCACCCGTTCCTTCCACGGAATCAACTCTACCCCATCAAATATCCGTTCTACTTCGCGGACAGTTTCCACGCTACCACGATTAAACAACCCCAGATAAATATTTCCACATTGGTTGTCATATATGGCCTGTATCGCCGCATCCGTTCTTCCCGATGATCCGATACTGGCAAACACAATCCCATCTAACGTCATGAAACTGTCGAAGAATCGGATGAGCAAGCACGCATCCCGAATACATCCAACAACAAATAGTGCCTTCACTTCCCCTTGGTCATGTTGCCAGCTCCAATACCCACAGGTATCGACTGCATATCTTGCCCGCTCCTCGTTGCAATGATCCGGGTCAACCAACTCCATATAATCTCCTTTCTCGTTGATAAAGGCAATTTTTCTTCCCAGTCGCCGGATATCACTGCTCTCAAATAACACACTTGGAATCCAAATGCCCTTCTCGCGCAAGTATTCTTCCTGAGTGCCTTCTTTTCGCCTTTCCCATTTAGACGGCACATAATGGAAATTATCTGTTGCTGTCACTACAGACGCTTGATGTACCCCTCTACTCGCCGGGGATTCCATATAATCGCATATCGCTTCCGCTGAACCAAGCAGTGCCTTTTGGGCTAATCTACGGTCGTAGCCCAGCATCTCTGTAAGCACTTGCACCGGGGTATAGTACAGGTTTTTCCCAATCAGATATCCGTCATTCTCCAATACCAGATCCCCGCAGCAGGTTAACCGCAGTGATCCATTGCATTCCCGCACCCGATCCGGATGCACTCGCAACATGTAATCGCGAATGCTGACCCGGTTTGGATCTCCCAGAACCTCAATTGGGTCTACGTTCTTGTCCTTCATCAATACACGATACCGGGCATCTCGGATTTCCGTCATTAGGATACGCACGTTAACCGGATCGGCATCATCGTCACCCAAATCCCATTCGCATTGTTCCCCATCGAGTAAATCAAGCAAACACGCGCGGTATCGCGCAAATTCATTCAGATTAAGTTGAGTCTCCCTTTCAGCAGACTTCAGGTGCTTCACCTCAGTTTCATTCTTTGCCAGGATACACGCCCTGCGAATATCGCTTATCTCTGTATCAAATCGCGTAACTAACTCATCACACCAACTAACCGCTTGCATTACATCCTTTACTGTTATATTTGCCACCTGTATGATGGCCTGATTCGTCTTATTCATATAATCTCTCCTTCTACTCGTCTAAAAAATGTTCCACAAACCATTCCAACTCTAACGCAACCTCAACACCGCATGTCCATGTGATATCAATTGCAATATCAGGATCATCGCGAACCCTCACACTATGCTCGTTGCACAACAGATTGAAGTCATATTCAATCTGACAGTCAATTACACTAAAAGCCTCGAGCATAACTGTCACGAATTCCATCTGATCCATTCGTGGATTACCAATGAGCGATCCCACAATGAGTTCCATCGTTTCTAATTCGTATTGATTCTTCATTTGCATTCCTTTCTGATATTCTCAACTTTCGTTGATAGAAATATCCTTTTTGTTTCTTCATTAAATATGTGCGCTGCAAATGCAAAGGAAAGCAAAAATATGATAATAAACGGATTATCGTGGAAAAATAGTGCAGAATTATGTACGAAATGTTATAATAAATATCAGCTATATGATATCCATTTGACAATAGAATGACCGGGAGGACATAAAATGTGCAACGATTACCAAAATCTGTTAAATATCTTAACTAACAGGAATATCTCGCTGAATTCATTCGCGCAGCAGACAGGCATCCCCGCAACAACAATTTCATCTGCGGCAAAAGCCGGCCGAACGATGCCCATTGAACGAGCCATCAAATGTGCGGCCGCATTACAACTTAGTCCCTCCGAGATATGTAGTTCACTTCCGACCATCGAATATGACAAACTTCCAAAAACTCATTCAAAGGTACTAGAAAGATATGTTGAGGCCATCTATGGGAAGAATGCAACGTCATCAATCCAACCAGACTCTGCTAACGCAACTCTTCAGCAGCAAATTAATAAGTATCAAGTAAGCTCCCTACAAGCGTTACTTTCAACCATCAGTTCCGCAGAAGAGATGGATGATCTGGACCAGCTCCTCCGCATCTTTGTGTCGTTAAGCACTGAAGGACGCGAGGAGCTTCTGGGTCATGCCAAAATTGTCGGCAAACATCACTCCCTCGCAAAGAAAAAAGCAAAGCTTAAGGGAATACACAGATGGACAATCCAAGAGCTAGAGACCATAGCCGGGAACAATTAGTCTATACTATTGCCGGTATTATCTACGTATTGGTGCATATTCTCTGCGGTAATTAATTCAATCGAAGCCATAAATGTATCCGCCTCCGGATTGGGAATCATACTGGATTCCGGTATACTATCCGTCAAATAGAGGTTATCAAGTGTACGCACCCTGCTGAGTGCCGTATACAATTGACCGCATTCAAAGCAATATGGATTCACCACAACAGGCACGTCCAAGGTCAGTCCCTGGCATTTATTAATACTCACACTAAAGGCTACTCTGATTGGGAGTTGCCTAATTTGAACGGATTCTGATTCATCAGATACAAACAGCTCTCTTTCCACTTTTACGGTTGTTCCATCTCGCTTTTGGATGATGATACTTTTTGCGTTAATCTTTACAATGACTCCAAATGTTCCGTTTGCATACCCGTTCTCCAACCGATTGCGAATGGTCATAATTGGCATTCCGGTGAATAATGGTATTCTTGTCTCAACGTCAAAGTTCCCTTCTGTATTGTTTTCCCCAGATATGTATTCCGCTTCGGCATAACAAAAGGATGGCTCCCCCCGATGTTGGTTAATCATATAAGCATTGTAGCTATCAACCTCTTTATTCCAAGCAGCTAGATAGACCGCATTCTGCGGTACTTCAAGAGTAGAGATTACTCGTTGATTAAAGTAAGGACGTACAGTAGCATCGTTTTCATGAATTCTCAGCAACATTGTTGCAAATTCTCTTTCTTCCTGATTCGCCCTGTGATTGTAATCGCATCGGTAATACTTCAGTTGCAACTCTTTAAACAACGTACTGTCAAAGAACATATACTTTTTTGATTCATAGCAATAACTTAAGCGTTTCTTTTCCTCGTTGGGTATAACCGGAGGTATCTGTTTCAAGTCAGCAAGAAATACTCTTTGAATGTGTTTACCGGTCTGTTGCTCAACCATCCGTAAGCATTTTTCCAGATAATCAAACAGATCAGCTCGGCACATGGAGAGTTCGTCAACAATTACGCAATCAATATTGGTCAACGTCTCTGGTACTGCCTTAGGATTAGCTAACAGGTCTATTGATTGACTGAGACCGAGAAACTTATGGATTGTAACACCACCTGGTAGATTACTGCTTGCAACGCCAGTAGGTGCAATTACCGCAATTCTTCGTGTTTCACAAACACTTATGAACTTACGTATTATGTAACTCTTCCCGGTCCCGCCCACGCCAAAGATACATACATCTTGCCTCGCCAAAAGATCATTAAGTATCATCTCTTTAAGATTCAAGTCTTGTTCCAGTGAAACCTTTGGGAGAGTAATCGCTTCAGATGGAATTATCTCTTTGTTTAACTCCCTACTTGTAGCATCCGATTTGTTTATCCAATCTAGGTCATCCCCTTGCATTTGTTGCTTATGTTGGGTTTTGTCATCATTATAGAAATGTTGGAACGGTAACCCCCACCCTTTAGGCTTTCGTGGAGTATCACCTAGCTGATATGTCGCGTATATGGTTCGCTTCACCGCGCCAAAGTCAACGTCCTTTAGTTTCTGCACTCTGCGATAGGCTGTCGTCTTGCTGATATCTGAGTCCGGATATTTTTCCTTTACTTTGCTCGCAATTTCAGAATAAGAATAGCCCTCGCGATACAGCGCCATAATCAACACATCGCGATCGTATGCCGTTGCAATGTGCTCATCTCTTTGTCGCTCCCACTCATCTGCACAAAATCCCAAGTCGCATGCCATCTGCCTATCCATCTGTAATCTCTCAATCAAAGTCTCATAGGAAGGCAGATAGGATTCTCCCTCCGTAAAGACAAGTTCTTCCGCTGAGTCAATAATCCGGTCCAATACTTCATTTTCAAGTGGATCTGCCATCCGCTCATTGTAATCGCACAGGATAAATTCCGCCTTATCCTGTGTGTATAGCGTTCTTGCGCAGTTATACACCGTCCACGCAAATTCAGATCGTTTATCACCATCAACCCAATTTCTTGTTCCAAAGAACTTGTCCAACTTAATCAGTGCGTATCGCGCCCTATGCGCCCTAGCCGGGTCATAATCGACACATGGCATGCTATCGCCATCCCGGTAGCTCTTCCCCGTGCTCTTGGCTTCTTTCATCTTTTCACTTGCTTGTTTGGGCAGTTTCTCGCGTTTCTTGGAATCCATTTCCGCCTGTCGTGCAAGCTTTTCATATTCTTTTACCATTGCGCTCTTGGTAATTCGACGGCCCCTTTCCTTGAGATTACATCGAAATGTGAAATCCACTGGATTGTGAACAAATGCCCTAATAAGCTCTTCCAATGTGTATCGCTTTTGTACCACCGCAATGAAACGGGCACTTAAGTTTGCCGCCTTCGTATTCTTGGTGCCCATCATCCGGCTTAGGCGGTTAAGCGAACACACACTTCTGTCGATGTCCAAATTCGAATCTCTCAAATCATCAAAAAGAGATTCCAAGTAATCCATGGCACACTGATACAGTGCGGCAAACTTAATTGCATCATCCGACGAAGCATCTATTGGATTAAGCAGAATGTAGTGAAGGCAAAACCCCCGTCCCGTAAATCCAAATAGGCATCTCGGTAACTCCCCCGTATCGAAGAGCTCATCTAGCCGAATTCGGACCTTCTTAAGCAACCTCGACCTTGTTGTTCCATCCATATTGTGGGCAAGATCAATATCTAGATATAATTCGTTTATGTAGGTTATGTCTTCGATTCGGCGACGTTCAGACTCTTTGTCTAAGATGTTGCAGACACAATAGTTGTCCTTATTTTCCACCGGTCCCAGTTGCCGCATGCTTAAAGCATCTCCGATTTGGAAGGTCCGATTTTCTATCCACTGAGCCCATCGACGAGGACGGTCATTGAAATACTTTCCGTTCCGATAAGGGAATACCAATAGTCCCTCAACCGATAGGTGTCCGAATCTAAGATAAATATCCAACCGGAACTGTTCATCATCAGATAGTTCCGCCAGTCTCACCTCAATTTGTTCCCATTGATTGTTTGATGCCAGTCTCTCCAATTCTTCCAAAAGTCGCTTAAGCTCTTCTGCCATTTACTCAACCTCTGACGCTCTCCTTCGTTGCGTTCCCTTTCTATTAGTTCACCACACTCTGTGACCTATATATAAATTTGGGCGAGTTCGATGCAAAGGAATACCCCCCTTCCGCCCGCTCCCGCCTTCAAATAAAATATGGGACCTACACCCGATGAATAAAAAAAGAAGCCCTCTGCATTAAGCAGAAAGCTTCTCGGTTCATACATTTATTTAGTTATATGTTATTAACTGCATCTATTCTAATTGTATTCTTATCCCGTTCCGATTGCAATCCTAACGCAATCCTACAAAAATCTTCAAATTGTTTTACGATTCCGGAAAAAGTGAGCCTCTTGTTAAGTAGCTGACACAAATCATGTACTTTTTTTTAAGCGAAAGGAGACTGTTTATGCTACCAACAACCATCATCTGCACCAAAGACGAGCAACGCGTTTTGGAGACGGAGCACCAGCGCATCGACACGCTCAAACGAAATGGATACATCTATACGGGTTATCACGACACCGGATACACCAATCCACTGACCTACGACAAAACCGCCATGCTCCATTATGAGAAGGCCGTATATCACGCCGTCTACCCATCAGCCGGCCCCAACGGGGAAGAGCTCCGGATTCCGGTGTCCGAACCCGAGTTGCACCTCTATCTTGCGGCAGGCGTACCCATTGTCGCTCAATAGGAAGGAGAATGATTATGTTTAAAATCGGTGAAAAACTATACTCCGCCATCTATCTTTGGGTGGAGAAGACATCCCTGACCGAATTTCACGAGGAAATCAGTAAACGCGTTATCGGGCAACCCGTTCTCAAAGATGTCTGTGCCAATGTATACAGTTATCTCTGGTGCCTGCTCCACGACACCATACCCAATCACAACTTCATTCTTGCCGCCCCTTCCGGGAGTGGGAAGACCGAGACTTTCCGTGCACTCCGCGACTATTTTGCCAAGGCAATTCCCTTGCTTCCGGTCTACTCCGTTGACCTGTCCCAGATTACATCCGCCGGATTCAAGGGTGCTGAGCCTAGTAGCATCTTAGAGCCTCTGGCCAGATGCGGTCAAGCCTTTCCCGCCGCCATTGTATTCATGGATGAATTCGATAAGGCCTTGATGCCATGCTATAGTGGAAAAGGTGACACACATAAGGATCTTCAGGCCAATTTATTGACACTCGTCGAGGGCGGGAACATCTCCATCGAATCACGCCCCAGGAATGTCACCATCAACACAAGTAATATCCTCTTTGTGGGTGCTGGGGCTTTTGAAGAGTTCCGTGAAAAACGCTCCTCTGTTCCAACTCCAATCGGATTCGGTTCTGACTCTGGTCTGACCGAAGACATGCCTGAATCTCATACTCCTCTGACCCGAGAAGACATCCTTAAGGTCGGAGCTATGCCAGAGTTGATTGGAAGATTCAGTTTTCTTTACAATTATGAGTGTCTTTCGCAAGAGGCTTACCATCATATTGTTCGTAAAGTATCTGCAGATCTTTGCAACGCTTTTCACTGTCATATCATCATTGACGAGGACGTGGTATCCGGATTAGTCGCGGATTCCAGCGGCTCTGTTTTTGGCATCCGAGAACTGGAATATACCCTGCGGCAACGGATTCTGCAGGCTTGGAGCGAGATCCAGTTTAACGGCGTCAACCTTTTCGACAGAGATTTATGCCTAAGGTTGCATTCCGACTGTTACGATTATACACTTTTTGAGATTCCGCCTGACGAGGAAGAGGAAACCGAAGAACCGATACCGGAAGAAAGCAATGCATTTGAGTCGATACCGCTCACGGAGGAGGAGCTACAGGCCCTCACAGATTTCTTCCACAATACCGCCTCAAAAAAGACAACAAACGACACCAGAAAGGCACCTTAATTATGACCAAGCAACTTACCCTCCGGCTACATCCACTGGCAGACCGAGACCTGATATACCTGCATCAGTGCTCCGATATCCGACTCTCCCGGGAGCTGCGGGATTGTCTTGTCGCCTATGCACTCGGCCGCCCTTACACCTGCCCGCCCATTCAGTTCGCATTTTCCCACTTGCCCCATCCCCCTTGTGGCGTCGAATTGCACCTGCGACTGGATAACAGACGGCAGGATGACCAGGCGGCACTTAATATCATGCGACTACTTCCATCCGGCAGCAGATGTTCCTTCGTCAAGCAATTATTCCGCTACTCTCTGGATTCGGCGCCCCTTCAAGGTTTTGCCCCGATGGGAGTGTTTCTGGATTCTGCCTCCAGGACGAAAGCAACCAGTTTCCAGGGCGCAAGTTCGCCAGCCCCCAATCCTACTGCGCTCCTACCGGCGAATGACATCCCTCCGGTGGTCGCTCTGCAAAAGGACCCACTTGCCGTACTGACTCCTATGTCGGGGCGGGACTTTGAATTCTTTGCCGCTGGTATACTGCTTCAGCTTGGTTTCACCAATGTTGAGGTCACCCCTGCATCCGGCGACCAAGGGATTGATGTCACTGCCCACCGGAGCGGAAAGAGATACGCCATCCAATGCAAGCACCAAATTCGTGCCATCGGCAATGACGCCATTCAGGAGGCTTACTCCGGTGCCGCGTTCTATTCTGCGGATGTTGCAGCCGTTCTAACAACCTCCACCTTCACGGCTCAAGCGCAAATGTTAGCAAATGCAACCGGCGTCGTGCTCTGGGACAAGGACGTGCTGGCAGATATGCTGGACGGCAAGTGGAATAGCTAACAAATGGATTGGGTTACATTACTTACTACGGAGTTGCCATTTCGTACGAAGTCTTGTTCCTTGCAAAGGAGTATGCTGATGATTCTGTTGTTTTTTCAAAAGACAGGCATACGTTAACGACTCCCGGCCGGCGGCATCCGATTAGCTAACCAATCAATCTGACAACATTATTCGGTACCTCTTATTATCAAACACCCCCTCTCACATCGAGAAGAAAGGACGGTCACTATGGACGTAAACGACACCACATTACTCACCCAACAACGCGCAGGAGCAATCCAAAAAATCATTGACTTCTGCAAAAAACACTCTGCTTCCGGCGCGGATCTAATCGAGCATCTGTTTGAAGAAATTAAAGCATTCGATCATCTGGATTCGGCACTCGCTATTCAGCAGGCAATCGAACAGGGGCTCTTTGTCACTTTCCCGGATGATAACGTACTCTATTGTCTTACTGACAGCACCCCCGAGTATGATTACCCTCAGCTTGCATGGTACCTGGCGGAGGAATGCAACGATATTGTATTTAATGACTTCAGTGAAACCGAACCGGAGATGCCGGGCATGGAGGGGAAGCTCATCCGCCTCTGGATGACCGCACTCGGCATCGAGCCCTCTTTTCTGCGTAATCAGAGTGCCCTCGTGGCTCCCATCCTCTACAACACCATCTACTACGGAATTCTGGGCGACCTGCAATTTGCAGAAACTAAGAAGTTGGTCCGCCCCCAGCGCTGTGATGCGGATGGCTTATATGTATGCAATGAGTTCTTGGAAAAACTTAGCCTTGCCTGTCTCCTGTATACAGATGCAAAGCGCGTTCTGGAAGCATATAAACAAGATATCCAGGCCAACTTAGACTGCATGGATATCTCCAATTACTATGTCGCAACTTATAGCCTATACGCTATGATGGAAACCTGCATCGGTCGTTCCTAGCAACAAAAGAGCCTCTCGGGGCTCTTTTCTCATGCCAAAAGATATCAACCGGGGATAAAGCACATATTTATGTATGAAACATATCAATCCAAGAAATACCCCTGCAGGAGGATCTCATTATGGCAAAAATGACAAAAGTATTCCGTTATCGCACAACCGCAACCGAAGAACAATGGAGAGAATTATCCCAAGACTTAACAGCATTGACCGATGAGGAATTTAAAATCAAATACGAATTTTCCAAGTCCGGCATCCGCAAATATCACGACGAGCATTTCGGCATTCTGTCGCCGAT
Organism: Lachnospiraceae bacterium; assembly: GCA_029008875.1. GTDB lineage: Bacteria > Bacillota > Clostridia > Lachnospirales > Lachnospiraceae > Roseburia. The sequence continues at coordinate 4,256 of JAQXJP010000009.1, read as the reverse complement.
TACTCCGGGCACTATTCCCTATGTGGCCCCATCCGGCTATGTCAAAATGACCATCCAGATTTCCGTTGAAGCAAAAGCGGACCTGGATGAACTGCTGAATCAACTTGAACAGCAGACTGGTTTGCAGCGACGCTATCTGACCTCTTATCTGATTACGCAACAAGTCCATGCTTTCCGCAAACAGTAGGGCATCAATCCGACTCCGTTCCTACTCTAGACTGCGGTCGGGATGTGTTCCGGGGTCATCACTCCGGGCAAACAGAAAAAAGCCCCAAGTCATTCAGTGACTTGGGGGCTTGACTCCAACTATGGCATTTACTCTCTCCATGTGTTCTGCCAGCAAGCGTCTCTACGTATGGATGTCATTGTAATTATTGTAGGCCCTCTTCATCAATTTCCTTAAGTCTGAGCAGCCATTTTTCTATTGAGCCATTTTCAAAAAACTCCTTCAATGCTCCATCGCAAAAACGCTCTGCCCGGACTGCAGCCATTATCAAAGCCATAACCCCCTGCCCATCCATCTTCGAAACATCTACTGTGGACATGGACTGCGTCTCCCATTTTTCTAATATTGAACCATATCGGTTAAGTTCAAATTCCGGGTGTTCTTCCTCAAAATTATATACGCCTCTTTCAAATTGACGCACAACCCTTGAATAAACTACAAACGGCATCTGTATCGGATGTTCAAGGGTTCCATCGTTTTCCTTATCAACAATCCACTCTCCAATGGAATCGTCCTTTATTTTATCAATTAAGCCGACCAGTTCTTCAAACAAAGCACCGCACCTCCTTGCACCGCTATAATCAATTATCTGCTTCAAATGCAACTTGCCACATACACATATCCATTAGTTTCATTACTGGATACTCTACACCACAGGTGCTTAACTCTACTCTGACAGTTTCAAATTCATCCTTGTGAGACAAATAATACTTCGCCACATCTTTTACGGATTCTTTGTTGTAACCACCTGCCGAAATACCATACTGCTTTACAGCCTGCACATAGTATCGGTCATATGCAGGAACACAGCCAAGCGTACCCAATAATATCTTTGTGACTAGAGTATCCGTGGCATTGTTTGTTATTCCCTCGATTGATGGCTTTTCATCCGCATAAGCTCTACGGATTCTTGCACTTACATCCTCCAACAAGGTAAGATTTTCGTCCTTGATAAGTTCTTCAGCCGTTATTCCCACCAATGAATTGTACTGTTCTTCCATGAGAATTTTCACAACCGGGATATGCACTTTATAATCTTTCTGTAATAAAAAGGATGAACCTCTATACATTCCCCAGCTTGCAAGATAAAATGCCAAATGAAGTGCAAGATAGTCAAATGTATTCTCATCCAAAACACCCCTGTTCGTAGAGAATGCATTGTAACAATGCTGCCATGATAAATATCGACCATGTGCGTCTTCGACCGTTTTATTATAGTATGTACGAATACAGCGTATAGCTTCCTCCACAGGCAAAGTTGCCGATTTGTATTGCGTCACCTTCTTTGGTGAGTGGGATTCTTTACGCGGTACAACCACTCTCTCTCGAAAAAACTCTACTGTCTGCTCTGAAAAATCAACTAGCCGCGTCAAATACCCTGCATTAAGCCAACCAAAAGCAAAAGACTGTGATTCTGAATTTGCCCATTGTTCTCGATGCGTATAGGCTGAATGTGACAACTTGAATCCAAGTATTTTTTCTATCTCTGAAAAGGACATCTTAATCTCATCCTTCCCACACTTCTCCAAATATGCTGTTAAAGCTATAAACTTATCTCCTTTAGGCATCTTCTGTTCCTCCGTTAAAAATCGTAATCATCCGGATCCAATCCTGCGTCTTCTAAAGCCTCACGTCTTTCATCAGCATCCATAAATTCTAACTCATCAGGGTCTAGTCCCGACATTTCCAATTCTGTTTTTTCTTCATCTCCCATTAGTGATGTGAACATAGCAAAATCAGCAGCCCTCTCAAAACCGTCCAATTTTCCGTCGTGGTTAAAATCAAACATATTACCAAAAAATCCGTTCATAACGACACCTCCATCTTCTATTACAATAGAATTATCTCAAAAGACGTGTACCAAAAAACGGACTTCAATGTTGTCTTACGTCAAAATTATATAAATACTATACCACGGCATATCAACTATTACATCCAATTCCTCTTGAGGATACATTTATAATTCTTTTTCTTCCCCATATCATGTCTGCCCTGATAATAAGAATCGCTCTGGCACTCGACATTGATGGGAGTGCCAATATCAAAGCCAAAATCCATAAACCAGTCTCCTTGCGCCTTATCGGTGGAATAGCTTGATAATTTCTTCCATTCGCCCCGTATACCATTAATTCTCTATGTTCTTTATATGCCATTCTTTTCTACATTAAGCAAATCCCATTTATCAAGGAATGTATCTTCTGAATCGGAAAAATTCCTTATATCCGTATCATTATGTTGCTGACCATTCTTCCCTGGAGCATCAAGCCATGCGCGATGACTTTTCTTAAGTGTATTCGCAACAATCCTACTTGGAACAATATGATATTCTGGTGCATCTAGTTCATTGAGTGCCACAAAAACATAAAAGATATTATCACCAACTAATGACTCATTCTTCTTGGATAGTGTCCATTTTTTCTGTTTATATCCTGTTGTTTTTACCTGTATCGCAATTTGCTTATGTGTGTCGCGTTCAATAGCCAACAAATCAAAATCTTTAACGTTTGACATTGGTACCGCAACAGTGTAGCCCCTTCTCTCTAGTTCCCCCGCGACAAAATATTCCCCTGAGTTTCCAATATTTACATTCATATTATTGGGCATAGTAGTTCTCCCTTCACCATAATTTCTTTAGGCAGATAGTTCCCAATTCCAAATATCATCCTTTACCTTGATGATTGCTTCCTACACGGGACTTCTCCAACCCCCGACATCGTACTCTTCAATTGAACCGTCCCAGAATCCGTATCGCCCTCTCGGCATCCATTTCCGTGAGTCCGCAATCATAAAATGTCCTAACCAAATGATCAATGAGTTCGCATTCTACGTAGTCGAAAAGCTCATCATCCAGAATCACATAAGATTTGACCTCCGGATGGGCTGACAAATATGCAAGGATGCCTTTCCCGCGATCAAGGATTCGATCTTCTGTTACGCCACAAATCGGAAGCCTATCCTCCAGAAATCGTCTCACTGCCTCGTCTTCCTGATAGTCCTCCTTCCATGTGCTGGTGAGCACAACGCGGGCACCGGTCGCTTCAACGATGTTTTTTAGCTGTCTCAAGTTGACGTCATCAATGCAAGGGAATGTCAGGCTCTCCTCGTTGCTCTTTGCATTGTTTAGCACACCATCAATATCCAAAAAGATGATTCTCATTCGAAAAACTCCTCAATTTGCTTTTTTTGAACTGGCTCAAAACGAGTAAAAACTTTGTAGACAATTACGGTTTCTTTATGCCTCTGCCGGATGATGGAAAATATAGATTGTTCGATCATGTTGAACTTGGTTCGTTAGGACAAAGAAAATGATACAATCTTAACGATTGTACCATTAGGGGGGGTCAAAAGGGGGTTCATTTGAACCCCTTTCTAAACACATTATTTCCTATTAAATTCAGAACCCATAACAAAGATCCAAACTGAAATTTATCAAATCAACCTAAACACCATTTCGCAATACTTTCAATCAGATTTGCAGGTAATACTTCATCATATGGAAAATATATTGCATTTTTCTTAGTAGCAAATTCGTCCAAGTCCAATGCAAATTTTTCAATCACTTCAACCCCTACATAAAAACTGATGTATTTTTTACAAGCAGAAAATGAGATGGATTTTCCTTCTCTCTCATAATACGGCATACTCCATAATATACGCTCGTTTACACCCGTAACACTGTTTTTTAATATTGTCATCATTTCTGTTAAGTGGGCGTGTGTTTCTATGGGTTGTGAATCTATATATTCTAATACTGTTTGAGGCGCTTTCCCACAGTAATGACTTTGATTTGTTCTTTTAAATTCTCTACCACATTTTGGACATTGCCACATATTACGTTCCTCCCAAAATTCGAATCTTCTGTTTCTTTCAGTCTCTTCGAAAGGCTGAAAGTTTTATAAGTAATTTGATGAGCGGTAAGAGCTTTTTTGAGAAGTGGTCCGGAGCAAGCTGGCACTACAGAAGTGCTGCCAGTGAAAGAATCAGCATATGCACTGGATAAAAGGCGTAAAAAGCGGTTTGGATGATTTTG
>JAQXJP010000008.1 GCA_029008875.1 Lachnospiraceae bacterium | reverse complement strand
CCGGACAGCGCTTACTATTACTCCACCTACAATGCCGAGGATAAAAATCCGGTGAGATCCGACAAGCCCAAGGTGATGATTCTGGGCGGCGGACCCAACCGTATCGGGCAGGGAATCGAGTTTGACTATTGCTGCGTCCATGCCTCCCTCGCGCTGAAACAACTGGGATTTGAGACCATTATTGTAAACTGTAACCCGGAGACGGTGTCCACCGATTATGACACTTCGGACAAGCTCTACTTTGAACCATTGACTCTGGAGGATGTCCTGAGTATTTACGAGAAGGAACAGCCGGTGGGTGTCATTGCACAGTTCGGTGGACAGACCCCTCTGAATCTGGCAGCCGACCTTGAGAAAAACGGGGTCAAGATTCTTGGCACCGCACCTTCCGTCATTGACCTTGCGGAGGACAGAGATCTGTTCCGCGCTATGATGGAGAAGCTGGGTATCCCCATGCCGGAATCCGGAATGGCTGTCACTGTGGAGGATGCGCTGGCAATCGCAGATCAGATTGGTTATCCGGTGATGGTGCGCCCTTCCTACGTTCTGGGAGGACGTGGAATGGAAGTGGTGTATGATCCGGAAGCCATGGTGGGATATATGAAGGCAGCAGTTGGTGTCACCCCGGATCGTCCGATTTTGATCGACCGTTTCCTGAACCATGCCATGGAGTGCGAGGCGGACGCCATCAGCGACGGAACCCACGCGTTTGTCCCTGCGGTCATGGAGCATATCGAGCTGGCCGGCGTGCACTCCGGCGACTCCGCTTGCATCATTCCTTCCCGCCACATCTCTGAGGAGAATGTGAAGACCATCAAGGAATACACCAGAAAGATTGCGGAGGAGATGCATGTCAAGGGTCTTATGAACATGCAGTATGCCATCGAGGACGGCAAGGTATATGTGCTGGAGGCGAACCCGAGAGCATCCCGCACCGTTCCCCTGGTATCCAAGGTGTGCAACATCCGCATGGTACCCCTTGCGGTGGAGATTGTTACGGCAGAACTTACGGGAAAGAAATCCCCGGTACCTGCATTGAAGGAGCGCAAGATTCCCTATTACGGAGTAAAAGAGGCTGCGTTTCCCTTCAACATGTTCCAGGAGGTAGATCCGTTGCTGGGACCGGAGATGCGCTCCACCGGCGAGGTGCTGGGACTCTCCCAGTACTGGGGCGAAGCGTTCTACAAGGCCCAGGAGGCGATTCAGTCCAAGCTCCCGCTGGGCGGAAAAGTGCTAATTTCTGTCAATAACAAAGATAAAGCAGAGGTTCTTGAGGTGGCTCAAGGATTCGCGAACAATGGTTTTTCTATCGTCGCATCCAAGGGAACCTGTGCCCTTCTTCGGGGGAACGGCATAGAAGCGGAGGAGATTAAGAAGCTTCAGGAGGGCAGACCGAATATGCATGACCTCATCCTGAACGGTGAGGTGGATATCGTCATCAATACTCCATCCGGAAGCGAATCCAAGGATGATGACAGCTACCTGCGCAAGGCCGCCATCAAGAAAAAGATTCCGTACATGACCACCATGGCTGCGGCGAAGGCTACCGTGAACGGAATCGAGTCCATCAAGAAGCGCGGCAACAGCGAAGTGAAATCCCTGCAGGAGCTTCACGCAGAGATTCAGTAGGACGGATATTTATACTGACAGCCCGGGATTAATTTCCCGGGCTGTTTGCATGATGAAGGGGAGGCCCCGTGCTAAAGTGTGGTGGCCAGTGGAAAAAGAAACGTCCCTAGTATTGCTCGTGACGTTGCGTTATAATGTAAAGTGAACTGCGAAAGGTGGTGAGAGGCTATATCGACATACACGACGGGAGAGATTGCGAAACTTTGTGATGTGACAGTTCGTACGGTGCAATACTATGACAGCAGAGGGATCCTGATTCCCAGCGATTTCAGTGAGGGCGGCAGACGGCTATACACGGATGAGGATGTACAGAAACTAAAAATCATATGTTTCCTGAGAGAAATCGGACTCCAGATTAACAGCATCGCGGACATTCTGGCGGCGGACAATGCGAGGAAGGTCATCGAGGTGTTTCTGGAGGAGCAGGAGCGAACGGTCGCACAGGAGATAAGCGAAAAAAATCTTCAATATGAGAAGATCGTGGAATTGAAAAAGACGATTGAAAGAGAAGAAAATTTTACCGTTAATCAAATCGGGGACATGGCGTATGTGATGGAGAACAGAAAGAAAATCAACAAAGTGCACGGATGGATACTGGCAATCGGAATTGTGATGGATGCGGTGGAAGTGGGGACCTTCATCTATGGAATCATGACGGGCATGTGGATTCCCTTTATTGTGGGTCTGGCGGCAGTTCTTCTGGGGGTGATTCCCTTGATTCGGTATTATTATGGGCATGTCCTTTATATATGCCCGGAGTGCCACAGAAGGTTCCGACCGAAGTTCTCGGAATTTTTCTGGGCGGTGCACACTCCGAGAACAAGAAAACTCACCTGCACCGACTGTGGGTATAAGGGATTTGTAGTAGAGACATATGGAGAAAAGGAGGAATAGGTTATGGAGTATGGAACGGTTTCGGCAGCGGGAATGGCTGCACTTATTATCATGGTGGTCGTGGGGTTTGCCATGCCCATCGCGGTGTCCATTTTCTGGACGGTGAAAAAGAAAGTGAGCTATCTGCCGGTGCTAATCGGAGCAATCATGTTTGTGGTGTTCGCCCTCGGCCTCGAGAGCATTCCCAAATACTTTTTGTTGCTCAACGGATCGAATCTGGCAAATTACATTATGGGCCATTTTTGGAGTTTTGCTCTGGTGGGTGCCGGACTCGCCGGAATCTTTGAGGAGACCGCACGGTTTCTGGCCTTCCGAATTATTTTGAGAAAGCACGACAAAAAGGAAACCGCAATCTCATACGGAATCGGTCACGGGGGAATTGAAGCGATCGTGCTTCTTGGAATTTCGGGAATTTCCTACCTCATGTATGCGGTTATGATGAACACCGGAACCTTCGACGTGATGGTACAGCAAATTGCGATGACGGCGCCGGAACAGGTGGAGGCCATGGAACAGCTTGCGCAGGCACTGCAGGAGGTCACCCTGGGCAACGGATTCATCAGTATCCTGGAGCGAATCATGGCAATGATTTTCCATGTGTCATGTTCCGTTCTGGTGTTCAAGGCGGTTCACGATAAGGGAGCATGGTATTTCTACCCGATTGCCATTCTCTTACATATGTTCCTGGATGTATTTGCAGCCATGTTCCAGTTTGGCATCATCACTTCCATATATGTGGTGGAGGCTTGCATCGCTGCCCTTTCCATCATCGTTGCGATTTTTGCAAAGCGGGTATATGACAAGATGAATCTGTAGTTGACGGAGGATTTTTATGAAAAAAATATTGGTTACCGGAGGCACTGTATTTGTCAGCCGCTATGTGGCGGAGTATTTTGCGAAGGCGGGCCACGAAGTGTATGTGCTGAATCGCAATCACAGCCCGCAACCGGAGAACACCATTTTGATTGAGGCTGACCGCCATGAACTGGGAGAAAAGCTTCGGGATTATCAGTTCGATGCAGTTTTGGATGTGACCGCCTATGACGGGCAGGATGTGTCGGACTTGCTGGACGCACTGGGCGAATTCAAAACTTACATTTTGATCAGTTCCAGCGCGGTCTATCCGGAGACGGAGCGGCAGCCCTTCACGGAGGATACGCCCACGGGAGAAAACCGTATCTGGGGCAAGTACGGAACCGACAAAATCGATGCGGAAAAAGTCCTGACAGCACGGGTGCCGGAAGCGTATATCCTGCGTCCGCCCTATCTGTACGGGCCCATGAACAATGTGTACCGGGAGGCCTTTGTGTTTGACTGTGCGTTGCAGGATCGCAGCTTTTGTCTTCCGAAGGACGGTTCCATGAAACTGCAGTTTTTCCATGTCAAGGATTTATGCCGCGTTATGGAGAGGATTCTGGAGGAGCAACCGGCGCAGCATATCCTCAATGTGGGGAATGAGGAGGCTGTCTCCATCCGGGAGTGGGTTGACCTGTGCTATGAAGCATTTGGGAAAAGCCCTGTCTATCATGAGGTGTGGGACCAACCCAACCAGAGAGACTATTTCAGTTTTTACGAATACGAATATTTCTTGGATGTGGGACGGCAAAGGGACTTGCTGCCGGACACCACAGATCTTGTGCAGGGGCTGAAGGAGGCCGCGGACTGGTATCTCGTCCACAGGGATTTAGTGGCGCGCAAACCCTACCTGACCTATATCGATGACCATATTTTGAACCGACAATCATAATTTGAGAGAGGGCGAAAAATGCTTACATACCGAGTGGAAGAGAGACAGGGGGAACCCAAGTACTACTATCTGTATAAGCAGATACGGGAGGATATCTTGTCCGGACAACTGAAAAAAGGAGAAAAGCTTCCCTCCAAACGCGGATTCGCGGAGCATTTGGGAATCAGCCTGATCACAGTGGAAAACGCATACCAGATGCTCAAGGATGAGGGCTATATCGAGACCAGGGAGAGGAGCGGGTACTATGTGTGCGAAATTCACAGCAATGAGCGGCGGGAGAACTCGCAAGTAGCGCTGGAGCTTCTGCCCCAGGAGCGGGTTTACCGGGACAACGTGGACAATTCCAATTTTCCCACGTCCCTCTATTTTAAGACGGTGCGGGGAGTAATCTCCGAGTATGGGCAGGAGTTGCTTGTGCGCTCACCTAATGAGGGATGCACCATTCTGCGCAACAGCATCGCTGAGTACCTGCTTCGGTATCGCGGCATTCTGGCGCAACCCCGACAGATTATTATCGGATCCGGTGCGGAGCATCTGTACGGATCTGTGGTTCGAATTCTGGGAAACGACCGGATATACGGCCTGGAGGACCCCTCCTACGGCCAGATTCAAAAGGTGTACGAGGGGACCGGAGCAAAATGCGTAAAGCTGAAGATGGAGGAGGACGGAATCAACCGGGAGCAACTGATGAGCACAAATGCCCAGGTACTGCACGTGACGCCCTTTCACAGCTTTCCCTCCGGGGTGACAGCCACCGTTGGAAAACGGTTTGAGTATCTGGAGTGGGCAAAACAGGGGGACCGCTTCATTGTGGAGGATGACTTTGACAGTGAGTTTTTCATGCCGGGAAAACCCATCGACACCCTGTTTATGATGGATGACAGTCAATCCGTCATCTACATCAATACTTTTTCCAAGAGCTTGTCCCCGTCCATCCGTATGGGGTACATGATTTTGCCGGAGCGACTGTTGGAGCGGCACCGGGAGGTGTCCGGAGCATTTTCCTGCACGGTTCCGGTGCTGGAGCAGTATGTGCTGGCGGAATTCATCAACAAAGGATATTTTGAACAGCATTTGAGTCGTGTGCGACGCAAGAATCGCGCACGGGAAACGGAGTAGCAGCGCATGGGAAAAACCATTGAACGGAATCGAATAGGGAAACGGGTACGGAATAGCCGCTTAATGGGAAAAGGTCTCGCAATGGGAATTGTTTGCCTTGGCCTGTTGCTGTACGCTCTTTCCTGTCCGGTGCCGGTCCGGGCGGACAATGTGGTGGTGGTCATCGACCCAGGACACGGTGGGGAGAACGAGGGCGGCAAGACCGATGTCTATCTGGAAAAGGAGATGACCATGAAGGTTGCCCAATCCATGAAGACGGAACTGGAAAAATATGAGGGCATAACCGTTTACCTCACCAGAGAATCCGATGTGGATATGTCCCTGCAGGAGCGAGTGGATTACGCCGCTGAAGTGGGGGCGGACTTTATATACAGTATTCATTTCAACATGTCTGAATACCATGAGTTGTACGGGACGGAATGCTGGATATCCGCCTTTGGCTCATGTTACGCCAAGGGATATGATTTTGCCAAGATATGTAATTCCAACCTGGCTTCCACCGGACTCGCCAACCGCGGAATCAAGACCAGACTCGGAAAAAAGGGGAAGGATTATTATGGGATCATTCGGGCAGCTACCGAATACGAACTTCCGTCCTGCATCATTGAGCACTGCCACATGGATAATGCCAACGATGCGCCCTATCTGGATACGGATGAATGGCCGGAATACTACGGGGTGCTGGATGCAACTTCCGTGGCCCAGTATTTCGGACTCAAATCTTCAGTCCTGGGCGTGGATTACAGCGGGATGGAGCGGGAAACCACACCCATCCCCGCGGAAACGAAGGGACCGGACATCACCGGGCCGGAATATCTCTCGGTGGATAGCCTGGTGAAGGACCCCAAGAACGGGGTGATTCACGCGGTGATTTCTGCCAAGGAGTCGGACAGTAAGATGATGTATTATGCCTACAGCACCGACGGAGGGGGGACCATGACCCCGCGCTTGCTCTGGCCGGAGGGGGCTGAGACCATCCTGTTTGACATCCCTCTGCCGGAGGATGGGCAGGGGAGTCTGGTAATCCGGGTACTGAACAATTACGACCTGAAAACGGACAGCCCGGAGGTGGATATCGCATCCATCCGGTCGGTGGAATCGGATTCCGGGGAGGAGACAGTGGCGACAGGTGCGGACCCCGTCCGCGGGCAGACGGGGGAAGGCATATCCGGCTTTCAAATCTTTCGGGTTTTTCTTGCTGTTGTGGCAGCGACGCTTCTTCTCTTCCTTGCAGTTGTGGTGCTTTGGTATCGAAAAGGAAAAATGCCGGGGCGAAAGGCTGGTTTTTATTCGATTCTGTTGGTGACGGAGATTGGGTTGCTGTGCGTTTTCATAGCGATATTAGGAAAAGTGCAGAATGCTGGGGTAGGAAAAGCGAATTCTGACGGCGATAGAATAGTAGAAGAAGCCGGCGTATCTTCCACAGAACAAACCCTACAGCCGGGCATGGAGGGAGATTCCGGACAAATCGCAGGACAAAATATCGGACTGGCCCCACAGACAGAGACGGAGGAGGAAGTGTCTTTGGAAGATCATTTTTATGCGTGTCCCCTGGATGAAGAACTGAAAAACAAAATCACCGGGCTCTCCTACCCGGCGGATGATACGGATGCGAAAATATCCTACGACGAGTTGCGCTATGTACATGTGCTGTATATCGACTTCGACGGGAAAGTTGCGGAGGGAGAACTTATCTGCCACCGGGATATCGCCCAGGATTTGGTAGAGATCTTTCAGGAATTGTATCTGCAGCGCTATCCCATCGAGCGGATTTGCCTGGTGGACGAATACGGAGCGGACGATGAGGCTTCCATGGAAGCCAACAATACCTCCTGCTTCAATTACCGGGTGATATACGGAACCGACCACTTGTCCAACCATTCCTACGGAAAGGCCATCGATATCAATCCTTTTTACAATCCCTATGTGTTTTCCAGAAACGGGGAGGTCATGGTGCAACCCGCGGGTGCGGAAGCCTATGTGGACCGCAGCGCAGAGAATCCGTATGCCATAGATGAGGAGGATCTGTGCTATCAGTTGTTTATTCAGCATGGCTTCCAGTGGGGAGGAAACTGGTCCAACAGTAAGGACTATCAGCATTTTGAAAAACAATAGCGTTGGAACGAACCTTCCATTGGGAAGGGAAGAATATTAGAATTTGGAATATAGCTTCACGGAGGATGCACTCATGTGTTTGATATGCGACAGAATTGAAATGATAAAGAACGGTTCCAATCCATACTTTGTGAAGGAGCTGGAAACGGGTTACGTTGTGATCGGTGATAATCAGCATTTCTACGGATATACGTTGTTTTTATACAAAAACCATGACAAGACAGAACTGTTCCAGTTGGAAATGCCGGAGCGGAAAAAGTTTATGGAGGAAATGTCCATCGTAGCGGAAGCGGTATCAAATGCATTCGGACCGGAGAAGATGAATTACGAACTGCTTGGGATGGGGGATGCGCATCTGCATTGGCATCTGTACCCGCGCAGAAAAGGTGATATCGAAAACTACGGGAACAATGGCGCCGGACCGGTCTGGTGCTACCCAATGGAAAAAATGTACAGTGATGAGAATCGACCATCGGAAGAAGCCATGGAAGAAATGAAACACAAGTTACTAATTGAATTGGATAAGTTGATTTAAATTCAGGGACGCTTCTTTTTCATGGAGCGTCCCGTTGTCGTTCATTGTCGGGGAAAATGGACGTGCCTGTCAGTCTAAATTCGCAAGAAGTGGGAAAATAGACGTACAGAAGGGAGGATTTGGGCCGGATTTTGGATAATCTGTCAGTCTAGAATGAGGGGAAGTCCCAAAATGGACTGACAGGAAAGAGGATTTGGGCCGAATTTTGGGGAATCTGTCAGTCTAAAATGAGGAGGAGTCCTAAAATGGACTGATAGTCTGGGGTATTTTGGACTGGCGTATTTTCAACCGTCAAAACACATACCATGTAAATATCAATTAAAAGACCGGTCGCAAAACCGGTCTTTTATTTTGGAGAATTGTTGTTTTCTTCATCGTCATAAAACAAGTCACCAACGGTTACGTTCAGTGCCTTGCATAGTGCATCCAAGGTGCTAAACCGGATAGAAGCGGTGTCATTTTCAATCATTTTTTTGAAAGAGACATAATGCATTCCAAGGGTTTTTGCAAGCCAATATTTTGACTTGTTTTGTTCAATAAGTATTTCTTCAATTCGAAGCTTAAGCATAATTTTTCCCTCACAAATCTCAATATGGGATAATTATATGGACTTATGACAATGAAAATAACGTAATTATAAATACGGTATCTTAAAATACGGTATCCATAGCGCTATAATTGTAGTACATGATATATATAAAAGAAGGGTAGTGTCAAATGACCTATGAAAAAACTGAGCAAAGAAAAAAGGTCCAGGTGAACCTTGAAAATTGCAGATATTTTTGTTTGAGGTAAGCTGCCGCCACCCTTGATAGCACGAAAAAGAACTGCTGTAGTTTAGACACCGACGGCGAAGAACTCAAGAACAGTTAGTCATTCTTCCGTCGCTTACAGCAGTGTAGCAGTTCTTTTTCGTGCCATCAAGGGCAAGCCGCTTTGCGGTGGCTGGTTTATTTACCTCTGGCTTGGAATCTAAGAACAGTTAGCGGCTTCGCCTTGTTGCATGTTTAAGATTGTTTGTTGACCGAGAAAGATGAGGAGTTGCCATTTCCCAGGCATATTGTCAGCACCATGAAGTAATTCAACATCGTTAAGGACTTTGTGGCCAGCGTGCTTGTGCGGGCGCAGGAAGTTGTAATACGCCACCCAAAGAGCTAAATCGTAGTTGGCACCATCGTAATTATCGAAGCCATTTGTGGGTCTGTAGGAAGCTTTGTAGGTGCGGTTTAGGCGTTCAATCATCTGCTTGTAGGGGCGAAATTCTTTGGAGACTTCATCCTCATTGGTAAGACCGATTACCTGTGTGATATTGAAGGCGAAGTTATCCTTGAACCTTTTAGCAAACTCCATTGCAGCCAAAGGATATGCACTGTATCCATCAGCGATGAACCTAAAATTTTTGGGGAGTCCTTTCAGATGACGGAAAGCCATGCGCATGGCAAGAATGCATGGACCGACGCTACGGTTGTCGGATACCTGATAGCCGATGATGGAACGGCTAGCAGCATCCATGATGAACCAGATGTATGCTTTGATACCACGGACCTTTATGTAGGTCTCGTCAGCTGTAAATTCGTTTCCCAGCTTGTAATCATAGTTGTCAACGAAGGGTTTAATACAGATGGCTGCCGTTTTGCAGTAGTTGGCTATCTGCTGGTGAGAGATGCTGATGTTATAGAGGTCTTTGAGAGCCTGTGACGTCTTTCTTAACGATAGTCCAAGATTGATATGAAGAGTCAGACACAGTGACATGACATGTGCGTTGTGCTTGGCAAACTTCAGCGAAGAGGCGTTTTTAGGGAGAGAGTTTAAATCCATGGCAAAGAAATCTACAGTGAACTCACGGTAGATGTAATGAAGCTTATATTTGTTTTTGCCATAATCCTCGTCCAGATCCTTCTGTTCCACTTTCTTAAGATTGTGGAGATAGTAAGGACATTTGGGATTGACACACTTGTGTATGCGAAAGAACTTGCGGTCTTTCTTGGCAACCAGAGTATTGCCACAATGAGGGCAGGTAAGCCGGATAGGAGTTGTGACCATCTCGCCGGATGAGAAAGTCTGTCCGCAGACCTTGCACTGGTATTGTCCGTTCCCGCCATTGTTATCGTAGATAAAGTGGTGAGGGGCACCGCATAAGGGACAGATGGTATCTTCAGGAATGGATTTACCATTGCGACGTTGAACCGGTTTAACAGGTTTTCCATACTTCCACTGATAGTATTCGAGAAGGAACTGCCAATCCTGTTTGATGAAGGGTTTGATGACAGGGAGTTTATCCACTTTGAATTTCTGGTACTTTGGAGAATGGGAATCATCAAAAGCCCACTGCTTAAGAGGAATATATCTGCAAATAAAGTTGATAAGCCAGCAGTTTTGCTGATAAAGATATTGAATAACAGAAAGTAAATATAGTATAATGTCCATGAGCATTGGCTCCTTTCTATAATGGAAGTTTGGTCACAGACATTATATCAGAAAAGGGGGGTCAATGCTCTTTTTATTGCAGATTTCCCTTAAAATCAAGGTTTTTATAAAAATTTGAAACAAAAAAACAGGTAGTTTTTGACACTACCACAATAGATACGGGAGACACGGATATGAAGAACATAAAAAGATTTTTTGTTCATACAGCAGATATTTTAATTGGTGTGATTTTTATCGGAATATTGATGTTTTATATATTGGGATTTGCAGGATACAGACCCTATATTGTTGTTTCCGCTTCTATGGAGCCTGCAATTTCCGTAGGCAGTGTATGTTTGATCAATACCCATGTTAAATATTCTGATATAAAGAAAAATGATATCATTGCTTACAGGGCACCGAACGGCAGCATGGTTACGCATCGTGTTATTCGCCGGACGGATGACGGACTTGAGACAAAAGGGGATAATAATAATATATCCGATGGAATTACGACGGATGAAAGAAATTACAGCGGAAAAAATGTATGTTCCATTCCTTTGCTGGGATATGTTTTTCGGGAACTTCAGAAAGCCAGAACCAGAATCTTATGTGTTACAGCAGGAATTGCGTGTCTGATCATAAAATGTTTTATGAGAGATGGAAGGGATAAAGAGAATGAAAAAAGAGAGACAGGATGTGATAAAAGCAGGAGATGTTATTGGAGGAAGATATAAGATCATAAAAAAAATCGGTCAGGGCGGTATGTCCGATATTTATCTGGCCTCAGACAATCAGGATGGTATTTACCGGGCTGTTAAGATTTTGCGGAAAACAGAAGGAATCGTTAACAGGGGCATATACAGAAATGTTTTTGTATCAGAAGTCAATATGATGAAACATTGTGTCCATCCGGCTTTTCCGAAAATTATTGATAATTTTGAGGATGATTCTTATATTATCGTCATGGAATATATTGAAGGAGAATCACTTGACAAGGTTATTTTAAGAAAAGGAGGTCAGTCGGAGGAAAAGGTGATTGAATGGGCAAAGCAGCTTTGTTATCTGCTGGATTATCTGCATCAGCAGAATCCACTGGTCATCTATCGGGACATGAAACCGTCGAATATTATTCTTGAATCAAACGGTACACTGCATCTGATTGATTTCGGCGCTGCCAGAGTATATAAAGCGGACGGCATTACGGATACCATGATTTTTGGAACACGGGGTTATGCCTCTCCGGAACAGCATTGTCTGCGTCAGACGGATTGCAGGGCAGATCTCTTTTCTCTCGGAATGACGCTGCATCATCTTCTTACGGGTATTGATCCGAGATCATCCGGATATATGTACGCCTCTGTAAGAAACTGGAATTTGAACCTTTCAAAGCGTATTGAAGAAATTGTTGACAAATGTACGGCGATTGATCCCGAAGACCGGTATCAGAACTGTAATGAATTGCTTTATGATCTGGAACATATAAAAGATCCGGAGAACATTTTTTTGGAGAAAGGAAAGAAAACATGGCGGATGTTCCGACATATGTATCAACAGCTGTTTTTGGGCTGACGGCAGCCATGCTTTTAATCAACGTGCTGGCACAGATTATCTATGTTATTAAAAGTCTGAAAAAAGAAAGGTCGAATAAAAAGCGATTCGTTTATCCAGAAACAGAAAAGCTGTAAAAAGAAGGCTGTCACATATAAAAATGACAGCCTTTGTTGTGATCTATTTGTGTTTTTGTTGTATATCCTTCTCAGGAGTTGTCAGATAGACATGAATCTTATCGATGCGGTTTTTATCCATCTTATCAATAACAAAGCGAATGTAATCTTCGGTAATCTCTTCGCCTTCGCAAGGAATATGTTCAAGGACATTGATCATATGTCCGGCAATGGAATCATAGTCATCGGATTCGATATTGCAGCCGAAAACTTCATTGATATCATCCAGACGCGTTGAACCATCCACAAGATATTCACTCGTGCTCAATTTCTGGATCGGGTCTTCTTCATCATCATCGTATTCATCACGAATCTCACCTACGATTTCTTCAATGAGATCCTCCAGAGTGATAATTCCGGCAGTAGAACCATATTCATCCAGTACGATCGAGATATTGATCGAATTCTCACGCATCTGAATCAGAAGATCAGAGGTCTTTTGATATTCATAGGTAAAATAAGGTTCGCGAAGGAGATCGGATAGTTTAAAATCTTCTTTTGTTCCTTCATAATTAAAGAAATCTTTTAAAGTAACAATGCCGACAACATTATCTTTACTTTCCTCGTAGACGGGAAGGCGGCTGTACATATCTCTCTTAAAGGTTTTCTTAAGATCATCATAAGAAATAGCAGAAGGTACAGATACCATATCGATACGCGGTACCATAATGTCTTTAGCCAGAGAATCACCAAAATCTACCACATTATTGATCATCTCTTTTTCTTCGCTTTCAAGGACACCCTCCTCATGACTCACATCAATGATCGTGAGAAGTTCGTTTTCAGTCATCACGCGTTCTTTTCCTGTGTACCGCATGCCGAAAAGTTTCATAAATCCAAAAGATATCTTATTAACAATAAAAATCAGTGGGGTAAAAATAACGGTCATCCAGTAAATCGGCTTTATATAAAAAAAGCAGATGCGCTCGGAAGAACGTGTCGCGATACTCTTCGGGGTAATCTCGCCAAAAACAAGAATGATCAGTGTCAGAATACCGGTCGCAATACCGATGGCGGTCGCTGATTTGGAAGCAAGGCCTAAATTAGCGGTAATACGCGTGACCATGATCGTTGTTAATGATGAAGCTGTAAGATTGACAATATTATTGCCGATCAAAATAGCACTGAGCATCTTCTGGGGATCGTCTGTAAGTTTCCGTATAAGAGCAGCGTTCGGACGGCCTTCCTCTTCGAAAGTACGTATACGGATTTTGTTGACTGTTGTAAAAGCAGTTTCCGCTGATGAGAAGAAAGCGGATAAAATAATAAGTATAATCAGTGTTATTAATTGCGCCACACTCGTGGGATCCAAAATAGAATCATCTCCTGTAAATAAATTTTATTTTTTTCTTTAATTAGTAAAGATTTTATCTTATATATGTGTGGTTGTCAAGAAATAAGAGAAAAACGAATATTTATACTTGTCTTTCCTGTCAAATCATTGTACAATGGATATGTTTAAAATTTAAATTATGTCATAAGGAGGCAATATGCGTAAGAAATCACATATTTCACTTGCAAATCATATGTTGAGTGAGTTTAAAGATGATCGATTAATGGCACATTCACATATGTTTCAGCTTGGAAGCCTTTTGCCTGATTTAGTTCCTTCATTTTTAACAAAAAAACACAGGATGGACACCACGTTTGACATATTAGAGAAAAAACTGCGTAAAGTTGTGGATGAGTATCATGGAGAGGAAGAGCTTTCCATGTTCCGATGTAAGGATCTGGGCGTTGTTTCCCATTATATTGCGGATTATTTTACATTACCGCATAATAAAAAATTCACAGGTAATCTGAAAGATCATGTCAGTTATGAAGAAGTTTTAAAACATTCCATGCGTCGTTATGTCAGCCAGAAGAATGTTGAAAATCAGCCTTTGATTCGAATGACAATGAATTCTGTGGATGATATTTGTAACTTCATTAAAAATTGTCATATGGAATACATCAGAATGACAGAAAATGGTCAGGATATTGACTGCAGACACAGTGTGGAAGTGTGTCGGCAGGTACTTGAGGCTGTGATGGCATTACTCCACGAACAGCGGCAGTATTGTATGCAGACGGCTTAAGGAATAATATTAAGATTGCATGAAAAAGTACTTTGACGACCTGGTTGAAGTACTTTTTTATCATGAGCCAGGGGACGAATGGATATACGTTTGACCAAAATATTAATTAGGTAAAGGATGATAGGATGGAACCAATGATTAAAATTGAACATCTGGATAAAACTTTTAACGGAAAGACACAGACGGTCTATGCTTTAAAAGATATTAATCTGGATATTCAAAAAGGGGACATTTTCGGGATTATCGGTATGAGCGGTGCGGGAAAGAGTACATTGATTAAATTGATTTCAGGATTGTATCGTCCTGATAAAGGAAGGATAACTGTA
>JAQXJP010000007.1 GCA_029008875.1 Lachnospiraceae bacterium | reverse complement strand
GCAGAGTTTATTCGGAGTGATTTATTTGAAAAGATTACCGGGAAATATGATATCATCGTTTCCAATCCCCCTTATATTAAAACAAGCGTAATCGCGACACTGATGGAAGAAGTAAAAGACCATGAGCCGGTGATTGCTCTTGATGGGATGGATGACGGGTGTTATTTTTACCGGAAAATCATAGAAGAAAGCCAAAATTACTTGAATATCGGCGGAATGCTTTTCTTTGAAATCGGTTATGACCAGGCAGAACAGGTTACAGCCATGATGAGAGACAATCATTTTCGGGATGTTCAGGTAGTGCAGGATTATGCGGGACTTGACCGCGTAGTCTTCGGAACCTTATTTGGAGGAAATTAGAGATGTTTGACAAATTAGAAGACTTATTACAGCGTTTTGAAGAAATTTTAAATGAACTTAGTGAGCCTTCCGTTACAAGCGATCAGAAACGGTTTACTGCCCTGATGAAAGAGCAGAGTGACTTAACACCGATTGTGGAGTCTTATAAGGAATATAAAAAGTGCAAACAGGACATTGAGGACAGCCTTGCTCTGTTGGATGAAGAAAATGACGAAGACATGCGTGAAATGCTAAAAGAAGAACTTGCCTCTGCTAAAAAGCGCGTGGAAGAGTTGGAAAATAAGATGAAGATTTTGCTGTTGCCCAAGGACCCGAACGATGATAAAAATGTTATCGTGGAAATCCGTGCAGGTGCCGGTGGTGATGAAGCAGCACTGTTTGCCGCTGAAATCTATCGTATGTACCTTCATTATGCGGAAGGCAGACGTTGGAAAGTGGAAACAATGGAAATGGAAGAAATCGGAATCGGCGGTATGAAGAGTGTTACCTTCATGATTTCCGGACAGGGCGCTTATTCCGTAATGAAATATGAAAGTGGTGTACACCGCGTACAGCGTGTACCGGAAACAGAATCCGGTGGAAGAATCCACACCTCCACAATCACGGTAGCGGTGATGCCCGAGGCAGAAGAAGTCGATGTTGTCATTGACGAAAAGGATATCCGAATTGATGTCTGCCGTTCTTCGGGAGCCGGTGGACAGTGCGTTAATACAACAGACTCTGCGGTGCGCCTGACCCATATCCCGACCGGAATCGTTATTTACAGCCAGACCGAAAAATCGCAGATACAGAATAAAGCAAAAGCATATGCACTGCTTCGTACGAAACTGTACGACTTGGAATTACAAAAGGCACATGATGCAGAAGCAGAACTGCGTAAGAGCCAGGTAGGCACCGGAGACCGTTCCGAAAAAATCCGTACCTACAACTTCCCACAGGGACGTGTAACTGACCACAGAATCAACCTTACCCTGTATAAACTGGATAAGATCATGGACGGTGACATTCAGGAAATTATCGACGCATGTATCGCAGCAGATCAGGCTGCGAAACTCGCAAAGATGAACGAATAGCACCTCGCGGAATCGAGGTGGGCGTTCGTGCTATTCGTTTGGCATAAGACTAAGGGAGATATCCCAAAGCGACTGATATAGGGCATTTTATGTGTGAAGATGGAAGGTGAGATTGGGCGATAGGGTCTGTGAAACTAGCGAATAAAGCCGTTAATCCAATTTTACGGTTACATTCTGCATTTCTCGAAATATAACCGTAATCAACCTGCTTAATACAAATCTGGGATATCGGCAGTTTTTTGTGAAGAATTGGATGAGGTAAGGCACTTTTTTCGTTAACATTTCGGATGAAATAGAAGAGACATTATGCTATGATGGGAACAGAATAAAACTTGCGGAGATTATGGAAAATGAGCCCATTCATCCAAGGAGTCGCAGGCGGCTTACCGAGCGCTGGGATGTGTCCATGCCCAGGAAATCAATGCAAAATTGGCGGAAGAAGAACCTTGTGATGTTCAGATGGAGTACCGGCTTTAAGAGTATATGAGGGGGGATATTGCGATGAAAATAGTTTTGATACACGGGCAAAATCATAAGGGCAGCACATGGAATGTGGCAAATATCCTGTTGGAGAATATGACCTGTGACAAGGAGATAAAGGAATTCTTTTTGCCGAGAGATCTCAATCATTTCTGCATGGGCTGTTACAGTTGTCTGGAGAGCAGGGAAAAATGCCCCTATTGGGAGGAGAAGAAGCCGATCGACGAGGCTATCGCGGAGGCGGATCTTCTGATTTTCACAACCCCCAATTACTGCATGATGCCCAGTGCCCCCATGAAGGCATTTTTGGATTTGTTCTTTACGAACTGGCTATCTCACAAGCCCCAGGAAAGCATGTTCCAAAAGAGGGCCGTTGTGATTTCCACTGCGGCAGGAGCGGGTGCCGGCAAGGCGACGAAACTGGTGGCCAACAATCTGATCAACTGGGGAATCCCGGAAGTGATGACATATGGAATCAGCGCCAATGCCATGAATTGGGGGATGGTTCCGGACAAGAAGAAGGCAAAAATCCAAAGAGATATGAAGCGTCTGGCATCCAAACTGTCCAAGAATACAGCGGTGCATGTCGGGCTGAAAACGCGGATTTTGTTCTGGTTCTACGGCGGTATGCAAAGTGCAAACTGGGGAGCATCGCCTGCTGAGAAGGAATACTGGGAGAGTCGAGGATGGCTGAACGGAGTAAAACCGTGGAAACAAGAAAAGGGACGATTGGGGCAAAAAATCTCCCGGGGTAGCGCAATAGGAGAAAAAGGGTTATAATATCCCTATACGGAGGATAAATACATGGACAAAAACCAGGAGGCAAAAATCACACCGGAGATGACGGAGGAGGAAATCTTTGCCGTTCATCATGTGAATGAAGATCGACTTTTGGCGATGAAGGAATACAAGAATGCCAGATTTCAGGGTATGACCATCGCCCTGTTTATCATGTCTGCCATTCTGCTTGGAATTTGCGTCTATCTCTATGGCATTGCGCAAAATGTTACCCTATTCTGTCTGGCAGGAATCGGCGTGCAGGGGGCGTTGCTGGAGGACGGCAGACCCAAAATCGGAGCTTATGAGAAGCTGTGCCACTTTCTGTACCTGTTGCCCTTCCCGGCAATGCTTTTGAATTTCGTGGCATACGAGATGGAATCTCCCTATTACGAATACGTTTTGACCTGGAGTGTGGTGGGAGGCGCCGCCATTCTGTTTCTGGGAATGATTCCCCATTTCCTGCGCAATCCTTACCGATGCATGCGCCGGGACATCCGCCATGCCAACAGTGATGTCCGCAGGATGGAAAAGCTGCGGGCAAAGCAGCAGAGACGACAGGAAAAGCAGGCAAGACGGGAGGAACTGAAGCTGGAGCGCGAGGCGGAGAAGGAAGCAAAGCGGAAGGAACGGGAGGCAGCCAGCACCGCGAGAAGTGAGATGATTGCCGAGAAGAAGGAGCAGTTGTCCGAGAATGTGAAAAACGGCTTTGCGGTCATCCGAAGCAAAATCTCCGACATGATGCCCGGCAAAAACGAGGCCTCTGATACAGAGGGAGAACCGGGCACTGAGGCAGGCAAGGACACTAATCCGGAGCTTGTGGCAACACCCAAGTCAGTGTCAGATACCAAGCTCGAGATTACACCTGATGCAGAGACCGACGCAGCACCTGACACGGTGTCCGACGTAGCACAGGAGCAAAAATTAACCTCTTAACATCAAAATATTACCTCTTGGTGTAAACCCATTTACACCGGGAGGTTCCTTTTTTATAATTCAAACTGTCAGAACAAACGAGAAGGGGACAAGGACATGAAAATCCGCTTGGAGATGGATGAATCTGTTTCGGAGGAAGAGATTATCATCCGATGCAAGGAACTGACCGATGAGGTGGTTACCCTCCAAAAGAGGATTGCCGAAATCGGCAAAACGCAGATGCAGCTTCATGTGACAAAGGGAGATAGCGCATATTTCCTGGAACTGGACGAGATATTGTTTTTGGAGAGCAGCGGAGCTACGGTAGCAGTACATACCGCAAATCATATGTATGAGACCAGGCAGAGATTGTATGAGTTGGAGGAGATTCTTCCCGCGGGTTTTATGAGAATCTCAAAATCAACCATCATCAACACCGGCAAGATTCGCTCCATCAAGAAGAACATTACAGGTGCCAGCGAGGTGGAGTTCATCGCATCGGCGAAAAAGACGTTTGTATCAAGAAGTTATTTTAAAACTCTCATGAGTAAACTGGAAGAAAAGAGGTTAAAGAAATGAAAAAAAATGGAATTTTCTGGGGAATCTTATTAATCCTGGCTGCACTGTATCTGGTGCTCCGCGGAATGGGACTGGTAGTGGAACTTCCCATCTGGACCATTTTGATTACCATCATCTTGGGTGCAATTTGTATCCACGGAATCATTAAAGTGGATTGGTTTGGAATTTTTATGCCACTCAGTTTGATTGGCTGCGTCTATCTGGACGAAATCAACGCCCTAATTCAGCAGACCAACAACCAGGCCGACGGACTGGATTTCTGGGTGCTGATCGCCACCGGACTTCTGCTTAGCTTTGGTTTTTCCATGATTTTCAAGAAAAAACACAACGGACACTTTGAGAACGTGAACACCACCGGCAACCCCAACGTGGAGAATTTTCAGGATGGTTCCGTGATCAACATCACCAACAATTTCAACGGCAAGAATAAGTATGTGAACACCCAGTATCTGGAGCGTGCCAACATCGAGAACAATTTCGGGGAATGCAATGTCTATTTTGACAATGCGGTAATCTCCGGAAGGGAAGCGCTGATTGTGATCGAGAACAACTTCGGCGAGACCAATATCTATCTTCCGAAGATGTGGAGAGTGGAAATGCTGGAAAACGGTATTTTCAGCAATATCCAGACCTTCGGTGTGGCCAACAGCGATCTGGATGCGCCGCTGGTAAAAATCAAGGCCAGTGCGAACTTCGGACAAATCAATATTCGAATCAATTAACCGGGGAGGGGCTGTGACAGACAGCCCCTTTCATTTTGCTTGAAAAGGAGCATGAGGTATATTATAATTTTGGTATATCGAACGGATATTTTTTGTTCAAATTTTGCTCTGGGAGGACGGGAGATGCCTGGGAAATTTTATGCGGTAAGAAAAGGAATCACACCGGGGATTTACACCGATTGGGATACCTGCAAATCCATGGTGGACGGATTTTCCGGAGCAGAGTACAAGAGCTTCAAGACAAGGGGCGAGGCGGAGGCATACCTCGGAAATGCGGGGGATGTGATGCGGGAGGATACTTCCGTGGCCTACGCTTTTGTGGATGGTTCCTACAACCCGGTGACGGAGGTGTATGGATACGGAGGATTTTTGGTGGTCGACGGAGAGCAACATGTGTTGCAGGGCAGCGACGATGACCCGGAGATGGCGGCCATGCACAATGTGTCTGGGGAGATTGCAGGCTGTGTTGCTGCGGTGAAAAAGGCCCTGGAACTGGGACTTTCCCAATTGGATATCTACTATGACTACATGGGGATTGAGATGTGGGCCACCGGGCAGTGGAAGCGCAACAAGAGAGGTACCATTGCATATTACGAATATATGCAGTCGGTAAAGGGGAAAATAGCAATCCAATTCGTTAAGGTCGAGGGACATTCCGGTGTGGAAGGAAACGAGGAAGCGGACCGGCTTGCGAAGGAAGCAGTAGGGGTACTGTAAGATTATATATGGGAAGGTTACTATGGAGAGAGAAGAATACCTGGTTCAGATGAAGGCGGTAATCATCGATGAGATGCAAAGCCCCATCGTGATGTTCGACAAGGACGACAAATTGCTAATGTACAACCGCGCAGCGGGGGAATTGCTCCGGGTGCAGGAGGGCGTGCTTCTGAATGATTTTATTCAGGATACCAATCTGCGCTATATTCTCACGCCGGAGCGGCGGCACATGGGACAGACCAAGGAGTTTCATATGGCTACCCACACCTGCGGGAAAGCCTTTCTGATCCACGGCAAGGAACAGTGGGATTCGGAAGGCAGATACCAGGGCGTTTTTCTGGTTTATGATGACATTACGGACCAGGAGAATATGAAGGAGGAGGCAACCTACTATGCCTCCCATGACAAGCTGACCGGCCTGTGGAACCGGGACTATTTCTTTGAGATTGTGGCGAAGATGCTGCACGAAAATCCGGATGAGGAGTTCCTCATGATTGCGTCGGATATCGCGCAGTTTAAATTGTACAATGAGATTCTGGGCATGAGAGCGGGCAACGAATTGCTGCTCAATATTGCCAACAATTTCCGCAAGGTGCGCAAGAAGGGATGGGTATTTTCCCGTATGACCGGGGACCGGTTCGCCCTGTTTATGCCCAGCAGTGATTTTGAGGAGGAGCAGTTCCTGGAGTTCTTCGACAAGGTGTTCGAAGATGACAAATACACCCTCCATATTCACAATTATATTGGCATATATTCCACCAGGATGTGTGACGAGAAAATAGACCCGGAGGCCATGTATAACCGCGCCTACCTGGCGCTGGAATCCATCAAGGGGGACCTGCGCAGGAGGGTTGCCTATTTCGATGAGAAAATGCGAATCCGGCGCATGGCGGAGCGGCTCACCATCGATGAGTTGGAGCGGGCACTGCAATGTGATGAGTTTGTGATTTTCATTCAGCCTCAGGTGGATTCCGTCAACGGGCGGGTGATCGGGGGAGAGACGCTGGTGCGCTGGCAGAGCCCCAAGCGAGGCATGGTAATGCCGTCGGAGTTTGTCCCGCTTTTTGAGAAAAACGGAATGATTATCAAGATGGATTATCACGTGTGGGAACTGGCCTGCCGCCAGCTGGCCAAATGGAAGCAGGAGGGGCACGGTGACCGGTGTCTTTCCGTCAATATTTCCGCCAAGAATTTCTACCTCACGGATTTGTATGCGCGAATCACCGGTCTGGTGGAGAAATACGGGGTGGAACCACAGCGCTTGAAGCTGGAGATTACGGAGACCGCCTTTGTGCTGGATGTCAAGCAGCAGATGGAACTGGTGAGGCGCTTGCAGGACTATGGATTTTTGGTGGAGATGGATGATTTCGGAAGCGGTTATTCTTCCCTGAACAGCCTGAAGGATATCAGCATCGATATTCTGAAGCTGGATATGAAATTTTTTGAGCGGTCGGTGAACAAGTCGAGAAGCCAGAAGATTGTGACAAGCATGGTGGAACTGGCCAACCGATTGGAAACTCCGGTGATTGCGGAGGGTGTGGAAAATCAGGAGCAGATTGATTTTCTGCAAAACATTGGATGCAGAGTGGTGCAGGGATATTTTTATTCCAGGCCTATGTCTGTGGAGGAATATGAGAAGTTCATGGAAACCCGGGAGTCGGAGGACATCCGTGATCTGATAAAGGAATTGAAAGAAAAGGAGACGGATGAGTGGGAATTCTGAATCTGGAATTGAAAAAAGTAGTGGATGACAGTTATGAAATTGAGATCGGCTATCAGCTGACGGATGAGTTGGTCAGTGACCTGGAGAAGGGGCTGGTTGGCTCCATCCGCAAGTTCGCGGTAATCACGGACACCAATGTGAGGGATTTGTACGCAAAACCCATTTGTGAGAAACTGATTCAGGCCGGATACGGTGTGGAACTGTTTGTGTTTGCCGCGGGGGAGAAGAGCAAGACCCGTGAGACCAAGGCGATGATTGAGGATGCCATGCTGGAAAAGGGCTTCCGCAGGGACTGCTGTGTGATTGCCGTGGGAGGCGGAGTGGTCACCGATTTGGCAGGATTTGTGGCGGGAACCTACGGGAGAGGAGTGCCCTTCATCAATTACGCCACCACACTGCTGGCTGCGGCTGATGCTTCCGTGGGAGGCAAGACTGCGGTGGACACGCCCCTTGCCACCAATCTGATTGGTTTGTTCAATCAGCCAAAAAAAGTATATCTGGACATTGCCTGCTGGGAGACATTGCCCAAGCGGGAGATTTCCAGCGGACTGGCGGAGACCATCAAGCATGCCTGCCTTGCAAGCTACGATATGTTTGAATTTCTGGAGGAAAACATGGAGGATATCCTCCGGTGCCAGAAGTTTGCCTGCGAGTACATCGCGGAGAACAATTGCAAGATTAAATATGATGTGGTCATGAAGGATGAGAGGGAGAGCGGCCTACGGGAGATTCTGAATCTGGGACATACGGTGGGGCGCGCAATCGAGACGGTGAGCGATTACCGGCTGCTGCACGGGGAGGCCCTGGCAATCGGAATGGCTGCCCAGGTTCAGTTGTCCGCAAGGCTTGGATATATGTCGGAGGAGCAGGCGGAGAGAGTGATTGCCCTGTATGAAAAAGCGGGCTTGTCCACGGCGGTTCCGGAGTACATCGATCGGGAGGCGCTGGTAAAGAAACTGTACACCGACAAGAAGGTACGGGACGGAAAACTCCGCTTCGTGCTGCAGAGAGGAATCGGGAATGTGGTGGAGTTTTCGGACGGCGTATACGCCACCCCCATCGAGGAATCACTGGCGCGGGAGATTATCATGGAATTGAAATAAAATTGAGAAGAATGGAAATGCCGACCTCAAGAGTCAGATTTTAGTCTGATTGGAGGTCGGCATTTTATTGCCCGGTTATCGTTTTACGATAGGGTGGGTAAACTCATTGTATCCGGACGGTTCCTGCCCAAGATGCTCGTAGAGGTCTGCGGCGAAGATGTCTTTTTTCAAGATGTCATAGGCCCGGTGGGACAGAATGTCTTCTGCGTCCGCCATCTTGGTGACCATGGGGACAGCGGCGAGATGTTTGATACTCTTTAAGAGATCCGCGGCGCTCTCCCGGAAACCGAGAACCCGAAGATACGGAGGGCACAGGGGCCTGTTATTCCCTTGATAGTCCGCCTGTCGGATGTCCAGGAGAATGTGAAGCAACACGCGTCTGATGCGGGTGTAGGTCACATCTCGGCTCTTTAACAGGGAACAAAATTGTGTGAAACTCCGATATTCCGGCAGATGGTTGGCTATCTTATGGGATAGGCCCGGGCTGCAGTCGGCAAAGGATTCGTAGCCCATATCCGCGGATATGCGCAGCTTATAATATAGAAGAGATGAGACGGAATCCTCGCTGACAAAACGGTGCTCATCCAAGAGTTTGGCGTAGAGCTCTCGGCATTCCGGCGGAATGTAGGAGTGCAGCTCTGCGACACTCTTTTCCGCGCCCCAGGCTTTGCGAATCGCGGTGGCGGATGCGAAGGAGTCAGAGAGGATGTCGTCATGGTAGCCGGAACCTACTCTGGGAATGGGGTGGGAAATGATGGGATTGTCATGGGAGGTGTTCCACAGGGCCAGTGCCTTCTCGTATTCCAGTGCCAGAATGTTGTTGGGGCTTGCCAGAAAATCCTTCAGTTCCTCCCGTGGATAATGGGGCAGAAGGGAGGCGAGGGCATGGGAGCGTGCGAGGGGGTAGGAATCCCCCTCCTTTTGAAAGGCGATAACGCGCTCGTCATATTCCCGGGGGGCGTTGTGGAGAAACTCGGTCAGCTCTGCCATAAGCGCCGGGTGATGGGATTCCACCCCGTAGCCCAGATGCTGCACCACGCCGGTGCTTCCCAGAAGGCTCACTCCGGCGGAAGCAAAATATTCCGCAGACGCGGTTGCCCACAGGGACGGAATCTCCAGCACCAGATCTGCACCGCAGGAGAGGGCTGCCCGAGTCCGCTCATATTTGTCGAAGACCGCGGGAACCCCTCGCTGCAAAAAATCACCGCTCATTGCAATGACGATATAGTCTGCCTCGGTTTTCTCCCGAAGTGTATCCAGTTGATATCGGTGCCCGTTGTGAAAAGGGTTGTACTCCGCAATAATGCCTGCCACGTTCATGATTGGCTCCTCCTGCCGGAAAAAGATATTCTGTAAAACAGTTATGTACGGATAATTATACCATATTTTCACTTGTAGGAGGGAAAAAATGGGCGTATAATAGAAACAGTTTGGTGAACCAGAAACATGCACAAAATGTGCAAATATGTATAAATTCAGAGGAGATATTATCATGAATGTTTTAGTTATCAATTGCGGAAGCTCATCACTTAAGTACCAGCTCATCAATTCCGACAGTGAGGAAGTCCTTGCCAAGGGACTCTGTGAGAGAATCGGAATTGACGGACGTCTGGTATACCAGAAGACCGGACTTGATAAGGAGATTACAGAGGCACCCATGCCGACCCACAAGCAGGCCATCCAGATGGTGCTGGATGCACTGGTGAACCCCAAGACGGGGGCGGTTGCTTCCCTGGATGAAATCGACGCAGTGGGACATCGAGTGGTGCACGGCGGTGAGAAGTTCGCTTCCTCCACTGTATTGACGGACGATGTGCTTCAGACCATTGAGGCCTGCAATGACCTGGCGCCGCTTCACAACCCTGCCAACCTGATCGGAATCAACGCCTGCAAGGAATTGATGCCGAACACTCCCATGGTGGGCGTATTTGATACCGCTTTTCATCAGACCATGCCGAAAAAGGCATATCTGTACGGACTTCCCTATGAGTATTATGAGAAGTACGGCGTGAGAAGATACGGATTCCACGGAACCAGCCACAGTTTTGTATCCAAGAAGGCAGCAGAGTTTTTGGGCATGGATTTGAACAACTCCAAGATTATCGTTGCACACCTTGGCAACGGAGCCTCCATCAGTGCCGTGCTGAACGGAAAATGTGTGGATACTTCTATGGGTCTTACCCCTCTTGAGGGACTTGTCATGGGAACCCGCTCCGGCGATGTGGATCCTTCCATTCTGGAATTTATCGCGGAGAAAGAGAACCTGACTCTGCCGGAGGTGATGGATGTGCTCAACAAGAAATCCGGCGTGCAGGGAATGTCCGGCGTGTCCAGCGATTTCCGCGACCTTGAGGACGCGTACAACGCGGGCAACGAGAGAGCTATCGACGCCTGCGAAGTGTTTGCTTACCGGGTGGCAAAATACATCGGTTCCTATGTGGCAGCCATGAACGGCGTGGACGCTATTGCCTTTACCGCAGGAATCGGAGAGAACACCAGCTTTATCCGAGAGAAGATTATTGCTTACCTGGGTTACTTGGGAATTACTCTGGACAAGGAGGCCAACAAGGTGAGAGGGGAGGAGCGCATCATTTCCACCCCGGATTCCAAGACGATTGCAGTGGTAATCCCCACCAATGAGGAACTTGCCATTTGTCGTGAGACGGTTGCTCTGGTATCATAAAAAAAGTTGTTGACAAAGAGATGGCCCATATGTATAATTGTCTAGGTGTGAATGGGAGAATACTGTGATTATCAATATTTCAGACATTTTACAATCTGCAAATAAAGAGAGAACGGAAGAGGTTACCATCGGATTGGAATCTTTTTCTTCCAAGTTGGGAGATTTTCCGATTACACAAAAGACACCGATCATGCTTCACATCGAGAATGTGGAGAACCGACAGCTTCGGTTGGAGGGCTCCGGCGAGATTGAGGTTTTGATTCCGTGTGACAGGTGCCTGACGGAGGTGCCGACCAAGATTCATTTCGACATTGACAGAGCGCTTTCCATTACAGAAGATACGGCGACAGATGAAGAAATGGAGATAACGGACTACCTGATTGGGTTTGAATTGGATGTAGATAAACTTGTCTACGCCGAGATTTTGGTAAACTGGCCAATGAGAGTTCTGTGCAAAGACGATTGCCAAGGAATTTGCAAGGTCTGCGGGACGAACTTAAACAGCGGCTCCTGCGATTGCCAGAGAACAGAACTTGATCCAAGAATGGCAGCTATCCAAGACATATTTCATAATTTTCAGAATTAAGGAGGTGTAAACAAATGTCAATTTGTCCAAAGAATAAATCTTCTAAGGGTAGAAGAGATAAGAGAAGAGCAAACTGGAAGATGTCTGCTCCAACTTTAGTGAAGTGCAGCAAGTGTGGAGAATTAATGATGCCGCATCGCGTTTGCAAGAACTGTGGATCTTACAACAAAAAAGAAATCATTCCACAGGACTAATTATGGATTTTAAGCCTTCCGATTGTTGCGGGAGGCTTTTTTCATGTAAAGGAATTGGGGGAAATGCATGGGAAACTATTATGAACTGTCAAACAAGCTGGAAGGAGTCCTGGAGATTTTGGAAGGCATCTTGTGTGAAAAACTGGATAATTTCGGAATCTACTACCGCCTGTTTTCCAGGGTGAAGTCAGGGGAATCCATCGAGAAGAAGCTGGCCACCGACAGATACCGGATGGACCCGGAGAAGAAAATCAGCGATCTGTTCGGGCTTCGCATTGTCCTATACTATCAGGATGACATTGAACTGTGCCAGAGGATTTTGGACGATATTCTGGAGAATGTGCGATGGAAGGAATCTATCAACGACGAGAGCTCCTTCCAGCCTTCCAAGAATAACGGAACCTTTATGCTTCCGGGCTTTGTGCGCCAGATTGTGGAGCCGGAGATAGAGGGGTTGAGGATTCGCCCTACCTTTGAGATTCAGCTGAGGACCGTGCTGTTTGAGGGATGGCACGAGGCAGAACACGACATGCGCTACAAGGAGAAGGAAATCTGGGAGGAGAAGCGCAAGGAGGCCCGCAAACTGAACAGCATTCTGGCAACGCTGGAGATGTGCGATCAGTATATGGTTGCCCTGTTTGATGATATGGGCCATGATTTTTACATCGACAAGGACTGGGGGCGCATGATTCGCTATCGTTATCGCCTGCGAACCCTGAACGGGGAGATTGACCCCGCCATTCAGGCGCTTCTTACCACGGAACTGTGCAAGGCAGTGTTCAAGTGGGATAAGAAGGAGTTTATCGATATGGTGTTGCGGGAGAATATCAATCGTCTGGATGCCAACACCATCATCTATCTGGCCAATGAGAACCTCAGGGACACGCCAGAGTACGTGGAGGGAATTCGCGAAGCCTACCAGGATATCCGCAAGCGGGCCTACGAGAAGAAGGAGCCCAGGGAGAGAAATATCCAGCGATTTCGGATGAATAATGCCTTTGATGTGACTGTTGTGCTGGCTCGCCCGGAGGATGATTGGAACGAGAAGTTCAGGAATCTCACAGAGGTGATTTATGAAGAGTGGCTGAAAAAGGAATTGGAGGAACTTCTCCCGGAGGAATTCGAACAGGGGGTTCATTGCCTGCGCTATCAGTTGGACGGATGCTACTGCAATTTTGAATACAATGAAGTTACATACGATTTGCGCGTCAATCTGTCCTATCTGGGAATGGACGCACCGGGAAAACTGTGGACCGTGATTATTGGAACCTGGGTAGATGACAGCGGCCGGCTGTGTCTGCGTTGCCGCAACAGCTTTTCCGTTCCGGAGAATGCCCCGGAGGAGGTTATGCCCTACAGCAGACCGAAGGTGTATTCCGCCATTGTCAAGAAGTGCAGCCCCTACGATGTACTTCCGCTGGTTAAGAATATTCAGAATCTCTCCGAGCTCACCGAGGAACAATTTGTACAGCTTTTGGAGAGCGAGGAGCGCACACTCCCCGTGATTGTAATCACCGCTGCCAGAGAGGAGGATTTGACCGATTCGGAATCCTGCTACGGGCATTTGGTGGATTTCACCACCTCTACCAAGGAGGTGGGACGCAACAATCTGGCCCGCAAGATTGCGGATGTCTGCCACGTATTTTGCGCCACCGGGGAGAATGCGGAGAGAATCGCAATGCTGCTGGGGGAAAATCAGGGGGAATATACCGATGGAGTACGCTTTTTCGCCAGAGGTTTTACGTTTTCCGAAAAGAGCGGATACTACCGATCCTACACCACGAGACAAATTCTGGAAAAGCCCAAGGATCTGTACGCGGTTCGCACGAAAAAGCCCCACTATTACCAGAGTGTCAGCGGTCCGGATGCGGTGCGTCATGAACTGATTGAGATGGTCTACAGCCATATTCTTGCAGGAAAAAATACAAGGAAAAATTGGTAAAAATAAGAATTGACAGACAAGGGGTATTATAATACTATTTCTAGTAGATGCTTAAGGAGGGGGAAGATGCAGACAGTTACAAGAGTTGTGCTGGATGCCATGGGCGGAGACAATGCGCCGTCGGCACCGGTTCAAGGAGCGGTAGATGCTGTAAATGCCCGTAACGACATCAAGGTGCTTCTGGCGGGGCAGGAGGATGTCATACGCGAAGAATTGAATAAATATACTTATCCCGAGGAACAGATTGAGATTGTTCCTGCGACGGAAGTGATTGAGATGGCGGAGCCGCCGGTGGTGGCTATCCGCAAGAAGAAGGATTCCTCCATTGTGGTGGGAATGAATCTGGTGAAGAACGGTGAGGCTGACGCCTTTGTCTCCGCCGGAAGCTCCGGAGCGATTCTGGTGGGAGGTCAATTGATTGTGGGACGCATCAAGGGAATTAAGCGCCCACCTCTCGCACCTCTTATTCCGACGAAGAAGGGAGTATCCCTGCTGATTGACTGCGGGGCCAATGTGGACGCGAGAGCGGAGCATCTGGTGCAGTTTGCGCAGATGGGTTCTCTCTACATGGAGAACGTGGTAGGAATCAAGAATCCCAGGGTTGCCCTTGTCAATATCGGCGCGGAGGATGAGAAGGGAAACGCTCTTGTGAAAGACACGCTGCCGCTTCTCCGTGAGTGTGGAGACATCAATTTTGTGGGCAGTATCGAGTCCAGGGATATTCCCCAGGGAGATGCCGACGTAATTGTATGTGAGGCGTTTACCGGCAATGTCATTCTGAAGCTTTACGAAGGGTTGAGTTCCACCTTGATTTCTGTGATCAAGCAGGGGCTTAAGAGTACGTTTCGTAGCAAAATCGGTGCTGCCCTTGCCTTGCCGGCGCTGAAGAAGACGTTGAAAGCTTTTGACGCATCCGAGTACGGAGGAGCACCGCTTCTCGGCTTGAACGGATTGGTTGTCAAGACTCATGGCAGTTCCAAAGCCGTGGAAATTCGTAATTCCATTTTCCAGTGTGTGACCTTCAACCAGCAGGACATCAATGGAAAAATAAAAGAATATATTATTGACTCACAAAATGAGGAAGAGTAGAAAGGATTATTGTTATGGAATTTGAAAAGTTAAGAAAAATCATTGTTGAAGTATTAAACGTTGACGAGAGCGAAGTTACGCCGGAAGCTACCTTTGTAGATGATTTGGGCGCTGATTCTTTGGATGTATTCCAGATTATCATGGGACTGGAAGAGGAATTTGATATCGAGATTCCAAATGAAGAAGCAGAGAAGATTGTTACCGTAGGAGATGCGGTAGAGCAGATCAAAAAGGCAGTCAATTAATTCAGACTATACCGTAAAGGGGCTGTGGAAACAGCCCCTTTATTTGACGTGATGCGAGAATCGAAGAAAGGGGGAGAGCAGATGTCAAACCTTGGTGAGTTTCAGGAAATGATAGGATACCGCTTCCGACAGGAAGGGTTGCTTCAGCAGGCATTGACCCACAGCTCCTACGCCAACGAAAAGCATATGAGGAAGCTGTCGGATAACGAGAGGCTGGAGTTTCTCGGTGATGCGGTTCTTGAGATTGTGTCCAGCGAATTTCTGTACCATAATTATCCGGAGGTGCCGGAGGGGGAGTTGACGCGTCTTCGCGCCAGCATTGTATGCGAGCCCACCCTTGCCCTCTGCACGGAGGAGATGGAACTGGGAAAGTACCTGTTCCTGGGAAAAGGGGAAGAGCAGACCGGCGGAAGAAAGCGAAAATCCATTCTATCCGACGCGTTGGAAGCAATCATCGGAGCCATTTATTTGGATGGTGGTTTTGCTAATGCAAAAGAGTTTGTGTTAAAATACATTCTCACGGACATTGAACACAAAAAACTCTTTTATGATAGCAAGACTATCCTGCAGGAGGTTGTGCAGGGCAGACATGAGGAACTGCAATATGTTCTGATTGAGGAGAGTGGACCGGATCATGACAAGAATTTTACGGTGGAATTGAGAATTTCCAATCAGGCAGTGGCAACCGGAACCGGGCACACGAAGAAGGCTGCGGAGCAGGCGGCCGCCTACCATGCGCTGATTATGATGAAGGAAGAGTAAACACGCCAGCAAGGAGTAGTTATGTATTTAAAAAGTTTGGAGGTACATGGATTTAAATCCTTTGCCAATAAAATAGTATTTGATTTTCATAACGGTATTACCGGAATTGTTGGACCCAACGGCTCCGGAAAAAGTAATGTCGCGGATGCGGTTCGCTGGGTGCTGGGAGAGCAGAGTACCAAGCAGCTTCGAGGATCTTCCATGCAGGATGTCATCTTTGCGGGAACCGAGAATCGCAAGCCCTTAAGCTACGCATATGTGGCAATCACTTTGGACAATTCCGATCACCAGCTCGCCGTGGATTATGAGGAGGTGACCATTGCTCGCCGCCTGTATCGTTCCGGGGAGAGTGAGTACCTGATCAACGGCGCGGTATGCCGTCTGAAGGAGGTGACGGAGTTATTCTACGATACCGGTATCGGTAAGGAAGGTTACTCCATCATCGGACAGGGCCAGATTGACCGAATTCTGAGCGGTAAGCCGGAGGAACGGCGTGAGCTGTTCGATGAGGCGGCCGGGATCGTCAAGTTCAAAAAGCGCAAAGCCACTGCACAGAAAAAATTGGAGAACGAGCAGGAAAACCTGGTTCGCGTCAACGATATTCTGGCTGAACTGGAACGTCAGGTGGGGCCTCTACAACGACAATCCGAGAAGGCCAAGATTTACCTTCGTAAGAAGGAAGAACTGAAGGAATATGATGTCAATATGTTTTTGCTTGAGACTGCCCGCATTGCAGTCCAGCAAAAAGAGGTGGAAGAGAAGTACCAAATCGCTGATGCGCAGTTGAAGGAGACCAACGAAGCCTACGACAAGATCAAGGCGGAGTACGAGGCTCTGGAGCAGAGCATCGCCCGGATGGAGGAGGAAATCAACGCAATCCGCGAGAACATCAGCACCTCATCTGTGACCAAGGAGAAACTGGAGAGCCAGATTCACATTCTCGAGGAGCAGATTCGCTCCGCAGAGATTTCCGACGAGCATTTGCAGAATCGTTTGGACGGTATCGAGGTGGAAAAGGCGGAACGCCTTTTGGCAAAGGATGAGTATCTGGAGAAGAAGAAGGCTCTGGATGAGCAGCTGGCCGAGGTGGAGGAGCGCCGAGGTGCGGCGGAGGTGGAGCTTGCTGCAATCCAGGCAGAGATCGTCCGCTGCAACACCGGAATCGAGAGCGGTCAAAAGGAAATGATTGAGCTCTTGAACAACAAGGCTTCCATCAAGGCGAGACAACAGCGCTTTGACACCATGTTGGAGCAGATTAATATCCGCAAGGCGGAGCTGACCAAGCGACTTCTGGATCGTAAGACCAAGGAGGCGGATCTCCTCGGGATTTTGGAGGGATACCAGAAGGAGTACGAGACGGTAACGGACACGCTGGAACAGATGAAGGTCAAGGAAGCCGAACTGGTACAAAAAGATCAGGAGTGGAAGAGAAAGCTTGTCGAGTGTGAGGAGAAGTTTGCTTTTTCTCAGGAGCAGTTCCACAAACAGGAATCCAGACTGGAATCCTTGCGCAACATTGCGGAGCGGTACGATGGATACGGCAACAGCATCCGCAAGGTGATGGAGCAGAAGGCGCAGCACGCAGGCCTGCTGGGCGTTGTGTCTGATTTGATCCAGGTGGAGAAAAAATACGAAATTGCAATCGAGACAGCGCTGGGCGGTAATATCCAGAATATTGTGACTGAGGACGAAGCCACGGCGAAAACCATGATTCGATTCCTGAAGGAGAATCGCCTCGGAAGGGCAACCTTCCTCCCGCTGACATCCGTAAGTGCCCGCAGCAACCCCAAGAACGAGGCTGCACTGGGAGAACCGGGAGTGATTGGACTTGCCAATCAGCTGGTGCACTGTGATTCGAAATATGATGAGGTGGCAGCGTATCTGTTGGGGCGCGTGTTGGTGGTGGATACCATCGACCATGCGATAGTTCTGGCAAAGAAAAATCGCTACAGTTTACATATTGTAACTCTGGAGGGAGAATATTTAAGTCCCGGCGGATCCATGACCGGTGGCGCGTTCAAGAATTCCTCCAACCTGCTTGCCCGCAACCGTGAGATTGAGGAACTGGAAGGCAAGATTAAGCAGATTGAGAAGGACTTGGAGGAGATTAAGGCCCGCAAGGAGGATATCCTCACAGCCCAGTCCCTGGGTGAGGAAGAACTGGAGGAACTGAAGAGCCGAATCCAGGAGCAGTATATTTTGCAGAATACTGCAAAGATTAATGTGGACCGCGCAGCAGCCCAGAGAGAAGAGAGTGAATCCGTATTTGCAGGCTTGAAAAACGAGAGCCTGGAGTTGGAGAACCAGACCTCTGAAATTAATCTGAACAAGCAAAAGATCGCCGAGGAAGTGGAGTATTCCAAGAAGAGAGAAGCGGAGATTGCTGTGGAGCGGGAGGAGTTTGCCCGCATTCTCGAAGAGCAGAGCAAACTGGAAGAGGGGGCAACCGCCAAGGTGTCTGAAATCTCCATTGAGGTGGCAAATATCAGCCAGAGTATGGGATTTATCCAGGAGAATCTGGATCGTCTCGACCGGGAAATCGAGAAGTACGATGGGGAGCGTGAGGATTTTCTGGCAAATGCCAAGAATGCCAAGGATGATATCGAGAAGAAGAAGCAGGACATAGAGGCAATTAAGCAGACCATTCTGGCTTCCGACGATTCCTTTGCCCGGATGAACAGTGAACTTCAGGAGAAGATTCAGAAGAAGGATGAAATGTCCGCCGATTACCGTGGATTTTTCCAGAGACAGGAGGAAATCAGCAAGCGGCAGAATGAACTGGATAAGGAAATATACCGCCTTAACGCTCAAAGAGAGAAACTGCAGGAGGCTGGAGAGTATCAGACCAACTATATGTGGGAGGAGTACGAGCTGACTCCCCACGCAGCGGAGGAACTTCGCAAGGAGGAGTACACCAATTTGGCGGCACTCAAGAAGCTGATCAGCGGCATCAAGGACGACATCCGACAGCTTGGGGATGTAAACGTGAATGCCATTGAGGAATACAAGGAAGTTTCGGAGCGCTACGAGTTCTTGAAGGGACAGCATGATGATTTGATCGAGGCGGAGCAGACCTTGTTGGGCATCATCGAAGAGCTGGATGAGGGAATGCGCAAGCAGTTCCAGGAAAAATTTGCGGAGATTCAAAGAGAATTCGACAAGTCCTTCAAGCAGCTGTTCGGTGGCGGACACGGAACTCTGGAGCTGGTGGAGGATGAGGATATTCTGGAATGCGGAATTCGCATCATCGCCCAGCCGCCGGGAAAGAAACTGCAGAACATGATGCAGTTGTCAGGTGGAGAGAAGGCGTTGACCGCCATTGCACTGTTGTTTGCAATTCAGGCTTTGAAACCATCCCCGTTCTGTCTCTTGGACGAGATCGAGGCAGCGTTGGATGATTCCAACGTTGGACGATTTGCAAATTATCTGAAGAAGCTGACACAGAATACACAGTTTATCGTGATTACCCACCGCCGCGGCACCATGACCGCTGCGGATCGTCTGTATGGTATCACCATGCAGGAGAAGGGTGTGTCCACTTTGGTGTCCGTAAACCTGATTGATCAGCAGTTGGATGACTAAAGGGAAAGAAATTATTCCGCCGGATGACATTGAGTTCGACGGAAAACAGGAGGCAGATATGGAGGATAACTTCCAAGAACAACCGATACAGGAGAACGGTCAGGAGCCGGAGAAAAAGAAGGGGTTTTTCAAGCGCCTGGTGGAGGGCCTGGCCAAGACCCGGGACAATATCGTATCCGGAATTGACTCTGTGTTCCGCGGTTTTTCTCACATCGATGAGGAATTCTATGAGGAATTGGAAGAGATTCTGATTATGGGAGACCTGGGGGTGCGAGCAACCGAGGATATCCTGGATTCCCTGCGCAGCAAGGTGAAGGAGAATCATATCAAGGAGCCCATGGAATGCAAACAATTGCTGATTGACAGCATCAAGGAGCAGATGCAGGTGGAGGATACCGCATACCGCTTTGAGACGGAGAAATCCGTGGTGCTGGTGATCGGGGTAAACGGTGTGGGCAAGACCACCACCGTCGGAAAACTGGCAGGAAAGTTGAAGAATCAGGGCAAAAAGGTGGTTGTGGCAGGTGCGGATACCTTCCGCGCAGCGGCGGGCGACCAGTTGAAGGAGTGGGCGAACCGCTCCGGAGTGGATATGATCGGCGGAAACGAGGGCGCGGATCCGGGTTCTGTGGTGTATGATGCAACCGCGGCGGCGAAGGCCAGAAATGCGGACGTGCTCCTGGTGGATACCGCGGGAAGGCTCCACAACAAGAAGAATCTCATGAATGAGTTGGGCAAGATCAACCGTATTTTGGAGAAGGAATACCCGGATGCGTTTCGGGAGACTCTGGTGGTTCTGGATGCTACCACTGGACAGAATGCGTTGGTTCAGGCCAAGGAGTTTTCCGAGGTGGCGGAGATTACCGGAATTGTGCTTACCAAGATGGACGGAACTGCCAAGGGCGGTATTGCGGTGGCAATCCAGTCCGAGCTGGGCGTTCCGGTGAAATACATCGGTGTGGGGGAGACCATCGACGATCTCCAGAAATTCGATTCCGATGAATTTGTGAACGCGCTGTTTGAAATCACAGACGGAAAGAAGGAACAGGGAATATGTTGACATTGGATAAATTTGAGGAGGCCAGTGAGAAGGTCAAGGAGGTCACACTGGAGACCAAGCTGGTATACAGTGATTTTTTGAGTGCACAGACCGGTAACAAGGTCTATCTGAAACCGGAAAACATGCAGTTTACCGGAGCCTACAAGGTTCGTGGCGCTTACTACAAGATCAGCACCCTCTCCGAGGAGGAGAGAGAAAGGGGGTTGATTACCGCATCTGCGGGAAATCATGCCCAGGGCGTGGCATATGCGGCGAAATGTTACGGGTGCAAGGCAGTGATTGTCATGCCTACCACAACACCGTTGATCAAAGTAAATCGTACCAAGAGCTACGGTGCGGAAGTGGTGCTGTATGGGGATGTGTACGACGAGGCATGCGCAAAGGCTTATGAGCTGGCAGAGAAGGAAGGGTATACCTTCATCCATCCCTTCGATGACCTTGCGGTTGCAACCGGACAGGGCACCATCGCCATGGAAATCTTCAAGGAACTGCCTCTCGTGGAGTATATTTTGGTTCCCATCGGCGGAGGCGGATTGGCAACCGGAGTGTCCACCCTTGCCAAACTATTGAATCCCAAGATTAAAGTGATCGGAGTGGAGCCGGCCGGCGCAAACTGCATGCAGGCGTCCTTCGCGGCGGGAAAAGTGACCACACTTCCCAGCGTGAACACCATTGCGGACGGCACCGCAGTGAAGACCCCGGGAAGCAATATCTTCCCGTACATCCAGAAAAATCTGGACGAAATCATTACGGTTGAGGACGATGAATTAATCGCTGCATTTCTGGATATGGTGGAGAACCACAAGATGGTTGTGGAGAATTCCGGCCTTCTCACCGTCGCAGCGCTGAAGCATTTGGATGTCACCGACAAGAGAGTGGTTTCCATCTTAAGCGGGGGCAACATGGATGTCATCACCATGTCCTCCGTGGTACAGCAGGGATTGATTTTCAGAGATCGAATTTTTACGGTTTCCGTGCTACTGCCGGATAAACCGGGTGAACTGGCCAAGGTTTCCCAGACCTTGGCGGATGAGCAGGGAAATGTCATCAAATTGGAGCACAACCAGTTTGTATCCACCAATCGAAGTGCGGCGGTGGAACTCCGCATAACCTTGGAGTGCTTCGGAACCGAGCACAAGGAGCAAATCCTTGGCGCGCTGGAGAAGAAGGGATACCTGCCTAAGGTGGTCCGCACCATGATATAGTGGGGGAAAAATGAGGACAAATTACCATACACATAATGAACTGTGCGGTCATGCAGGAGGAAACCTGGAGGAATACGTGCGCAGGGCCATGGAACTTGAGTTTACGGAGCTGGGGATGTCGGATCATCTGCCGTTCCCGGGGGATGGATTTGGAATGCGCATGAGATATGAACAGTTGGGAGAATATGTGCAGGAAACCAATCGACTGAAGGATACATACAAAGATTCCTTACGCATTTTTCTGGGAGCGGAAGGGGAGTATTTTCCGGACTATGACAAATACTATGAGCGCCTTTTGACGAAGCAGGGATTTGATTATCTGATTCTCGGTCAGCATTTTTACCGCGCAGGTGATTTTGCCTGTGCCAATGTCTACAATGACATGCACTGCACGGAGGACATCATAAAATATGTGGAATCATCCCTGGAGGGGATGTCCACCGGCTATTTTGCGTACTGGGCCCACCCGGACCTGTTTTTCGTCAATGATTTTGAGCAGGACATCCACATGGCAAGGGCATTTGACCTCATTCTGAACGACTGCGTGAAGCATGACTATATTCTCGAGTGGAATGCCAATGGACTTCGGAGGGAGAAGACAAGCTATCCCGCCATGTCATTTTGGAAGGAAGTTGCCAAGACAGATATTCGTGTCATAATCGGCGCAGATTGCCATTCCACGGATGCATTGGTGGATTGGGCAGTGGAGAAAAGTGAGCAGATGGCAAGGGAACTTGGGCTGAACGTGATTGAGAAGTTAGATATTGGGGAATAGAATCGCTTGGAAAGAAATCAGCGGGGTATAGAAAGTGAAGAGTGGTTGTATGTACCCCGGGAAAAAAGGCAAGTGGGGTACAGAAGGCGAACCGTCGTTGTATATACCCCGGAAAAAGAGGCAAGCGGGGTACAGAAGGCGAACCGTCGTTGTATATACCCCGGGGAAAAGAGGTAAGCGGGGTACAGAAAGCGAAGAGTGGTTGTATATACCCCGAGAAAAGAAATCAGCGGGGTACAGAAAGTGAAGAGTGGTTGTATATACCCCGAGAAAAGAAATCAGCGGGGTATAGAAAGTGAAGAGTGGTTGCGGATACCCCGGAGTAAACTCTCGCAACTTGAGAAAAAATTCCAGACCAAAAGAAAAAACGCCCGAATGGTTTTATAAACCTTTGGGCGTTTTTCGCTGTACTCCTTTATTATATTCTTTTCGATTTCCTTAATAGCTTCCTTTACTTCACATGTCACATCCGGATGACCTTGTGGTAGCACAGAAATGCCAAAACGGATGCGAAAAGTGCGAGAACCAGGTTGCTTAGGATGGGGCCGGTAAGCTGCCCCAGACCGATGAACAATGCGAGGAGCAGCATGGTCACAAGCATGTTTGGGAACAGGTAGATGGCAATAGCACTTCCTTGTTTTACCACCTCAATCTCGTTGGTCCACTCCAACTTGCGGAATTTGATTCCGCAAACCATGCCCCAAGTGGTGGAAAAAGCGCAGAGAGCAATTTCGCACAACACAAGTGCCAGAATGCACAGGAAATTACCGCCGAATTTGATGCCGAGGCAGAGACAACCCAGGATTCCGGCGGGGGCAAACAGGAGCATGTTGAACAGCATCTTACCCCGATAGATTGTTCTGTTTTCCAGAGGAAGGCTCTGGAGGATCCAGTTGCTCTTGCCCTCCAGGGAAGGAGTGCAGCAGCCGGAGGACACCATTCCTACAAAGAAATAGACAAAAAGAGGGATTCCGGGCAACAGGAACTCTTTGGTAAACGGAACTCCGGGAAACATGGATTGAATTACCTGATCGATATTCACGAACAGGGCAGCAACGGATAGCACCACCACCAATACCACGCCGAATCCGATGTTGGTGAGGTATACGGTGGAGTGAATGAGTCGCCGGAATTCGTTGGCGGCAATGCTGCGTTCCGCGGATTTCGTTTTCAGGTGGCTCATGGTATATTTTTTGGCTGTGGCGGACGTCATCAGACGGGAATTGACCTGCCTGTAAAACCGGCTGACAATCAAAAAAGTAATCTCAAAGGTCACAAAGGAAACTCCAATCAGTAGCAAGATACTGGGAATATCCCCATGCAAAACCCCATCGCGAAACCAGGCAGTGGGCGGGTAGTAGGTGGCAATTGGACGCAGGGCCGCGGTGGCGTCTGTGATAATCTCGTTCATCTCCGCGGTTTGAGCAATCCGATCGGAAAAGAATCCCGCGCCCACGCAGAGAATGAGAAAAGCAAAAATCAATATACTCTGAAAGGCTTTCTTAAATCGGAAGCGGGAACCGATAGCTGCCGCCAGAGTCCCGAGAATGGTTGCGGCAATCAGCGGGATAATGGGGAGCAGAAGGCTCAACAACGTCCACAGTATGTAAGTGGTAAAAAACGGTTTTTCCAGGATGCCGTAACCGATCTCCAGAGCCACGGACACGCTCATAACCCAGGGCAGGTCCTTGACATACATGTACAGAAATTTGGAGGATACAATCTCCCGGACGGAGAATGGCAGGGACATCAACATGTCGTAATCCTTAAATGCAAACAGGTAACCGTTTACCTTCATCAGGGCAAAAATGAAAACCATGACGCTGATGACAATCGCATTCAACAGAGGAAGCTGCTCTGTCAAGCTCATGTAGCCGTAACCATACGCAGTTAAGATGAGATATCCCATCAGGAAAAAGTAGAGAATCCCTTTTCCTGCAAGTTCGTTGATCACGTTTTTTCTCTTCTTGGAATCCGTTTCATATTTTAAGATATTGCGGCTGCTGGTG
The DNA here is from genome assembly GCA_029008875.1 of Lachnospiraceae bacterium. Classification (GTDB taxonomy): domain Bacteria; phylum Bacillota; class Clostridia; order Lachnospirales; family Lachnospiraceae; genus Roseburia. The sequence continues at coordinate 60,093 of JAQXJP010000007.1, read as the reverse complement.
GAGGTCAGCAGGGTTTTTAACAACAGTTTAATTCTCATGTTCCACAACCTCCATGAAGATGTCTTCTAGTGATTTGTCACCAATCAGCTCCTCCATCGCACCGGATGCGATAATCTTGCCCTGCTTGATAATTGCGATTTTATTGCACAACTTCTGTGCCACCTCCAGCACATGGGTGGAGAAGAAAATCGCGCAGCCGTTTTCGCACATCTCGTGCATGATATTCTTGAGCGTCAGGGAAGCCTTTGGATCCAGCCCCACGAAGGGCTCGTCGAGAACCATCAGCTTGGGTTTGCGAATAATGGCGGATATGATAGCCAGCTTTTGCTTCATGCCGTGTGAGTAAGAGGAAATCAAGCTGCCAAGCGCTTCCGTGATCTCAAATAAATCGGCATACTTTTTGATGGAAGACTCCCGCTCGTCGGCGGTGATCTGGAATACATCCGCTATAAAATTCAGATACTGGATTCCAGTGAGGTGTTCGTACAAATCCGGATTGTCCGGAATATATGCGGTAATCTTTTTACACTCCAGGGGCTCTTTCTTGACAGAGTGACCGTCGATCAAGATATCCCCCTCATCAAAATCCATGACACCCACAACAGCGCGGATGGTGGTACTTTTTCCGGCTCCGTTGTGACCGATAAACCCGAAGATGTCCCCGTCTTGCACCGTCAGGTTGACGTGATCGGCGGCAACTTTGTCTTTTCCGTAAATTTTGGTGTAGTTTTTAATCTCTAACATTTTCATCTCCAATCCGTCGCCTTTTCCGGCGGCAAAGTTTTTGGTGTTTTTGTAATCACCTACTCTGCCAATATAACATATAACGCTGGGTAACAAGCAATACCTTCCGCAGGGTTATATCGCTTTTTTCCCCAAAATCCCTTTTCGGAAAAGGGTTCCTACTGCCGCATAGCTTAATCTAACTCCGAAAATCAGGTCGAGATGTCTGACTAATCGCATGTTAAGCAGGATGACTACGGTTATATTTCGGGAAATGTCAATAGAAAATTATAACCGTAAGGAAAGGCTACCGGTTACGGTTATATGCCGGCGAAAGTAAAATGTAACCGTAAAAAAGGATTATCTTGTGGTAAGCCAGGGAGTGGTAACATTATTTTTCATACATTGCAAGCCTGTATGCCGGGGTAACAGTTGACCTCACTCCGGGGAATGGCTAAAATGAAGACATGTTATTTGGAAAAGGGGATTGGTTATGAAAAAGATAGAGACAGCCCGGTTGATTCTGCGGGGATTTGAACAGAGGGACTATGATGATTTGTACGAATTTCTGTCACAGAGAAGAGAGGAGCAATTCGAGGCATACCCGGGGATTACTTATGAAAACGGGACAGAGCATCTGCAGTACCGACTGGGGAGCGAGGAATTCTATGCCATGGAACAGAAGGAAACCGGAAAAGTAATTGGGAATGTGTATCTGGGTAAGCGGGATTTTATGGCGAGGGAAGTGGGGTACATTGTCAATAAAAATTATCAGAGACAAGGATACGCCAGTGAAGCGATTCAGGCAGTGATGGAGGAGGCTTTTTCCCAGGGGGTTCATCGGATTATTGCGGAGTGCGATCCCAGAAATACCTGCTCATGGATGCTGTTGGAAAAATTGCATTTTACCAGAGAGGCGGAGTTCCGGCAGAATGTGTTCTTCTTCAAGGATGAACAGGGGCAACCTATGTGGCAGGATACCTACGTGTATGCGATTTTAGCGGATTAGGAATCAGAATATGAAAAGACGGAAATCCCCGGAACCTCCATGCGAGGTCCCGGGGATTTTTTGGCAACTTATGTGCCGGAAACGGCAACTTGCGCGGTGATGCGTTGTGTAAAAAAGAATTTATGATACACTCTCAAGCAGGAGGTGTTTGGCGTGAAAATTACGGTAAATGTAGATGAGAAGTTGGATGACACCGAGATAAAAATCAGTTGCAAGCTGGTGACACCGGACGTTGAAAATATGGTTGCGATGCTGCAGATGATGAATCAGCAGCTGGCTGTCACAAAGGAAAACGAGAATTATCTGTTGGCGGGTGAGCAAGTTCTGTCTGGTTCACCTGAAATTCATCAAATCCATAAGAAATGATGTGGAGAGAAAGCTCCGTCTGACTCTGGAGAACGGGGAACAGATTATGATGTCCAGACAATATGCGGATGAGATCAAGAAGAGAATGGGGGTAATATAAATGAACGGAAAAGATACCATATTTGACTATCTGGCACAGATACTGATTGTCTGGGGAGTCTCCATCCTGAACATTTGTGTTTTGGGCTGTTGCTTCGGGGAAGCAGCGCAGGGGGGGGGCCACCATTTTTCTCACCACCCACAACATGTATGAGGCGGAGAAACTCTGCGACCATATTGCGCTCCTGAACGAGGGAAAAATCGTTGAGTTTGGGGCACCGGATGAGATTTGCAGGCGCTACAATCACCAGAAAAAAATACATATTCGCCTGAAAAACGGGGAGGAAGTCCTACTGGAGCATGATCGTTCCTGCGGGGAGAGAATTTGTGAGTTTTTCCTGCGGGATGAGGTGGAGACCATACATTCCTCAGAACCGAACCTGGAAACAATTTTTATGGAATTAACCGGAAGGAAGTTGGAAAAATGACGAATCATATCAGGGCTATTTTGTGGAAACAGATCAAGGATACCGTGAAAAATAAAACCATTCTCATTCAGTTTCTGATGTTTCCGCTTTTGACAATCATTATGGAAAATGCCGTAAGCATACAGGATTTGCCCCGGCACTTTTTCACGAATCTGTTTGCAATCATGTATGTGGGCATGGCTCCTCTTACCAGCGCGGCTGCAATCATCTCGGAGGAAAAGGAAAAGAATACCCTGCGGGTACTTCAGATGTGCAATGTGAGGGCTGGGGAATATCTGATGGGAAATGCAATCTATGTAGTAAGCATCTGCATGGTGGGTTCCCTGGTCATGGGAATTGCAGGCGGATACGGCGGAAAGGACTTACTTCTGTTTCTGCTGGTAATGTTTGTGGGCCATTGCTGTTCCTTCCTGTTGGGAGCCACTGCGGGAGTGTTCAGCAAAAACCAAATGATGGCGACGTCCATCACGGTTCCCATTATGCTGGTGTTGGCATTTTTGCCCATGCTTTCCATGTTCAACGACACCATAGGCAAGTTGGCGAAATACATTTTCACGCAACAGCTTTTTTTGTTGATATCGGATTTGCATAACCTAAGAATCACCGGGGAAACCGGATGCATATTGGCGTGCAATATTCTGCTGATTCTAATTTTCTTTTTTGCAATATATAAAAAGAGAAACAAATGAGTTTGACGAACCCATATTTTTTGGCATATAATGGGACACAGAACCTCTGCGAAAATAATCTCGTAGAGTGGTGGCAGATGCTGAAGAAGGGAAGAAAATATGGCCAAAATAGTGATAACGGATGATGCCAGTTTGATCCGCGAAATGCTGGGAGAGCTGGTGGAGGAACTGGGACACACGGTGATCGGCGCCAACTCCGGCGAGGAATTGCTGGAGATATACGAGAAGGAAAAACCGGATGTGGTTTTTCTGGATATTATCATGGATGATAACGGGCTGGATGTCCTGGAAAAACTGAAAAAGATGGATTCCAATGCCAAAGTTGTAATCTGTTCTGCCATTGCGGGAATGCAGACCATCATGGAGGAGGCCAAGGCGAAGGGCGCGGTTACCTGCATTGCAAAGCCCTTCAATTTGGAGGATATCCGCGCTGCGATTCAGATGTGCTTATCGGCACAGTAGCGGAGTGCATGTGAGATGAGAATCGTTAAGGATGCGCAAGAGCGAAAAAATGAGATTTTGGATGTGGCGGAGAGACTGTTTTGCACAAAGGGATTTGATCACACCAGCACCAATGACATCTTAAGCGAAATCGGCATTGCGCGGGGAACCTTGTACTATCATTTCAAGTCCAAGGAAGATATCCTGGATGCCATGATCGAGCGCATTGTGGAGCAGACCACCGCCAGGGCGGAGAAAATTGCCGGGGATCACTCCGCGCCGGTGTTGGAGAGGATCCAAAAAACCATCCGGGCGCTCAATGTTGAGAATGAGGTGGGGCACATGATTATGGAGCAGGTGCATCGGCCCCAGAACGCTCTCATGCACCAGAAAATGCAGGAACAGCTGCTTTCCAGAGTAAATCCAATCATTGTGGTAATTCTGCATGATGGAATTGCCCAGGGGATTTTTCACACGGATTACCCGGCTGAGGCGGCGGAGATGATTATGCTTTATGCCAATACCGCTTTTGACACTTTGGCGGGTCATTCCCAGGATGTTCTCCAGCAGAAAATCGCCGGATTTATTTTCAATACGGAGAGGATTCTCGGAACAGAGGAAGGGGCCTTGACGGAGACGCTTCTCCCAATTTTTTACGGAACTTTCACGGATACCAAATAAAAAGAGCAGCCATGTTCTTTTTATTTTTCACATCAACCGACAGATAGTCGGTCAGTAAAGGAGTAGAATTATGAATACAAATAAGATGACAAGGGGATTTCGAAAATTTCTTCTTCTGTGGTCGGGAGAACTGGTTTCCTCCATCGGAGGAGGCTTGACAAGCTTTGGCCTGGGTGTCTATGTGTTTCAGCAGACGGGAAGTGCAACGGGTATGGCCCTTGTAACGCTGCTGGGCTTTCTTCCGACGCTTCTGCTGAGTGTGCCGGCGGGAGTGCTGGCGGACCGCTACGACAGGAGACTCCTCATGATGCTGGGGGACGGATGCTCTGCACTGGGGATCGGGTATATCCTGTTGTGCATGCTGCGTGGAGGCGCTTCTCTGGCGCAAATCTGCATCGGGGTATTTGTCAGCTCCGTCTTTTCCTCATTGTTGGAGCCGGCCTACCGCGCAACGGTGTCGGATCTGTTGACGAAGGAGGAGTTTTCCAAGGCCAGCGGCCTGGTGAGCCTTGCGGGGAGCGCCAGATATCTGATTTCCCCGATTCTTGCGGGAATGCTTCTCGCGGTCAGAGATGTGACGCTTCTATTGCTCATTGACATGGGGACTTTCGTGCTGACGGTGATCTCCACCGCGGTTGTCAGACATGGGATTGAGACCGGGAAGAATCCGGTGGGTGAATCTTTTTTCAGGAGTCTGCAGGAGGGATGGAGAGCCGTTCACACAAGAAGAGGGGTATTTGTGCTGATTATGGTATCGGCACTGATGACATTGTTCCTGGGAGTCTTTCAGGTGCTTGCGGAACCGCTCCTCCTATCTTTTGTGGATGCCAAAACTCTTGGAATCGGAGAGACAGTGTGCGCCTGCGGCATGCTGGTATCAAGTTTAATTCTGGGAATGCGCGGCATTCGCAAAAACTACAGCAGAGTTTTATGCATCGCCCTTGCCCTGGCGGGAGTTTTTATGTTCGCTTTCGGAATTTGGGAAAACATATATCTGATTTGTGTTTTCGGATTCGCATTCTTTGCCATGCTCCCCTTTGCCAACAGTTGCCTGGATTATCTGGTGAGGGCCAATATCCCGGAAAATCTGCTGGGAAGAGCCTGGGGATTTATCGGATTTTTGTCCCAACTGGGTTATGTGTTCGCCTACGGCTTCTCCGGGCTTCTGGCTGATCTGGCGGGAAATGTCAGCGGAATAGGAGTGGGAAGAGGCGCCGCGCGAATCATACAGGTGTCGGGCATTCTACTGGGTGTCGTGGCGGTTGGCCTGCTTCGGATGAAGCGGGTAAGGGCGCTGGAACAGGGAAGCGAAAAATGAAATCCAATCCATATATTTATTGAATCATACACCGGATATTTGCTATAATGCTGATGGAAAATCAGGAAGAGTATGTTTGAGGAGCAAGTATGGATGACAAATTGAAACAGGCGTATCTGTATGATTTTTACGGCGAGATGCTCAATGAACATCAGCGGCGCATCTATGAGGATTTCGTGTTCAACGATTTGTCCCTGGGTGAGATTGCGTCGGAGGAGGGAATCTCCCGTCAGGGCGTTGCCGATATGGTGAAGCGTTGCGAGAAAAAACTGGAGGGCTATGAATCAAAGCTTCATTTGGTGGAGAAATTTATCTCGGTGAAAAATGACGTGGAGAGGATTCATACATTGACGGAGCAGTTCAAGGACTCCAAGGAGGAACACCTGGTGGAGATGGTTGCGGAAATCTCCAACGACATACTGAAACTGATGTGAACCGGTAATTAATGAAAGCCAAAGAGAAAGCAGCTAAAAAAATGGGTAAAATTTGGGAATTTTTTGAGAATCTGAACGAGTATGTATATGTCACCGATATGGACACTTACGAATTGGTGTACATGAACAAAAAGATAAGGGAACAGTATGGATTCCGTTCTATGGAGGAACTTGCGGGGAAGCGATGCTACGAATTGCTCCAGGGCAACAGTACCCCCTGTGCCATCTGCAACAATGAAGAACTGACACCGGGCAATTTCAAGGAATGGAACTGCTATAATCCCATTATCGGCAAGCATGTGGCATTGAAGGACACCATGATTGAGGAGGGTGGAAAAAGGTATCGCCTTGAGATGGCAATTGATGTCAGTGCTCAGGAGCGTCAGGACAGGAGAATTCGGGAGTACCAGAATCTGGAAACCCTGGCAAACGAAGGCCTGCGAATCGCCTTGCAGGCACCCACGCCCGATAAGTCCATCGAGGTGATTCTGGAATATCTGGGGAAGGCGTTGCAGGGGGAGAGAACCTACGTTTTTGAACGGAATGAATGCGGCGGAGATGACAATACCTACGAGTGGGTGGCAAGCGGGGTGACCCCGGAAATCGACAATCTCCAGGATCTGCCGCCGGAGGTCTGCGCCAATTGGTACCGGATATTCGAAGAGAATGAGAATGTTCGGATTGAAGATTTGGAGGACATCAAAGAGGAAGATCCGTTGCAATACGAGAATCTGAAGCGTCAGGATATCCATTCCCTTGCGGTAGTTTCTCTTCGGAATGAGGGGAAAGTGATTGGATTCTACGGGGTGGACAACCCTCCGGGTGAGTCCCTGGATTATGCCCAGGATATGCTGGATATCATGGGATACTTTATTGTTTCCTGCCTCAAGAGGCGGAATTTGATCAAGGAATTGAAGAATATGAGCCACACGGACCAGCTTACCGGTGTGGGCAATCGCCGGGCAATGTACGAGTACCTGGAGAAGATGCAAACGAACACAGGTGTCGCTGTTGTGTATTGTGACGTGACCGGATTGAAGCGGACCAACGACACGAAGGGGCATGTGGCGGGCGATGAGCTTTTGCTTCGGGCATGTCAGTGCCTGCGGAATGTTTTTCCGATGGAAGGATTGTTCCGTGTGGGCGGAGATGAATTTGTTGCATTAATTCCAAATATATCGGAGCAGGAGTTGTCGGACCGGCTTCAGTGCCTGCGGGAGGAGCTGCAAAAGAATCAGGTTGCTATGGCTGTGGGAACTGCCCAACATACGGGAGGAAGACAGCAGATAGAGGAAGCCTTGGCAGAAGCCGAGAAGCAGATGTACATGGACAAGACAGCATATTACGAGAAGATGGGGATGGACAGAAGAAGAGTATGACGGAAATAAAACAGGTGTCAAGAAAAAATGCTTGACACCTGTTTCGGCGTGTGTTACTCTATTCGAGGTCACAAGGAAGTATAGAGGGAAAAGTATGGCATTTGATAGTCTTTCCGAAAAACTTCAGAATGTATTTAAGAACCTTCGCAGCAAGGGAAGACTGACCGAGGACGATGTCAAGGCAGCCCTCAAGGAAGTCAAGATGGCTCTCCTGGAGGCGGATGTGAACTTCCGGGTTGTGAAGCAGTTTGTGAAGGACGTGCAGGAGCGGGCAATCGGTCAGGATGTCATGAATGGGCTGAATCCCGGACAGATGGTCATCAAGATTGTAAACGAAGAGATGATCAAGCTCATGGGTTCCGAGACGACGGAGATTGCTTTTCGCCCGGGCAAGGAATTGACTGTGATCATGATGGTGGGCCTTCAGGGTGCAGGTAAGACCACCACAACCGCCAAAATTGCCGGAAAGCTCAAGAGCAAAGGAAAGAAGACCTTGCTTGCCGCCTGTGACGTGTATCGCCCGGCTGCCATTGAGCAGTTGCAGATCAACGGGGAGAAGCAGGGCGTTGAGGTTTTTGCTATGGGAGATAAGGTAAAGCCTGCGGACATAGCAAGAGCGGCAGTGGAACATGCCAAGAAGCAGGAATGTAATGTCCTGATTATCGATACCGCCGGTCGTCTTCATGTAGATGAGGAAATGATGGCGGAGCTTGTGGAGATCAAGGAAGCGGTGGATGTATTTCAGACCATTTTGGTGGTGGACGCCATGACAGGTCAGGATGCGGTGAATGTGGCCGGAACCTTTGATGAGAAAATCGGAATCGACGGCGTGGTACTCACAAAGTTGGACGGCGACACCAGAGGCGGTGCAGCTCTCTCCATACGTGCAGTAACCGGAAAACCGATCCTCTACGCGGGAATGGGTGAGAAACTGTCGGATTTGGAGCAGTTCTATCCGGATCGAATGGCCAGCAGAATTCTCGGCATGGGCGATGTGCTCTCCATGATTGAGAAGGCCCAGGAGAACATCGACGAGGAAAAAGCGCGTGAACTGGAACAGAAGATGCGCAAGAACGAGTTCGACTTTGAGATGTATCTGGAGTCCATGAGCCAGATGAAGAAGATGGGCGGCTTGTCCAGTCTGATGGGAATGATGCCGGGGATGGGACTCGGCGGCAAGATGCCGGATATCGATACGGATCAGGCCGAGAAGCAGATGGCCAGAACCGAGGCTATCATATATTCCATGACTTTGAAGGAGAGACGCAATCCGAATATTCTCAATCCCAGTCGCAAGAATCGTATCGCAAAGGGTGCCGGAGTCGACATCGCGGAGGTCAATCGCCTGGTGAAGCAGTTTGAGCAGACCAAGAAGATGATGAAGCAGATGCCGGGGCTCATGGGCGGCAAAAAGGGTCGCAGAGGCGGTATTGGCGGAATGTTTAAGGGATTTCCGTTTTAATGTGAACACAGCGCGGAGCAATCCGCTTGTGCATTCAAAAGCTAGATATCTTTTGAATATATATCTACAAATATTTCAAGGAGGTGAAACACAATGGCAGTTAAGATCAGATTAAGAAGAATGGGACAGAAGAAGGCTCCTTTCTATAGAATCGTTGTTGCAGATTCCCGCTCACCGAGAGACGGAAGATGCATCGAGGAGATCGGAACTTATGACCCAACCAAGAATCCTACTGAGTATCATGTGAACGAAGAGTTGGCAAAGAAGTGGTTAGCAAACGGCGCACAGCCGACTGAGACCGTTGCTAGAATCTTCAAGAATGCCGGTATCGAGAAATAGGATTTGTGAGGTGACGTAATGAAAGAATTGATTGAGGTAATTGCAAAATCATTAGTGGACAATCCGGACGAGGTCGTAGTTACCGAGACCGAGAATGAAAAGGCAATTGTTTTGGAATTACGCGTTGCACAGTCTGATATGGGCAAGGTAATTGGCAAGCAGGGCCGAATCGCCAAGGCGATCCGCGCCGTTGTTAAGGCCGCAGCTTCAAAGGAAGACAAGAAGATTATTGTGGAAATTATGCAGTAATCCTGTACCGCTCCAAGCAGTTGGAGCGGTACTTTTTTCTTTATCAGAAGGAGATACGGGAATGGAAGATTTGTTGCGGGTTGGTGTGATTACCACAACCCATGGCGTGCGGGGCGAGGTGAAGGTATTTCCCACCACCGAGGATCCCAAGCGATTCAAAAAATTGAAGACAGTGATTCTGGATGACGGAAGACAACAGATGGAATTGGAGATTGCTTCCGTGAAGTTCTTCAAGAATCTTGTGATCTTGAAGTTCAAGGAATTTGACAATATAAATGATGTGGAGCGCTTCAAAAAGGCAACCCTCTGGGTGACAAGAGAGAACGCCATCCCTCTGGAGGAGGGGGAATATTACATTGCAGACCTGATCGACCTTGCGGTTGTGTCGGACGAGGGTGAGGAACTTGGGGTTCTGTCGGATGTCCTGGAGACCGGTGCCAATGATGTCTATGTTGTGAGCAAAAAGGGCGTGCAGGATTTGCTCCTTCCCAACATTCCGGAGTGCATTCTGGATGTGAATCTGGAGGAGGGCGTGATGACGGTACATTTGATGAAAGGACTCAGAGATTAGCCATGAATTTTCATGTGTTGACGCTTTTTCCGGATATGATTATGCAGGGCCTTGGCACCAGCATTACCGGGAGGGCTATCAAACAGGGAAAATTGAATATCGAGGCGGTTGACATTCGGGATTTTTCCGAGGATAAACATCGCCGGGTGGACGATTACACCTATGGCGGCGGAGCCGGAATGCTGATGCAGGCCCAGCCGGTGTACGATGCCTGGCAGTCGGTGATGACGGGGATTGCAAAGAGACAGGGCGCAGATGATTTCTCCGAAGTCGCAAACCAAGTTCGCACTGTCTATGTGACTCCACAGGGACGACCCTTTACCCAGAAGATGGCGGAGGAGTTTGCCTCCTGCCGGGATCTGGTGATTCTCTGCGGGCACTATGAGGGAATCGATGAGCGGGTGCTGGAGGAGACGGTTACCGACTATGTGTCCATCGGGGATTATGTGCTGACGGGAGGAGAACTGGCGGCCATGGTGATTGTGGATGCGGTTTCCAGATTGGTGCCGGAGGTGCTGGGGAATGAGGAGTCGGCCCAGTTTGAGTCCTTCCACGGGGACCTTTTGGAATATCCCCAGTATTCCAGACCGGAGGTGTGGCACAAAAGGCAGGTGCCAAAGGTGCTGCTGTCCGGCAACACCAGGGAGATTGAAAAATGGAGACTGGAGCAATCTAAACTTCGCACCCGTGAGCGCAGGCCGGATCTGTATGCTGCATACGAGAAATTGCAGGCCGCATTTGCATGCATGAAAGAGGCGGATAAGAGGCTCCACATCGATATGCTGGAGTGCATATCCAGGGGGCGTGGGGAACTGCTCTGCTGGGAGAATGATGAGATACTGATTCAGGATCGGGGGAGCAGAGTTCTCTTTCACACATGGCTGACCGAGGGCTGGGATTGTGAGGATCCTCATGTTCAGGAAAGCCTTGCAGGAAAGTATCACCTGGATAATATCTTCCAAAGATACCCCGAAATTCTGGAGAAAAATGATTGCATTTGCACCCACCAGCAGGTGGTGATGCAGGAGCTGGAGCAGATGGGCTTTGAGGTGAGCTGCCCCTGCTATCAGGCTGTGTGTACCCGCAGGGAGAAGCTCCCCGTGACGGGGCTTTACCGCCCGGATGGCAAGCCCACCGACCAGGGGCTTACCATTCGGCAATTGACCCCGGAATACTGGGAGGTTGTTGCGGACTGGTATCATCGCGCGGAGGATGAGGAAGATTACGCCTACGTCCGGAGCCGTGTCCTGGACGGGGCAATCTACGGTGCCTTTTTGGGCGAGGAATTGGCCGGGTTTATCGGCTTCCATGAGGAGGGGAGCATCGGAATGCTGGAAGTCACTCCCAAGTATCAGCGCATGCACATCGGAATGGCGCTGGAGACGTACATGGCCAACGATTGCCTGGAAAAGGGATGGACTCCCTACGGGCAGGTGATTGTGGGGAATGAGGCTTCCCTGGCGGTGCAGAGGAAGATGGGATTGTATCTTTCAAAGGGCTTGATTTACTGGATGCACAAGAAATAAAATAAATGCTTGATTTTGGCGGTAAACTGTGGTAAATTGTTCATGTTGTGAATAAATGAGCGATGGTCCTCTGTTGCGAAAGTCAGTAGCATTAAGAACGTCAAAATGATTAGGAGGTCACAAGATGAACGCAAGTGAGATTATTAAGAACATTGAAGCTGAGCAGCTGAAGGCTGAGGTTCCTGAGTTTTCCGTAGGCGATACCGTTAAGGTATACGGAAAGATCAAGGAAGGTAACCGCGAGAGAATTCAGATTTTCGAGGGAACTGTTATCAAGAAGCAAAACGGCAGCAACCGTGAGACTTTCACCGTTAGAAAGTTGTCAAACGGTGTTGGCGTTGAGAAGACCTGGCCACTCCATTCTCCGAACGTTGAGAAGGTAGAAGTAGTTCGCAAGGGTAAGGTACGCCGTGCGAAGCTGTACTACCTGAGAGATCGCGTTGGTAAGGCTGCTAAGGTTAAAGAGTTGGTAAAATAGTCAAAACCGCGAAAAAGGGCTGTGGAAACAGCCCTTTTTATTTTGCTGAAAATATAGTAAAATAAAATGGATTATTTCAATGTGAGGAAAAGTTTTGTGAGAAGACGCAGTGGATTAAACTTTGGACGACAGAGGAGAAAATTTAACCTGCCCCTATTCCGGGAAGTGGTGATGTGGATTGCGGAAATTGCTCTTGTGATTGTGCTGGCATATGTGTGCGTGACTTCCTTCGGTTTCTCCACCAACGTGGTGGGGCAGGCCATGGAGACACAGCTGAACAACGGGGATCAGATTTTGATCAACCGTTTTGCCTACGCAATCTCCAGACCCAAATCCGGGGATGTCGTCGTGTTTTTGCCAAACGGAAATGAGAAATCCCACTATTATGTGCGCCGGGTCATCGCAGGACCGGGAGATACGGTACAGATTAAGAACGGTGCGGTGTATGTAAACGGGGAGCGCTACCTTGAGGAAACGGATGTGGTGGCAATCGAGGATGCGGGAATGGCGGAGGATGAGCTGACCATGGGCGAGGATGAATATTTCGTTCTGGGGGACAACCGCAACAGCAGTGAGGACAGCCGCTATGCCAACATCGGTATGGTGCGCAAAGAATATATCATCGGCAAGGCCTGGTTCCGGTTTGTCTCTTTGGGCAACATGGGCTTTGTGAGATAGGGAGAGAGTATATGAATTTTCAATGGTATCCGGGTCATATGACCAAGGCCAGAAGGCAGATGCAGGAAGATATCAAGCTGATCGATCTGGTGATTGAGCTGGTGGATGCGAGAATTCCCGTGTCCAGCCGCAATCCGGACATCGATGAACTTGGAAAAAATAAATACCGCCTGATTTTGATGAACAAATCGGATCTGGCGGACGAGGCCCAGACCGGGAAGTGGAGTGAATTTTTCCGGCAACAGGGCTTCTTCGTGGTGGCGTTGGACGCTCGTCGCAAAAACGGGATGAAGCAGATTACAGAGGCGGTGATGGAGGCCTGTAAGGAGAAAATAGAGCGGGACCGAAAGCGCGGAATCAAAAACCGGCCGGTGCGGGCTATGGTGGTGGGAATCCCCAATGTGGGAAAATCCACCTTCATCAATTCCTATGCGGGGAAAGCGGTGGCCAAGACCGGGAATAAGCCGGGTGTCACCAAGGGAAAGCAGTGGATTCGCCTGAACAAGGATGTGGAACTCTTGGATACTCCGGGAATCCTGTGGCCGAAGTTTGAGGATCAGACGGTGGGGCTTCGTCTTGCCCTTGTGGGATCAATGAATGACCAGATTCTCAATGTCGATGAGCTTGCCATTTCGCTGATCGACTGCCTAAAGAGGGATTACCCCGGTGTTTTGACTGCGCGCTACGAGGTGGATGAGCAAGAGGAGAATGTGGCAATTCTGTACGGGATAGCCGCCAAGAGAATGTGTGTTGGCAAGGGCGGAGAGATAGATTACAGCAAGGCTGCAGCTCTTTTGATTGATGAATTTCGAAGCGGTGCCTTGGGGCGCATTACTTTGGATCGCAGATGAGAGACAGATAAGGTACATTGGGAGAGAAGCGTATGGCAGAGTTGGCAGTCGGAGCCATCAAAGAGCAGTTGGCAGTTACCGATGAGAGAAAACTGGAAGAATTTATTGAGGAATATAGCACCGATAAGCGAGGCGGCGTGCAGAAACTGGTGGAGACCGCCCGGAAGCGACTGGAAAAATACAATCAGGAGCTGGCACGCATGGACAAGCTGTGGGAGTACGAGAGGCAGTATGCGGATTACGAGTTCATCTGCGGAATCGACGAGGTGGGCAGAGGTCCTTTGGCCGGGCCCGTTGTGGCGGGCGCAGTGATTTTGCCCAAGGACTGTGATATTCTCTACATCAATGACTCCAAGAAACTCTCCGAGAAAAAGAGAGAGGAATTGTACGATGTCATCATGGAAAAAGCCATTGCAACAGGAATCGGAATGGCAAGTCCCCAGAGAATTGATGAGATTAATATTCTTCAGGCCACCTATGAGGCTATGCGGGAGGCGATTCAAAAACTTGAGGTTGCACCCACCTTGCTGCTGAATGATGCGGTGACCATTCCGAAGGTGGAGATCAAACAGGTTCCCATCATCAAGGGAGATGCAAAAAGCATCTCCATCGGTGCTGCCAGCATCATAGCAAAAGTTACCAGGGACCGACTGATGGTGGAGTATGATAAGATTATGCCGGAATACCATTTCGCATCCAATAAAGGCTATGGTTCACCGGACCATATTGCGGCGCTGAAAGAAGTGGGACCATCCCCGATTCACCGCGCCTCTTTCATTAAGAATTTTATATGATTGCCGATACATAAGATAGTTTTGATGTGATGTGAGGTTGCTATGCAGATATCTGATTTGGTGGGACAATATCATAATTCTACGGAGAGACCCCAGATGACGGGCACCACCGGGGTGAGCAAGATTGTGTCCTCCATCAAGGATATGGGGGCCGGCAATATCTTCGAGGGAACGGTGAATTCCGTGAAAAGCGGGCAGGTAGTGCTGGGGCTTTCCAACGGACAGACGGTCACCGCCCGTTTGGAGGGAAAAGTGTCTTTGACTGTGGGACAGTCCATGTTTTTCCAGGTGAAGTCCAACGAGGGGGGCACTATTTCCATCAAACCCTACACGGTTGCGGGCAACAGCATGAACATCACACTGATGGATGCGCTGAAGGCTGCCGGTCTCTCGGTGGATGGGCGCAATCTGTCCATGGTGAATGCCATGATGGAGCAACAGATGTCCATCGACAAGGCCAGCCTGAATGAGATGTACCGTGTGGTTTCGGCCAACGGGGATGTGGATGTGCAGACGCTGGTACAGATGCAAAAGCTGGGAATTCCCACAACGACGGAATTCACTTCCCAATTCCAGAATTACATGGCGGATAAACAGGCGATTGTGAGCGCTATGGATGATTTTATTATGGAGCTTCCCAAGACACTCATCTCCGAGAATCTCCCGGCTAAACAGATACAGGATATGGGGCGGGAGATGCTTTCCGTCATCACGGAAGGTCTATCCGGCGAGGTGGAGATTCCCGGGGAATTGGCACAGATGATAAACGGGGAGTCCCTGAATCTGGTGGCTGACGAGATGTTGGATGCGGATGGCAATCCTGTAGAGGCTACCGCTGTAGAGACATTGGCGGAGGGCAATCCGGCAGAGAAACCAGGCGAGGAAGCCGGCCCGGGCGTGGAAGCCAATCAGGGCGGACAGGGAGAGACCATCACCGCGGATAACAGACAACTGCTTCCGATTCCTTTCACCCTGGGGAGCGTCATGAGCAAAGGGGAATTGAGGGAGTTGAATGCCCAGATTAATCATCTTCTGGGGCAGGAACTTCAGGCTGCGGAAGGGGAAAACGGGGAAACTTCGGTTCCCTTAAGCGGTGTGCAGTTTGCGGCGACGGACAGCACGGTAGCAGTGCTGGGAGCCATCCGGGATATGCTGGCCAACTCCGGCGCTATGGAGCAAAAATTGCTGTTGGCACTGTTTTCCGGCAGGGGATTCCAGGCGCTGGTCAGGGATGCCATGGAGCAGCAGTGGCTCTTAAAGCCGAAAGATTTGGGCGTAAGTGATAAGGTGAGCAAACTTTACGAGAAGATGGAGAGCCAGCTGGAGCGGATTGAGAGCATCGTGAAGGTGAGCGGGCAGGAGTCACAGAACATCTCCCAGCTTGCCGCGGATATTCGCAACAATATCCAGTTCATGAACGAGATTAACCAGGCCTACACCTACGTGCAGATTCCTCTGAAACTTTCCGGGCAGAACGCCAGCGGGGAGTTGTATGTCTACACCAACAAGAAGAATCTGCAGGCCGGGGGCGAGGAACTGTCGGCTTTTTTACACTTGGATATGGATCATCTGGGGTCTACGGACGTCTCCGTGCGCATGCGGGGCAAACAGGTGGATACCAAGTTTTATTTTGACAATGACAAGACCTACAATCTGGTGAACGCATATGTCCCCCGGTTGGAGGCAAGGCTTAGGGAAAAGGGTTACAATTGTAATGTCACGGTTGCAAACGAGGGGAAGAGCGTGAATTTTGTGGAAGACTTTTTGAAAAAGGATACTCCATCCGCCGGGCTGGTACACCGTTATTCCTTTGATATGAGGGCATAGTATGGCACAGGAAAAAGGGTTTCGACCTCTCTTTCCCAAAAAAGACGAGGATAAGAAAACTGCAGTGGCAGTGGCATATGTTCCTGGGGAGCAGGCTCCCAAAATTCTTGCCACCGGAACGGGGGCAGTGGCGGACAAGATTATCGAGACCGCCAAGGAGAATGACGTTCCCTTGTACAAGGACGGAAAACTTGCGGACACCCTGTCAAAACTGAAAATCGGGGATATGATTCCACCGGAATTGTACGAGGTGGTGGCGGAGATTTTGGTGTTCGTGGACGATATGGATCGCATGAAGGGAAAATTGGATGGATACCTGTAGGAGGAACAACCGGAGCGTTGGCGCGGGGTACGAGCAGATGGCGGCCGATTACCTGGAGAGCAGAGGTCACCTTATTCTGGAACGCAATTACCGGAATCGGTACGGGGAGATTGATATTATCTCCCGGGATGGGGATACCATCGTCTTTCACGAGGTGAAGTTTCGAAACAGTGCCGCTTGCGGCAATCCTTTGGAGGCAGTCAACTATCAAAAACAGAGAAAGATTAGCCGTGTGGCATTATTCTACTGCTCCGTGCGGGGGCTTGGGGAGGATCAAAGCTTCCGCTTCGATGTGATTGCAGTGTATGGGGACGGCAGGTTAGAGCATGTGGAAAATGCTTTTGAATTTGTAGGATGAAAGGAAATTATATTATCATATGAAGCAATCGGTTTTTTCATGGGCCATCCATCGCGGGGAGGATGCCTTCGGCAAATATGAACTCCCCCTGTTGCAGTTTCGGAAAATCAACGAGACCGGGATGGTGTCCCATTGTTTTACCACAAGAATGGGAGGCGTCAGTGAGGGAATGTTCGCCTCCCTGAATTTGAGCTTTACAAGAGGGGATGAGGAGCGGAAGGTTGCGGCAAACTACGGCAGAATTGCGGATTTTCTGGGGATAACCCCGGATCAGATTGTGACGTCGGACCAGACCCACACCACCAACGTGATTCGGGTGGGGAAAGCGGATGGGGGCAACGGAGTGACAAAGCCCAGGCCTTACACCGACGTGGACGGCCTGATCACCAATGAGCCGGGAGTTGCGCTTGCCACTTTTTACGCGGACTGTGTTCCTCTCTATTTTGTGGACCCGGTTCACCGTGCCATCGGTCTTAGCCATTCCGGGTGGCGGGGGACGGTGGAGCGCATGGGAAAATGCACCGTGGAAGCCATGCACCGGGAGTTTGGGACGGAACCCGCCCATGTCATTGTGGCCATCGGACCATCCATCTGTGGAGCCTGCTATGAGGTGGGGGAGGACGTTGCGGTACCTTTTTCCAAGGCTTTCGAAGGGATGGAGGAAGAAATACTGGCGGAGAAAGGGCCGGATGGGGACGGAAATCCCAAGTATTTGCTGAACCTCTGGAGGGCAAACGAGATTGTGCTGCGGGAGGCGGGAGTTTTGCCGGAGAATATCATAACCACCGATATCTGTACCTGCTGTAACCCGCAATTGCTTTTTTCCCATCGGGCAAGCTGTGGCAAGAGGGGAAATCTGGGCGCTTTTTTGATGATTCGCCCGTGAAATGGAAGGAGATAATGACATGAAAAAGTATGTGGACTATATCATGGATGTGACACAAAAATTGTTGTCCATCGACAGTCCCACCGGCTACACGGCAAACGCGGTAGAGTTTATCTGTAAGGAGTACGAGAGCCTGGGATTCGTGCCCACAGTAACCGTCAAGGGCGGTGTGATTGTGGATCTGGGAGGAGAAGATAAGGAGGACGGACTGGTGCTTGCCGCCCATACCGATACGCTTGGGGGAATGGTCTGTGAGATTAAAAGTAACGGGTACTTACGACTTTCCCCGCTGGGTGGAATGAACCCCAACAACGGGGAGGCGGAAAATGTAAAAATCATCACCAAGAACAACGGTATCTACGAGGGAACCTTCCAGCTGGACAATGCCTCCATCCACGTGAACGGTGACTACAGTGACGCAAAGCGGGAATACAAGGACATGGAGGTTGTCATCGATGAGCCGGTAAAATCCGAGGAGGATACCAGAAAACTGGGCATTGAGAATGGGGATATCGTGTGCTTTGACCCCAGAACCCGGGTGACAGAGTCCGGATACATCAAGAGCCGTTTTCTGGATGACAAATTGAGCGTGGGAATTCTGCTGGGATATGCAAAGTACTTGAAGGAGGAACAGGTGCAACCCCAAAAGAGGATTTACCACCATATTACCGTGTATGAGGAGGTGGGCCACGGCGGCGCCGCATCTCTTCCGGCGGGCGTGACGGAGATGATCTCTGTGGATATGGGTTGCGTGGGCGACGGGCTGAAATGCGACGAGCATCTGGTGTCCATCTGCGCCAAGGATTCCAGGGGACCCTACAATTACGAGGTGGTATCCAACCTGATGGCGGCGGCCAAGAGGGAGAAGCTGGGCTACGCGGTGGATGTGTATCCCTATTACGGTTCCGATGTGGATTGCACCCTGACGGCGGGATATGATATCAGACACGGTCTGATTGGGGCTGGGGTGTATGCCTCCCACGGATACGAGCGCAGCCACAGGGACGGTGTGGAGAACACGCTGAAGCTGATTGCCGCGTACACGGACACATTAAGAAAATCCTAAGAATTTCTTCCCTTTAACTTCATTGTATTTTGAAGGGTATGTGATACACTGATAGTGTATCAATTGTGATAGTACACTCTATCGTTTTTGATAGAGTGTATTTTTGTGGGAGGGATATGTAATTGATTCAGTTAAACTATCGAGATGCAAAACCTATCTATGAGCAGGTGAAGGATGGCATTCGAAAACTGATTGTGGCAGAGGCACTGCTTCCGGGAGAGAAGCTTCCTTCCGTCCGGGAACTGGCGGCCAAACTGACCATCAATCCCAATACGATTTCCAGAGCCTACCGGGATTTGGAGGCGGAGGGATATCTCCGTTCGGAAAACGGAAAAGGCACTTTTGTGGCGGAGGAGATTCATGTTACACAGGAGAGAACGGAGGAATTGTTGGATTCCTTCGATGCGCTGGTTTCGGAATTGTTCTTTTTATCCGTGTCGGGGGAAGAACTGATTGGGCGTGTGACGCAAATACAAGTGCGGAGGGAGAACCATGATTAAAGTAGAACAGGTGGTAAAGAAATTCGACGGATTTCGCGCCCTGGACGGCGTAAATATGCATGTCGGAAAAGGAAATATCTATGGTCTCGTGGGACCAAACGGAGCGGGGAAATCCACCCTGATTCGCCATCTCACAGGAATCTATCGCCAGGATGCGGGGGATATCCGCATCGCGGGGGAACCGATTTTTGAGAATCGCAGGGTGAAGGAGAGAATCGCTTTTATTCCGGATGATTTTTTCTTTTTTGCCCAGGCAGATACCAGGGAGATGATGAAATTTTATCGGGGATTGTATCCCAGTTTTGACGAGAAAATGTTTTTTCGTATGCAGGAGTATTTTCCGAATATTGATATGCGGAGAAACATTCGTCAGTTGTCCAAGGGAATGCAAAAGCAGGTGGCGTTTTGGCTTGCCATTTCCTGCAGGCCTGAGATTATGATCTTGGATGAACCGGTGGACGGACTGGACCCGGTGATGCGTCGACAGATCTGGAACCTTCTGATCTCCGCGGTGGGGGAGATGGAAATGACGGTTTTGGTATCCTCCCACAATCTGCGGGAGTTGGAGGATGTCTGCGACCATGTGGGCATCATGAACAAGGGAAAAATTATCGTGGAGCGTTCCCTGAGCGAGTTGCAGGGGAACATCAGCAAGATACAGGTGGCTTGCCAGGTGGGAATGCCGAAACTTTCCCCGGAATTTGAGGTGCTTCACATGTCCAACACCGGGCGTGTGTACACCATGATCGTAAAGGGCAACCCCAAGGAGGCAGCGGGAGCAATCATGACAGAGGGGGATCGGATGGCTATCGTGGATGTGCTTCCCCTCACCCTGGAAGAAATCTTTATCTATGAAATGGGAGGAAACAATTATGAAGTCAAAGACATCCTGTTTTAATTTTACCCTGTTTCGCAAGAATGTGACGCTGTTTTGGCCCCTTTGGGCAATCTACCTGCTGGCACTGCTCTTTACGATACCGGGTTCTCTGTGGCTGCGGTTTCAATATATTCTGAAGTGGAACCGGGAAATTTCACAGAGCGATGCTTATGAGGTTGTGGGGAATGTGCTGGATCTGCAGACCGGATTGCTGATTGTGTGCGCCATGGCTTTGTTGACGGGAATGGCGGTGTTCCACTATCTGTTTCAGGCCCGAAGCGCAAATATGATGCACGCCTTTCCGGTGACCAGGGGAGAGTTGTATGTCACCAATCTGATTACAGGGCTGGCGTTTTTGATTGTGCCGCTGATTCTCACCTTTTTGTTTGGAGTGATGGTGTGTCTGGGATTTGGCGCTCCCCATGTGGAATATTTGGGAATCTGGCTAGTGGTTATGGTTGCCTATGCTGTTTTTATGTTTTCTTTGGTTGTGTTTTGCGTAATGCTGACGGGACAGATGTTTGCGGTCCCGGTGTTTTTCCTCGTAGGGAATCTGATTTATGTGGGTATCTGCGCGCTGGTTCGTCTGGTGGTGGTCAGCATGGGATACGGTTTGAGTTTTGAAGGCTTTCGCGTGTTTGAGGCCAGTTGGTTGTCACCGCTGTACTACCTGATGCGCCGGGTGTTTTTCCGGGTGCACTATGCCCTTGATGGGGTGGATAAAATCTACCGTTGTGACGGAATCACCTTCGTGGGCGGCGGAGCGGTTGCAATCTATTTTGCGGTGGGATTGGTGCTCCTTGCCGCAAGCTATCTGATTTACAAGAAACGGCAGATGGAAAAAGCGGGGGATCTGGTGGTATTCTCCTGCCTGAAGCCGGTATTGCGATGGGGTGTCGGCATCGGCATCGGCGTTTTCTTGGCATGGCTTGGGGAGTATGTGGTATACGACGCGATGAACCATTTCAGCGTGGCATTCTATCTTGTGGAATGGACCCTGTTCGGCGCACTGGGATTTTTGATTGCGGAAATGTTTGTGCAGAAGAAATTCAAGGTGTTTTCCAAGCGCCTTTTCGGGGAAGGGGCAGCCTTCCTGGTGCTTATGCTTGCAATTTTCGGCGGAAGCTACTATGAAGCGTACAAGGAAACCTGCTATATTCCTGAGGCAGACCAGATTGAGAGTGTTTCCGTGGATGATTACATCAACGTGAAGGTGAACGGGGATGAAATCGACAGCGTTATGGAAATGCACCGGCTGGCGGTGGAGAACCGGGACGTTATGAGGGAATACGCAAACGGCGACGAGGAGAGCAGATGGTTTTCCATCACCTACAAGTTGAAGAATGGAAAGACGGTTTCCCGCCGTTACAATTACCCGATCAAGGATGAGACCTTGGCATTGACGGAGAAGCTGTTGGCTTTTGAGTCGGATCCGGAGCATTTTGTGCCGGGATTTTTACCGGGACTCTATGAGATGGAAGATCAGTACGATTACGCCAGCCTTCAAATCTATGACTCCGACTGGTATTACTCCGAAAACCGGGAAGCGGACGGCGCTGATGTACAAAAACTGGTAAAGGCAATCCAGCGGGATGTGGAGGAGGGAAATCTGCAGTCGAGCATCCTCTATCCTCCGAAGGCTCTGGGCGGCGGGAAAAAATCCTATGCGGCCTATCTGGAGGTAAGGGCACAGCGGCAATACATGGATGAAATAGAACAGTCGGATTCCTATTACGCAAATGTGGGTGCTTTCGTCTATTACTATGGGGATGACGAGAGCGGCTATATGGAGGATGCCATGTATAACAACTCCGATATTTGGATATGCTTTAATGAGGATTGCACCAATATCATTGATGCTCTTCTGGACACGGGACTGCTGGAATCGGTGGATGAACTGGTATTGGAAGAATAAGTAGGGACGTATCTTTCGCGCGCGGGGACGTATCTTATACACAAAAAGAACACATTTTCTGATGGAAAGTGTGTTCTTTTTGTGTATAAGATACGTCCCCGCGCGCGAAAGATACGTCCCCGGAGTGAAAAAGATACGTCCCCATTCGTCTAAAATACGTCCCCGTTTGATTTTATAGCGCAAATATAGTAAGATAATTTTGTATAATCAGCCTCGCCTGTGCGGGGCGTTTAAGGAGTATATTTTGAGTAGAAGGCAACACATTATTGATAGAATCGAAGAGGGCAGCATCGCATGGGAGATGGACCTTGCGCCTGGCGATGAACTGGTGGCGATCAACGGGCATGAGATAGAGGATGTGTTTGATTACCATTACCTGATTCATGATGAATATCTGGAAGTCCTCGTGCGCAAGCCCGACGGGGAGGAATGGGAGCTGGAAATCGAAAAGGATTATGATGACGATCTGGGCATCGTATTTGAGAACGGACTGATGGACGACTATAGGTCCTGCTCCAATAAATGCATTTTCTGTTTCATCGACCAGATGCCTCCGGGGATGCGCGAGACATTGTATTTTAAGGATGACGACTCCAGACTATCCTTTTTGCAGGGGAATTATGTGACACTCACCAATATGAAGGATAAGGATCTGCAGCGAATCATCGACTACAAGCTGGCACCCATCAATATCTCGGTGCACACCACCAATCCCGAATTGCGGGTGCAGATGCTACACAACCGCTTTGCGGGGGAGGCGCTGAAGAAAATCGACCGCCTGTATGAGGCGGGGATTGAGATGAATGGTCAGATTGTGCTGTGCAAGGGCTACAATGACGGGGCCGAGCTGGAGCGAACCATCGGGGATTTGACCAAATACCTCCCGTACATGGAGAGCCTGTCCGTGGTCCCTGTAGGCCTGTCAAAATACAGGGAGGGGTTATGTGAACTGAAACCCTTCGAGAAAGAGGATGCCCGCCAGGTGATCGCCATCATCGAAAAATGGCAGCAATACTGCATGGAAAAATACGGAGTGCATTTTGTTCAGGCAAGCGACGAATGGTATCTGACTGCGGAACTTCCACTTCCGGAGGAGGAGCGCTATGACGGATATCTGCAGTTGGAAAACGGAGTGGGAATGCTTCGGCTTCTCATGACGGAGTTTGAGGAAGCGCTGGCGGAATACCGGGAAAAAGAAGCAAATAACACAGAAAAAAAAGCCGGGCACCGCGCGACCTTCATATCCGGGAAGCTGGCGGCACCCTTCATCCGGGATTTGGCAGGAAAATTTATGGAAGCCTTTCCCCAGTATGATATTCAGGTGGTGGATATCCGCAACGATTTTTTCGGCGAGCGAATCACGGTCTCAGGACTGATTACCGGCCAGGATTTGATTGCCCAGACCAGAGATCTGAATTTGGGAGAATATATCGGAATCCCCTGCAATATGCTTCGCATGGGAGAAAATGTATTTCTGGATGATATCACGGTGGAGGAGGCGGAAAAAACTTTACAAGCCCCTATCCATATTGTAAAATCAAGCGGTCAGGATTTGCTGAATGCGATGCTTGGAATCGCAGAATAGAGAGGAACCAATATGAGTAAACCCATTGTAGCCATCGTCGGACGTCCCAATGTGGGAAAATCCACGCTGTTTAACACCCTTGCGGGGGAGCGGATTTCCATCGTCAAGGACACGCCGGGGGTAACCCGGGATCGCATCTATGCGGACGTGACATGGCTGAATTATAATTTTACATTGATTGATACCGGCGGTATCGAGCCGGATAGCTCGGATGTTATCCTGTCACAGATGAGGGAGCAGGCCCAGATTGCCATCGACACGGCGGATGTGATCATGTTTCTGACGGATGTTCATCAGGGATTGCAGGATTCGGACGCCAAGGTGGCCGATATGCTCCGACGCTCCCACAAGCCGGTGGTGCTTGTGGTGAACAAGGTGGACAATTTCGAGAAATATATGCCGGATGTGTACGAGTTCTACAATCTGGGAATCGGAGAGCCCTTTGCGGTATCCGCCACGGATCGTCTCGGATTGGGCGATATGCTGGATGAGGTGACCAAGTATTTCCCGGAGCCCACCGAGGACCTGGAGGAGGATGAGAAGCCCAAGATTGCGGTTGTGGGAAAACCCAATGTGGGAAAGTCTTCCCTAATCAACAAGCTGGCCAAGGAGGATCGTGTGATCGTATCCGATATCGCGGGAACCACCCGGGATGCCATCGATACCGATATCCGCTACAACGGAAGGGAATATACCTTTATCGACACGGCTGGGCTTCGGCGCAAGAATAAGATTAAGGAAGATATTGAGCGATACAGCATTATTCGCGCGGTTGCGGCGGTGGAGCGGGCCGATGTGGTTATCATCATGATTGATGCAACCGAAGGAGTTACCGAACAGGATGCCAAGATTGCGGGAATTGCACATGACAGAGGCAAGGGAATCATCATCGCGGTCAACAAGTGGGATGCGGTGGAAAAGGACAATAATTCCGTCAAGGAGTACACCCAGGACATCCGGGATGTCTTAAGCTTCATGCCATACGCTGAGATTCTGTTCATCTCCGTACAAACCGGACAGCGGCTGGGCAAGATTTTTGAACTGATTGATGTGGTGATTGAGAACAACAGCATGCGGGTTGCCACCGGCGTGCTCAATGAGATTGTGGCGGAAGCAGTTGCCATGCAGCAACCCCCCACGGACAAGGGCAAGCGCCTCAAGATTTACTATATCACCCAGGCGGCGGTGAAGCCCCCCACCTTTGTGATTTTTGTAAATGATAAAGAATTGATGCATTTTTCATATACCCGCTATCTGGAAAACCGAATTCGTGACACCTTTGGTTTCCGGGGGACTGCATTAAAATTTATTATTCGTGAACGAAAGGAAGAAAAGTAAGGATGATTATTGCAAGAGTGATAGCAGTGGCAATCGGATATATTTGCGGACTGTTGCAGACCGGTTATTTCTATGGGAAAAGTCAGGGAATTGACATTCGAACCCAGGGAAGCGGAAATGCCGGCACCACCAATTCCCTCCGTGTGCTTGGTGTAAAGGCCGGAGCGATTACGCTGCTGGGGGACTGCTTTAAGGCAGTGGCAGCGGTTGTGATTGTCTACTTCCTGTTCCGCGGAACCTACCCGGAGGGGGTGAAACTATTGGAGCTGTATGCCGGGTTCGGCGCAGTTTTGGGACACAATTTCCCCTTCTTTTTGAAATTTAAAGGTGGAAAAGGAATTGCCTGCACCGCAGGGGTGATTATCTCCCTCTGCCCGTGGTGGTTTACCTTGGTTTGTCTGGTGGTTTTTATCTTGGTGGTTCTTTTGACCAGATATGTCTCTCTTGCATCCATTATCATTATGCTATTGTTTTTGGGCAGCGTGTTTGCGTTCAATTACATGGGGATTTTGGGCGTGGCGCCCGCTTACGTTATGGAATTTGATATTGTGGCCGCGTGCTTTGCCGCCATGGCCATATGGCGTCATCGGGCGAATATCGGCCGATTGATTCATGGCAATGAGAATAAGTTTTCTTTTAAAAAATAAGAAAAAAGGAGAATTCCAATGAAGAAAATTGGTGTAATCGGTGCCGGAAGCTGGGGCATCGCCTTGTCGGTGGTGTTGGCGGAGAACGGACATGAAGTGTTGGTGTGGTCCATTGTGGAATCGGAGATTGCCATGCTTTTGGAGAAGCATGAGCATGTGGATAAGCTGCCGGGGGTAAAGCTGGCGGACAGCATTTCCTTCACCACAGATTTGGAGAGGACGGTAAAGAACAGCGATATGCTGGTGCTTGCCGTGCCGTCGGTATATACCAGAAGCACAGCCAAAAGCATGGCTCCCTATGTGAAGGACGGCCAGATTATTGTCTGTGTGGCAAAGGGAATCGAGGAGGATACTCTTATGACTATCTCCGATGTGGTGGAGGATGAGATCAAAAATGCCGACGTTGCGGTTTTATGCGGTCCATCCCACGCGGAGGAGGTTGGAATCGGGCTTCCCACCACCGTGGTGGCAGGCGCCCACACAAAGGCAACGGCGGAGTTGATTCAGGATGTGTTTATGAACGAAGTGTTCCGCGTCTACACCAGCCCGGACATGTTGGGAATGGAATTGGGCGGTTCCCTCAAAAACGTGATTGCCCTTGCGGCAGGAATGGCGGATGGACTTGGCTACGGAGACAATACCAAGGCGGCCCTCATCACAAGAGGAATTGCGGAGATCAGCCGGCTGGCCATCAAGATGGGAGCAAACGCTGAGACCCTTGCGGGACTTACCGGAATCGGGGATTTGATCGTCACCTGTGAGAGTAAGCACAGCCGCAACCGGAAAGCCGGAATGCTGATGGGGCAGGGATATACCATGGAGGAAGCCACCAAGGAAGTCAAGATGGTGGTGGAGGGGATTTATTCCGCCAAAGCAGCGCTTGCTCTTTCTCAAAAATATCATGTTCAACTGCCGATTATCGAGGGTGTGAATCAGGTGCTGTTCGACCACAAGACCGCCAAGGAAGTGGTTGCGGAACTGATGCAGAGGGATAAGCGGGTGGAGCACGCGCACCTGGAGTGGAACTAGACTACAGAGATAAAAATATAAGAAAGTGTAGAGAAAGAATATGGAGCGGATTAAGATTAAATATTTTTCGGATGAGATTGAGAGACTTACATACATTGACGGAAAATCCGATTGGATTGATGTGAGGGCTTCGGAGGAAGTGGAACTGAAGGCCGGGGAGTTCAAATTGATTCCTCTCGGCATCGCCATGGAACTTCCCAAGGGATATGAGGCCCATCTGGTTCCCCGCAGTTCCACATTTAAGACCTGGGGATTGATTCAGGCGAACAGCATGGGGGTGGTGGATTGTTCCTACTGCGGAGATAACGATATGTGGCGCATGCCGGTTTATGCCACCAGAGATACGGTGGTGCATGTGAACGATCGCATTGCCCAGTTCCGCATTATGGAGAATCAGCCCCGGATTGTGTTCGAGGAAGTGGAACATCTGGGAAATGATGACAGAGGCGGATTTGGCAGCACCGGAAAAAATTAAGGAGGGATTTTTATATGGAAGAAAGAATGATTAAATTTCACTGCAACCAGAGTAGTTCCCTGGTGCTTCACGCGATACCGGGGCATTTTGCAACCAGCCATTCCCACATCAATTATTATGTGGATGTGACCAGTATCAAAACCCGTGTATCCGAGGCGAAGGAAGCGGCGAAGATTTTGAATACAAAGATGCCGAAGACATCCTATATCGACACCATTATCTGTATGGACGGAACGGAGATGATCGGCGCATTTTTGAGCGATGAGTTGGAAAAGAGCGGCATCATGTCCATCAACCGCCACGAGACACTGTACGTGGTTTCGCCGGAGATCAACAATAATAATCAGATTCTATTCCGGGACAACAACAAGGGAGCGGTGGAAGGAAAGCATGTGGTGCTTCTTCTGGCTACCACCACCACGGGGGAGACCATCAAGAGAGCCTTGGAATGTATTCGCTATTACGGGGGAACCGTGGTGTGCGTGGCATCCATATTCAGTACCATCGACCAAGTGGAGGGAGTGGAGATTGAGCGGATTTTTGATCGTGAGGATGTGATGAACTACGAGGCATATGCGGTGCATGATTGTCCATTCTGTCAAAAGGGACAGCGCATTGAGGCCATGGTAAACGGCTTTGGATATTCGAAGCTTTAATCGTTTTCGTCAATTCGCCAATAACCGATTCAAATATTTGGCGTTTTGCCAATGGCGCATTTTGTGGACATTGGATAGTATAATATTATCAAGCCCGCAAGGGTATCATTGTTTTAATACTCAGGAGGTATTTTTAAAATGGCAAGTTTATCATTGAAGAACGTTTGTAAGGTTTATGATAACGGCTTTGAGGCTGTTAAGGACTTCAACCTGGATGTAGAAGACAAGGAGTTTATCATCTTCGTTGGACCTTCAGGATGTGGAAAGTCTACCACACTTCGTATGATCGCAGGTCTTGAGGAGATTTCTTCCGGCGATTTGATCATTGATGGCAAGAGAATGAACGATATCGAGCCGAAGGATCGTGATATCGCAATGGTATTCCAGAACTACGCTCTGTATCCTCATATGACCGTTTTTGATAATATGGCATTCGGACTGAAGCTTAGAAAAGTTCCGAAGGATGAGATTAAGGCAAAGGTTGAAGAGGCAGCAAGAATCCTCGACCTCGAGAAGTTGCTTGACCGTAAGCCGAAGGCTCTTTCCGGTGGACAGAGACAGCGTGTTGCCATGGGTCGTGCAATCGTTCGTAATCCTAAGGTATTCCTTATGGATGAGCCACTTTCCAACTTGGATGCAAAGCTTCGTGTACAGATGAGATCTGAGATTGCTTCTCTGCACAACCGTTTGGGAGCTACCATCATCTACGTTACACATGATCAGACCGAGGCTATGACACTTGGTACCAGAATTGTTGTATTGAAGGACGGCGTTATCATGCAGGTTGATTCTCCGCAGAAGCTGTACAACCAGCCGCAGAACCTGTTCGTAGCAGGATTTATCGGATCACCTCAGATGAACTTTGTGGACGCTAAGTGCGTGGTTGAGGGATCAAAGGTTACCCTTAACTTCGATAACTACTCTATCGAGCTTCCGGAAGCAAAGGCTAAGAAGCTTATTGATGGCGGATACAATGGCAAGGAAGTTATCCTTGGAATCAGACCGGAAGATATCTCTGATGATTCAGAGTCCATCGCAAAGTTTGCCGGATCTGTAGTTGAGTCCGATGTGACCGGATACGAGTTGCTCGGTGCCGAAGTATTGTTGTACTACACTATAGCAGGTGCTAATATGACCGCTCGTGTTTCCGCTGATACGCCTGCTCGTTACGGTGATCACATCAAGTTGGCTCTGGATCCTTCCAAGATTCACGTGTTCGACAAAGAAACCGAATTGACAATTACAAACTAGTTTTGTAAAATTAAATAGTTGTAAATTACGACCGGGTGTAGAGGAATTTACACCCGGTTTTCTATTTTGACCTTGGAGAAAATGTGTATGACGAGCTTGAGAGCACATCAGAAATTGCAGATTGCGATGGATGAAATTTATGAGATTACAGGATTACATTTGGTTTTGTATTCGGATTCGGGAACCTATCTGGCATCCACTACGGGCGCGGACGAGGGATTCGGTTCCGATGCGGCAGAGTTTGCAGCGGGGAACGATGATGAAGTGCAAAGGGACGGCTGGTGCGTTTACAAAGTGTGTCTAGATGGGGAGATTGCGTACGTGCTGTTCATGGAGCAGACTTCCGCAGATGCAATGACCGTCGGAAGGATGGCGGTATGCCAATTGCGTAATATTGCAGCCAGTTTTGCAGCACAATATGATAGAACCAATTTCATACAGAATGTGTTGTTGGGTAACATGCTGACCGTGGATATTTTCTCACAGGCCAAGAAGTTGCATGTGGAACCGGCAAAAAGGGCCGTGTTTGTGATTGATACCGGGAAAAAATCCAATGATATTGTCATGGAACTGGTGAAGAATCTGTCGGATTTGAAGGCGGGTGATTTTGTCACCAGCATCGATGAACACAGCGTCATTTTGGTCAAGGATATGTCTGCGGTGGCACAGGAGGAGTTGGATGAGACCTTGGAGTCCATCGCCATCCGCCTGTTGGACAACCTCCATATGGAGGCTATGATTAAGGTGCGCGTGGGATACGGGTGCGTGGTAGAACAGGTATCGGATATTGTTCAGTCCTTCCAGGAGGCCAAGATGGCCATTGAGGTGGGCAAAGTATTCTACGCGGAATGCGACACGGTATCTTACAGCAAACTGGGCATCGGAAGATTAATTTATCAGCTTCCCCTCAGTTTGTGTGACATGTATATTAAGGAAGTGTTCGGGGAGCAGATTCCGGATATTTTGGATGACGAGGAGGCCATGTCCACCATCAACAAATTTTTCGAGAACAATCTGAATATTTCGGAAACTGCCAGACAATTATATGTGCACCGCAATACGCTGGTGTATCGTCTGGAACGGATTGAGAAGGCCTTGGGGCTGGACATTCGCTCCTTCGATGACGCCATGACATTTAAGCTTGCAATGATGGTCATTGCCCATGTGCGCGCACAGAGAGAAAAAGGAGTATAAAACTATGGCAAAGCAACAGGCATACGACGAGAAAAGTATTGCCGTACTGGAGGGACTGGAAGCAGTCCGTGTACGGCCGGGAATGTATATCGGCAGTGTGTCCAGAAAGGGTCTCAATCATTTGATATATGAGATCGTCGACAACTCTGTGGATGAGCATTTGGCGGGAGTGTGCGATACCATCTGGGTGACCTTGGAGAAGGACGGCTCCTGTACGGTGGAGGACAACGGGCGAGGAATTCCGGTGGGAATGCACGCAAAGGGAGTATCCGCCGCCCGGGTTGTATTTACCACACTGCATGCAGGAGGAAAATTCGACAATTCCGCATACAAGACCAGTGGTGGTCTTCACGGTGTAGGCTCCTCGGTGGTAAACGCTCTTTCCACCTACATGGATGTGGAGATCAGCAGGGAGGGATATATTCACCATGACCGCTATGAGCGCGGTGTCCCTGTGGTGAAATTGGAAAAAGGATTGCTTCCTACTCTGGGCAAGACCAAAAAGACCGGAACAAAGATTAATTTCCTTCCGGACCCCCAGATTTTTGAGAAGACCCGATTCAAGGAAGACGAAGTAAAAAGCCGTATGCATGAGACGGCATACTTGAATCCGAACCTTACCATCATATATGAGGATCGGAGAGGGGAGGAAGTGGAACATATCGAATACCATGAACCTGCGGGGATTGTGGGATTTGTCAAGGATATGAACCACGGGCTGGAAACCCTCCACGATGTCATCTACTTCAAAGGTGAGAGTGAGGGAATCACGGTGGAAGCTGCGATTCAGTACACCACGGAATTCCATGAGAATATCCTGGGATTCTGCAACAATATCTACAACTCCGAGGGCGGAACCCACATCACCGGATTCAAGACCATTTTTACCACCATCATCAACAACTATGCCAGGGAACTTGGAATTCTCAAGGAGAAGGATGTGAATTTCACGGGAGCTGACGTCCGCAACGGAATGACGGCGGTGATCACCATCAAACATCCGGATCCCCGGTTTGAGGGACAGACCAAGACCAAACTGGACAATCAGGACGCGTCCCGTGTCACTGCAAAAATTACCGGTGACCAGATGCAGCTTTTCTTTGATAAGAATCTGGAGACGCTGAAGGCTGTGATTTCCTGCGCGGAGAAGGCGGCAAAAATTCGCAAGACCGAGGAGAAGGCCAAGACCAATCTGTTGGTGAAGCAGAAGTTTTCTTTCGATTCCAACGGGAAGTTGGCCAACTGTGAGAGCAGGGACCCCAGCAAATGCGAGATCTTCATTGTGGAGGGAGATTCCGCGGGAGGCTCCGCCAAGACTGCCAGAGACCGTATGTATCAGGCGATTCTGCCCATACGAGGCAAGATTTTGAATGTGGAGAAGGCGAGTATTGACAAGGTGTTGGCCAACGCGGAGATTAAGACCATGATTAACGCTTTCGGATGCGGTTTTTCGGAAGGCTATGGCAACGACTTTGATATCTCCAAGCTGCGCTACGATAAGATTGTGATCATGGCGGATGCGGACGTGGATGGAGCTCATATCTCCACATTGCTTTTGACATTGTTCTACCGTTTTATGCCGGAGCTGATTTTCGAGGGACACGTGTACGTGGCCATGCCGCCTCTGTACAAGGTGATTCCAAGCAAGGGGGAAGAGGAATATCTGTATGACGATGCTGCGCTGGAAGCGTACCGCCGGACCCATAAAGCGGGAAGCTTTACGTTGCAGAGATACAAGGGACTGGGAGAGATGGACGCGGAACAGCTGTGGGAGACCACATTGAACCCGGAGACCCGCAGAATGCGGAGAATTGAGATTGAGGACGGGCGCATGGCATCCGATATGACAGCGCTTTTGATGGGAACGGAGGTTCCGCCGAGAAAAGCCTTTATCTATGAGCATGCAAATGATGCGAATTTGGATGTGTAGAAAAGGGTAAGAAGGAGATAGTAACATGCCGGAAGGTAATATTATACAGACCGAATATTCGGAACATTTACAAAAATCATATATCGACTATGCCATGAGCGTTATCATCGCCCGTGCATTGCCGGATGTGAGGGACGGTTTTAAGCCGGTACAGAGACGTATTCTCTATGATATGAGCGAGCTTGGGGTGCGGTATGATAAGCCATTTAAGAAGAGTGCCCGTATCGTAGGTGATACCATGGGTAAGTATCATCCCCACGGCGACAGCTCTATCTACGGAGCCATGGTGGTGATGGCCCAGGACTTTAAAGAGGGAATGCCCCTTGTGGACGGCCACGGAAACTTTGGATCCATCGAGGGAGACGGAGCCGCTGCCATG
This sequence comes from Lachnospiraceae bacterium, assembly GCA_029008875.1. GTDB lineage: Bacteria > Bacillota > Clostridia > Lachnospirales > Lachnospiraceae > Roseburia. The sequence continues at coordinate 27,343 of JAQXJP010000007.1, read as the reverse complement.
CGTTACACGGAGGCCCGTCTGCAGAAGGTGACTCAGGAAGCTTATCTGGCGGATTTGGACAAGGACGTGGTGGACTTTGTGCCCAACTACGACGAGACGGAAAAAGAGCCGGCAGTACTGCCGGTGAAGGTTCCCAACCTCTTGATCAACGGAGCGGAGGGAATCGCGGTCGGTATGGCCACCAGCATCCCGCCTCACAATCTGGGAGAATGTATTGACGGTGTGATTGCCTACATGAAGAATCCGGACATTACCACGGAGGAGATGATGCAGTATATTCCGGGACCGGATTTCCCCACAGGCGGAATTGTGGCCAACAAGGATGAACTTCTGGAAATCTATGAAACCGGAGTTGGGAAAATCAAGATTCGCGGTAAGGTGGAAGTGGAGAAACTCAAAGGAGGCAAGGAGCAGCTTGTCATCACAGAGATTCCCTACACCATGATTGGGGCCAACATCGGCAAGTTTTTAAACGATGTGTACGCCCTGGTGGAGACCAAGAAGACCAACGATATCGTGGACATTACCAACCAGTCCTCCAAGGAGGGAATCCGCATTGTGCTGGAACTGAAGAAGGGCGCGGATACGGATGCACTTATGAATCTCCTGTTCAAGAAGACCAAACTGGAGGATACCTTTGGGGTAAATATGCTGGCCGTGGCAGGTGGACGCCCGGAGACTTTGGGACTGGTATCCATCATCAAGCACCATGTGAATTTCCAGTACGAGATTGCCACCAGAAAGTACAAGACTCTCCTTGCCAAGGAAATGGACAAGAAGGAAGTGCAGGAAGGCTTGATTGAAGCCTGCAACGTCATCGATTTGATTATTGAGATTCTGAGAGGAAGTAAGCGGGTGGAGGACGCCAAAGCCTGCCTGACGAAGGGGGACGTATCCGGTATCACCTTCAAGTCCAAGGAATCCGAAAAAATGGCAAAGCAACTGCATTTTACAGAGCGCCAGACCGACGAGATTCTCAAGATGCGTTTGCAGCGCTTGATTGGTTTGGAGATCGATGCCCTGATGAAGGATCATGAGCAGACATTAGCCAACATTGCGTTGTATTCCGATATCCTGACCAAGCGTTCTTCCATGGCCAAGGTGATCATCAAGGAACTGCAGGGCTTCAAGAAAGAATACGCCAGAGGGCGCAGAACCGCCATCGACAACCTGGCGGAAGCTGTGGTAGTGGAAAAACCGATTGAGGAACACGATGTCATCTTCGTTATGGATCGGTTCGGATATGCCAAGACCATGGAAATTTCTCTGTATGAGCGAAACCGGGATGCGGTGGATGTGGAGAGTAAATTTGTGTTTACTGTGAAGAGCCGCGGAAAGGTATGCATTTTTACAGATAAGGGAAATATGCATATTCTGAAAGTACAGGATCTCCCGGCCGGCAAGACCAAGGATAAGGGAACCCCCATTGACAATGTCAGCAATTATGACAGTAAGGTGGAACATTTTGTATCGGTGTGCAGCCTTGCGGAAATGGTGACAAAGCGCATGGTATTCGGCACGAAGACCTCCATGTTGAAGTTGGTGGAGGGCGCAGAGTTTGACGTTGCAAAACGCACCACAGCAGCTACCAAATTAAACGAGGGAGATGAGCTACTGATTGCCGCTCTGGTTGACGGGACGGAGACCATTGTCATGCGTTCCGAGAAGGAAGTATTCCTGCGCATTCCGGTGGATCAGATTCCGGAGAAGAAGAAGGCGGCTGCAGGTGTCCGGGGAATGAAACTGGACAAGGGAGATACACTGAGCCATATTTACCTGTTGGCGGAGGGCGACAATGAAGTGATTGAGGTGAAGGGCAAGGAGATGAGCCTGAACCGGCTTCATATCGGTAACCGGGATACCAAGGGTGTAAAGAGATAATAATAAGTCAACAAAATATATTGGAGGGATTACTATGAACAACAAAGCAATGTACAAGCTCACATACGGATTGTTTGTACTGACAGCAAAACAGGGAGATAAGGACAATGGATGTATCATCAATACTGCCATTCAGGCGGCGTCTGAACCGAATCAGATCAGTATTGCGGTAAACAAGTCCAACCTTACCCATGATATGATTAAGGAGACAGGAGAGTTTACAGTATCCGTCATTTCCAGGGACGCTGTGTTTAACCTGTTTCAGCGTTTTGGATTTCAGTCGGGGAGAGATGTGGACAAGTTTCAGAACTTCGATGGTTGGAAGAGAGGCGCCAATGGAATACCGTACGTGACGGAGGGAACTAACGCATATATTTCCGTCAAGGTGGAAAAGACGGAGGATCTTGGGTCGCATACCATGTTTATTGGTACAATCACAGATATGGAGGTACTAAACGATGCACCTTCAGTAACCTATGAGTACTATCAACAGAATATTAAGCCGAAGCCGGAGAAGGTGCGCACCACGGAGAAGGGACAGACGGTGTGGCGTTGTCGGATTTGCGGATATGAATATGTGGGGGAGGAGTTGCCGGAAGATTTTATATGTCCTCTGTGCAAACATCCGGCATCAGATTTTGAAAAAGTCAGCTAGTTTGTGTTGGCTTTCTGCTTGTCATCCGATGATGGACGCGATAAAGTTAATGTGGGGGAACCAAATAAATGTATATGGTATAAGGAGGGTTACTATGGGACGTTTGCAAGACAAAGTCGTAATTATTACCGGGGGAAACTCCGGGGTGGGAGCTGCCACAGCAGTTCTTTTTGCAAAGGAAGGCGCAAAGGTGGTTATCAGCGCCCGCCGTCAACCGCAGTTGGAAGAGGTGGCAGCAAAAGTTAGAGAAGCAGGCGGCGAGGTTCTGCCGGTGGTATGTGATATCTCAAAGCCGGAGGATGCCGATCATCTGATTGCAAAAACCGTGGAGACCTATGGCAAGGTGGATGTACTGATTAACAGTGCAGGCGTATTGGAAGAGGGCTTAAAGCCGATCGATAAGGTCGTGGATGCGGATATGGATCGTGTGATTGATATCAATACGAAGGGAACGATGTACTGCATGCGTGCTGCCAGCAATAAAATGCTAGAAGCAGGCGGCGGCTCCATTGTCAACGTGGCTTCCGTAGCAGGTGTTATGGGTTGCGGCGGTGCTGCCTATGTGGCATCCAAGGCGGCAGTGATCGGTATCACAAAGCATGCCGCACTGCGATTTGCAGGCACCGGGATTCGCTGCAATGCCGTCTGCCCGGGAACCATTGTCACACCCATGGTGGCAAGTATGAATCCTGCCAATATGGATGCGGATATGTTCGGACAGATGGGGAAACACTCTGACCTGAAAATTCAGCCATGCATGCCTGAAGATGTGGCTAACATTCTGCTTTTCCTGGCAACAGATGAGTCAAGAGCGATTACAGGGCAGGCGATTGTCTCTGATTTTGGCAGTTCGTTGTAATGATGTGGGATCAGAAATCCTGTGAGATCAGATAATATTTTACGATGCTTGGAGGCTACCTCACTGTTTCAGTGTGGTAGCCTTTTGAACATTTGTAAATCACGAATTATATGAAACTATTTGCTTAACTCAGCAGTGCGCCGCTTGAAGGGCACCACCCGGAATTTATGTGTCAGTTGAGCCACGAAGGTCAGGCAGATAAACACGATGATAGTGTCAATGGGAAGCATGATTGCATTTTTCAATAGGCGTAAGGGCAGCAGAGCCAAAAAGCCCTTTCCATATAGCACGGAGATCCAATAGGTGTTGAATCCGCAGTTTACGATTACTTTTGCCAGAAGCTCCGCACAGAAGATTCTCGGAAGGGAGATTTCCTTGCGGTACAGGATGGAACCGTAGAGAATTCCGGCCAGCATGGCGTCAAACGTAAATCCGGGGAAGAAGGTTCCGTCCGGCTTGATAAGAAATTTTAAGATGTCGAGAGCACCTCCGAAGATGCAGCCTACAAAGGGACCGAACAAGGCTTCCACGATTCGGTTGGGCAAACCGGAAAACCCGATTTTGATGTAGGGCCCGATGGAGATGGAGGCCACCAGATTCAGCACCATGGCAAGGGCAGCCATGAGTCCGATCAGGGCAAGGGTTTTCGGTGATTTGAATTCTCGCATGGAATTCAGATACAGTTCTTTGAGCTTTGACATAAAAAATCCTCCTTTCAGCAGTTTTCCTAAACTACACATAAGGAGGTATTGGCGCGAAATGGCGCGCGTAATTCAACTGATATGTAGCAGCGGGATGCGAATCAAATACCGCAAGCGTCAGACATCCATTGGTCTGACACTTTTCGTCCACAAGTCAACTCCCTGTTCATGTGGCACTTCACGCATGAGATTCTACTCTGCCGATAAAATATTGTTTTTGTGGTTTTCATTATAGTGAATATGTGCAATAATGCAATAGGTAAATGAAAAAATGTAAAAAATAAGGATGTGAACAAATGAGAGCAGTATTGTTTGATTTTGACGGAACACTTGTGGATTCCTCGGAGGGCATCACGAAGTCCGCGCAGTATGCGCTTGCCCATTACGGGATTGAGGTGCCGAATCTGGAGAATTTAAAGAAGTTTATCGGCCCGCCCTTGGCTGGGAGCTTTCGCAACTTCTATGGTTTTTCCGAAGAGATGTCCCAGGAGGCTGTGGCAGTATATCGGCAGCGTTATGAGAAGATCGGTTGGAGTGAATGTGAGCTGTATCCCTATGTGAGTGAGACCATAGCCCAACTTAAGGAGGATGGATACCTGATTGGACTTGCATCCAGCAAGCCGGAGGAAACCTGCCGCAAAATCATGGAACATTTAGAGATTCTGGATTTGTTTGACGAGGTTGTGGGGGCAACCCACGACGGGAGAATCGGAACCAAGGAGGAGGTGCTGCTGGAGGTTCTGCGCAGATGGCAGGATATTCCCAAGGAGGAGATGGTGCTGGTGGGAGATACCATCTACGATATCGAGGGGGCAAATCTGGTGCACATGAGGAGCATCGGTGTGAGTTTTGGGTTTGGAGATTTGAATGCAATGAAAGAGGCGGGCGCAATCTGCATCATTGATGACATGCGCCAATTGCCGCAAGAGGTGAAGAAATTATGAGAAAAACCAGTCTGGGGGAGTTTAAGGTGTGGAGCATCCTGTACCCGCTTCTCATGTATTGGGCCATGGTAGTGCTGGTGATGTTTGTGGCACAGCAGTTTTTGGGGGATAGTACACAGAGGTATATGCTGTGTGAAATCATCGCCTCCGGAGTTACGCTGCCCATCATTTATATGATGTTTTACCGTCCGGATCATTCGGGAAAAACCATAGAACGGAATGGAAAGCGCATCACGACCCACATACTGTGCATTTTGTTTATCACGGTCAGCGTTTCGGTGGCATTGAACAATATCCTTTGTATGTCACCTCTTGCCGCAGCGTCTGAAGGCTTTGCGGAGGCAAACAGCAAATTCTTCGGCAGCACGTTGGCGTTGGAATTGATTGGTTCCGCTTTTCTCACCCCGATTCTGGAGGAACTGATCTACCGTGGGGTGATATTTGAGCGCTTGCGCAAAATGATGGGCTGCTTGCCCGCGGTGGTGTTATCGGCATTTCTCTTTGCAATCATGCATTTTAATTGGGTGCAATTTATCTTTGCATTTTTCGTCGGAATGCTGCTGGCACTGTTTGTGGAAAAAACCGGACATGTGTATGGCGCCATTGTGGCGCATATGGCCTCAAACCTGGTGGCGGTTCTCCGCACAGAGACGGGGGCGCTGGAGTGGACTCTGGATGGCAGTTTGTCTGCCTGGATGCTTGCCCTCGGGTTGGGATTGCTTGGCGTTGCAGCTTTGTCCTTGTATATGAGAAAGGTTAATTAGCCACGCACACCATTGTGACGTGATTGATTATTGTGATTATTGTGGTTAGGAAGAGATTATGAGTAATTTTAAAAGAGGGCTGAAGGCCGGAATCCCCATCGGGCTCGGCTATCTGTCCGTATCGTTTACATTTGGAATTATGGCGGTCAGCTACGGCCTGCACTGGTGGCAGGCGGTGCTGATTTCCATGACAACCGTTACTTCTGCAGGGCAGTTGGCGGGGATTGGGGTGATGATCCATCCGGGGCAGTATCTGGAGATGCTGGTTTCCCAGCTGACCATCAACGTGCGCTATTCCTTTATGGCCATTTCCCTGTCCCAGAAGACGGATAGCAAATTTGCGGGAATCTGGCGATGGATCTTCGGATTTATGATGACGGATGAGATTTTTGCCGTGGCGAGCCGGGAGGAAGAGGTGAGCAGATCCTTTTTCGCAGGTCTTTCCGTGTTGCCTTTTGCGGGTTGGACCTTTGGAACCCTGGTGGGGGCACTTCTCGGGAACGTGCTTCCCGCCAGACTTATGAGTGCGTTGAGCATCGCCATCTACGGAATGTTTGTGGCGATTGTTGTGCCGGAGATGAAAAAAGGCATTGCAGTGATTTGCGTGGTTGTGTTGTCCGCCATATTCAGCTGCCTGTTTTATTATGTCCCGGTGCTGTCCCATGTTTCCGGGGGAATCGCCATCAGCGCGTGCGCCGTTGCCGCGGCTGTGATTGGGGCGATTGTCTTCCCGGCTGCGGATAATGAACCGACGCAATGTGCAGGTGGCGAGAATTCCGGGGAGCAGGAGGTGCGCCATGGATAATTTTCAGTATTTTACATACCTGCTGGTGCTTGCCGGGTCCACTTATCTGATTCGTGCGATTCCCTTTGCAGCGGTGAGCAGGAAAATTGAAAATCGCTTTATCAAATCCTTTCTGTACTACATCCCATACGCGGTGCTGACAGCCATGACACTCCCGGCTATTTTCTATGTGACGGATTATGTGGTATCGGCGGTGCTGGGACTTCTGGTTGCCGTGATCTTTGCCCTTCGCAACAAGAGCCTGACCGTTGTTGCGGTCGCCGCATGTGTGACGGTTTACCTGGCAGAGCTGGCCATGAGCTTTTTGACGTAGGATTCTTGGACAAGATCGATTTTGAAATACACAATTTAGACACAATTCGGTAAAAAGCGCCGGATTGTGTCTTTTTTACACTTTAGAAAATAAGGTTTTTTTCTATATGTTTTTTTGAATTGCACCAAAATGGATATTTTGATGGAAAAACTCAAGAATAATTCTGAAAATATTACATTATTTTTTTGAATTTATATATTATCTGACAATTTCCAAAAATATCATGTTGAAATAGGGTGTTTTCTAGCGATAAAATTCTAATTGGAAAATGATTTTTGAAAACTAAAAAAAATAGAAAGGATACGAGCTATGGAAAAACAGTGGAATGAAAGTACAGCAACAGCGATGGGCATGTATGATCCCAGATTTGAGCATGATAACTGCGGTATCGGAGCGGTTGTCAATATCAAGGGTATCAAGACCCATGAGACTGTCGAGAATGCACTTAGTATCGTAGAGAACTTAAAACATAGAGCAGGAAAGGATGCAGACGGAACCACCGGTGACGGTGTTGGTATTCTGCTTCAGATTTCCCACAAATTCTTCAAGAAGGCAACCGCATCCCTCGGAATTGAATTGGGAGGGGAGCGGGACTACGGTGTCGGACAATTCTTTTTCCCGCAGGAGGAACTGAAAGTAAATCAGGCCAAGAAGATGTTCGAGGTCATTGTGGAAAAGGAGGGTATGGAGTTTTTGGGATGGAGAGAAGTCCCTACACATCCGGACAAACTCTCCGAAAAGGCCAGAGCTTGTATGCCGCGCATTATGCAGGCGTTTATCAAGAGACCGGCAAACGTGGAAAAAGGGTTGGATTTTGACCGGAAGCTCTACGTGGCTCGACGCGTATTTGAGCAGTCCAACGATGGAAGTTATGTGGTGTCCCTCTCCAGCAGAACCATCGTATATAAAGGAATGTTCCTGGTGGAGCAGCTGCGTCAGTTCTTCTCCGATCTCCAGGATCCGGATTATGAATCTGCCATCGCAACCGTGCACTCACGTTTCTCTACCAATACCAATCCCAGCTGGGAGAGAGCACATCCGAACCGTTTTATCGTGCACAATGGCGAGATCAACACCATCCGCGGTAACGCGGACAAGATGCTTGCCAGAGAGGAGACCATGTCCAGCAGCAAACTGGCGGGAGAATTCCAGAAGGTTCTCCCGGTGGTCAACACAGAGGGCTCTGACTCCGCAATGTTGGATAACACGCTGGAGTTTTTGGTGATGAGCGGAATGGATTTGCCTCTTGCGGTGATGATTATGATTCCGGAGCCTTGGGCCAACAATGCGGTAATGTCACAGAAAAAGAAGGATTTTTACCAGTATTACGCCACCATGATGGAGCCCTGGGACGGACCGGCATCCATTCTGTTTTCCGATGGGGATTTGATGGGGGCGGTTTTGGACCGCAACGGACTTCGTCCTTCCCGTTACTATATCACAGATGATGATTATCTGATTTTGTCCTCCGAGGTGGGTGTTCTTGACATTGACCCGACCAAAATTGTGACCAAGGATCGTTTGCGCCCCGGAAAAATGCTTTTGGTGGACACCGTTGCGGGACGGGTGATTGATGACGACGAGCTGAAGGAGTCCTATGCGGGAATGCGCCCTTACGGCGAGTGGCTGGACAGCAATATCGTACAGCTGAAGGACCTGAAGATTCCAAACGGTCGTGTGCCGGAATACACCAAGGAAGAGCGCCAGAGAATGCAGAGAGCCTTCGGATACACCTACGAATCCCTGAAGGATGCCATTCTGCCCATGGCCCTCACCGGAATCGAGGGAACCTCAGCCATGGGTACGGACACACCCCTTGCGGCGATTTCCGGCAACAGAGAGCCCTTGTTTAACTACTTCAAGCAGCTGTTTGCGCAGGTTACCAATCCGCCCATCGACTCCATCCGTGAGGAAATTGTTACCTCCACCACGGTGTACATCGGTTCGGCAGGAAACGTACTGGAACAGAAGCCGGAGAACTGTAAGGTGCTCCGCATCAACAATCCGATTTTGACCAACACGGATCTTATGAAGATTCGTGCCATGAAGGTGGACGGCTTCAAGGTCGCTACCATCGACATTGTATATTACAAGAATACCAGCCTGGAAAAAGCTATTGACCGCATGTACATCGAGGCGGACCGTGCCTTCCGCGAGGGGGCAAACATTCTGATTCTTTCAGACCGCGGTGTGGATGACAATCATGTGGCAATTCCTTCTCTGCTTGCGGTTTCCGCACTCCAGCAGTACTTGGTTAAGACCAAAAAGAGAACCTCTCTCTCCTTAATTCTGGAATCCGGAGAGCCGAGAGAAGTACATCATTTTGCCACGCTGCTTGGCTTTGGCGCAACGGCAATCAACCCCTACCTGGCACAGGATACCGTGAAACAGCTCGTGGATGAGCATATGCTGGACAAGGATTACTATGCGGCAGTGGACGATTACAACCATGCAATTATCAGCGGTATCGTCAAGATTGCAGCCAAGATGGGGATTTCCACCATTCAGTCCTACCAGGGATCCAAAATTTTTGAGGCGATTGGAATCGACAAGTCCGTCATCGACAAGTATTTTACCAACACCGTGAGCCGAATCGGAGGCATCACCCTGAAGGATATCGAAGATGATGTGAACACGCTGCATTCCGCTGCCTACGATCCGCTGGGACTGGGTACGGACTTGACCCTTGAGAGCAAGGGACGCCACAAGATGAGAAGTGGTGCGGACAGACATCTGTACAATCCGGCTACCATCCATCTGCTTCAGCAATCCACCCAGCGCGGGGATTACGAGATGTTCAAGCAGTATACGGCCCTGGTGGACGAGGAACAGAAGAGTACCAACATTCGCGGACTTATGGATTTTGCATTCCCGAGAAAGGGAGTGTCCCTCGAGGAAGTGGAGAGCGTGGATTCCATCGTGACAAGATTTAAGACCGGTGCCATGTCCTACGGCTCCATCTCACAGGAAGCCCACGAGACACTTGCCATTGCCATGAACAATCTGCACGGAAAATCCAACACCGGTGAGGGTGGCGAGGACAAGAGCCGTCTGACGGTTGGGCCGGATGGACTGAACCGGTGCTCTGCCATCAAGCAGGTGGCATCCGGTCGATTCGGTGTAACCAGCCGCTACCTGACCAGCGCTCAGGAAATCCAGATAAAGATGGCCCAGGGAGCAAAGCCGGGAGAGGGCGGACACCTTCCGGGTAAGAAGGTATATCCTTGGATTGCCAAAACCAGACTTTCCACACCGGGTGTATCCCTGATTTCACCTCCTCCTCACCATGATATTTACTCCATCGAGGATTTGGAGCAGTTGATTTTCGACTTGAAAAATGCAAACCGTGACGCTAGAATTTCCGTAAAACTGGTGTCTGAGGCGGGGGTTGGAACCGTCGCGGCCGGTGTTGCCAAGGCGGGAGCACAGGTGGTATTAATCTCCGGATATGACGGAGGAACCGGTGCAGCTCCCAGCAGCTCCATCCACAATGCGGGACTCCCTTGGGAGCTCGGTCTTGCGGAGGCACATCAGACCCTTTTAATGAACGGACTTCGCAACAAAGTGCGCATTGAGACCGACGGAAAACTGATGAGCGGTCGCGATGTTGCCATTGCGGCATGTCTCGGTGCGGAAGAATTTGGCTTTGCAACAGCTCCACTTGTAACCATGGGCTGTGTCATGATGCGAGTTTGTAACCTGGATACCTGTCCGGCAGGTATTGCCACCCAGAATCCGGAGCTCCGTAAGCGTTTTTCCGGCAAGCCGGAGTATGTGGAAAACTTCATGCGCTTCATCGCGGAGGAACTGCGGGAGTATATGGCAAAATTGGGTTGCAGAACCGTGGATGAACTTGTGGGACGGAGCGATTTGCTGAAGGTTCGCGAGGATTTGACCGGCCGCGAGGCACAGATTGATTTGAGCAACATTTTAAGCAATCCGTTTGCGGGAACCAAGCAGAAAGTAATTTTTGATCCGAAGCAAATCTATGACTTTGAACTGGATAAGACCAAGGATTTGAGCGAGATTCTGAAGCAGCTGGAGCCGGCGTTGGAGAAGAAGCAAAAGCGTATGATTGATATTGAGGTGACCAACACCAACCGTGCCCTGGGAACCATTTTCGGTTCAGAGATTACCAAGAGATACGATGATACATTGGAGGAGGATACCTTCATTATCAAGTGTAACGGTGCAGGTGGACAGAGCTTTGGAGCATTTATCCCCAAGGGATTGACCCTGGAGTTGGTGGGAGATTCCAACGATTACTTCGGCAAGGGATTGTCCGGCGGTAAGCTTGTGGTATACCCGCCGACCGGAGTCACATACAAAAAGGATGAGAATATCATCATCGGTAACGTGGCGCTCTATGGGGCAACCAGCGGTAAGGCATTTATCAACGGTGTTGCCGGCGAGCGATTCTGCGTAAGAAATTCCGGGGCCACAGCGGTTGTGGAAGGTGTCGGCGATCACGGATGCGAATACATGACCGGCGGCCGCGTGGTGGTGCTCGGCAAAACCGGCAAGAACTTTGCGGCCGGTATGAGCGGTGGTATCGCGTATGTGCTGGACGAGGACAACGATCTGTATATGCGCACCAACAAGTCCATGGTATTTACCGAGGAAGTAACCAACAAATACGATGTGCTGGAATTGAAGGAAATGATCAAAGAGCATGTGACTTTGACAAATTCCGAGAAGGGTAAGGAGGTTCTCGACCACTTTAGCGAATATCTTCCCAAATTCAAGAAGGTTATTCCTTTTGACTACAATAAGATGCAGATGGCAATTGTCCAGATGGAAGAGAAGGGCTTGAACGCAGAACAGGCAATGATTGAGGCATTTTATGCCGTGACAAGAGCGTAAGGAGGAGATCACAAGATGGGAAAACCAACAGGATTTATGGAATATGAGAGAATTGATGCACGTGCGGTAGAACCAACAGAGCGAATCAAGAATTTCGATGAGTTCCATGTGTTCCTCTCAAAGGAAGAACAGCAAAAACAGGCTTCGCGCTGCATGGATTGCGGCGTGCCATTCTGCCAGTCCGGTATGACCATTGCGGGAATGACGTCCGGTTGTCCCCTTCACAATCTGGTTCCGGAGTGGAACGATTTGGTGTACACCGGAAACTGGGAGCAGGCGTACAATCGGCTTCACAAGACCAACAATTTTCCGGAGTTCACCTCCCGGGTATGTCCGGCGCTCTGCGAGAAGGCATGTACCTGCGGACACTGGGGAGACCCGGTTTCCGTGAGGGATAACGAGCACGGTGTGATTGAGACTGCCTATGAGATGGGGTATGCGGCACCCAAGCCACCCCGGGTTCGCACCGGCAAGAAGGTTGCCATCATCGGAGCGGGACCTGCAGGTCTTGCTGCGGCAGATCAATTGAACCAGCGCGGACATTCCGTAACCGTGTACGAGAGAGAGGACCGTGTGGGCGGACTGCTGATGTACGGGATTCCGAACATGAAATTGGAGAAGCACATTATTGACCGCAAAATCGATGTCATGAAGGCGGAAGGGATTGAATTTATCACCGGATGTAACGTGGGCGTCGATGTAAAGGCGGCACAGCTGCTCAAGGAATACGATCGCGTCATCCTAACCTGCGGAGCCAAAAATCCCCGAGATATCAGTGCAACAGGAAGGGATGCGAAGGGAATCTATTTTGCGGTGGATTACCTGACACAGACCACCAAGAGTTTGCTCAACTCCGGACTTGCCGATGGAAAATTCGTATCTGCCAAAGGCAAGAACGTGGTTATCATCGGCGGCGGTGATACCGGAAACGATTGCGTAGGAACGGCAATCCGTCAGGGAGCAAAATCCGTGACACAGCTTGAGATGATGCCTTGCCCTCCCACAAGCAGAGCAGCAAACAACCCGTGGCCGGAGTGGCCGAAGGTCCTTAAGACCGACTATGGTCAGGAGGAGGCCATTGCAGTATTCGGCAGCGATCCGAGAATTTATCAGACCACGGTTAAGGAATTCCACAAGGATAAAAACGGAAACCTCAAGGAAATCACCATTGTGAGCCTGGAATCCAAGAAGGATGAGAAGACCGGCCGCTTCAATATGGTTCCGGTTGAGGGAAGCGAGAAGAAAATCCCCGCTGAACTTGTGCTGATTGCAGCGGGATTTCTGGGTACTGAGAGCTATATCGCCAAGGCATTCGGTGTGGAATTGAACCAGCGTACCAATGTGGCCACCGAGGAAGGGCATTATGCTACCAACGTAAAGAACGTATTTACCGCAGGGGATATGCACCGCGGACAGTCTCTGGTTGTGTGGGCTATTCGCGAGGGGCGCGAGGTGGCTCGTGAGGTGGACGAGAGCTTGATGGGATATTCTTATCTGTCCATTCAATAACAAATGGATTGTTTGGCCAAAAGCCCGGCATACGAAATGTATGCCGGGCTTTTTTTGATGAAATGATGCCGGGCAATAGACAAGTGTTTCGTGCTCGTTTTGGTGGAAAGATGCCGGGCAATAGACGAGCGTTTTGCACTCATTTTGATGGGAAGATGCCGGGCAATAGACGAGTGTTTTGGCATTTTGTGGATGATAAGAAGCTCATTATAGTGGATTGGGTTTTGAAGGTAAATTATGATGTTTTGCGCCCAAAATATGGAAGAAAAATACTATTTTTTCAGAGAATTGGGTTTTTCCATGCTAAAAGGTGAATTTATGCCCAAAAGATTGACAAAAATTCGTTTTTTCAGAAATATTTGGGCATAAATTTTGGAAAAACAGCCTTTTTGCCCAAACTCTGTTTTTTCAAACAATCGGATACGATATTTTGGGCGAAAAAACTCCGTAAAGCGTCATTTAGCCCAAAGTGTTGATTGGGCCAAGGGGACAATCGGCCAAAGTGGTAATTGGTTCAAGAAGTCAACTGTCAAGGGACTAATTGTCAAAGCGCCAACTGCCCAAGGGACTGATTGCAAAGCGCCAACCGCCAAGGGACTGATTGCCAAAGCGTCAACTGAGTCAAGGGGTGATTGGACAAAAACGCCAATTACTCCAGAGCGAGATAATGTTGAAGGGTTTGCTCAATAATTGGGGGAGAAAAAATAATTTCATCGGATTCATATGTAGTGATAAGGTTCATTCCCGGGTATATACCGCAGGAAATGTAATGCTCAATCTTTCGGGACGCTTTTTTGACATATCCGGGATCATTCATTAACCCAAAGTGTTCCCAATAAACGATTTCTCCGGTCGATGGGTGAAGGATGGTGAAATCCGGATAGTACGGGATACCGTCCAGTATCAACTCATTCTCATAACGAAAAGGAATGTGGTGTGAGAACAGTGCGGTTGCAATCAGTAACTCAGATTTGGAACGGACATATATACCGGATGGACAAGGATATTTCAACTGTTCGGGGAAGTTGGGATTCGTGGGGTATTCTTCGGAGAGCCATTGTTTAGCGGGGAAATCCAGTGTGGAGAAAGTGTCAATGAGCAAATCGCGGTAATGGGATTGAACGGATAGGAGAGATTCCGCTTTCGAAGCATATTTCTCGTGATTGGTCAGATAGGTGAGCAGGAGTTCTTGCTCTGCTTGAAAGTCTTGGATTTGTGCCTGAAGGTACTTCTTTTGGGCGTACAGTTTTTTAATCTCTCGATCCTTGCTGGGAATATAGCGGTAATCTTTATCCGATTTGAGAAAGAATTTGATGTAAGGCCCGTTTTGATGGGCGATTAATTCACCCGGCGGATAGAATGTGAGCTGATGATACATTTGATTAATTTGCTGTGTCAGGGTATGAATATTTTTTTTGATTTGTTTTGGATTCGTATAAATACCTCCTTTGGTAAGTGTGTGTTAACGGGGTAATAGATATGCTAACACATAGAAAAAATATATGGTAGAGCGCATGTTACATAAAAATCGAACGTCGAAATTATTTATTTTTACCATATAAAAATGCGAGGCTGACGTTGGAAAGAAATATTGAAAGAGAAGAAATAAATACTCGAGAATATATTTTTTTCAAAAATTTTCCAAAAATTATGTTGACACGATATTGTTATAGGTGTATATATAACACATAAACAGTTTAGACGCAGTTGGTAAACAGATGTATAGAAGCTATGCAAGTGGTCTTTATAGAAGTTGTGCAAGCAGATACGAAAACAGCTATATATACAGTTATGTGAGTCATTGTGCCGCTGTTAAGAAGAATACAACGAAGGAAAAAGAATAGTATTGAAAAAGAATGAAAAGAACAAAAAACAATGACGAAGGAGAGAATTATGAAACTGAATTTGAAACATGAAGAAGGGATGACACAGTTCTACGGGGAGAAGAAGGGATGGAATATCATTCTGGAGATTCTGTTGTTTATCGGAATCTTTATCCTGTGCAGTCTGGGGCAGATGCTCGTGATTATGCCCTATGAGATTATTGTATTGTTTGGGGATTCCGCTTATCAGGCGGCAATCCAGGCCCAGGATATGGAGGCGGCTGCATTGGCTTCCGTGAATGCACTTTCCGGTGACAAATTTATGGTGGTCAGTCTGGTTTCCGAAATCATTATGATTGCCATTGTGTTGGGAATGTGCGCGCTGATTCAGAAGAGAAGTCCCAGAAAGCTCGGCTTCACCAAGGGAAATTTCCTGAAGGAGTACGGTCTTGGAATTGTTGTGGGATTTTGCGCTTTTTCCATTGCGGTGTTGATTGCATTGGCTACCGGCTCATTATCCTTTACTTTTGCCAAGGGAGGATGGATTCTTCTTCTGTATGCAATCGGATTTATGATTCAGGGAATGGCGGAAGAGGTGCTTTGCAGAGGCTACATGATGTGCTCCATCGCCAGAAAATATCCCCTCTGGGTGGCGATTCTTACCAACGCTCTGGTGTTTGCGGCGCTTCACCTGCTGAATGCCGGAATCTCTGTGTTGGCATTTATTAACCTGGTGTTGTTTGGAATCTTTGCTTCCCTCTACTTTGTGCGGAGAGGAAATATCTGGGGAATCGGAGCGGTGCATTCGGTTTGGAACTTTGTCCAGGGCAATTTCTATGGAATTCAGGTGAGCGGAAACGGCAAGATGGCTTCTGTTCTGGATTGCACATTTGCGGAGAATCGGGAACTGATTAACGGAGGAGCTTTCGGATTGGAAGGGGGCCTGGCGGTTACTGCCGTGATGGTGATCGGAATTGTACTTCTGTATCTGGAGCCATGGAAAAAGAGCAGCAAAGTGAAACAATAAGACAGGCAAAGAGAAAGAGGGATATATGAAGATTCTACAGAATTCGGGAGTACCGATTTACCAGCAAATTGCAGACAACTTTCGAGAGCAGATTCTGGCGGGAAAATATAAGGAGGGAGAATATCTCCAATCCATCCGATCCCTTGCGAAGGAGTTATCCATCAGTGTGATTACCACCATGAAGGCCTATGAGATACTGGAAAAGGAGGGCCTCATCACGGCGGTGCAGGGAAAGGGCTTTTATGTGAATGCCATGAACACGGATCTGCTCAAGGAACAGCACAGGCGCAGGGTGGAGGACGCCCTGATGGAGGCAATTTCCGCTGCAAAAATCGCGGGAATGAAGGACGATGAAGTGTTTGATACCCTGGCGGCATTGATGAGAATGTCGGACATGGAAATTTGAGATTGACTAGGAAGAATATGAGATAAGAAGAAAAGGAGAAACAAAAATGGAAATGATTACACCGGAGATCAGATGTCATAATCTGGTCAAGAAGTTTAAAGGGTTTACGTTGGATGTACCGGAACTTGTGATCCCCAGGGGATATTGCACCGCTTTAATCGGGGAGAATGGTGCGGGAAAAACCACACTGTTAAATTGTCTTGCGGGAATCCGTAGGGATTATACCGGCGAGATTACTTATTTCGGAAAATACAGTGACATGGATCGGGAGAAGAATCCGGAAGTAAAGGAGAATATCGGATATACCGGACCCAATCTCTACTTTTTGCCCAGCTGGACCATTCGGCAGGTGAAGGATCTGGGTGGAATGCTTTTTGACCGTTTCGATGCCAATGAATTTGAGAGAATCCTGATGGAAATCGGCATGACCAATGATGGGAAAATCGAGTATTCCAAAAAGGTTTCCGATTTGTCAAGCGGTAATAGAATGAAGCTGGCCATGGCGTTTGCCCTGGCCAGAGATACGGAATGCCTGATTTTGGATGAGCCGGCATCTCCTTTGGACCCGCTTATGAGAGATAAACTTTGCGAGATGATGCGGGACTATCTGGTAAGCAGGGACGGGGAGAGAACGATTTTCTGCTCCACCCACAATGTGGCTGACATGGAGCAGGTGACAGATTATGCAATTTTCCTGGAGCACGGAAAGGTAGTGGAACAGGGCTTTGTGGAGGAACTCAAAGAAAAATATATTGTTGTCAAGGGTGAGGAAGCAGACGTGGAAAAGGCAAAGCAGATTCTCTATTCCATCTCCGTAAACCGCTATGGCTTTGAGGGAATATGTCTTGCGGAAAATCTGGATAAACTCGCGGGGATGGATATTGCCACCGAGCAGCCTACCTTATCCCAGATTACCGTTGCGATTATGAAGGCAAATACCAAGTTGCAGGGGTAGGTGATAGAGATGAAATTGTTGAAAGCATATACGATTTTTACCTCCCGGAAATACCGCCTCCTGATGGGCGGATTCCTCGTGCTGCTGTTGGCGGTAAATACCGCGGTTGCACTGCTGGGTTACGGAACGAAAACGACGGTGTCCCTGCTTGTACTCTCCTTTGTGGGTATGGTGCCCTTGTACGGTGATATTTCGGTATTTGCGGGGCTTCACAACAAGGAGGGCGGACAGATTGCCGCATGTCAGGCCAGCTTCTACGGAGAGAAAACCATGCTCCTCGGGGTGGCTGCAGACCGGGTGCACATCTACTTGTGGCTGCTTGTGTGCGGGATAATCACTTTTGTGACAGGAATTGCTTTTACACCGGCCAGCATATGGAGTCTGTTGACGGGCTGGGGGGTACTTGCGGCCCTTGAGACATTGAGCGTCATGATCAATCGATTCTTTTTAACCACACAGGCTCACATGTTTGCCATTGTTTTGGAAGGGGGAATTACGGGCGCGGTTGTCGTGGTATTTTGGGTTTTATTTCCGATAGGAAACTGGATTTCCGCATTGTTTAGCGTAATGGTTGCGATTGCCATGCTTTTTGCGGAGATAAAACTGGCAGGACATTTTATGAAGAGGAGTTATTACGATGAATAATTTGAAAAAATCCATAAAACTAATCTCCTATTCCGTAGGAGTGAAGAGACAGATTGCGATGTCACTCGTTTTTCTTGCCATTGGAATCGGAATCGAAATCTGTACCGGCTGTTCCAATGTGCTGGGAGGATTCTATATCGCATTGATCGGTACCGTTCCGGCTCAGATGATTTTGCTTGTGACGGTGCCTTCCGCAGTGAAAGCATCTCCGTTTTACCGCAAGATTACGGTGGATATGTTTGGTTTCCTGATTTTTCTGTCAGAGCTGTTCTGCTTTACGGTGGTTGCCCTGATTCACGGAATCTATGCTGCAATCACCCCGGCAAATGCGGATGTGAGCTACACCATTGTTCTGTTGGTGGCAGCGGTTGTATTTCTCACGGAAGCTATCACACCGCTGATGTATAAGCACTATTGGGCAGCGTTTTTCTTATTACTTGTATGTGTGTGGGGCTTGTTTATGCCCTGCGGAGCATATATTTACGGGGATAAGAGCCTTCACCTTGCGGTTTGGGTGTATTACCTTGCGGGATATGTGCTTGTTCTTTTGGGCATGTTGGTAGGAATGTTGGTCAACCGCGTTTTCTACAAGCATGAGTTGGATCCCATGACCTACAAGTCCATGATGAAAAAACTGGACGGAAGTCTGTAATAAGGAAAACATGCAAAGAACTTGATGTGGAAATGATAGCAATTTTGTGTCTGTGCTATTCTTGAATATGTCTCCTGTTTTGTGTAAAATAGGAGACATATTTTTGTGTGGAGAGGAAGAAAAATGCCAAAACTGATATTTTTTGATATAGACGGAACCCTTTGGGACGAGCACATGGAGATTCCGGAAAGCACAAGGGTGGCGATTGAAAAATTAAAGGAAAACGGCCATAAGACTTTTTTGTGTAGCGGAAGAGCAAGAGGAAACATTCAGGATGAGAGACTTTTGGCTCTGGGCTTTGACGGAATTGTGGCCGCTTGCGGAAATCATGTGGAGATGGAGGGCAAGGTACTCTTTTCCAATTTGATCTCCCCGGAACGGGTTCGTGAGATTGTGGAGGTGCTGGATGCCTGCCATATGCCGGTGGTTCTGGAGGGGCCGAAAAAACACTGGATTTCCAAACATGGCTTTGAGGAGGATCCCTTTGTGGCATATCTGTTTGAGGAAATGCAGGAGAGAGCGGTTCCCCTCGATGGATATACGGAAGATATAGAGATTAATAAGTTTTCTGCGGATGTGTTACCCACAACGGATTACGATACTATCAAACGGGAAATCTCCAAGGATTTTGATATTTTGGAGCACACGGAGAACGTGGTGGAATTTGTGCCCAAGGGGTCGTCCAAAGCCACCGGAATTCAGTGGGTGTGTGATTATTTGCAGGTCCCGCTGGAGGATACCTACGCCATTGGGGACAGCATCAACGATCTGGACATGCTGCAGTATGTGGGACATGGGATTGCCATGGGCAATGCTACAAAACCGGCCATGGATGCCGCGGAGTACGTGACGGCGGATATTCATGAAGATGGATTGTACCTCGCTATGGAGCACTACGGGTTGATTTGACGGACGGCGTGCTTTTTCCGGTATTGGGCGGGGGTGATGCCCATGGAGGATTTGAACTGGCGGATAAAGTGTTCCACGCTGTTGTATCCACATTGTTCTGCGACCTCCAAAACCGACAGATTGCAGGATGCCAACAGTTCACAGGCGTATTTGATCCTGCTGATGATAACCTCCTTCATGCAGGTGGTATGAAAATATTCCTGGTAGATAGCATGCAGATATCCGGCGCTGATGTTGAGTTTTTTCGCCATATAGGGAACTGTCCATTTCTCGGCAGGCTTCCAGTAAATCTCTTTTCGAAGGGAGATGAGCTGGTAATAGATCTCCGGGAGAGGGGCAGTTTTATTTTCGTCGGAAATCATGTAGGCCAGAGAGTCCACCAACTGGTTCAGAAGGGAATCCCGGTGGGAGGATACCCCATAGTACTGGGAACAGATGATGTGGAACAATTGAAAAATCTCCTCCGGCTGCTGCAAGGGGATGGGGGTTCCGAACGGAAAATGGTCATCCAAAATCATGCGATCCGAAGTGAAATGCATCCAACAATCGATGTAGCAGTCGCCGCTTGCGGTATAAGCCTGCTTTTGATAGGGTTTAAAGATAACTGCGCAGTTTGCAGGATAATCCGCCCATGCGCCATTCACCAGAAAACGGCCGGGGGTTCTGGAGATGATGAGAAGATATTCAGGGAATCCGTTTGGACGGTCCACCGTAAAAGTCTCATCGTGATATGCATCTTCGCCCATTTTGACAATTTCAATCATTTTGTACCTCTTTATATGAGAATATATCAATTTTTGATGAGTATAATTCATTGAGTAAATGCTGTCAATGATGTATCTTAAACATAAGTCGGGGTTCAAAAAAAGGAGGATAAATCAAATGAAACGAGGAATCATTCAGGCGTTATCGGCGGTATTGTGTGTGGGGCTTTTGGCTGGTGCAGTATCCGGTTGCAGTGTGGGGAAAAACAAGGTGCCGGATTTGAAGGAGATGTCCTTCGAATTGCCCACCGAGGCGGAGGAAGCGGATATTACCGTGGAACCCATTGCCAATCTCGCAGATGATTTTATTCGGGGAATGGATGCCTCATCCGTGCTCGTGGAAGAAAACAGCGGAGTTACCTATTACAATTACGAGGGGGAGGAGCAGGATGTCTTTATGACCCTTGCCCAGTCCGGAGTGAATTATATCCGGATTCGCGTGTGGAATGATCCCTACGATGCAGAGGGAAACGGATACGGCGGCGGCAACAATGATGTGGCCACGGCGATCGAACTGGGGAAAAGAGCCACAAAGTATGGAATGAAGGTATGTATCGATTTTCACTATTCGGATTTCTGGGCAGACCCGCGGAAGCAGTTTGCACCGAAGGCATGGGAGGATATGGGGCCGGAAGAAAAGGGTGAGGCGCTGCATGATTTTACCATTGAGAGCCTGACCGAGATCCTGGATGCCGGTGTGGATGTGGGAATGGTTCAGATCGGAAACGAGATCAACAACGGTCTGTCGGGGGAGAAGAATCCCATTACCATAATGCAGCTGTTGAAGTCGGGAAGCGATGCAGTGAGAGAGATTTCCGATAACTATGATAAGGAAATTCAGATTGTGGTTCATTACACTACCATCGATCAGGCGTATATGATTGACCATAATGCGGCTCTGTTGGAAAAATACGAAGTGGATTATGATGTCATGGGATTGTCTTACTATCCGTACTGGGACGGAACCATGGAAAATATGCAGGAAGTGGTGAGCAATATCGTGCAAAAGTACGGCAAGAAGGTGGTGATTGCAGAAACCTCCTATCCCTATACCTCCGAGGACGGAGATGGCGCGGGTAACAGTTATTCCGATGGGGTGGATGGATACGAGGTGTCCGTTCAGGGACAGGCTGACATGGTGCGTGACATCTGCGCGGCGGCAAGCGAAGCCGGGGCCAGCGGGGTGTTCTACTGGGAGGGCGTATGGATTCCGGTGGGAGCGCCCACAGAGAACAACTCCGCAAAATGGGAACAGTACGGAAGCGGATGGGCCAGCAGCTATGCCGGTCAGTATGATCCCAACGACGCCGGAAAATACTATGGAGGATGCTCCTGGGACAATCAGGCAATGTTTGATTTCGAGGGCCATCCGCTGGAGTCTCTCAAGGTGTTTAAGTATCTGAAATACGGAACCGTCAATTAAGAGAAAATAAAATAAATATAAACTTCTGATATCACTGTTGACATTGAAAATCAGCAGTGATATTTTATTTACAGAACGATTTAGCACTCGGTTTAATTGAGTGCTAACAAATTTAAAGGAGGCTTACAGAAATGAAGTTAGTACCATTAACAGACAGAGTTGTATTAAAGCAGCTGGAAGCAGAAGAGACCACAAAGTCAGGAATTATTCTCACTTCAAGTGCCCAGGAGAAACCGCAGGAGGCAGAGGTGATTGCAGTCGGACCCGGAGGAATGGTTGACGGCAAGGAAGTGGTAATGCAGGTGAAGGAAGGTCAGAAGGTGATCTATTCCAAATATGCGGGAACCGAAGTAAAGCTTGATGGTCAGGAATACATTATCGTAAGACAGAATGATATTCTTGCGGTTGTGGAATAATTATCGGAAGAATCAGACGATATTCACAAGAAGCAATTATTTTTTCAATAAGTCAGTATAGAATATAAGAAAGAAGGATTTCAATTATGGCAAAGGAAATTAAGTACGGATCAGACGCCAGAAAAGCATTGGGCGCAGGCGTTGACAAACTTGCAGATACTGTTCGCGTCACACTGGGACCGAAAGGAAGAAACGTAGTGTTGGATAAATCCTACGGCGCTCCCCTTATCACAAACGACGGTGTCACCATCGCAAAGGAAATTGAACTGGAAGATGCATTTGAAAATATGGGTGCACAGCTTGTAAAGGAAGTTGCAACCAAGACCAATGATGTGGCAGGTGACGGAACTACCACCGCAACCGTTTTGACCCAGGCTATGGTTCAGGAAGGAATGAAGAACTTAGAGGCAGGTGCCAACCCCATCGTGTTGAGACGTGGTATGAAGAAGGCAACCGACGTGGCAGTGGCAGCCCTTCAGGAGATGAGCCAGAAGGTGAGCGGCAAGGATCAGATTGCCAAGGTTGCAGCAATTTCTGCCGGAGACGAGGAAGTCGGTAATCTCGTGGCAGACGCTATGGAGAAGGTTACCAACGATGGCGTTATCACCATCGAAGAGTCCAAGACCATGGAGACGGAGCTTGACCTTGTAGAAGGTATGCAGTTTGACCGCGGTTATTTGAGCGCATATATGTGCACCGATATGGATAAGATGGAGGCAAATCTGGACGATCCGTATATCCTTATCACAGACAAGAAGATTTCCAACATTCAGGATATCCTGCCGATTCTTGAGCAGATTGTACAGTCCGGCGCAAGACTTTTGATCATCGCCGAGGATGTGGAGGGCGAAGCTCTCACCACATTGATTGTCAACAAGCTCCGCGGAACCTTCAACGTTGTTGCTGTTAAGGCACCGGGCTATGGCGATAGAAGAAAAGCAATGCTGGAGGATATCGCAATTCTTACCGGTGGTCAGGTAATCAGCTCTGACCTCGGACTTGAACTCAAGGATACCACCATGGATATGCTTGGACGTGCAAAATCCATCAAGATTCAGAAGGAGAACACCGTCATCGTTGATGGTGCCGGAGATAAGGACGCAATCGCATCCAGAATCAACCAGATTCGCGGACAGATTGAGGAGACCACTTCCGAATTCGACAAAGAGAAGCTTCAGGAGCGTCTTGCCAAGATGGCGGGCGGCGTAGCAGTAATCCGTGTGGGCGCTGCAACCGAGACCGAGATGAAGGAAGCAAAGCTCCGTATGGAGGATGCTTTGAATGCTACCAGAGCAGCAGTGGAAGAGGGAATTATCGCAGGTGGCGGATCTGCATACATCCACGCTTCCAAGAAGGTTGCGGAACTGGCAGATACTCTGGAAGGAGACGAGAAGACCGGTGCCAAGGTTATTCTGAAGGCTCTCGAGGCACCTCTGTACTATATCGCTGCAAATGCAGGTCTTGAGGGATCTGTCATTATCAACAAGGTTAAGGAATCAAATCCGGGTATTGGATTCAATGCCGCAACCGAGGAGTATGTTGACATGGTTGCAGGCGGAATCCTGGATCCTGTCAAAGTGACAAGAAGTGCACTGCAGAATGCAACATCTGTTGCATCCACACTTCTCACCACAGAGTCCGCAGTTGCCAACATCAAGGAGGACACTCCTGCAATGCCTGCTGGCGGAGCCGGCGGAATGGGCATGATGTAAACAAAAAACAATTTGCATTGAGGCTACGTGCCGGTTGATTGGCTGGATGAATTTCAAAAACCCCTTCCGCGTGTGATGCGGAAGGGGTTTTTCTTTGCAATGCTTGAGATGGAATCTTTCTGTCTTCCTTTGGTATGGGGAAGGAAAATATGCTGTGTGTACCCCGGGAAAAGAACAGGCGGGGTATAGGAAGAAGAGATGAGCGGCCCATACCCCGCGAGAAGAAGAAAGCGGGGTATAGGAAGAAGAAAGAGACAGCCCATACCCCGCGAGAAAAAATAAGCGGGGTATGGGAAGAAGAAAGGCGCGGCCCATACCCCGCGAGAAAAAGTAAGCGGGGTATAGGAAGGGGAGATGAGCGGCTCATACCCCGCGAGAAGAAGTAAGCGGGGGAAAAGGCGCTACATGAATGGGGAAAGAATTGCGAAAGAAAAGAGAAAGTGCTATATTTTCGGTGTACGTTGTATTAAGGCATGGAGGAAGAGATCATGTTGCTCAGTATTGCACTCATTTTGGTGATTGGCATGGCACTGGGATGGCTTTGTCAAAAATGCAAGTTGCCCAGCCTGCTGGGAATGCTGTTCACCGGGATCCTGTTGGGACCCTATGTGTTGAATTGGATTGATCCCTCCCTGTTATCCATATCCCCGGAACTTCGGAAGATTGCGCTGATTATTATCCTGACAAGAGCGGGACTTAGCCTGGATATTTCCGGGCTGAAAAGAATCGGAAGACCCGCTGTTATGATGTGTTTTGTTCCGGCCACCTTTGAACTTCTCGGCATGCTGCTTCTGGCGCCGAGGCTGCTTGGAATGAGCCTGCTGGAGGCTGCAATCATGGGGGCTGTCCTTGCGGCGGTCTCCCCGGCGGTGGTTGTACCGCGGATGGTGAAAGTGATGGAGGAGGGATATGGCACAAAGCAGGGGATACCACAACTGATTTTGGCGGGAGCCTCGGTGGATGACGTCTATGTGATAGTGTTGTTTACTACATTTGTGGGGTTAACCCAGGGGCAGGGGGTGTCGGTGATTCGCTTTTTGAATATTCCCGTATCCATTGTTCTGGGCATCCTGATTGGAGGGTTGGCGGGATTTGTTCTGGCAAGATTCTTTGAAAAGGTACATATGAGAGACACCAGCAAAGTGCTGATCATTCTCTCCTTATCCTTTTTGCTTGTGGCAGCGGAAGATTACATAAGTACTGCCATCACGTTTTCTTCGTTGATTGCCATTATGTTTCTGGGAGTTGCTTTGCAAAAATACCGGGAACCGGTTGCAAAGAGATTGGCAGTAAAATATAACAAACTGTGGGTTGCAGCGGAAGTGTTCCTATTTGTCCTGGTCGGCGCTACGGTGAACATCCGGTATCTGGAAAATGTGGGAATCGGAGCTCTCCTTGTGATTATTGGTGCTTTGGTCTTTCGGATGGCCGGGGTTTTTGTCTGCCTGCTTGGGACAGGATTGCGCTCGAAGGAGCGACTGTTTACCATGCTGGCATATACGCCAAAGGCCACGGTGCAGGCGGCGATTGGAGGGATTCCCCTAGCTATGGGGCTGGCATGCGGCGATTTGGTTCTTACGGTGGCGGTTCTTGCCATTGTGTTGACTGCCCCGCTGGGGGCTTTTGCCATCGATATCAGTTACCGGCGCTTTTTGCAAAAAGGGTAATGGGAAACAATAAGTAGGGGGAAGAGATGAGAACACTGTTTACCTTTGATTTTAAAAATTACAGGTCGGACGGAACGGTGGGGAGAAGGCCCTCCGTCAGGGGAGTGATTATCCGCGGAGATAAAATTGCTCTGGTGCACAGCAAAAAATATGATTATTACAAATTCCCGGGCGGAGGCATACAGGAAGGGGAAGCCCATTTGGAGACCTTGATCCGGGAAGTGATGGAGGAAGTGGGGCTGTGCGTTGTCCCGGAGTCGGTCCGGGAATACGGGTATATATTGAGAAAAGAGAAGGGGAAAATTGAGGACTTGTTCATTCAGGAAAATTTCTATTATCTCTGTGATGTCGAGGACGAGGCGGTTCATCAGCGATTGGATGACTATGAGGCCGAAGAGGAATTTACCCTGGTCTGGACAGACCCGCGGTCTGCCATAGAAGCCAATCGGAATCACGACCACGGCGACAAAACCTCGGACATTGCCAGGCACATGATGGAGCGTGAGGCGCTGGTGTTGGAAAAACTGCTGGAAGAGGGATTTTTTTGAAAAACTGCCGAAGAGGTTATTTTGGAAGAAATTAAGGAGGAATCATGGGATATTTGATTAGTGAGACCACAAGGGAGGAAAGAGAGCGAATTGTAGCGGAATCCCTGGGAAATATTGAGGCAAACTGTGACGGCTGTATGCCGGGCCTTGCGGAGATGTATCAGGACTATATTGACGGAAAAAAGGAACTTCGTCAGATTAATATGGAGTTTTGCGCCGGATATGTAAAAGGGGATGACATGCCCGGGCGAACCGGCTGCGGTATGATGCCATGAAATATCAAAGGATTGTGCACGGAAAATTCATCGACCGCCCCAATCGCTTTATCGCCCATGTGGAGATTGGGGGCAGGGCGGAGACGGTTCACGTAAAAAATACGGGAAGGTGCAGGGAATTGTTGTTGCCGGGAGCGGATGTCATTCTGGAGGAGGCACAAAACCCAAATCGCAAGACAAAATATGATCTGATTACCGTGAAAAAGCCGGGGATAGGATGGATTAACATTGACTCCCAGGCTCCCAACAAGATTGCGGGAGAGTGGTTGGCAACCCAAGGGTTCGATTATGTTCGATCGGAATATACCTTCGGGAATTCCCGTGTTGATTTTTATATGGAAAAGGGGCAGGAGAAATATCTCATGGAGGTGAAAGGTTGCACCCTTGAGGTGGATGGAATCGGCTATTTTCCGGATGCACCCACGGAGCGGGGCGTGAAGCATTTGCGGGAGCTGACAAAGGCTGTGGAGGAAGGCTACCGCGCGTCTATCGCATTTGTGATACAGATGGAAGGAATCACAGAAGTGCGGGCAAATGTGAAGATGCACCCGGAGTTCGGGGAGGCCTTGGAAGAAGCAAGAGAAGCGGGAGTGTCCGTGCTCTTTCTTTGCTGCAGCGTGGGGGAAGATGAGGTCGCGTGTGTCAAGGATATTCGGGGCTGATGATTGAAAATTACCATGGATAAACTCTTGTTCTGTCAGAGATAAGGAGGAATACATATGTGGCTACTGTTTGCAATTTTATCTGCGGTGTTTGCCGCGCTCACATCCATATTGGCAAAAATCGGAATCGATGGAGTAAACTCCAATCTGGCAACTGCAATTCGA
>JAQXJP010000006.1 GCA_029008875.1 Lachnospiraceae bacterium | reverse complement strand
CGTCGCTACCAGCCGATAAAGTCGGAGCCTGTCACCGCGGATATCAAGTGCGTGGAATACCCGGATTTGGTCATCAATCTATCCAATTACTCCGTGCTCTATCAGGGCCGGGCTGTGGATATGCCTCCCAAGGAGTTGGAGCTGCTCTATTTTCTGGCATCCTCTCACAATCAGGTCTTTACCCGCGAGCAACTACTGGACCATATCTGGGGCTATGAGTACATAGGCGATACCCGTACTGTGGATGTCCACGTCAAGCGCATTCGTGAAAAAATCAATGACCACGATGCCTGGCAGATATCTACTGTGTGGGGCATTGGCTATAAATTTGAGGTAAAAGGATGAAAAATACGCTCTATGTGAAGCTTCTGCTCAGTTATCTGGTTTTTGCAGCCATCGCATTTATCGTTTTGAGCACCTTCACCCAACATCTGACCAATCAATACATGGAACAGACGGAGAGTCAGCGGCTATACCGGGAGGCAACACTGTTGGCAAGCAACTACGGGAACAGCTACTTCAACAGTTCCGTATCCGTGGACATGATTCAGGACCAACTGGAGGCCGTCAGCGAATATCTCTCCGGGGATATCTGGATTGTAGATAGCAAGGGACGTCTTCTCATGGACTCCGGCGACGCCTCCGTCAGCCGGGATATTGTAGAAAACGGTGTGGAATCCGCGCAAATCATCGAAGGGTTTGACATCACGGATTTCGGAAACCGTTACTATCGAATCGGAAAGTTCTACGATTCCTATTCCGCCAATGTGCTGACGGTTTTTTCTCCGGTCACCGTGGGATATTCCAACCTGGGTTACATTCTGATCCATGAGCCGGTTTCCACCATCACGCGAAACTGCAACAGTTTTATGAACATTGCCACCTACACCGTTGGGATCATTCTGGCAAGTTCTTTCCTCATACTGATTGTGTTTACCCTCGCCGTGTATCTCCCCATCCGCAAGATTACCAAAGCGGCCGACTCCTACGCCCACGGCGATTTTGAGGCGACCATTCCGATTCACTCCAACGATGAAGTGGGATATCTGGCCAACACACTGAATTACATGGCCAAGGAGTTGGGCGCTCAGGAGGAGGAGCAGCGAAAGTTTGTATCCAATGTTTCCCACGATTTCCGCTCCCCCCTCACCTCCATCAAAGGATATGTGGAAGCCATGTTGGACGGAACTATTCCGGTGGAAATGCAGGAGAAATACCTCAATATCATCCTCTTTGAGACAGAACGGCTCAACAAGCTCACCCAAAGCTTATTGGATCTGAACCGCTTTGGCCACCATGGCATCATGCTGGACATTGCCGATTTCGACATTAACCGCATGATTAAAACCACTATTTTAACGTTTGAGGGAACTTGCTCTAAGAAGGGAATTACGTTTGATTTGGTTCTGACAGGGCGTGAACTTCTTGTCACCGGCGACATGACCAAGATTCAGCAGGTTCTGTACAATCTGATAGACAACGCGGTGAAATTCTCACACCACAATTCTTCCATCAAGATTGAGACCAATATCAGGAACGAAAAAGTCCTAATTTCCGTCAAGGATTCCGGAATCGGAATTCCGGCGGACAGCATCAAGAAAATCTGGGATCGATTCTACAAGACAGACCTCTCCCGAGGCAAAGACAAAAAGGGAACCGGTCTTGGGCTTTCCATTGTCAAGGAGATCATCCAGGCCCATGGCGAGAACATCAACGTGATCAGCACGGAGGGCGTGGGAACCGAGTTTATCTTCTCCCTCCCACTCTCCAGCAAAGAAGAATAGCAAAAAGGGCTATCCACCAAACCGGTGGATAGCCTTTTATTATTTGACCTTCCATGCAGCGCCCTTGTCGTCATACATCATGTAGTTGGACAGATAGTAGGTTGCAGCTTCCGCAAAGCCGTCCCCGGTTTCCGCTGTATAGGCATTGAATACATCATATTCAAAACGATAGTTTTCTTCCGTTACCGCCCGAAGATAAATTCGCACTTTACTTCCGGCAGGAACTTCAAGTTCCAAATCCAACGGGAATGATGTGGTTATTCCCCCAAGCACTTCCTTTGCCGTCTGCGGCATGCCTGTAACTGCGCCGTTGGAATCTGCGCTGTTTGGTTCTGCAGCATTGGATTCTGCGGCATTGGGTTCTACTCCATTGGGTTTTGCGTCATTAGGATCCGCACCGTTAGGATTTTCCGCATCTGCCGAATCGGAGTTCTCCAATTCGGATTCATGCGAATTTTCTTCCCCGTTTCCTTGCACTTGGCCATTGCTAAATGCAGCCTTGTATTCTTCCACAGGAATTGACTTTCCTCCCACAATATCCCATACGAAAACCGGTTCATCATTCATTTCTGTCACACAGGCAAACTCGTCGAAGGAGAATTTCCCGTTCCCTTCCAGATTCACAGTAACATCATTTTTCACCGTCAACTGACCATCATGATAGACCGGTTCTTTTCCCATAATTCCGCTTAACACGCTCCGTACCGATGACTGAAATCCCTGATAATTACGCAGCACCTCCGTGTTTTTCTTGTTGCCGTCAGAAAACAAAACGGTGACATTTCCGTCATATTCGGTATCAATCGGCAACGTTACGACTCCGGAGTAGATATAGCCCTCCTGTTGCAGTGCAAATTCCTGGGTTCCAAAGAAGATGGAAGTAACCATGGTATCCGTGTATGTCTTGGGCACAAGGGACACCAGAACCTGGTAGGTTCCCGCCTCGAAATCACAGCCCTGAAGTTGTACGGACCAGGTCTCCAGCAAACTGCTCTCCTGCTCCAGGGTTGCCTCGATATTCGCCTCCATATTGGTGACATCTGTCTGTATCACATCCGTGGTATCCTGCAGATAGGAAATCTGAGACTGCAGTTCCTGAAGTTGAACAAGAGACCTCATCTCAAGAACCGCCATGCCTATGAACAGCACGCACACTGCAACTGCCACAGCAGCTTTCACTATCACTCTTATCTTAAGTCTTGGTCTTTGCTCACTCTTCAAATTCTGCTCCTTCAGCACAATGCCTTCGGCACAATGCTCATTTTTGAAATCGAAATCCTACTCCTCTGACACAATCTGAATATGAAGTTCATCCAACTGCTTCTGCTCCACAGTTCCCGGAGCTCCCATCATAATATCCATTGCATTCTTGTTCATCGGGAAAGGAATAACCTCGCGGATGCTCTCCTCCCCGGTAATCAGCATAATCATTCGGTCAACGCCCGGCGCAATCCCCGCGTGTGGCGGTGCACCGTAGCAAAAAGCATTGTACATGGCCGGGAACTTTGCCTTCACATCGTCCTCGCCAAGTCCAACCAATTCAAATGCCTTAATCATAATCTCCGGGTCGTGGTTTCGCACTGCCCCCGATGATAATTCTACGCCGTTACATACCAAATCATACTGGTAAGCGAGAATAGAAAGGGGCTCCTGATTCATGAGAGCATCCATTCCACCCTGTGGCATAGAGAATGGATTGTGACAGAACTCCAACTCGCCGGACTCCTCACCAATCTCGTACATCGGGAAATCCACAATCCAGCAGAATTCATATGCATTCTGCTTCATGTGCTTTTCACTGGCTGCGCCAAGGAGCTTACGAAGTACACCTGCAGTCTTCTGCGCGGTAAGCAGCTTGCCGGCAGTCAAACCAACAAAATCTCCCGGCTTCAATCCCAGGGCAGCAATCACCGCATCCTTGCGCTCCTGAAGGAACTTCGAGATTCCTCCCACAAGCTCACCGTTTTCATCCAATTTGAACCAATATGCCTTCTGGGCAGTTGCCACTTCCACATCAGCACAAATCTTATCAATTACTTTTCTGGTAGCAGTGAACTCATCCACTACAATGGCCTTCACCACATTGCCCTCAAATGGTCCGAATCCACAGTCCGCCATAACCTCTGTTGCATCCTGAAGCACCAGATCAATGCGAAGATCCGGCTTATCGCTTCCGTACTTGTCCATAGCCTCCAGGAACGGAATTCTCACAAAGGGCGCCTTGGAAGCGTTGGTGTACACGCCGTACTTCTCAAATACCGGCGGAAGCACTTCCTCGATGACCGCAAACACATCCTCCTGTGATGCAAAAGCCATCTCCATATCCAGCTGATAGAACTCTCCCGGAGATCGGTCTGCTCTCGCATCCTCATCGCGGAAGCAGGGAGCAATCTGGAAATAACGGTCGAAGCCGGATGCCATCAAAATCTGTTTAAACTGCTGAGGTGCCTGTGGCAATGCATAGAACTTTCCCGGATGATTTCTTGCAGGAACAAGGTAATCTCTTGCGCCCTCCGGAGAGGAGCAGGTCAAAATCGGAGTGGTAATCTCCATGAATCCCAGAGAATTCATCTTCTGACGAAGTTCTGCCACAATCCGGCTGCGGAGCACAATCTTGCTCTTTACTTCCGGATTGCGCAAATCCAGATAGCGGTATTTCAATCTTGTGGTTTCATCCGCATCCTTGGACTGGTTAATCTCGAAGGGAAGTGCATTGTAGATGCACTTGCCGAGGATTTCAATGCTCTCCGGAACCACTTCAACCTCGCCGGTAGGAAGTTCCGCGTTCTTGCTGGAACGTTCTCTCACCTCACCTGCGATAGAGAGAGTTGTCTCCTTATTCACAGAATCAATGATTGCCATCATTTCCTCGGTCTCGATGACAACCTGCGTGGTTCCGTAAAAATCTCTCAAAATCAAAAATCCCAGATTCTTGCTAACTTTACGAATGTTTTCAAACCATCCGACAATGGTAACCTTCTGTCCCACATGTTCGAGGCGAAGTTCGTTACAATTGTGCGTTCTCGACTGTATCATTTCCTTTTCTCCTCACTCTATTCTTAATTGTTGAAAAATTCAACGAACTCTTCATATCCTTCTTTTTCCAGCTGTTCCTTCTGGAACTTCTTGTTCTTGTTCATGCGAACCACAAGAACCTGCTGGCCGCCCTCTCTTGCTGTCTTGGCCTTCTCCATCACTTCCACCAGTTTCTCTGCCGGATAGTTTTTCTCCACCAGATACGCCACCTTTTTGGGGCTCTCCGGGATTTTGAAGCCGCTCTCCATCAGAAGAAGAATGATTCGCTCAAACCCGATGGAAAACCCGCAGGCAGGCACGTCGTTGCCCGTGAACTTTCCGATCATCTTGTCATATCTTCCGCCGCCACCGCAGGCTGCGCCAAGCTCCGGCATGGAAATCTCAAAAATGGTTCCGGTATAATAACTCATTCCACGAACCAAAGTTGGGTCGAATACTAGGGTAAATTCCGCCGCTTTTGTGGCATTTACCGCGGTTGCGATCTCGGTCATGTTCCGTACCACATCCGCATCCAGATACTCACCCAGGGTCTCTGCCAAAAAGGCAACGCCCTCCGCAACGTCCTTCTTCTCTTCCAGAAGCTTGAACAGGTTCAGGTACTTATCAATGGATTCCTGTGGATAGCCATCCTTTGCCAATTCCTCGGCTACGCCCTCCACACCGATCTTATCCATCTTGTCCAAGGTGATGAACACGCTGTCGTAATCCTCCTCGGAAAATCCGCTGTAGGCAGCCATTGCCTTCAGGATGCGGCGCTCGTTGATGCGAATCTCAAAATTCTTGAATCCCAGTCTTCCGATGGTTGTGGTGGTTGCGGTGATCAGTTCAATCTCCGCGAGATTGCTGGGCTCACCCAGAATATCGATATCGCACTGGGTAAACTGGCGATAGCGCCCTCTCTGGGGACGATCCGCTCTCCACACACTGCCAATCTGCAATGCCTTAAATGGGGATGGCAGATTGTTGGCATTGTTGGAATAGAAGCGGGAAAGGGGAACCGTAAGGTCGTAACGCATACCAAAGTCCACTACATCCGCCTCTTCCTTCGCATTTTCCAAATCCAGCTTCTCGCCGCGCTTCATCACTTTAAAAATCAGTTTCTCATTCTCTCCACCCTGCTTGTTGGACAAATTCGCAATATTCTCCATGCAGGGAGTCTCAATGGGTGTAAATCCGAAGCTTCGATAGGTTTCCTTGATGATGTTGGTCACATAATCCCGAATCTCCATCTCAGCCGGTAAAATATCCTTCATGCCGTTGACCGGCTTCTTGCTTAATGCCATGGTACTTCCTCCTGAATTTCTCTAGTTTATTGTATTTTCGAAGGTCGGTATTGTCAACGCCTATTTCAGGCATCTGCTGCACTTTTCATAGCCTTCGCCCACAAGTGTTTCGAGCGTCTCATCCGTTTCGGAAACATTCTTGCTGGACATATCCACATAACTGCATGTGGACAGATGAATTTTCTTGGTGGAAGTGTTGATGACATATGTAACCGAACCATTGTCGACGGAAACTGCCTGGTCTGCAGCCGCATTATCCGCAGCCTGGTCCGTGGTAACCTCAGTCTGACCAATTCCCAGGGTATCAGAAATCTTATCCCAGTTCTTGTACACCACAAAAAGCACTGCAAGCACCACAACCGCTACCAAAAGGATGGTTGATGCCGTACTCTTCTTGCGTTTTTTGCTCGTACTCTTCTTCTTGGAGCCCCCCAGGGATTTGGTGTAGGACAAGCCCGTTCCCGGCAGTGATGCCCTCACCCTCGCCCCGGTTCTGGAATTAAAGGACGCTCCCACATATTTTCCTCCGACGGAGACCCCTGCGCTCTTTTTTCCCACGTTCAGTTTTACTCCGTCCGCAACCTTGATACTCTTACGAAAATTAAGTCCCATTTATGTTTCCTCCATTGCATATCGAAACCTCAAGTGGTGAATCCGGTACAAAAAAGGAATTCCACCCACAGAGAATAAGTATACCATATTCACCAAAGATTTCCTATGTTAATTGCATCATCTTTTGGAAAGCATCTTTGGAAAACAAAAACACACCACTTAATATAACAGCGTTTTTATATTTTTATCAATAATTTTATATATTTTCTTCCGCTTTCTTCATATAATTTTTGCATAAGGTCAAACAAGGCCATTTTGTTCAGACCGCCCTCCCCCTATAATACTGATATACTATACAGGAATGGCGTGCTCCGCCTCAAGCGGAACACGCCATTCTTATTTCATACTATAAAACACAATTATTTTCTCAAATTCTGTTCCGCCATATCGTAGTATTCTTGTGATTTACGATAGACCCGGACATAGTCCACCATAAGAGACTGATCTTCGTAAGTCGTTGTCTCATCCGGGTATCCAACCCAAGATCCTCCGATTGCAAGATTGAAGATAATGTAGAACTTCTGGTCGAAGGGTGCAGGATATGATATTTTTCCCTTCTCTGAAGCAGAATACCACTCCCTGACCTCATGATATTTCGTTTCATCTATGTACCACACTATTTTTCCAGGTTCCCATTCCACACTGAAAGTATGCCACTGATTACAAAAATCACTCTCACTTACCTCATACTCTCCCTGATTCTGCTCATGTGGATTCCCATAATGAATGGTTCCCATCGCCTTCTGCGTATTTTGTCCCATGACCTCCATGATATCAATTTCACCACATCTTGGCCACTGTCCATACAGGTATTCATCCGTCGGCATCATCCAAAAAGCAGGAAGAAATCCCTTTCCTCTTGGGACTCTCATTTTTGCCTCAAAAAGACCATATTTAAAATCATGCTTGTTCTGCGTATTCACACGCCCGGAATAGTATTTCACATTTCCTAGGTCATCTGCTTTCTTAACCGGAGAAATGATAAGTTTTCCATCGCGCACCTGAATGTTTTCTTCCGAATCTATATACTCCTGCAGTTCTTCATTTACCCAACCGGGCTCATGCAATTCCACATTCCAGTCATGACGATTTAAGGAATCGCCCTCGAATTCATCCGACCACTCGAGTTCATATCCCTCACGGGACCAAAATTGTTTTTCTTGCATATTCTTTCTTTTTCCGTTTCTCTTTATACATTTCCTGATCGGCCTCTTCAATCAGTCCCTGTAGTTCTATTTTTCTCACATCATTTTCCATACTATATCCGATGCTAACAGACAGCGGATACTCGCACCCACCTTCATTAAAGGTCTTTACACGCCTTTGAATCCGATCAATATATTTCTCTATTTCCATCTGTGAATACACAGCCGTAACAATTATGTACTCATCTCCGCCGTATCGGACAAGAATGTCCTCCTCGTTTCTGCATATGCGAAGAATATCTGCCATGCTGCGGATGTAGCGATCTCCTGCCTCATGCCCATTTAGGTCATTTACAGCCTTCAGCCCATCCAGGTCAAAGAACAAAACAGCCAGTAAGCGTTGTTCTTTTCTTGCTTTCGTGGTAAATCCTTCTGCCTGCTTCCAAAGTCCCGAGCGGTTGTATATTCCCGTAAGTTCATCGTACATCCATTTCTGATTGATTCTGGCAAGCATTGTTCGCATGATGTCCTGTTTACGGATATTTCCAACCGCGTAGTCAATGTTCAACACCAGATGCTGAAGAAATCTTCCTTCCGTCAAATTTCTATAATTTCCTACCACACAATATCCAATACAGGTCTCATCCTGATGCACCGGCATAATAATATAGTAACTGCCACGACTCTTTTCTCTGCATCCCGGAGGTAACAGGTCCCCCTTGGGGAAGGTGGAATAGCTGGTCCACTCCCCCTTTTCATAGGCAAGTGGACAGTGAACCGTATCGGAAAACACAGTCATGTCCCGCTCCGGTTCCTTGCCCGATGCCATCATTTCAATTTCATGATAATAGTCCTCTCTGCTTCCACAAAGGCACAGATAAAAATATTCCAGATCCAGTTCCTCAATATATCGATGCATATAACTGAAAAAATCATCAAAGCTCTCGATATTAAAGAACTCCACTGCCGTATTCTTTAAAATCGCCAGATTATTATCCATAAAGATGTGCTGTTCGACAAGATTGCTGCAAATATGAACTAACTGGTGCTCTGCTTCTCTCCCGGCATTGCATCCACAGGAACAGGAATAGACGGGCCTGCCAACAATAATTTCTCTCTTGGCTTCTCCTCCATCAATTCGCTCCATCAGTTTTCGGTATGCCATTAACCCTGCCTCGTACTCGCGCCGGTCAACGGTGGTCAGCTGTGGCTGAACACACTCCGCCAGGTCAATATTATCATAGCCGGTTACGATAACATCCTCCGGGACACGATACCCGGCCTGGCGCAACCCATTGATTACAGCTATCGCCATGTAATCATTGGCTACGACAAAAGCATCCGGCATCTCCTGACCACTTTCTATGTATTCCCGGATTAAATTCTGCCCACTCTCACTGCTGAAATCTCCATATATAACACTTTCTTCATCTGCTTCAAGTTCCATCTGCTGCATGGCTTCCAGAAATGCCTGCCGCCGCTCCCTCGCATCCGGATTATACATAGGGCCGGAAATATACTTAATATCTTTTGCGCCGTGTACATGGACCAAATGCTCCACCATATGAAAGATACCATTACAGTTCTCCAGCACAACGATAGAGGCATTGACAATCCCCACATTGATGGAAACACAAGGAACCTTTGTCTCCGCAATTCTCTCCTGTAAAAGCGCATTGGTTTTAGGTTCATGAATGGTGTCAAAATCTACGATAATCCCATCATATTTTTCCAATTCCGGTAAACCGAAAATACGATATTCCCCTGCATGATATTGGGAATATTCCTGATAGCGCCATCCCTCACAGGTAAAAAGAAAAAGGTTATGCCCATCCTTTTCGGCGGCTTCCACAATCCCATCGAGAATTTTTTTGTGGCTAACAAACCCCACTTCACCAAACAACAGAACAATGTCCATATGTACCCCATCCTACATGAAACCGATGCCTATATTGTTCCTTCTCTTTCCCTATAGCTTAAACACGTCAAGTCCCTGACACAGCTTGCCGGAGATTTCTTCCAAATGGTCTGCCATTCTCTCTAATTCCCCCATACGCATATCAATCACTTTTACTTTTTCCGATACTTTCTCCGTTGCAATGACAAAGGTCTCTGCAATATCAGCCTGATTTTTGATGTTTTCGAGAATGACATCTTTCGATTCGGCAATTCCTTCCATGTGCCCCTTAACAGAATCCGCACTATGCCGGAAGCTGTCTACTCCATGCTCCATGATGGAGAAATTGGCCAATGTCACCTGAAGCCGATTGCTTTGCTCCTGCATAACCGATTTCACGCGATTCATAATCTCGACCATCTTCCCGGATTCTTCCTTTAATGAGATAATGGTTTTTTCCACACTGACTGCATTTTCTGCAGACTGCCCTGCCAGATTATTGATTTCCTCCGCGATGACAGCAAAGCCTTTGCCAAGTTCTCCTGCACGCGCCGCCTCAATACTGGCATTGATGGACAGCATGTTCGTTTCATCCGCAATATCCCGAATAATATCAATCGTCTTTTGAATGTGTTGAACTGCTTCGTTCGTTATGCTTACCTGGTTTGCTATCTCCTCCACCGCTGTTATCATATCTTTGTTCAACTCGGTAAAATCCTGCATATCCTTATGGGAATCTGCCTCCGCAGTTGACATATCCTGCATCTGCAGTTGCATGGATTCCATTTCCCGGGTAGCCAACTCAATCTGACTTGCAATATCACTGACCCTGTTTACTACACCATCCGTCTCTTCCGCCTGCTGTTGTGCTCCTGATGCAATTTCAAGCATTTCACCCTGCATCTTTCCCACACTTTGATAGACACTGGAAGACATCTCCTTCAGTTCCCCGGCTGATTCCGTGAGACTTCCTGCGGAATTCTTCATGTTACTGACAATGTTTTTCAGTTCTTCTTGCAGAAAAATGGCGAGACGATATATATCTCCGATTTCATCCCTGTTTCGGACTTCTTTTCCTTTTACTTCCGAATTCAGTTCTCCTTCTGCCACCCTTTTGAGGAAGGACATGGTTGTCCTCATGCTTCCCGACAGATATCTGGAAAAAACAAGAAGAAAAGCCAGGAAAACAAGCATAATCCCGCTGAGCAATCCCCCGAGCAAAAAAGCCTGCCGGTTCACCTGCTCCATAACTTCTGCAGACTTATGCCCCGTAAAAATGGCACCGACTACATCATCTCCATTGCGCAACGGAATAAAATATCCGAAATAGGTATAGCCTTCCAATTCATATTCTTCGAGAAATACCTCTTCTCCATTTTGAAGCATTTCACCAATCTCTGACTCCAAGGAGAGTCCGGTAGCCCTTCCCCCTACCTGCCGCATGAGGGTCGTAACCACAATCTGTCCATCGTAATAGAAAGAAGCTTCCACTCCGGTTTGTTCACGGACCCGGTCGAGATACGCGGTCTCTCCTGTCAGTTTTTCGTCGCCCTTATACAGGCAAAATGTATTGTCCCTGCGATAATCTCCCTCATAGAAATGGGCGTATGCCCCGTCGATAGAATGCGCAACCTCCCGCAAGGATTCTTTCATTTGTTCTCTCAAATTCTGTTTCAGCATGGTTGCGCAAAGTATCGTGGTAATTAGACTTATTACCACAAAGGGCAAACAAAACAGGACAAATAGTTTTTTTGAAAATGAAAAATATCTAACCTTTGACACTTCCCATCGCCACTCCCTGCACAATATGTTTTGATAAAAGCAAATAGACAACAATAACCGGGAAAATTGAGAACGCAATCATCATATACACCTGGCCCATATCGAATTTCAGGAAATCCGCGCCTCTCAACTGTGCGATCAAAATCGGAAGGGTCTTTTTATTATCATCATGCAAAATCAAAGCCGGAGTAAAGTAGTTATTCCAGCTTCCAACAAATGAGAAGATTGCCTGTACCGCAATCGCCGGTTTCATCAGCGGAAGCACTATGGTATTAAATGTACGGAACTCTCCTGCGCCGTCAATTCTCGCCGCTTCAATCAATGATAACGGAAGGGTACTTTCCATGTACTGTTTCATATAGAAAAATGTTACCGGTGCCGCGATTGCGGGTACAATCAAAGGAATAAATGTATTTTCCAGATGAAGCTGGTCCACCAATTTGATAAATCCAAGAGCTGTAACCTGTGTTGGAATCATCATAATCATTAGAATAAATGCAAACATGAATTTCTTCGCCTTAAATTCATAGGCATGAATTGCATAGGCAGTCATCGTTGAAAAATATGTTGTCAGCACCGCACTGCCGGTTGCCACAATCAGAGAATTCAACATTCCCTGCCCAATCGGCAACACTCCGTGGAGAATATTGTATAGATTCTCAAACGCATGCGTACTTGGAATTGCGGTGTATCCTTTTGTCAATTCTGAATGAGATCTTGTCGCATTAATAAACAATACATAAAACCAGAAGAGACAAAAGAATGACACAATGATGAGTACCGTGTATGCAATCACCCGGCGTCCTTTTACTCCGAGTCCGGTATTTCCTTTTCTTTTCACTGCCATAAACGCCACCTCCTATTCCTTGTCCTTCTGGGTTGTCATCCGGAACACAATCAGACTTAAGATTGCGGTAATTACAAACAGAATTACCGATATTGCTCCGCCCATTCCATAATTCTTGTTATAAAGATGCTTATTCAGATACATAATCAAAGTCATTGCCGAGCGATTCGGATTGCCGGACTGGTTTGTCAAAATCTGGGGCACATCAAACATCTGAATTCCTCCGATGAGCGATGTAATCATGGTATATACAAGAATCGGTCGAAGCAACGGAAGTGTAATCTTCCGGAAAATTTGTCCGCTTGTCGCACCATCCACCTGCGCCGCCTCATAGAGAGAGGTATCAATTCCCATCATTCCTGCCATCAAAAGAATCGTTGTATTACCGAACCACATAAGTGTGTTCATTCCTGAAATCAAGCCACGAGTACTCCAAACATGTGACATAAATTTGTACGGTTCACTGATGATTCCAATATTCATCAGGATGTCGTTAATCGGGCCGCTGTCCGAAAACAATGTAAAAAACAGCATGGAAAATGCGGACGCCATAATCAAATTCGGAAGATAGATAACCGTCTTAAAAAATCTCT
Source organism: Lachnospiraceae bacterium (assembly GCA_029008875.1). GTDB lineage: Bacteria > Bacillota > Clostridia > Lachnospirales > Lachnospiraceae > Roseburia. Next base: position 72,610 of record JAQXJP010000006.1, on the reverse strand, counting down.
GTCCCTTTAGTCGCAATGATGGATCTGAAAACCACGCTCCCAGAAGCAACGATAATAAAATCTGCGGTGCAAATCCCATCACCCACATAATCAGAGTGTTTTTCGCATATGTCCAAATTTCCGGTCCGCCAAGAACAACCTTATAGTTATCAAGTCCGACAAAATTGGGTCCAACCTGGGTCAGGCCTGACTTATAACACTCAAAAAAACTGTTGTAAATTGTCGTTGCCATGGGAATCAACTGAAACACAATATATGTAACCACGAACGGAATCAAGAAAATGTATCCCCATTTATTATATCTGACAACATTTGCCCGCCTCTTACCTTTCATAAAAATGCCTCCTTACCGGAATCATAGTGTCAAATACCCGGAGTTGGCTTAAGCCAGTTCCGGGTATTTGATCGTCTGCCTAATTAGTATGTAAGCTCCGGATATTTTTCTGTTACGGCCTGATAGAATAAATCAAGCGCTTCTTCCTTTGTTGCATTGCCCTCAAAGTAATTCGCCATTGCACTTAAGAACTCTGCATTACATCCACTATCATACTTCGACATTTTGCTTGCATCAATCTTTTCTGCTCCTGCAACATAGATTGGAAGAGGGTTCTGTCCTCCCATGATTGCACTGCTGTATGTCTCGTCTGCAGCCATCGCTTCCATAACCGGCTTGTTGTTTACAAAATCATCGTATGATGTAACAATGTTGGTCATGATTGTCTCATCAGTGGTCAACTTCAGCATGATATCCTTAATCAGATCTGCATTGTCGGTTCCTGCCGCTGCAGAAATCCATGTTCCGCCCCAGTAGAAGCCCTGCGGACCTTCTGTTGCAGCCCACTTGCCCATGTTGCCGACAGATCCTTCCACATCAGCTGCCATACAGAAGTTGATAAGCCATGCCGGTCCAAAGTATGCAAATACCTTTCCTTCCGGATAGAAGCCCTTGCTCCAGTCATCACTCCACAGGGCATAGTTTCCTGTCTCACCAGCATCGTAAAGCGCCTTCGCGTCGTCAACCCACTTCATAATATTTTCATCAATATTAATCTTGCCATCAATAACCCACTGGGTTGATACATTGTTAGAATATACACGATAAGTATCCTGTACGCAAGATACCATGTGATATCCGGCATCCTTCATGGTTCCTGCTGTCTCTGTAAACTTATCCCAGTCAGAGACATAGGTCTGAACCTCTGCCGGATCATCTGTTCCAAGAACCTCCAGTGCCACATCGCGGTTATAGAACATTGCTCCCGGTACCGCCTGCCAAGAAACGCCCTTCAGCGCGCCGGTGGAATCTGTCACAATATCCTTTGTATACTGATACTGATCAGCAAGATCTGCATCGGTAATTCCAAGTTCGGAAACCGGAACTGTGTAATCGGTATCCACGTACTTCAATGCATAATCCGCTTCCATCAGGAAAATATCAACCTTGTCATCCGCTGATGCATCTGCCTGCTTTTCAAGTGTTGCATCCAGATTGTTCTGATATGCGTTGTCATCACTTGGGGTGATGTTCCATACGACCTCTACCTCACCAATCTTACCATGTGTTGCATCCACCTTCTCGTATCCCGGATACTGCTCCTCCATACGAGTTTTAAATTCCTCGTTCCATGCGTAGATGTTCAGCACCTTTCCGTCACTGGAGAGACCGTAATCCTTGGTATCTGTGGATTGTCCCTGGCTCTGTGTGTCCTTGCTAGCCCCATTGGTTGTGTTTGCTTCACTACCGCACCCCGCCAAAAGACTGGTAATCATTGCCGCTGTCATTATTGCAGCCAAAAACTTTCTTTTCATTTTTTTCCTCCTTCATAATATGCAATGCTTTATGATGTACTCATTATAGGAAAATCCCAACCTTCATTATATAAAATTGTTTGACAAAATATCATTTTCATGATATATGATGATACATAATAAAAATCATATTTACTCCAAAAAATGAAAGGAGCTGGCCTTTACTATGGACTTAACAAAAGAATGGTACCGATGCGAATTTATCAACCATGAAACTATGCTGCCTCACCGAGCAATCGAGACAGAGTTTACGTTCTACGATGCGGTTGCCGCAGGAGATATCGAATACGTCCAGGAAAACATCAAGAACAACACCTTCACCAATCCCGAAGGCATGGGCAAGTTGTCTGAAACTCCGCTTCAAAATCTTCGTTACCACTTTGTAATCACAACTGCAATGGTCACGCGTTACTGTGTCCACTCCGGCATGGAGCAAGAAAAGGCATACGCCTTGAGCGATTTCTATATCCTTAAGATGGACAAGGCCACCAGCATTCCGGAAATAGCGGAGCTTCACGATAAGATGTGTCTTGATTTCTGTAAACAGATGAACATTATCCGAAGCAGCCAGATTCTGTCCAAGCCGATTGTGCTGTGCATTGACTATATATACAGCCACATTCATTACCGCATTACTGTACGGGAGTTGGCAGACTATCTGAATCTGTCCGAAAGTTATCTCTCCAAGCTTTTTCACAAGGAGATGGGGGTATCCGTCAGCAGTTATATCCTGGACTTGAAAATTGATAAGGCGAAAAACCTTTTACAATATTCCGACTACAATATCATAGATATTGCAAATTACTTATCCTTTTCTTCTCAAAGTCACTTTATCCAGACATTCCAGAAAAAAACCGGACTCACCCCCCACAAGTACCGTACCCGTCACTTCCGAGCCAATTGGGAGCAGGTGGAAACAGAATCTCAATAAGTGGAGAAGAAAAGTTTACCTTCCTCCCGTTGTTCGCCAACTGGGATTAGGCGCATTTTGGAAATCCATATTCCATCTGCCGCAAAAAACAGTCTAATGGTATGTGCCTTTCCCGATACAACTCCAACCTCACCGCGTCTCGTCACCGTGCGCCCCTGTGAGCCCTGGAAGCTCAATGTGGTTCTATATTCATTATCCATATAAACCGACACCAGAAGCTGCGCCAGTTCTCCAAACTCGGAGTGAGCATCCATCTCAATCTCATATCTTCCGTCCCGAGACAGTTTCACCCCGTACCATACGTTCATCCCAACGCTGCCTTCCATGGGTAAATTGACTGCTTCGGCAACACCTGTGACAAGGTCAGTCTCCATTTGCTCGATGTTCTCCTCCATAATATTCTCCTGCTCATCCTCATAATGAAGCGTCCTTACTTCCTCATCCTGTCCCAATTCCCGCAGCATCGCAGGGGACTTCATAAGGAATGTCAAAATATTGATCGCATTTCTCTGCAAATCACTTTTTTCGACAACCCCTCTTTCCAACATGGCTTTCACATTATCCTTCTCCAGTTCCTCCATGGAATCCGGACATACCATAAACAAATCATTCTGTGCAATTACCATAGGAGCACGGTTTTGCTTATCCGAATACTCTCCATTCCAATTTGCATTTGCCCACCAGTCTGTCATCACAATACCGTCATATCCCCACTCCCCACGAAGAATTGTGGTGAGCAGTTCATAATTTCCCGCAGCCCATATCCCATTCGTGGGGCCGTACGCGGTCATGATACTTCTGGCACCGCCTTCCTTTACCGCAATCTCAAATCCCCGCAAATAAATTTCCCGAAGGGCTCGCTCGGATACCACCGCATCCACCCAGTTCCTGCCCTGTTCCTGATTATTGCAGCAGAAATGCTTGATTGTCCCGGTAACACCTGCCCTCTCCATACCTTTAATCTGTGCGGCGGCCATCCACCCTGTCAAAAGCGGATCCTCCGAGAAGTATTCAAAGTTTCTTCCGTTGAGCGGATTTCTACGAATGTTCATCCCTGGCCCAAGCAGCGTATCAATCCTATTCTTGCGCATCTCTAGTCCCACATTTTCGAAAAGTTTTTCCGTGAGTTCCAGATTGAAAGAACAGCCAATTGATGTGCCATTGGGTATGGAAAAAGCTTTTGTCCCACAATCCATTCGAATTCCGGAGGGTCCGTCTGCACAGCAGGCAACCGGAATTCCCTTGTCTCTTAAGGATTCTGTAACTCCGCCAAATGCGGAGGCCGTCCCCGGCGTCACTTTTGGGGAACACATTCCCTCTGCATGAAATAGACATATCAAGTCTTCTTCCGTCAACTGAGCCACAAATGTTTCCATATCCGCTTTGCCATAATATACATCCGCAAGGGAAATTCCCTTGTCCCCAGTGTATGGAAGTTCCGGATTTCGCTGACTTACCACATCCGCCCAGGATGGTCCGGTTCCCGTAGGAGCATCCTCCCACGCCGGGCATCGCCTACCATCCTTTTCCGTTTTGCACACCATCCGGGAAAATTCTCGTTGAGGTGCACAGGCCTTTCCTGCCTGCCGGATAACACGCTGCTTTTGCTGCCATGTTCCACACGGTTGCACATCACGGATATCTTTTCCCACAAAGAGTTCATAGGTTCCTTCCTCAAGCACAAACGCTGATGGATTCCCCGTCACCCCATTTTCATCATAGGAAGCAAAATACCAAAATTTACTTTTTATCGAGAGAGAAATCTTTTCTCCGGGTTCCAGTTCCTTTGTCTTTGCAAACCCTATCAGCATTTTATCCGGTTGTCCCAAGCACCCCTGAGGAACTCTTACAAACAGAAAAACTACTTCCTTTCCCGCAGCTTTTCCGATATTTTTCACGGTAACCGTCACTTCCGGTCCATCTTCGTCAATTCCGGTAAGATTGCCTTCTATCTCAAAATCTGTGTAAGACAAACCAAATCCAAACGGATATAATACCTTATCCCTCGCAAAGGTCTCAAAATATCGGTACCCGACATAGATGTCCTCCTCATAGATATTGCAGTCCCGACCTCCAAAGTTTTTGGTGCTCGGATAGTCACAGATATCATTTGCAATGGTGTCTGTCAGTCTTCCGCAAGGATTCACTTTTCCGGTAAGGACATCCACAACACCGTTTCCGCCCTCCTGTCCGCCTTGCCAGACATAGAGTACTCCGGCGGGATCTGCCTCTTTTACCCACTTCATATCAATAATATTGCCTACGTTCAAGATGACTATCGTCCTCTTACATGCACGGGAAACCTTGTCAATCATCTCTCTCTCTGTTTCCGTGAGTAGGAAACTTCCGGGATTTGCATTGTTATCCTGATCCTCCCCTGCAGTCCTTCCGATTACAACAAGAGACACATCTGCTTTCTGTGCAATCTGTTCCATCTCCGCCGTCACCGGCATTTCTTTTTGGGACCATGGCACCGATCCCCAGCCTTTTCCCTTATCCACCGGATTTTCCTTCATCCATGTATTATAGATGGTGAGCAAATCCTGGTTCAAGATGATGTCCGGGCAATCCTTCAATGCATCGAATATTCCCACCACATACCCGGTATTCACCATCCCACCGGATCCCAAACCACTCTTGTAATAGTCAAATGCAGCTCTTCCGAATAACGCAACTTGATCTCCTTTTCTAAGGGGCAGTGCCTGCTCATCATTTTTGAGAAGTACGCATCCTTCTGCGGCCATTTGTCTTGCTGTTTTCTGATATATTTTTTGATCAAGTATCATATCATCTCTCTCCCTACATAATTTCTGTTCATTCCCTATGATGTCAAACAAGCCGGGAACTGTCAATCATCTGACAATCCCCGACTGCATTTTTATGACATCACACAGATTATTTCTGTCTGCTCCGTCATAATTGTTTCCGAAATGTAATTACCTTCTATTGCCGTGCCATTTACGGTCACGTTGTTGCATCCGCTCTCCACATGATTTGGATTATCTACGACAATATGAAGATGCTTTCCTCTAAAGTCCTTTTCAATTTCCACGTGATCCCACTCCCTCGGAATGGAGGGTGCAATTCGGAGTCCGTAGAAATCCGGACGCATACCAAGAATTCCTTCCACGCAACCAACCATAATGGTGGATGCGGTGCCCGTCAACCAATGTACGTGGGAACGGCCAAAATTCGGACTTGCCTTTCCTTCGGTAAACTGGCCGTAACAATATGGCTCAAGAGTACGAATCTCTGCACGATCATTCTGTGCAGCCGGAGCATTTTCCATAAAGTACTCGAAGGCTCGATCTCCGTGTCCCATCAACGCCTCGGCAAGGATAATCCATCCTTGGGACTGGGAAAAGATACCGGAATTTTCTTTTGTTCCAGCATTATAGATAACGGCCAGTGCTCCTTCAAACGCATGCTCGTGGTATGGCGGATCCATGAGAATGGCACCATACTCTGTATTCAACTGACGATATACATTGTCGAGCGCCGCGTCCGCTTGCTCCTGGGATGCAAAACCGCTGATGACACTCCAACTCTGTGGGTTGAGCCACATGTTGGCTTCCGGATCATCGCGACGTCCAATCACCTCTCCAGCCTCCGTAAATCCACGAATGAAGCGATCCTCATTCCAGCAGTAATCCTGAATTGTTTTTGCGAGGTTTTCCTGACTTTCGTTCAAGAAGATGATATACTCACTGTCCTTTTTATACTCAGCGAACTTTTTTAATATCGTCATCGCATAATAAAACTGAAATGCAACAAATGATGATTCCCCGTCTTTCCCCAGACGTAAGCAATCATTCCAATCCGCATAAAGTCCTGCCGGCATCCCGTGAATTCCAAGATGATTCATGGAAAAATCAATGGCGCGCTTCAGGTGTTCATATACCGTTCCCTCCCCCTTATTTGCAAAGGGGATTACCTCATCAATAAAATCCAGATTGCCGGATTCTGAGATATATTTGTAGACTGTGGGGAACAGCCACAGCGCATCATCCGCACGATAGGCCGGATGTCCTGTTTCCTTCACATATGAAGGATCATCCGGTGTGTCCTCATGTCCCGGGCAATGTGTATACTTAACGAGTGGAAGACCACCACCATTGTCCACCTGCGCGGAGAGCATAAACCGTATTTTCTCCAAAGCCATTTCCGGTGCAAGGTGAATAACACCCTGAATGTCCTGTACCGTGTCACGATAACCATATCCGTTTCGCAATCCGCAGTATATAAAGGACGCTGCCCGTGACCAGATGAAGGTCATGAAGCAGTTATACGCATTCCATGTGTTAATCATAGTGTTGAACTCTGTGCTAGGCGTATTAACCTTGAAATGATTCAGCTTTTCATGCCAATATGCGGTCAGTTCTCCCATTTCAAAATCGCAGGTTGCCTTCAGGTCAGCATAGTGTTTGATAATCCGGGTCGCTTCCTCCTCATACTTCATACCAAGGACAAATGCTATCTGCTTTGTCTCCCCCGGAGCCAATCTGATTACCGTGGACAATGCCCCACACCCATTTCCGTTGTAGTTCACCTCATTACCAAGATTTCCGTTTTCCACCCCAACCGGGTTTCCATAACCATGATAACGGCCTAAGAACTTCTCCTTTTCTCCACAATAGGAATCTACGGTTGCACCGGCCAGTCCAAAGAAACGATCAATAACCACCTTATCATCAACATCTTTTCCTTCCTCAAGCCCATCTAGGTTGCCATGGATGGTCTGGCGAATCCGGTCTCCACGGAATTCGGTTCTGGTAATAAACTGTGAATATTGAAGATTGACCTGATCCTGCTCATAATTGCTGTTATTGGTAAACTCTGCATATCCGGTGACAGTCAACTCTCTAGTCTCATCAGAATGATTGGTCAGGCTCAAATTCCATACCTCGTATGACTGATGCAGCGGTACATAATAACGCACTTCAGAATGAATTCCGCTGTACCGAGCAAGCATCCTTGTATATCCGGTTCCATGACAGCATTCGCATTCATATTCTTTCAGATCTTTTCCCACCGGCTGCCAAGATGCAGACCAGTAATCCCGGGTCACATTGTCACGAATATAAATGTAGCGCCCCGGCTGATCAAAATTATTAAAGATATATCGCAAAATTCTCCCGTTGGCACCTGACTTTGCAAAGCTGTATCCCCCCGCGTTGTTGGAGATAATCGCGCCATACTCCGGAGATCCCAAATAATTGGCCCATGGTGCAGGTGTATCCGGCCTTGTGATTACATATTCCCTCTTCTGTTCGTCAAAATATCCATATTGCATATTCTTCCCCTTTCTACTCTAGCACAACAACAATCTTATGGACATGGTCATCCAAGTTTACAATTTCTTCCTGACGCAAAATAGCTCGGCTATTTTCAATCAATATATTCCGTCCATCAACAGTTGCTTTGGCAACGTCGTAGTCTCCATACGCTTTTCCATTGCTATTTATGTAGGCAACCTCGAACCTTTTGCCGGCAAATGTCAGGGTTATCCCCGCCGTTTTGTTCTCATCGAATTGTTGCAGCATCAGTTTGGGAGAGAACAACAGGTTCCCCAATTCCCCTTTGACACCGAACACTTCTGTAATCATGGTAAGCATATACCAACTGGCTGCACCGGTCAGATATGAATACATCCCGCGGCCCTCATTATTGAAGTACTCAGGAATCCCGGGGTACATCCTGCTTGTCTCGAAGTTTATGGCAGTGTCCGCAAGAGTCTGAAGGGCCTTATATCCCGCTTCCACAAAATTGTTCTGGTACAGCGCATTTGCGTACATTACGGTCATATGGGAAAATACAGCACCATTTTCCTTCTCGCCATAGGCAAATCCAAACATCCGTCCCATGTCATATTTTTCTTCATGGAAATTGGTGTTAATGCGATATCCGCCGACCTCTTTTTCATAGAGATACTTGTCAGCGCTCCGAATAATTGCTTTCATCTGCTCCGGATCCGCAGTTTTGCTCATCAAGGCAAACACCTGTCCCGTCAGCATCATGCGAACACCCTTCTCAAATGCACCCTCTACCTGGTTGCCACTGTTATCGTAATAACTGTTAAACCATCCGTTTCCTTCTCCGTCCGTAACCCATTCTGTCTTACGGATGTGCTGCATCATCCACTGTGCCATTTTCTCGAGAATTTGGGCAAGGACCTCCACCTTCATCTGCACTTTCGCGCCACTTATCTCATGTCTGCACTGTTTTTCATAGAGTCGTAAAATCGAAACTTTTTTCCCTATATCATCGTACACATTATTCCCAAGGAGAATGCTCATCTCTTCCATCAGTTCCACTCGCTGTTGCCCATATCTTTTCATCAAAAGACGAACATAGTGTGCCAACTGCATTAAATTCCCTGCATAGGCGCAAGTAAATGCGACGCTTTCTCCCCGTTGTTCTGCCATATCAATGGCGTCGTTCCAATCTGCCCCGCGAAGCCGGATATGATTGTGCTCACCCACCTCATAGAATGCGCACAAATGTTGCAGCAATAGATGTTCCAAAATGGTTCCCCGATACGTTTCTCCACGAACTGTCTTTTGGAGATTTCCATACTCTTCATCCCACGCATCATCACTGGATGTTCCGCGCTCAACCTGTTTATCTTTGAAATAAGTTACCTGCTGATTTAATATGTCAACATCACCGGTCTGATCCATATACAACTTCGTGGTAAGAAATGGCCAAACACCATGATCCATCCACACCCGCGTGATATTGTTGCGATCAGCAATGAATTCTCCCTGTCTCTCTCCAATGATGGTAGCGTTTGTTCCATCCACACGAACCCCGCCGTAATTCTCAATAATCATTTGGCGTACTCCATCCGGATTCATCATCAACAGGGCAAGACAATCTTGCCACAAATCTCTCCATCCTCTTCCGCCTTTTCCGTAATCATGATAGGGGAGGAAAGAACAGCCATATATGCGGCGCAAAAATGGTTGAAAACTTACCCAGTACATAAAGTTATCAAATGCCCTGTTTCTGGTATAAAATTCGACATTGACCTGTTTCTGCCAATAATCCTCGACCATCTTGCGCTGTGACTCAACCTTATCGCTACTGTCGAACAGACGAATTATTTCCAGGATTTCATCTTCCTTTTCCGTCGCACCAATCAAAACAGTATAGCTGATACTCTGTCCCGGATGCAGGGTAACCTCTGGGAAGCGAATTCCTCCCAGTGCCTCTTTTCCCTCAAATTGCACGCCGGCAGGAACACCTTTCCCATTCTCAAGAAGCTTTCTCGGATGAGTATAGGTTCCCCCCTCTCCGATGAAATTCTCTGCCACCGGATAAAAGGACTCCGGTTTTTCTCCCATGCCACCAACGCCGCACACATAGTAGGTCAATTTGTTTTTCTGATGACCTCTCTCATCAAAGGATAATGTAGGTCTGACATATACTCCATACTCCGTAGTGCGGATCCGATGTAACAATGATGTTACATGTCTGTGGTCCCGGATATTATCCGCGCTTCTGCCGTATATCGGCACAGCTGCAACAGCTGCAATCTCTCTAGCTTGATCCCCGATGTTGGTAATCTCAACATGCAAAACTTCCACGTTACCTTCCACCGGCACAAAAGAAACCGTCTTTGAAGCCAGTCCATACTTGTGGGATTTTCTTGTGAGCAGATGCCACATGAACCCCGCAGTAACCTCACTTTCTTCCTGACTAGAGGTGAATCGCTCCGCCTCCGTTTCCGCTGACTGCCCAACGGCCGACCAATTGCCTACGCCTCTGACCTGGCACCAGAAATTTCTTCCGGACCGATTGTTATGCAAATTCTCCACACTCACCGGCTCCAGCAAAAATGCATTCTGATTTAGTTTGCTATCCCCCCCAAGATTCGGTGTTACCACACTTTTTAAGCCCTTCTCGCCTGCAATCGGAAAATACAGATAGCTATAATTTTCCGGTTTTGAAACAGAGAATATACCTTTTCTATCAATAAACTGCATGTTTACCTCCAATTATCTATTTTTCGCACCCTCATTTTACTTGTTAACGCACTCTTCCAATATCAAAAATCTGTCATAAATTATATTCTCACATTCTATCTTGCCAAAAATCGGTTGCTATCTATGAACACAAAAAAGACCGAATGAACAAAAGGGCAGTTACAAACATTTCTGTTTATAACTGCCCTAATGCAATTTCCACACTATCTGTTAATCTTGAGTCGGTAAAAAAAGTATACGTTTACGCTCAATCATCTCGTCAATTTTCTCAATATACAGCCCCACATCCTTCACGTTCTCGCACCTTTCGATCCGATGTGTCCCATCCGGGTTCGGAGTCGTCCACACACGCTTCGTAGTGGCGCCGGCACCCAGGGCCACGATGGTCTGTTTCTCCTCCATGATCAGAATGTTGTAGACCCCTGCCTTTCCCTCTGCAGCGTATCCCACATTCTCCATGTTCCCCGCCATTCCCTTCTGGCGGTAGAGGTAGTAGGGTTGCAGTCCGATTTTATCACAATACTCCTGGCACAGGTCCATGTGCTCCTGGGTATTGACCATCTGCATATCCTGAAAACGATCCTTGAAAATCGTCATTCTTGCAGCACGCTTCACGGCGAGGGAATGAACGGTCACGTTGTCCGGCTTCAATTCCTCGATGATCTCCATGGTATGGCGCACATCCTCCAGATTCTCCTCCGGCAGGCCGATAATCAAATCCATGTTAATGTTGTCAAATCCGATCTCCCGGGCCATCTTGTAGCTTGCGATGGTCTGCTCCACCGTGTGGTGCCTTCCGATGATATCCAAAGTCTCCTGCTTCATGGTCTGTGGGTTCACCGAGATGCGGTCGATTCCGTTTTTGTGCAGGACCTCCAGCTTCTCCCTGGTGATGGAATCCGGTCTCCCGGCTTCCACCGTAAACTCCACACAGTCCTTCAGATCAAAACTGCATTTGATTTTCCGAATCAACCGGTCCAGCTGGTGGGGTTCCAGTGTGGTGGGGGTTCCTCCCCCGATATAGATACTGTTCAGTTTCTTGTGATAGAACTTCCGGGCTGTGTAATCGATTTCCCGCTCCAGCGCATCCAGGTATTCATCCACCCGGTTTCTCCATGTGAAAAGGGGATAGGAGGTGAAGGAACAGTAGGCGCAGGTGCTCGGGCAGAAGGGGATTCCGATATACAGACTGTACCCGTTCTCATAATCGATTTTTTCCAGAAGCTTGCGCTCCCGCTTGGCAATGTCGATACTGAGCTTGATTTTTTCGTCAGAAGCAAGGTAGGTTTCCTTCATGTAGGAGGCGATTTCCTCCTCGCTCTTCCCTTCTTCCAGGAGCTTCATGGGAATCTTGGTGGGACGGATTCCGGTCAGGGTTCCCCAGGGGAGCTTCTTCCCGGAGCACTCGGTCAACATGTCGTAGAGATTCTGCTTCAACAGGTTCTTCACCTGAGTACGCTTGCTGTAATCCACAGCAAACTGGCGTGCATTCACGGCCGGCGGCTCCTTGGTCTGCCAGCTGATTTCGATTCTCCCCTCCGCCGGGGCATTTCCCTCCACCTCGTCCATTTTCGCTGTAAGTCCGTGGTAAGTAACGCTCAACACCCGGTTGGCGTCGTCCAATATTGCCTCAAGCTGTGCCCCCGCCTCATGGTGGGCACAGGCCAGGTTGTGTTCCCCCACCTCCGCCTCCGGGCAGGTGTAGTACATCTCCACTTCTTCCTTCGGATAAAATGCCTTCACCAGGGAATGCACATCGTATTCAAATTCCGGTCTGCTAAACAATACAACTATCATAGGTAAGGGTTATACATCCTCTCTTCCTCAATACTGGTCACCTCTCCGTGTCCGGTGTACACCAGGGTGTTATCCGGCAGTGGCATGAGTTTTTCCTTGATTGCCCGTATCAAATCGGACATGCTGCCCGTGGGAAGATCCGTCCTCCCCACCGATGATGCAAACAGGGTATCCCCCACAAACACAGCGTTCTCATAGGAGAAATAATAGCAGCAACCGCCCACGGTGTGTCCCGGTGTGTGGAGCACCCGAATATGAAATCCGGCCAGGTCCAATTCCTGCTCATCCTTTAAAAAGATATCCCCGGAAAACGTTTCCCGTTTTCCCAGCATCCAGCTTGCATTTTTCTCGGAATCCTCCAGCACCTCTTTCTCCGCCTCATGAGCGTAGATGGAGATTCCAAATTGTTCCGCCAGCTCCCGCGCCGCACCCGCGTGATCAAAATGGCCGTGGGTGAGCAAGATTCCCTTGGGAGTCAGATTCCCCTGCTCGATTTTTTCCGCCAGCTTTGTGGCGCTGGCTCCCGGATCCACAATGAGCAGCTCCCCTGTCTCCTTGTTTATCACAAAGTAACAATTCGTCTGCACCGGACCAACCACATACTGATCCACACTTAATTTGCCCATAAATAATACTCCCTCTAAAATAATAAACGAAGAGCCGCAAATGCGGCTCTTGCGTGTTTAACCGGTTGTTCTCTCGATATCGATAACATTGTCAATCTGACGGATTCTCTCCACCAGACTCTTAATCTCTTCCCGTCCCTTGGTGTTGAAGGACACGTCGATGGTGGCAACGCCCTGCTTGCTGGTGCGGGAATGGATCCCGATGATGTTGACCTCCCGCTCCGTAAATACCCGGGTAATGTCCACCAGAAGTCCCTGTCGATCCTGACAGAAGATCTTGATCTCCCCAAGATATTCTCCAAGAGACTCTCCCGCTTCATCCGCCTGCCATTCCGCCTCAATGAGACGATGTTTTTCCATATCGGACAGATTGATGATGTTGATACAGTCGGTACGGTGTATGGAGACCCCTCGTCCTCTTGTGACAAAACCGACGATTTCATCCCCCGGAACCGGGCTGCAGCATTTGGAAAAATGCACCGCCACGTCATACAATCCCTTGACCACAATTCCACTCTTGGAGCGCTTGGGCTGCTCCGCGGTCTTGCTGTCGCCGATGGCTCCCAGCACATCCGCATCGGTGAGAGGAACCACATGATCCTTCTGATATTCCTCCTGCATGCGGTTGACAATCTGGCTCTCCTTCAGGCCGCCGTGCCCGATGGCTGCAAGGACGGAGGTCCAATCCCGGAAACCATACTTGCGCATGATTTTTTCCTGATATTCCGGCTTCATAATCTCGGTAAGGTTGATTCCCTTGGTCTTGCAGTAGGCCACAATCAAATCCTTGCCGTGGGTGACGTTCTCCTCCTTAAGTTCACTCCGGAACCACTGATTGATCTTGTTCTTGGCCTGGGTGCTCTTGACCACGCTGAGCCAGTCACGGCTGGGTCCCTTGGAATTCTGGGAGGTGATAATCTCAATACGGTCACCGTTTTGAATCACGTAGTCAATGGGAACAAGTTTTCCGTTGACCTTGGCTCCCACCATCTTGTTGCCCACCGCGGAGTGCACACTGTATGCGAAATCGATGGGCGTGGACCCGTTGGGAAGGTTCTTCACTTCTCCGGTAGGGGTAAAGCAAAATACGGTGTCGGAGAACAGATCCAGGTCGCTCTTGAGCAAGCTCATGAACTCCGTATTGTCCGACGTATCCTGCTGCCATTCCAATATCTGACGAAGCCAGCTCAGCTTTTCCTCCTCGGTCACCGTGGTGGAGGTGGCACTTCCGTTGTTGGCTTCCTTGTATTTCCAGTGCGCCGCGATACCGTATTCTGCGGTGCGGTGCATCTCTGCCGTCCGAATCTGAATCTCAAAGGGCTGTCCGGTGGGCCCGATCAATGTGGTGTGGAGGGACTGGTACATGTTGGGCTTGGGCATGGCGATGTAGTCCTTGAAACGTCCCGGTATGGGCTTATATTTCTCATGCATGATTCCAAGAGCCGCATAACAATCCTTCACGTTGTCCACGATAATGCGGATTGCAAACAGATCATAGATCTGATCCAGAGTCTTGTTCTGATTGACCATCTTCTTATAGATGCTGAAGAAATGCTTGGCACGGCCGGAGATTTCCGCATGGATTCCTGCCTCCTCGATGTAGCTTCGCACATCGTCCACAAGGCTCTGTACATATTCATCGCGCACGGATTTGCGCTCTGCGACTTTTTCCACCAGGTCATAGTAGGCTTCCGGCTGCAGATATTTTAAGGATAAATCATCCAGCTCGATTTTGAGTTTGCTGATACCCAATCGCTGTGCGATGGGACAATAGATTTCCTGGGTCTCCCGGGCGATGCGAATCTGTGCTTCCCTGGACTGATATTTTAACGTGCGCATATTGTGCAGACGGTCCGCCAATTTGATGAGGATAACCCGGATATCCTTGGCCATGGCCAGGAACATCTTCCGGAGGTTCTCCGCCTGCATTTCCAGTCTGGCGGCATTTTTTTCCTTCAAGTCCACCGTGTTGTCGGTGAGATGCAGATGCTCCAATTTGGTGACACCATCCACCAGCAGGTAGACTTCATCCCCGAATTCTCTCCGCATCTCCTCCTCCCCCATGATGGTGTCTTCCAACACGTCGTGCAGGAGTCCTGCGGCGATTGTCTCCTTGTCCAGTTCCAATTCCGCCAGGATTGTGGCAACACAAAGAGGGTGAATAATATAGGCTTCACCGGACTTGCGTACCTGTCCGTCGTGGGCCTCATACGCCACCTTATATGCTTTTTCCACCAAAGAGATGTCCGCGGAAGGATGGTATTTGCGGATGCTGGCAATCAGCTCTGTATACAAATCCTCCGGGCTGGTAAAATCTTTGGCTTTTTTTATTCCGACACTATTCGATTGTACTTCTGCCTCCATCTGTGCGAGGACTTCCGGTGAAATGTCTGTCATAAGCGCACCTTTTACACTCGAATTATCTTATTGTAATATAATCAAATATTATATTTTATTATTATGTAAAAATCAATCATTTATGTGGCAATGCGTAGGCTTTTTGTGTGGCTTTTTATATGGCTGTACGCAGATTCCTCACGTATCGGAGCATAGGTTTTTCTCCCTCTATCCTCTCCTCCCAAAAAGTGAAGCCGAGTTTATCCATCAGGTGCAGGGATACCTCGTTGTCCCTGTGGATGAGGCAGTTGATTCTCTCAAACTCCGGCATCTCCTCTGCGAAGGCAATCAAAGCCCTGCACACCTCCGTGGCATAGCCTTTTCTCTGCTCTCCCGCCGCGATGAGGTACCCCATTTCCAGTTCCGTGCCATTCCCGTAGTCCCGGTGCTCCAATCCGGCCCTCCCGATTATCTCATCTGTGGCTTTATTGCAGACCAGCCACATACCGTACCCATAGTAGCGGTATATGTTGTCAATGTAGGCGCGCTGGTATGCTTCCTCCTCTTCTCGGGGATACAGGGGTTCCAGATAATCTGTGATTCCCTCGCCCTCATACAGCGCGAACAGTGCATCCATGTCCTCCAGGGTGAGTTCCCGCAGGTAGCACCGCTCCGTGGTGATTGGAGTCCATGGCAGTCCGTGTTCCCGCAGGTAGACCTGCAAAAAGAATTCTTCGTCCACGTCGTCCAAGCCTTCCGCCACCATCCATGCGCCGGGGAAGGTGGCTTCGGGTGTTGCGGCCTTGGGAGTAGCGGTGCCAGGGAAAGCGGCAGGGAGGGTGGCAGGCGGTTGATTATTTGGATCCCGGTAGGGAAGAACCGCAATTTGCCGACGGGATGCTTTTTCCCAGTCCTCCCGTGACTCCGTCACAAGGAGCACCTCCTCCGGCAGGATTTGGGCTGCATTCAGAGCCTCCTCCACTGGGGTTTTCTCCGGCAGAACCAGGGTATGTATTTTTTCACATGAGCTTGCCCAACTCGCCAGGGAGGGTTCTTTTTCCCACACCGGCTCCCGGCAAATTAATGTTGTCCAATTCAATTATGATATATCCCCTTATATGATGTGCGTTTTGTCGGGAAAATGTGTCCTTTTTGTGAAAAAGATACGTCCCCTCAGCGAAAAAGATACGTCCCCTCGCGAAAAAGATACGTCCCCTCAGCGAAAAAGATACGTCCCCTCAGCGAAAAAGATACGTCCCCTCAGTGAAAAAGGGCCATCGCACAGCGATAGCCCTCGTTGTTATACAGTTTCCGGTTCCGGATAGTCCACGCCAAAGGTATCCACGGTTACGGATGCCATTACCTGGTCCTCCAGCGGACGGTCGTTCCAGTCGGTTGCGGTTTCTGCAATCTTGTCAACCACATCAAGGCCTTCGATTACCTTGCCGAATGCGGCATATGCCCCATCCAGATGGGGAGAGTTCTTGTGCATGATGAAGAACTGGCTTCCCGCAGAGTCCGGGAACATGGTGCGAGCCATGGACAATACGCCCGGCTCATGCTTCAAGTCATTCTTGAATCCGTTCTGTGAGAACTCGCCCTTGATGGAGTATCCCGGGCCGCCGGCACCTGTTCCCTCCGGGTCGCCTCCCTGAATCATGAATCCTTTGATGACTCTGTGGAAAATGATTCCGTCGTAGTATTTTTTGTTGATTAAGCTGATAAAATTGTTGACTGTGTTGGGAGCGATTTCCGGATATAATTCCGCCTTCATCACGTCCCCGCTTGCCATTGTAATTGTAACGATTGGATTTGCCATTTCCTTACCTCTTTCATTTTTCATTTTATTCACTGCTTGGAGTTTAATCTATTTTGCCTCTTCCGTCAATGCCTGTACCACTGCTGAAAAATTCATAAAATGGGATGCCTTCACAAGGATGCTGTCCCCCGGCTCCACATAGTTCAACAGGGATTTTGTCATCTCCGGAACATCCTCGAAATAAAACACCCTGCAGGACGGGTTCTCGCTTCTCGCTCCCTCGGCATACTCCCGGGCCAGTTCTCCCGCACAGTAGAGGGTATGAATCTTGTATTCCCCCACTGCCGTACCCACCTCCCGGTGAAGCGCTCTCTCGCCTTCTCCCAATTCCCCCATGTCACCGAGCACAGCGATGCTCCGCCCCTTGGCATGGGACAGGGTGGCGATGGAGGTCTTCATGGACATGGGATTTGCATTGTAACAGTCGTCGATTACCGTCATCCCGTTGGCCTTGATAAAATTGGTGCGCCCGGCAATGGTCTTTGCAGTTGCAATTCCCGCTCCGATTTCCTCTGTGGACAGACCCAATTCCAGCCCCACCGTCGTGGCGGCCAGAGCGTTATATACATTGTGTTCCCCGGGGATGGAGATGTCCGCTTCAAAGCATCCCGCCGGCGTGTGAATCTTGGCCTTCATCCCATCGAAACCCAAATCCTCCACATCTGTGGCGTAGACGCTCTTTTGGATTCCCTCCACCTCACATTCCTGCTCCATTCCGTAGAACAGGGGAGCTTTGTCGTTCACCAATCCCACGGTGATGAGCTTGTCGTCGTCCCCGTTTAGGACCGCCACACCGCCCTCTTTCATGTGGGCGAACATCTCAGTCTTTGCCGCCAGCACGCCATCCCTGGTTCCCAGGTTTTCCAGGTGACATTGTCCGATATTGGTAATGACTTCCACATCCGGGTACGCCATGGCGGACAGCCGGTCCATCTCCCCAAAATCGGAGATTCCCATCTCCAAAACTGCAACCTGATGGGAGGGCCGAATCCGGAAAATGGTCAGGGGAAGTCCTATTTCGTTATTGAAATTACCCGCGGTCTTCAACACACTGTATTTTTGTTCCAACACGGAGGCAATCATCTCCTTGGTGCTTGTCTTGCCCACGCTGCCGCTGATTCCCACCACTTTGATGTCAAGTGTCCGCCGATAGTATGCGGCAATCTCCTTCATGGCTTCCGTGGAGGATTCCACGAGGATGTAAGGTCCCGGTGGATTGTCCAGCGGCTTTTCCGACAGAACCGCAAGGGCACCCTTCTCAAACACTGCCCCGATAAAATCATGGCCGTCCACTTTCTCACCCTTGATGGGGATGAACAGAAAGCCTTCTTCCACCTGCCGGCTGTCGATGACAGCCCCGGATATTTCCTCCCCCAACAGCGTCTCATCTCCGATGTAAGTTCCGCCGCATGACTGTGCAATTTTTTCCAGCGTTAAACCTTTCATCTTCTCCACGATCATAGTTCCTATCCTCGATATTTTTTCAAAGAAATTTCTATAATTTTCTCACAGAGCCGGTTGAAATCCATTCCAACCGCCTTGGCCTCCTGGGGGAGCAAGCTGGTGGGGGTCATTCCCGGAAGGGTGTTTGCTTCCAGGCAAAAGAGTTCCCCGTCCCCGTTCATAAGGAAATCCGTCCGGGAGTAGGTATCCAATCCGATTACCCTCGCCACTCCCTCCGCGTAATGCTGCATCTGCTTCGTGGTCTCCTCCGGGAGATTTGCCGGGCAGGTTTCCACAGCGCTTCCCGCCTTGTATTTGTTCTTGTAATCATAAAATCCCTGAATCGGAGCAATCTCAATAACCGGAAGGGCTTTTCCATCCATGACGCCCACGGAAAACTCTCTTCCCTCCACGAATTCTTCGATAATCAGTTCGTCCTCCCAGCGAAAGGCCTCATCCAGAGCTTCCGTGAACTCTGCCTTGTCGTGGGCGATGGTCACACCGATACTGGAGCCTCCGCAACAGGGCTTCACGATACATGGGAAGCAAAGTCCCAGTGTGGACACATCGTCATTGCGAGCCTCCTTTTTCATGGAAATTCCCCGGGGAGTCGGAATCCCGTTGGCGAGGAAAAATTGCTTTGCCATTCCCTTGTTCATGGCGATGGCGCTGCTTAAGTAATCACTTCCCGTATAGCGCACGCCCAGCAGATCGAAGGCTGCCTGAATTTTTCCGTTTTCCCCGTTCTCCCCGTGCAATGCCATAAACACAATGTCCGCCATCCGGCACATACCGATGACATTGGGCCCGAAGAAACAATCGGACTGATCCTTCCGGGATGCCTTTACTTTTTCCAAATCCGGCGCGACCTCCGGAATACTATCCACCTTTATGCTGATCTCATCTGCGCGGTCAAAAATTCCGGTGATATCTTCCTCCTCATCGTGGTATCCCATGAACACATCCAGGAGTATCACCTTATGTCCGTTTTCCTTTAGGGCCTTTGACACCATGCTCCCCGTCTTGAAGGAGACATCTCTCTCCGTGCTTAAGCCTCCTGCCAGTACTACGATATTCATCCCTTTATCCTCTTTTCTTGATATAAACTACTATAAACATAGATATTATAATAAACTCTTTCTCATTACAAAACAATATTTTTCTCCACCGGCGACCAACCCCGCACGAATAATCTCCACAAAAATGAGCCGGGAAATTTTCCCGACTCATCCTGAGGTTCTCCTCCGCATCGTATACCATTGATAAGTTACATAATCAGCCAATACATTATTTGCCTGTGTTCAAAATTATTGTTTCCCCTCTTTTAAGCACCTTAATACATCTGTCATCCGCACAAACAATGTGCGCCCCAGATAATCTCTGTCCTGCAACAGACTGCCATATTCAAAAATACATTGTTCCAGTTTGTTCAAATCCCCAAGATCTACCATCAGGGATATCTGAATCAGCAATTTCACCCTACGGTATTCCGTCGGTTCTGTCTTTCCCTTCAGAAAATTCAAGACTTCCCACTCCGGGTTACCTCCCGCCTCCGCGGGAGAAAACAAATCATCTTCTATTAACCCCATGATCTCCTCCTCCGGGAGGAAAACCCCAACGCCAATACGCTCTCGTTCACTCCTATTCAAATTACTCTCTTTCCGCAAAAAAAGTCAAGTCGCACTTGGCGACTTGACTTAAAATTGGCAATATGCTTAAAAATGAACCCCGATTTTTAGCAGTCTGGCTCAATCAATCCAAAGGTGTTACCCTTTCTCTTGTACACCACATTCACCTCATCGGTCTCCGCATTGCGGAATACAAAGAAGTCGTGTCCCAAAAGCTCCATCTGCACACAGGCATCCTCCGGATACATGGGCTTCACTCCAAATCTCTTGGTACGAACAATCTTGACGGTATCCTCCTCATCTTCATCAACATCGGAATCCAAAAACTCCGGTTGGAAGTTGCCTGCGCCCTCCTGTTTCTTGGTGACCAGCTTGGTCCGGTATTTCTTTAACTGGCGCTCAATCACTTCCTCCACCAAATCGATGGACACATACATGTCATTGCTCACCTGCTCTGACCGGATAATATGGCCCTTAATCGGGATGGTTACCTCAATTTTCTGACGTTCCTTCTCCACACTCAGTGTTACAAACACATCTGTATCCGGTGTGAAGTACTTCTCCAATTTGGAGAGCTTGTCCTCTACCGCGGCCTTGATTCCCGGTGTGAGTTCGATGTTTCTACCTGTAATTTTAATTCTCATGATGCCCAACCCCTTTGCGCTTTATTTGATACAGATATATCATGGATTTATTATACCATAACAAAGCCAAAAGGCAATCGGTTTTTGTGCAATTTTATGTTTTCTTTATAAATTTTCTGAATTTATTGTCAAATTTGCACAATTTTAATTCATTTCCTCCAGCTGTGAGGAGAGTTCCTCCCACTGCTCCATGGCGGCCAGAATCTCCTCATCCAGCGCGTCAATCTGCTGTTGAATTTCCGTCAGTTTGGAGTAGCTTGACTGGTATTCCGGGCGAAGCAGTTCCTTTTTCAGCTGCTCCATCTCCTCCTCCTTCGCCATCAGCTCCTCCTCCGCACGGCGAACCTTTTTCTCCAGTTTGGAACGTTCCTTCCCCGGATTGTAGTATGGCTTTTTTCCGGATGTCTGAGGCTGTGCCCCGGATTCCACCGCACCGTTTTGGCTGATTGCTCCGCCGAACACCGCATTCCTACCGTAGTCCGCTCCCTCCGCGGCTTCTCTGTCCAGCTTCTCCTGGTATTCCTCGTATCCGAACTGGTACAGGTGTGTGGTTCCATCCTCGAAAACCAGCAAGCGATCCGCCACCTTTTTCACGAAGTAACGGTCATGGGATACAAAAATCAAAGTGCCCTTATAATCCGCCAGCATGGATTCCAGGGTCTCCTTCCCCACGATATCCATATGGTTGGTGGGCTCATCCAGAATCAGGACATTGGGCCTCCTCTTCAGAATCTTACAGAGGGCCAGCCTTACCTTCTCGCCCCCGGACAGCATTTGGATGTTCTTGAACACATCATCCCCGGAAAACATAAATGCCCCCAGCGCGCTCCGCACCTCCGTCTCGGTCAGATTCGGGAACTCATCCCAATAGTCCTGCAGCACGGTCTTGTCGCTCTGGTACATGGCCATCTGCTGGTCAAAATATCCAATCTGCACGTTGACGCCGTAATGGTACTCGCCCCCCAGCGCCGGAATCTGATCCACCAGGGTTTTGAGAAGGGTGGACTTCCCCAGGCCGTTTCCGCCCAGTATTCCCAGCTTTTCCCCTTTTTTCAGGTCCAGATTCACCGTGGACAGCACGCGGTCGTAGCCGATGGCCAGGTCCTTCACAAACAGCACATCGTTCCCGGTCTCTTTTTCCGGTTGAAAATTTGCATGGAAGGTTTTGGTGTCAAACCGGTCCGGTGCCTCAATTTTCACCATGTGTTCGATGGCTTTTTCCTTGGAGTGGGCCATGGAAACCTTCGTAGGCTTATTCTTGAAGCGATCCACCATGCGCTGCAGCCGGGCAATCTCCTTCTGCTGAAGGGTATAGTCCTTCATCAGCTTCTCGTAATTTTCCTTTTTGCGCTGCATGAAGTATGTATAGTTTCCCGGATATCTTGTGGTGGTTCCGTATTCGATTTCATACACCACGTCCACCACATTGTCCAAAAACATTCGGTCATGGGATACCACCACAACCGCTTTGGGATAATTCTTCAGGTATCCTTCCAGCCACTCGATGGTGGTTACATCCAGATGGTTGGTGGGCTCATCCAACAGCAGGATGTCCGGCTTGGACAACAACAGCTTGATGAACGCAATTTTCGTCTGCTGTCCGCCGGAAAAGTCAGAGAGAGGCTTCTTCCTCTCCTCCTCCGAGAATCCGAATTTGCGGATCAGCACATCGTATTCTTTTTCAAAATAGTATCCCCCATCTTCCCGGAAGGATTCCTCCATAGCGGTGTAGCGTGCCACCTTCTCCTCGGAGTGGTCGTGCTCCAGCTCGGCGGCGGCAGTCTCCAGCTCCGCTTTCCTTCGAATCATGGGCTCAAATACTTTTCGGATTTCCTGCTCCAACGTTACGTCCGGATTCTCAAATGCAATCTGCTTTAAGTAGCCGATTTCCGGGTTTCCCGCCTTGGCGATAAAGATATCTTCATCGCTGTCCCTCTTTTCCAAATCCACCTCACCGTTAATCAACTTCAGGAGGGTGGTCTTGCCGCAACCGTTCCGCCCCACAACAGCGATTTTTTCCGTTCCCCGAATTTCAAAATTCACGTCGTGGAGAATCACGTCGTCCGCGAAAGCAACGGCTCCGTTACAAATTTGATATAACATCTCTATTCCTCTTCTTTTTTGGGGCTACTGCTGCCCAGAATATAATTCACAAACTGCTGCGCAGTCCGTCCGGAGATACCTCCGTGGGCCAGTTCCCACGCGTTGGCCTTGGCGCAGAGTTCCTCATCCGACAGGGTGATTCCCTCCCGTCTCGCCAGATTGATTACAATGTCAAAGTATTCCCGCTGGCTGGGCTTTGAGTAGCTGATGGTGACACCAAAGCGGTTCACCAGGGACAATTTTTCCTCCACCGTATCCGAATGATGCTTGTCCCCCTGATTGTCCTGATCATTGCGGTCGTTCCAAGTTTCCTTAATCAGGTGACGCCGGTTGGATGTGGCATAGATCAGGATGTTGTCCGGCCTTGTCTCCACGCCACCCTCGATCACCGCCTTCAGGAACTTGTACTCGATCTCATGCTCCTCGAAGGACAGATCATCCATATAGATGATAAAGCGATAATTGCGGTTTTTGATCTCGGAGATGATTGCTGACAGGTATTTGAACTGGTGCTTGTATATCTCAATCATGCGGAGCCCGCGGTCATAGTATTGGTTGACGATGGCTTTGATGCTGGTGGACTTTCCGGTTCCGCTGTCGCCAAACAGTAGTACATTGTTGGCCCGACGCCCCTGCACAAAGGCCTCCGTGTTATCTACCAGCTTCCGCTTTTGAATCTCATATCCGATCAGATCATCCAGCGTAACCGCATCCATATTGTTGATGGGCCGGAAGACAATTCCGCCCTGAGGGTTCTCCTCGATGCGGAAGGCCTTGTTGAGTCCGAACATGCCCACACCGTAGTCCCGGTAAAAGTCGGTGACCGCCACAAAGAACTCATCCGCATCTTTTGCCTCCTCCAATTTCCTGCTGAGAGCCTGCACCTTTTCACTCACATTTTTGTTGTACATCAACTCTTTCTTCTGTATGGCATGATAGTCGGACAGTTTGGAGAAGCAATCAATCCCAAGATCCCGTTCTATCGGCGAAAAATCATAGTCAAACAGTTTTTTGATGATGCAAAAATCATTGCGCACCAGCTCATTGACGGTCCCATCGCTGGCGCCCACCTTCTCGCAGGTCATGCTGAAAGGGTTCTCGCTCATCATGATAAAAAATGTGAGATAGTTGTGCCACAAATTACAATCAAACCCAAAATCCGTGGCCACCTTCAGAAGGCGCTTCACCTGAACATTGATTCTGCGCACCAAGTCCGTCCGGTTGTATTCTCCGCTCTCGTATTCTCCGAACAGTTCCGCCAACCGATACAGAATTTCATCTTCGTCCAAATCCCCATACATCAACAATTGTGCAACTTCCTGATACATAATTTTCCTCTTCTACTGGTTGCCCGCCAGATTTTTCAGTTCTTCAAACAATTGCAGATCCGATGCCTGCACTCTCATATTCCCTGTCACAGGTGTGCCGTCCGGCCCTGTCACGGTAATTTCGATTACGCTTCCCTCCTGGATTCCCTGCTGTACCACAGTCTTAAAAAAGGACGCGAATTTTGGGTGCGTATTTACAAACTGATTTTTCGCACTCATCAACTTCATAATTGCTCCGGGATTAACCATCTTATCCTCCTATTCTTTCGCCGCACGATAGACTGCAGCCGCCTCCACATAGTGTCCGGCGTTCTCCAGATTATGTGCGATTTCCTCTTCCGTTACGTTTCTCACAATTTTGGCCGGGCTTCCGATCACCACCGAATTGTCCGGAATCACCTTGTCCTCGGTAACAAGTGCCCCGGCTCCGATGATACAGTTTTTCCCGATGACTGCCCGGTTTAGGATGATAGCTCCCATCCCGATGAGGGTGTTGTCCCCCACTCTGCACCCGTGCACAATGGCGCCGTGGCCGATGGTCACATTCTCACCCACAATCACATCCTGCTCCATCTCCACATGCAATACGGCGTTGTCCTGGATGTTGGAATTTTTCCCGATGACAATCTGATTGATCTCTGCCCTAATTACAGCATTGTACCAAATATTCACATTTTCTCCAAGGATAACATTTCCTTTTACCGCAGCGCCCTCCGCAATCCATACATTTTTTCCCAACGAAGGTTTTTCCATCTTCATGTTTCCCGTCCTTCCATAATTCTCGTCAAAAGTTCTGTCTTGCCCATCTTGCAGTTGGGCAAAATGGTTACCGCGATCTCAATGGCGGTGGAGGAGATGAGGTTCCCACCCACGACATCTCGGTCAATGGCGGTTTCCTGCCCCATGGAGAAATTGGTCACCGCCCGGTTTAATGCGGCAAAAATCTCCACCAGCCGGGCGAAATCATCTTCCCGACTCAAGATACATTCTTCCCCGCGTTTTTCTTCCGCATCCGCGGTTGCAATCATCTGCATGGCAAGGTGCAGTTCCCCGGTAATATCCGACGCCTCCATCAAGATGTCCGGACGCATTTTGTGCTGTGCCATAAAATACTCCTTGGCCTCTGCTATCTGATGATTTTTCAGATATCGGAAAAGCTGCTCTTTGATTTCCCTTGTCTCCGCCTTCTCGCCCAGCATTCCCACCTTACACTCATACACCGACAGCCCCTGCACGCTCACCCAGACATACAGCATAAACTCGGAGATAAATCCAAACACCCGCCTGTGATATGCGTCGTGATCCGTCTCCATGTCGATGCGCTTTTGCACCTCCGCAAAGATGGTAAACAGCCACTCGCAGTAGGCGTCAAAATGTTTCTTTGACGTGACAAAAATATTGCCGAAGTAAGTCTGTGGCCCGTTCACCAGTTGAATAAAAGTGTCGTAATATTCCGGATATATTTCCCGGATCACTTCGCCCGTGACATCCAGCGCCACAATATTGTGGTTCGCCGCGAAGCCATAGTGGTAGGAATTGTTGAGAAGAACCTTCCGTGTGGTGATGAGATCATACTGTTTCAGCAATTCCTCATACTCCCTTCGGGAGAAGATATATCCCCGGTCATTGATCAGATATCTCCGATAATGACAGGTTCCCACATAATCCAAATTCTTCACATTTTTCCAAATCCAGTACAGCCCGGTCAACTCGCTGTAATAACAATTCCGGTCCGAGATATTCTCCCCCGTATCATCCCGCAGATATCCCAGATCTTCACTCACCGCACTCCCCACCTGCAGGGGGCAATACAACGGGTCCGGGGGCACCTCAAACTTTTTGTGTGTCATGGTAAAAACAGTGATTGACATACTCTCTCCATATCCTGAATCAACATTCGCCGCTCGTCAATCATGCACGCATGTTGACTCGCTTGCGCTCATTATATCATGAAAGCGTTTTCTGGCAATGAAATACTTGTATACCCCCTCAAAATGTTGTATGATTATTTAGATGACCATAGTACTATTTTCGTAGTACAAACATAACATAAAAAGAGGTGTATACGTATGAATAGGTTTTCCAAAAAGTTGAGTTGCCTGTTGGCTGCTTTTGCCTTGTTCATCAGTGGTTGCGGTGCATCCGGTTCCCCGGATTCCACACAGCAAGGCGCACAGCCAACAGACATGGGCGGAACAGTTTCCCTGCGCGTCTGGGGTGCGGAGGAGGATGCCGCATTGTTGGCGCAGATTTCTTCCCAATTTCAGGCCCAGTATCCGGACACACAATTCGATATCACCATCGAGGCGATGTCGGAATCCGATTGCAAGGATCAGTTGCTTGCAGATATCAACAATGCTCCGGATGTATTTACTTTCGCGGATGACCAGTTATCTGCACTGGCTGCTTCCGGTGTGTTGGAGCCTGTTGCGAACGCAGACGACATCATCTCCCGCAATTCCGAAGGCTCCGTGGCGGCTGCCAGCATCAACGACAAATTATACGCTTATCCGCTGACCGCCGATAACGGATACTTCATGTTCTACAACAAAGAATATTTTACGGATGCCGATTTGCAGACCCTGGACGGCATGCTTGCCGTGGCCTCTGCAAACGGGAAAAAGATCACCATGGATTGGAGTTCCGGCTGGTATCTGTATTCCTTCTTCGGCAACACAGGACTATCTGTCGGCCTCAACGAGGATGGAATCTCCAACCACTGTGATTGGAACTCCACCTCCGGAAACATCAAGGGTACCGATGTTGCGGAGGCAATGCTCGCAATTGCCAACAACCCGGGATTCTTAAACGGAAACGACAGTGCTCTTGTGGAGGGAGCCAAAAACGGAAGTGTTATCGCCGGCATCAGCGGTGTATGGAACGCCACCGCTATTGAGGAAGCGTGGGGCGACAATTACGGTGCCGTGAAGCTTCCGACATACACCTGCGCAGGCCAGCAGGTTCAGATGTCCTCCTACGCAGGATACAAAATGGTGGGAGCAAATGCTTACTCTCCATATGCAGAGTGGGCTTCCCTGTTCGCCGACTTTATGTCCAACGAAGCCAACCAGACATTGCGATTTGAGCAGAGAGCTCAGGGTCCGGCCAACAAAAACGCTGCTGCATCCGGCGCTGTCGCCGAATCCCCCGCAATCCAGGCATTGATTTCCCAATCCTCCTATGCGAGTCTTCAGCGTATTGGTGCCGCCTATTGGAGCCCGGTTGCCGATTTTGGAGCGACCATGTCCTCCGGTTCCACCGGTGGTCAGGAATTGCAGGATATTATGGACAGCCTGGTGGAAAAAATCACCGCGTCCAACACCTAATGTAAAGGAGGAAAATCATGAGTTCTACGACAAAGAAAAAAGCTCCTGCAAAAGGAAATGCTCAACCCAAGCGCAGTATCCGTTTGATGATTTTGATTCCTGTAGTGATTCTTGGAATGGTATCGGTCTTCACAAGCCTTTTGGGAGTCAACAATATCCGTAAAGTAAACAAAAACGCAGCCGTCATTGCAGACGAGTACATGACGGCTATTGAGGAGCTGGCGTCGCTGGAGAATCAGACCCAGAGCATTCATACCACTGCCCTCTCACACATTATCGCAACTGATTTCAACACCATGGTAGGTCTTGTCTCTACCATCAAATCCTCTGAGGCGGAAATAGAGCAAAAAATACAAACTTGTTCCGCATTCATCTCCCCGGAGGATGAAAATTATGTGGCTCTGCAGTCCAACTATAAAGCCTTCAAAGCTTCCATCAAGCAGTTGATGGCGTTCAGTGCCAATCAAAAAACCGCGGAAGCTTACGCAATTGCAAACGGAGATGTCTCCACCTATGCGAAGGCAATGGAGGACAACATTGAAGCCCTGAGTCTGGAGATTCAGGAGCAATCCGCACAAGCCCGTGGTTCCCTGGCTTCCGTATATGCCGCTTCCCTGATGAGCAGCGTGGTGACCATCATTATCAGTGTTGTATCCATGCTCACCGCAGTGTTCATCGTTATGCGATTTGTGGTACATCCGATTCTCCGGGCTGAAAAGGAGATCAACAATATCATCCGCGACATCGACAACGGACAGGGAGATCTCACCAAGCGAATCACCATCACATCCAACGATGAGATTGCCGCACTTGGAAAAGGAATCAATACCTTCATGGAAAAACTGCAACACATCTTTACCATGATTGTGGACAATTCCGGCAAGATGGAGCAGGTGGTCAGCGAAGTGCTGGGAAGTGTCCGCACTTCCAACGAGAGTGCAACAGACTTATCTGCGGTTACCGAGGAGCTGTCCGCCACCATGCAGGAAGTGTCCAACAGTGCCAACGCCATCAATGAAAATGCAGCTTCCGTAAACGAGGAGGTAAGCCGAATTGCAGAGAGTTCCAACGAGCTGAATGCTTACTCCAAAAATATGAAACAGCATGCGGATCACATGGAGAGCGCTGCTCGCTCCAACATGGAGGAAACCGGTGCCAAGGTCAACGAGATTCTCGCGGTACTCAATCAGGCTATCGAGGATGCCAAGAGCGTGGATCAGGTGAATTCCCTCACCAACGACATCTTGAGCATCTCCAGCCAGACAAACCTGCTCGCACTCAACGCTTCCATCGAAGCGGCTCGCGCCGGGGAGGCCGGCCGGGGATTTGCGGTGGTTGCCAGTGAAATCAGCCAGCTGGCAGACTCCAGCCGGGATGCCGCCAACAACATCCAACAGATTAACCAGATTGTCACTTCTGCGGTTCGCAACCTCTCCGTTCAGGCAAGCGGGTTAGTCACATTCATGCAGGAATCCATCCTCCCGGAATTTGAAGGTTTCGTTAAGGAGGGTAATCAATATAAGGAAAATGCCACCTACATTGAGCAGACCATGGATGAATTCTCCCACAAGACAGATATTCTGAAAGACGCTGTCAGTGAGATTGTAGCAGCCATCGACGCCATCACATCGGCGATTGCAGACGGTGTGGAAGGAGTTTCCGGAGCTGCGGAAAGCACGCAGGCTCTTGTGTTTGACATGGACAACATCAGTCAGCGCATGGATGAAAATCAGCGCATCGCCGGCGATCTCCAGCAGGAAACCGCAATCTTCAAGAATCTATAAGAGAGGGTATTTGATATGGATAAACAACTTTTTACCAATGAGGTCATTCTATCCTGGCTCCAGTACTATGCGAAAAACACCACCTTGGATCTGGAGCATGTAAAAATCATCGACATCACCAAAAAGAATAAGAATATCATCCCCACCGTGGAAGCCCACAAGACTACCATGGTATTTACAAACG
The DNA here is from genome assembly GCA_029008875.1 of Lachnospiraceae bacterium. Taxonomy (GTDB): domain Bacteria; phylum Bacillota; class Clostridia; order Lachnospirales; family Lachnospiraceae; genus Roseburia. The sequence continues at coordinate 42,863 of JAQXJP010000006.1, read as the reverse complement.
CCGGTGTGGATGACATCTTCTACCGTCTCTGGAATGCAGGTCTGGGGGAATGCGAAGTATGGTACAACGAAGGGTCCGACCCGGATGGCCCCATCCTTCACAATTTTGTCAAGGAAATGATCAACCGGGGAATCAATGCTTCCGCAGGGATGCTGATACTAAACCCCAACGCCCGCAACACTGCCAAAATCGGATTGGATAATGATATGTTCCAAAAGAGTTCCATCCACTATGTGGGGAGTGAAATCCGCGCCATCCTGCTCAATAAGATGTTGGTAGATTCCCAGGATAATGTCTGCGTCATCGGCGGTGAGAGCATCGCCATAGAGACGGCTCTCATCGCGGCGGAGGGCTCCGTAATTGCCGTGGAGTACAGTGCATCCGACCGGGCGTCCATGGAGGACAATGTGTCCCATTTCGGACTGCAGAATGTCACTATCATTGATCACGTGAGCGAAGAGACTATGAGGGAATGTGCCGTTCCGGACACCGTATTTCTGGTTGCTTCCGCCAGCATGGATCAAGAGCTGCAGTGCCTTAAGAAGCTGAACCCCAACCTCAATGTGGTTATCTACACCTTGGATTTTCTGGTGGCCGCAAATGCGCAAAAGATGCTGGAAGACCTGGGCATGACCTCCGTTGACACCATTCAGGTTTCCGTATCCCGGCTGGGCACCAACCATGCATTCAAACAACAGCCGGCACCATGGATTATCACCGGGCGTGTCAACAATAATTACTAAATACCTTTACACCTTATCCAAAGAAGAGGCTCAAACAAAAGGGGCTACCTACTGGTTGAAAGTAGGTAGCCCCTAAACATAGCAAAATGTTCATTATTTCTGTTGATTCCGATATTCCGTAGGAGTCATCTCATATTTCTTCTTAAATTGGCGGGTAAAGTGCTCCACATTCTGATACCCCGCCACATAGGCGATACTCTCCACGGTCATGTTGCTGTTGCGAAGCAATGTTCTCGCCTTTTTCATCTTAGCATTCTCCACCAATTCCCCGAAGTTCTTGCCGGATTTCTCTTTGATATATTTGGAGATATACGGCTCTGACAGATGGAATTCTCTCGCCATGTCAGCCAAGGTAACCGTCTGATAATTCGCCTGAATGTAATTCTGCATGGCAATCAGTTTTTCATCCTGAACTGTCTCGCTCTTGCGCACATCCAACAATCTGTTGACTGCGACCACCAGCGCATGGACGGATGCCAGAATGATATCCTCGTTCATTCCCACGCCCCAATACATCTTGTCCTGATAGGTCAATCCCACATATGCCATAGCCTTGGAGGATGAGCCGTGGGACAGGGCATGCTCCTCGTATACAGACAGTTCGTAGCTCACATCGAAGTACTGCTTGATGGCGTTGCTCACCGCATCCAGACGTCCGTTACCGTTGGAATTTACCACGCGCTCCTGCTCTCCCTGGGCAATGGTCACCTCCGCAAAGATTCCCTCCACCTGCTTGAAGTGACATTCCGGAATCTGGAAGTATGGATTATGATTCACATAATTGTCCTCGAAAATCTCATAAATCCACTGAGGAGACAACTCCTTGTGCTCCTCGTCGGACACCTGCTTGATCATATAGCCCACCTGCTCCCGCATCTTATCCGGCACTACAACGCCGAAATTCTGCTTGAGGATATATGCCACACCGCCCTTGCCGGACTGACTGTTGATTCGGATGACATCCGCCTCGTAGGTTCTGCCCACATCCTTGGGATCAATGGGAAGATAGGGCACGGTCCACATATCGGATTTTTTCTCCTCCCGCCATGCCATTCCTTTTGCAATGGCATCCTGGTGGGATCCGGAAAATGCAGAGAACACCAAATCTCCTGCATACGGAGAGCGCTCATGCACATGCATTCTGGTCAGGCGCTCATAGGTCTCCCGAATCTTCGGCATATTGGAAAAATCAAGTTGGGGATCCACCCCGTGGGAGAACATATTCATTGCCAGGGTGACGATGTCCACATTTCCGGTTCTCTCACCGTTTCCAAACAGGGTTCCCTCTATCTGGTCCGCTCCCGCCAAAAGGCCCAGCTCCGCGTCGCTGACACCGCAGCCCCTGTCGTTGTGCGGGTGCAGGCAGAGAATCACGCCCTCTCGATATTTCAAATGCTTGTTGATGTATTCCACCTGGGTGGCAAAAACATGGGGCATGGCATTTTCCACCGTGGTGGGGATATTGATAATTACCTGATGTTCCGCCGTGGGCTGCCATACGTCAAGAACCGCATTGCACACCTCCACCGCATAATCCACCTCGGTTCCCGGGAAACTCTCCGGGCTGTACTGGAATGTGAAGTTACCCTCGGTCTCCGCCGCAAGATCCTTCAACAGTTTGGCTCCGTCGATTGCAATCTGTTTCACTTCCTCTTTGCTCTTGCGGAACACCTGCTCCCTCTGGGCAACGGAAGTGGAATTGTACAGATGTACAACAGCTCGCGGTGCTCCCTGCAGAGCCTCAAAGGTTCTGCGAATAATATGCTCTCTCGCCTGGGTCAGCACATGAATGGTCACATCATCCGGAATCATATTCCGCTCAATCAACGCCCGGGTAAAATTATATTCTGTCTCCGATGCTGCCGGAAATCCCACCTCAATCTTCTTAAATCCGATATCCACCAACATCTGGAAAAATTCCAGTTTCTCCTCCAAGCTCATGGGCTCAATCAAGGCCTGGTTTCCGTCTCTCAAATCCACGGACACCCAGTATGGCGCCTTGTCCACATAGTCCTTCTTCACCCAATCATAAGTACATTCCGGCGGCATAAAATATGCGCGCTCGTATTTCTCAAAGCCTTTCATACACAATTCCTCTCGTATTCTTCTATATATGCCAACGATATTAGCACATATCCTTTCATCATGGAATGATTAAATTTAATCATTTCTATTGATATATTTTAACACGTTCCTATGAAATTGCAAGTTTATTCCAAAAATGCTACATTTATGTGGAAATGAAGTTTTTAAGGTTGGTTTAAGGTCTGATTGCTATCCTGAAAACAGGTAAGCAATCACAAGGATCAAAAGGAGCGTTTCTATGCGTTTACTGCTGGCAGAAGATGAACAGGAATTATCTCACGCGCTGTTGACCATACTCACCCGCAACAATTACTCCGTTGACGCCGTGGACAATGGCAGGGATGCCTTGGACTATCTCATGGCCGGAAATTATGACGGGGCAATCTTGGATATCATGATGCCTCGGATGGACGGCATCACGGTTTTGAAAAACGTGCGGGCCGCCGGAAACCATGTCCCGATTCTTATGCTAACCGCAAAGGCCGAGGTGGATGACCGGGTGCTGGGGCTGGACAACGGTGCCGATGACTATCTCACCAAGCCATTTTCCATGAAGGAACTACTGGCGCGCATCCGCGCCATGACCAGGCGGCAGGAATCCTCTACGGGCACAGTGCTGACACTGGGCAATGTGTCCCTGAATCGAAGCACCTACACGGTCTCCACCTCAAGTGAGGCCTTCCGTCTTGCCAACAAGGAGTATCAAATGCTGGAAATGCTGATGATTCATCCCTATCAGGTCATCTCCGCGGAACAGTTCATGGACAAAATATGGGGATATGACAGCGAAACGGATCAGAACGTAGTCTGGGTATATATCTCATTTTTACGGAAAAAATTAGTGGCTCTGGGGGCTGATATTTCCATCAAAGCGACCCGGGGATTGGGTTATTCATTGGAGAAAAATCATGATTAAGAAATTGAGAATTCGCTTTGTTGCCATTGCAATGATTTCTATCACCCTAGTGCTCCTGTTGATTCTGGGGAGCATCAATATCATCAACTATGTCAACATCAATCGAACCGCAGATGAAAAGCTTTCCATGCTGGCTGATAATATGGGAAGCTTTCCAAAAGAAATGTATTCACCCGGGCCCCAGAAGCGCCCGGGCGGCAAGGGTTACGGCAGCATATCGCCGGAGACCGCCTTTGACACGCGTTATTTTTCCGTCGCCATTGATATCGACGGAGATGTTACAACGATAAATACAGACAAAATTGCTGCTATATCCCAAGATGAGGCCAAGGTCTGCGCCAAGGAGCTTTACGACCACAACAAAGAAGGCGGTTTCTGGGGGAATTATAAATATATCCGCACCAAGTCAGACAGCGCAGCATCTGCCGGATGCCTTTACATTTTTCTTGATTGCACGAGAGAGCTTGAGACCTTCCGTTCCTTCCTGTTTGCCAGCGTTGGCATTAGCCTTCTGGGGCTTGTCATGGTATTTTTGCTGGTGCTTTTCTTCTCAAGGCTTATTCTTCGCCCAGTGGAGGAAAGCTATTCCAAGCAAAAGCGGTTCATTACGGATGCCAGCCACGAAATCAAGACACCTCTTACCATTATTGATGCCAATATTGAGGTTATGGAAATGGAAAATGGTGAAAACGAATGGAGCCTAAGCATCCGCAATCAAATCAAGCGCCTGACAGATCTCACAAACCAATTAGTGTTTCTCTCCCGCATGGAGGAGGAACAAAATCATCTGACAATGCTTGATTTTAGCCTTTCTGATATGGTCGATGAAGTTACTTCTCCCTATGTGGCCCTAGCGTTGACGAAGCAAAAGGAATTTTCTTACAATATTGCCCCCAATGTCGCGACCTGCGGCGACGAAGCCGCCCTTCGCCAGATGTTATCCCTGCTTTTAGATAACGCCATGAAATATTCCAATCCTGGCGGAAAAATCCACTTGGCCTTAAAGCAGGATGGGAAAAACAAGATTATCACCCTCTGGAACACGACAAATCTTATAACCCCTGGTAGGCAGGATGCCCTCTTTGAGCGATTCTATAGGCCGGATTCCTCCCGCAGCACCAAGACAGGTGGACATGGCATTGGGCTTTCCGTGGCACAGGCAATTGTCCTTGCCCACAAGGGAAAAATCACTGCCTACAGTGAGGATGGAGCGTCGATTCTGTTTACCGTTAGCTTATAAAAAGCCATGGAACAAAGTTCCATGGCTTCACTTAATAGGAGGGGAAAGTCCAAACTAAATTAAGGACTGATATAATTTTGTTATTTCTTCGACACTTGTCTCACGAGGATTTCCCGGTCTGCATGCATCATCATATGCGGATTGCGCAAGAAATGGAATATCCTCCTCCTTCACAATTTCCTTCAGATTCTCCGGAATTCCCACATCACTTGACAACTTCTTTACGGCGTCAATTGCTGCCTTACGATATTCCTCTTGTGACATATCATCTACGCCCTTTACACCCATAGCACGTGCGATTTCTCTATATTTTTCGCCGGTTTCCGGTGCATTATATTCCATCACGGTTGGCAAAATAATTGCATTTGCAACTCCATGCGGAGTGTCATATAACGCTCCCAGAGGATGGGCCATAGAATGCACGATTCCAAGTCCCACGTTCGAAAATCCCATTCCTGCCACATATTGTCCCAGTGCCATATCCTCACGTCCTTTAGGCTCATTGTTGACTGCAGCCCGGAGTGATCTTGCGATGATCTCAATTGCCTTCAAATGGAGCATGTCGGAAAGTTCCCAAGCTCCCGCAGTAATGTACCCCTCAATTGCGTGCGTGAGTGCGTCCATTCCTGTTGCTGCGGTCAGCCCCTTTGGCATGCTGTACATCATTTCCGGATCCACAAATGCAACTACCGGAATATCTTTGGGATCTACACATACCATTTTACGGTTATGGCTTGCATCTGTAATCACATAATTGATGGTTACTTCAGCAGCTGTTCCGGCCGTCGTGGGCACTGCAAAAATCGGAACCGACTTATTCTTTGTAGGCGCAACGCCCTCCAAACTAACCACGTCCTCAAATTCCGGGTTTGCAATGATGATTCCGATTGCCTTTGAAGTGTCCATAGAGGAGCCTCCACCAATTGCAATCAGGAAATCTGCACCAGACTTCTTAAATGCTGTTACCCCTGTCTGAACATTCTCAACGGTTGGGTTGGGCTTAATGTTAGAATACAATTCATATTCGATTTCCGCGCCCTCCAATACGTCTAAAACCTTCTTTGTAACGCCAAACTTAACCAAATCAGGATCCGAACACACAAATGCTTTTTTGAATCCGCGTCCTTTTGTTTCTGCTGCAATTTCCTGAATTGCTCCTACTCCATGATAAGATGTCTCATTCAATACAAATCTGTTTGCCATAATTCACTTCTCCTTCTACTTTTTATATAAAAATCTTTCCGGCAACGTTACATGAAAATCACGCGCCAAGTCTCTAAAATTATCTGGTGTGATAGTTTGTAACTTATTTGATTGCATGGAAAGCATTTTTACCAAAATTTCTGCGGATTTTTCCGCGGTATGCATAAGTCCGAATGTTAAATCAAAATCTTCTCCGGCAGCAAACATCCCATGATGCGCCCATACTGCCAAGTCATACTTTTTCATCAATTCTGAGGTTGCCACAGCAATTTCTTTTCCCCCCGGAACCATCCACGGAACAACCCCAATTCCATCCGGGAAAACCACCGGACATTCTGTTGCCATTTCCCATAGTTCTCTGGTAAATACCTCATCCTTAAGCGGCAAAACAAATGTAAGCGCAATAATGTTTGTCGTATGCGCATGATAAATAACGCGATACTTTTCATTTTGATTTTTTTTCACTTCATGGTTCATGAGGTGACTTGGCAATTCCGACGTAGGTCTCCCTCCATTTACAAGGCCCCAGGCAATGCGATAATTTTCTCCTTTATCGTCTAATTCAATCATACAAATAGAATCTTCCGGATTAATGATCACATTTCGAAAATATTTACCACTTCCAGTCACCAAAAAGTATTCCTTTGCCAGTCCCGGGACATTCGCACCAATTGGTTCCCATTCACCTGCCTGCATACAGTCTTTAACTTCTTCTACTTCCTTGGGCTTTACTCGATAAGACAAATTTCCGCCGTTTCTCTCGTGCCAGCCCTGTTCCCAACCGTCATTGGCCATACGGATAAAGCCCTGAACAAATTTTGCATCCAAAAAACTCATTTTCTTTTCCTCCGTTACCTTTCTAGCTTCGTTTTAGCAGAACGTTCTTTTCATACGCCTCTATCTCGTTGTAAAATTCCCAATCTCCAACAACACCTTCCCGTGCAAGATATTCATCCCAAACAGCCTCCAGCGGTAGCATCTTGGCAGCTTCCTGCATTACCATAAGCTTGGAAAACTGATTGGTATCCTGAAGTTCTTTAAGCATTTTGTTTGGTGTGCACATTGCATATAAAAGGGCTTTTTCCCAAGAGCGGAATCCCGTTGCCCATGCGGATACACGATTTATACCGGCATCAAAATAATCTAACGCCATATATACACGCTCCAAAGCATCGTTGCGCACAATTTCTTTTGCCATTTCTTTTGTCTCGTCATCAAACAACACCACATGATCCGAATCCCATCTCACAGGTCTTGTAATATGTAATGCAAATTCCGGATAAAAGCAGAGCAAAGCAGGGATTTTATCGGAAACCACCTCAGTAGGGTGATAATGTCCATTGTCCATAAGTGGCATACAACCTTCATGTGTTGCTGCAAAGCTTAATGCAAATTCCGCAGAGCCAACAGTGTAAGATTCTACTCCGATTCCGAATACCTTTGACTCTATACACGGCTTAACCATAGACCTGTCGTATGGCTCTGACAAGATCTGCTCTATGGAGTCCTTATACCTCATACGGGGTCCCATGCGGTCTGCCGGAATGTCCTTAAAGCCATCCCCGGTCCAAATATTCATAACGCATGGCATTCCTGTCTCCTGTGCAAAATACTGAGAAATACGGATGCAAGCCTTTCCATGTGCAATCCAAAACTGTCGTATTTCCTCATCCGGAGAGGACAACGTCAGACCACTTGCGGCATTTTCGTGAGAAAAAAAGGTAGGGTTAAAATCCAATCCCATGTTATACTTTTTCGCCAACTCCACCCATTTTCTGAAATGTCTGGGTTCCAATTTATCTCTGTCTACAAATCCATCCTCTTCAAAGATGGCGTAATTGGCATGCACATTAATTTTGGCGGTCCCCGGAATTAGGGACAGCACCTTCTCCATATCCGCAAATAATTCCTCGGGAGTTCTTGCTTTCCCAGGATAATTTCCGGTTGTTTGTATTCCTCCAGTTAATCCTCCGTCATTATCGAATCCAATCACGTCATCCCCCTGCCAACAATGCAAAGAAATCGGAATTTTTCCTATTTGTGAAAGGATTGCTTCGGTATCAATCCCTACCTGCGCATATCTATCTTTTGCGTCTTCATATCTTTCACGCTGTGTCATTGTTCTCCTCCTTATTTATAAACTTGAATTTCAAATGAATCGAATACACAATCTCTGGCATCCTGTAAATTTTTTATTTTTCCGGCAGCAATCATTTGCGCCAGCAAATTTCCGATTGCCGTTGCTTCTGTTGGCCCTGCATATACTGTTCGCTCTGCTTTTTTTGCTGTTTGCTCATTAAGATACTTCGCGTTTGCTCCGCCTCCAACAATATGAATGCTATTGTATATATTGCCGGTCAGTGTCTCTATTTCTTTCACCGCCTGCGAATAGCAAACCGCCAAACTGTTATAGACCACAGCAGCAATTTCTTCTATAGTTTGTGGGACTTCCTCGCCAGTTTCTTTGCAAGCAAGTTGAATCTCTTTTACCATACTTGCAGGTGCCAAAAAGCGTTGATCGTTTACGTCCACCAAAGACGACATCTTACAGGAAGCTGCGAGCTTGCAAATTTCTCCAAAGTTCATTTCCGGCGCAAGTTCCTTTTTCACGGATTGAATCATCCAAAGCCCCATAATGTTTTTCAAATAACGGAAGCGATAATCGTATCCCCCTTCATTGGTAAAGTTATGACGCATACTGCCTCTTCTGCAATCTGCCTCCATCCTTTCTGTTCCGATTAATGACCAGGTGCCGGAGCTTATATATAAGGTATTTTTTTTATTGCTTGGGACTGCCATAACTGCCGATGCCGTGTCATGGGTTGCCGGCAATACCACTCTGCAATCATATCCCACTTTCATTTGAATATCTTTTGCCAGATTTCCGATATACGTTCCCGGCTTTGTAATTTCCCCGAAAATTTCACTTGGATATCCTAATCTTTCAATTAATTCATAATCCCAGTTCTTTCTCTCCGGGTTTACAAGTTGTGTTGTGGTTGCATTGGTATATTCCTGTACTTTCTTTCCGGTCAAACGGAAATGGAAGTAGTCTGGAATCATAAGCATAGTTTTTGCTTCCTGCAATTGATTGGGATTTTGTTCCTTCACCGCCATCAATTGATAAATCGTATTAAAAATTTGCTTCTGGATTCCGGTTCTGATATACAAAGTATCTTCTGATATAGCTTGATAAACCAGCTTATCCATGCCCACGGTTCGCGAATCCCGATATGCAATTGCATCCCCTATGCGCTTATCCTCTTTATCCAAAAGTACAAAATCCACGCCCCATGTATCAATTCCCACACTACATGGTACTTTTCCAATCTCCTTGCATTTTTTCATTCCAAGAATGATTTCTGCAAAAAGAGCATCCACGTTCCAAACAAGATGTCCGTCTTTTTCTTCCATCCGATTTGGAAATCTATGAACCTCTTCCAATTCTATCCTACCGTTTTTCAAACAGCCTAAAATATGTCGCCCACTGGATGCTCCAATATCAATTGCCAGAAAATATTCCTGCATAATTTTGCCCTTTCAAATCTTCCTAAACTTATCAACTTCGCTCTGCAGTTTTTTTGAAATATTCATATTGTTTTGCGCTTCATCCCGGATTTCGGAAATTGCGCTTACAAGATCTCCCACATTTTCTGCAGCTTCCGTCACGCCGGTGGCACTTTCGCACATTGCTGTCGAAATATTAGAAATTCCCTCTGCCATATCTGCCATGATTCCCTGTAAAAATAGCACATTGTTCTGGAATTCCTTCACAATTGTCTCCATCTTTTCTGCATCCTCATAATATAAATCTGCAGCGTCTTCAAATCCTTGGTAGTCCTGGATTACCGTTCCCTGTAAAAAGGAAATCAATCCATTTGCATTCTCCATTAACTGCTCAACTGCAGCTACAACGCTTGTACTGATATTCTGTATGTCGTTGGCCGTCTGCCGGCTATTATCTGCTAATTGTCTTATTTCATCTGCCACAACGGCAAAGCCTTTTCCTGCCTCACCTGCCCGCGCCGCTTCGATAGATGCATTCAGTGCCAGTAGATTTGTCTGGCTGGCAATTTCCAAAATATCATCTGTCAGATGATTAATCTGTTCTACCTTCTTACTCTCTTCAATTGCATCCATTAATGTAGTTTGCTTCTCATTCATTACATCAACTATTCCGGCTTTCTTTTCTTCCGTTAATTCCTTGATGCCTACTGCCCTGGCTTTAATGTTTTCTGATAATGTATCCCCCTCATCTGCCTTTTCCCGTACGGTTGCGATACTTTCAAGTACGGATTGTGTATTTCCGTTTAGTTGTTCTACAACCGCAGCGACTTCTTCCATGCTTGCTGAAAGCTGTTCCATAACAGCAGAGACACTGCTTGCATTGTCATTAGAGCTACTCACACCTGTATTCATGATTGTAACCGAATCCTGCAAACGATGTGATTCCTCCTTTATCTCCCTCATGAGCTCCTGCAGGGTATGTAGAAAGCTATTGATGCCGCCTGCCAATGTTCCGATTTCATCCTTTGACTGTACGGCAATTCGTTTCGTCAAATCTCCATCATTATTTTCAATTGAGGTTATAATTTCCGATAATTGCTTTCCGGCAACACTTGCAGGTTTACTTATTCTTCTATTTACCATTAAAATGATAATCGCGATGACGATGATAAATACGCCTATTCCCACAAGATTCAATACCATTGTGCGCATAATTGCCGCATTGTATTTATCACTTGCTTCAGAAGAAGCACTTAAAAGTGCATCCACATATGCATTTTCGATCTCCTCCCCACTGGTGACAAGTGCAGTAAAGTTCATCCCAAGTTCCATTGCGGCTCCGGCATAATCACCGGCTCGAACCAACCCATGAATCTTATCCATCGCCGTCCACACTTCATCCAAATACGCACTGTATGCCTCCCAAGCCTGCATCAATTGCGTATCATTGCTTTGCTCCACAAACGCGACAATTTTTTCCTTTTCAGCTGCAGCGTTTTCCTTGTCCGCCTTTAATCCGTTTTCAATTCCGGTTATGGTGGCCTTATAGTCACCGGTAAATGTATCCGGTGTATATGCAGTGATGATATTAATGTATTTTTGAGAACGTTCTACCGATTTTTCCATATTGGAAGTGGCAATCTCCAACGGTAAATAAATATTGCTTACTCTCGCTCCCTCTCTCTGAATAACCTGTAAGGAAGAATATGTAACACCCGTATTCACTAAAACAATTGCGAATAGTATCATAATCATGACAAATACTTTTGCACCTATTTTTTTCATTTGCTCTTCCTCCTTATCTCAATGGCTTGGCAATTTTCAACAAGTCCCCAAAAGAATGTATCGGGTAGTCCGTTTTATCATAATTTTCTGCCTCTCCAATTCCGGCAGCAAGCATCATTCCTGCTTTCGCAGCATCAATTCCAGCATATGCATCTTCAACGACCAGACACTCGCCAGCCGGGAGATTCAAATATTCAGCGGCCTTTAAGAATACCTCCGGATCCGGTTTTGATTTGGTGATATTCGTTCCGTCCGAGATTGCATCGAATGCATCCGATAATGCCACCTTTTCCAAAATAAATTTTGCATTTTTGCTGGAAGAACCAAGCGCCAGCTTATATCCCCGCATCCGAAGTTCCTTCATTGTCTCTCTCACTTCGTCGGAAACATCACTTGGTGTCATCGTTTGCAGCAGATTCCGATAAATTTCATTTTTCTTTTCTGCCAGATTTTCCTTCTGCTGTTGCGATAAAGGGGCTCCCTCATATCGTTCGAGAATAATTTCCAGGCTATCCATACGACTTACACCTCTAAGCCGATTGTTAATCTGCTCGTCAAAGTAGATTCCCATTTCGTCAGCCATTTGCTTCCATGCCTGATAATGAAATTTGTCTGTAAAAACAATTACCCCATCCAGATCAAAAATAAGTGCCTTCATATGCGCCCTCCTATCTACTACATTTTTAAGTAATCTTTCCCGCAAAACGGGTCAACCGGACTTGTTCCCATAAATGGGCTTCTTCCCATAATTTTGTCCATAACAGCCTTATTTTGCGTCGGATTACTGTTATATGAATTAATCAAAGTTTTTGCCATCGGGGCATCAAATAAGTGATAAGGATTTGCGGTGCTGATAAAAAGTACCGGGATTTCCTGGGAAAACCAAGGTGCATCATCGCCCAATCCAAAAACAACATTCCAATCCAGCCTAGCTGTGGTATTGTTTGAACCATTCTCAATGTTCAGGATGTATACATATAAGTCTCTTGTTTTAGTAAATTCGCCGACGCTCCGGTAAAGTTCATCCATAAGTTCCTTTTTCTTTGGAGTCATATTGTGTCCCAAAAAGTTCTCTATTTCTATCGTTGTGGAACGGTCTCGCACGGTCACCTGGAAGCCCTCTTGTTCAAAAAGTTCTTTCCATGCCAATACGACTGGATCCTCTGCACTTGTAAGTTTTCTTTGAATTACATTCAAATATACCCTCGGATACTTTTCCACCGAAATAGGGAGCAGCTTCTGCGTATCCTTTACCAATGTCACCGATTGCTCCGACACTTCCTTTGCCCAAGCGTTATGCTCCTTACATCCAATCGTCTTCAAAGCGGATGCATCCGGAACCAGTCTGTTTTCTATCTTTTTTGCAGGAAGTCCTAGCGAAGCCTTCAATGCCAAAATACGTGTAACCGCTTCATCCAATCTCTCTTTCGTAATTCTTCCATCCGCAATTCCTTCTTTTACAAAAGAAATGTCTTCGTCCAAATCGCGATTAAACAAAATAATGTCACAGCCGTTCGCTATGGAACTAACAACTGCATCCTTTCGTTTCATGGCAGTCGTATAACCGACCATGCATGTGGAATCCGTTGAAATAACACCATTGAAGCCTATTTTTTCTCGCAGTAGACCTGTCAGCAATTCCTTCGAAATAGATGCCGGACAATATTTTTCCGTTTCTTCAGCATTTGGCTTTAGTTCCTCGACATAAGCAGGTAATGCAATATGACCAACCATAACCGTCTGTGCACCTTCTGCAATCAAGCTTCTGTATACATATCCGTATGTCTTCTCCCATTCTTCTACACTCATGGGGTTTACAGAGGTCACTATATGCTGGTCGCGCTCATCGCAGCCATCGCCCGGGAAATGCTTAATCGCAACGGCAACCTGATTCTCTTTTGCGCCTTTTAAATATGCGCTTCCCATTGCTCGAACGGTTTCGGGATTAGAACCAAATGTGCGGACATTTGTAATTGGATTGTGGAATTCATAGTCAATATCAATAATTGGTGCAAGGGACCAATTCATTCCCACAGCAGCCCCTTCTTTACAGGCTACATATCCCATCCTATAAGCATTGTTTGCATCACTTGTTGCCGCTACATTCATTGGCTTTCCAAAGGTTGTTCCTTCCAGACAGATTCCATCTCCACCGGCCTCTGTATTTGCTGCAATTAAAAGCGGTATTTTTGCCATTTGCTGAATGGTTTCATGGGTTCGCCGAGCATTCTCCATGGGGCCTGTACGATACATGATTCCTCCAATATGGCATTCATCTATCAGATGGTGTAATAGGTGTTCATCATCCGATAGCCCCAGTGGTACGAACAACTGCCCAACCTTTTCTTCCTCTGACATACCAGCCAACGTATTTTCAATCCAAGCAATATCACAGTCTGATAGATAAAACGGATTTCCTTTTAAATTCATCTTGTATTTCTCCCCCTTTTTGCCTTTTTTTCCTCGTACATTTTCTTGTCCGCTTCCTCAATCAGACCATTTAAGTCTTCAATTTCAACAGCATTATGCAAAGAATACCCCATACTGCACGATAGATTAAAATCATTCCTGTTCTTATTTACTTCACATATTTCCTCATGAACCGATTCAATAAAAACAATCGGTTCCTGTTCGGTAATACACTCCCCAAATACTACAAATTCATCACCTCCGTAGCGCATTCCTATTGAGGTGGTCTGTTTTGTTTTCTCTAATACTTCCTGTATCACTTTGGCCATAGCCACAATATACTGGTCTCCCATTTCATGGCCCTTCGTGTCATTAACAGCCTTTAAGCCATCCAAATCAAAAAAAATTAAGAAGCATTTTCCATGAACCTCCTGCATTCGAGTCAACATTTTTTGGGCGAAATAGTAAAATCCGCCTCGATTGTATAAATTGGTCAAGGTATCGTACATCCACATCGAATTCAACCGATTAACCATTTCCTGCATTAATCCTATTTTTCGAATATTTTCAATTGCAATCCCGACATTCACAACCCAGGAATATGCCAGCTCCGATTCCAGCGCAAACCTACTGTCCCTTTGCACAATGTATCCAAAATTTATATCATTACAGAAAAGAGAAGTAACAATGTAAAATGCCGGTTTCGATGTATTGCGTACAGAATTCGGCAATACGCTTCCCTTTTTATAAGGAGCTATTTTTTTAAATTCATTGTTTATATATGCCAACGGTATTTCCAGCAAATCATCTTCTTTTTCTATACATAAGAAAAACGCTTTCATATCGGAAGCAATAATATATTTTTGCAACCGCTCATATAATTCTTCCATGCTCTCCAGGCCCGCCAGTTCAATGGACATATTTTTCATGCAATCAACTGCCTGACTGATAGTTCCAATTTCCCGACTGTACGTGTTTCTCACCTCATCAACAGAAAATTTCGCCTTTTTTAGGCAGCCACAGCTTTCTCCGATTATAACCTGTGGCTCCACGCACTTTTTTACCTGAGTCTTTAAAGAATTTGTCAACAAAATCTCTATTGCTGATTGACCTAATTCCTCCTGTCTCTGATCTACCGTAGAAAGCATTGGAATACAGTATTTTGAGAACGTATCATTATCAAATCCCGTAACCAATACATCTTGAGGCACCTTGTACCCCATTTTGGTCAGCGCTCCAATCGCTCCCATTGCCATGCCGTCATTTGCACACACAATAGCATCCGGTTTCTGTTCCCCGGAAAAGAATTTCGCCACAGCCGCTTCCCCGCAGGAAAACACATAATCTCCGTAAAAAATATTCTCCTTTGAGCACGCAATCCCATTCTCCCGGCAAGCATCTATAAATGCCTGAAATCGTTCTTTCCCCTCTCTGTTATCAACCAGACCGGTTACATAACATATCCGTTTGCATTGATGTTTGAAAATCAGATGCTCAACCATCTGTTTTTGTGCATCATAATTGGATATTCCAACATAATGCATTCCATTTATTTCTTCATCAATGCTCACTGCAGGAATATTACTTGCGCGTATTTTACTCTCCAGTTCTTCCACAATGTCCATCTGCTGAATCGAATTTTTCATTATAATAATGCCGTCAAATTCAGAGAAATTGGGCAAAAGCATTACGGAATATGCTCCTTTGATTTTCATATAGCTGGCAGAGTGATTCACGTGGCAGGTAAAGATAAAAACATCCACATCACGTTTTTGGGCTTCCTGTAATATTCCCTCTAAAATGCGCTTCTGATTGCTAAAACTAATTGCGCAGATAAACACAGCTATTTTTTTTCTCATTAAACGCACCCCAATTTTATATTTCTGCGATTATTAATAATATTTGCGTAGAAAATATGCCGGTCCGCAGCTCCATGCATGGCAGTAACTATTCACAATAGTTCCCCCATACGGCGACTCATTCGGATTGTCCGGATTGAACAGTTCCCAAAAGGTATCCGCACCGCGAGAAACCATTCCTCCCCAATACTCCTCGATTTTTGTTAATGCTTTTTCTTTCTCACCCAGAGAAATTAATGCCTCAACGTAATTATGGTACATATATGGAGTTACCATATCGATTTTGTCTTTTCGGTTCTCCATCCGTTCCAACAAGTGTCTGGCTTCCTCCCCTTCAATTGCTCCGCCGAGAATCATCCATACTTGAGAAGCCATTGAAATCTGTTGTTGATTTCCGCTTACAAAGCACTCTTGCGAATCATCCCAAAATGCTTTTAACGCATCACTCTTTGCGTTGTTATAGATTTTTTTCAGATTCTTCTGCTCTTCTATTTCATTCAATTCGTCTGCAAGTTCAATTGCAGCATTCAATGCATATAGAAAGATTCCTTGTGCAGATGCCTGTTTATTTAATACAAGATTCCAGTCCACAAAGCACCAGCCCATAGCGTCAGAATCGAGTACAACCCCTTGATCACCGATTTTTTCTTCTGCAATATAAATCTGGCTTAACGCAGTAGGCCATAAATCTACAAGTGTTTCCATATCTTTTGTTTTCTTGTAGTAATCCCGAAGCGCTGCAACAAAGAATAACGAATAGTCAAACATGACGGTATCATCTACTTCCGGTTCCGGTTCCAAAAACAGGCAGGCACCCATTTGCCCATTTCCAAACGGAAGAGCTGCAAAAAGATAAAGACACGATTTTACCATCTCGCTGTTTTCATAAGTTTCATAATTGGTCAATGCCTGTATTCTAAGATCTCCAAGCCATAGTCTCCGATCTCGTTTTGGTCCGTCTTCGAACACTGTCTGCATACAGTTGTGGAGGGTTCTACATGCGACCTGATCCATCTTCCTATGTAAATCATTGGTGGTTTTATATGCCTTTAGGCAGGTGTCATCTGCTGATGAAACCGCAGTACAAGTAGCATCCTTTATTAAAAGTGAAAACTTGCTGCTAATATCAATGACCTGAATTTTTACATATCTGAATGCATATCTTCGTTCAAGTTTCAGAACAGAAGGTACTAAATCTATATGAATTTGTTCCTCTTCAATCCATGAAGACGATATCCAGCCCTGATACTCTTTTGCGTTTTCAAAAAGCTCAATTGGTTGTTCTGCAAATTGAATTCGTAACCAAACAGGGGCATCCGGATGGCTTCCTCTATAGTCCAGATTCAACTCAAGATAGCCCACTTGATGGTTTCCAAAATCAAGAATAACCTCATCGCCCTTATTTAATAATTTCTCTTTATAACTAGGTTCCACTTTCTTTAGCGTGTTCCGTTCCCTGTCCAAAGAAAAAGAAACCGTTTGTGTTACCTCTACTTCAATTTCATTTAGTCTTGGCAAATTCTTTAATGCCTTTTTTAGCAGTTCGTTGTTTTTCATGTCTATACTCCACAGCTTTGATTAGAAAAAGCCCCTTTGGAAATTCTCCAAAGGGGCTTTTGTTTACTTATTCTTTGGAGAAAGAATTTTCACAAGTAATTTTTCGTTATTTAGATAGATTAAGAATGCTACTAAAAGCACCGCGTTAATAATGGACTGCACCGAAGCTGTCACCTCATTGGAGAACACTGCAAAGGTGGAGTTCAATGCGCTCATTGTGATTGCTGCCAATAAAAAGCCAATCTTTTCATTACAAAATCTTCCAATGTAGGATCCGATAAACATAGGCAAGAACGCAGTAAACATAATTGCGATGCTACCAAAATTAAGCAGGCCGCCATTAATATTGGTATTCCTTGCTGCATTAAAAAATCCAACAAGTCCCATCAGTCCCCCACATATGGCATAGCAAATTACCGCATTCCCAACTTCCTCAATTCCGGTATTCACGGCAACCTTTTGCCCGTTGCGAAGTGCATTGTATTCAAACCCAAATCTCGTATGATCAAACACAATGATTACAAATGCCAGTACCACTACAATGACAATTGCTGCATATACCCATGTTCCAACGAATTTGGAAAGCGATGCGTTTTGCACTTCAGCCATCACATATTTTCCACTCGTTATGGTGTACAAAATCCCCTCATAAATCAGGGCGACACCCAGGGATGTAATGATAGGAGGGATTCGAAGAATAACATACAATCCTCCTGAAATTAAACCAAGGATAATCCCTGCTAATACCGTGAGTAAAAGCATAAGCGGTGCACTTCCTGTTCCTCCCTGTAAGAGAGCATAGGTTATTTTCGCTCCGATAACAGCAGATAAAGCTGCCATGGAGCCCAGCGAAAAATCGAATCTGCCGCTGTTTAGATTGATGGATAATGCAATCGTTGTAATCATCACTATGGCTGTGTAGACCACAAAATTGTCAAAGCTTTTACTATTTGCAATTATATGCTGACCATGACCAAGACATAGTATTTCCATGATTACAATTGCAATCACAGGGATTGCCAATGTTCCTATAATGCGTTTCGAAGTGCTCATAATAGCCTCCATTTTTCCAATAACTTTTTTACTTTGATGAAATAAGTGCGGCTAAATCATCATATGTAACATCTTCTCCAATAATTGAATCAAGTGTTTCCTTATCGTAAATCGGTGCATCCCCGTTATCTGAAACAAAGTATGTGTCAAAGGTATCACCATCTGTTGCTACCAGATAATTCTGGCTGAAAGAAACTGCATTTCCTTCTGAATCACGAATAACATTGCCATTTACCGCATTCATTACAAGTGCAAAGGTTGGTCCAATTGATGATGAATATTTTCCAGCGAGGTAGCAAAGCTTTCCTTCTTTAATTGCGCTTCCGTTCATTGATGTGAAAGAGTCAATATCGGAGAAAGGAATTCCTGCTTCGTTCAATGGCTGTGTAAAGAATGTTGTTGCCATTCCGACAGAAATGAATGCTTCCGGATTCTTCTGAATTGCTGCGTTTAACTCATCAGTTGTGGTATCCCCATATCCCTGCAGATATGCAACAAGATTAACATCACCCTCAACCTTAGAAATATCAACGCCCTGGTCTTCAAAAATCTGTCCAACAATTGCTCCCATATCATCGGTTCCGCCATAGGTATCGCCTAATCCGGCAATTACACCTGCAGCCCTGTAAACATGCATCGGGTTCGGAATAAAGGCTCCATACATAGCTACAGAAGAAACACCCTGATTCTTAAAGTACTCTCCCATAGCCTTTCCAGCCATAAACTCTGTTTCGTTGCTTGGTCCAACCTGACCTACAAAATACTCATAGCCTTTGTATGTCTCATACTGCTCATCATCAAGAACGCCGGATGCAATCGCATAATACACGCCATAATCCTCGCATGTCTCAATCTGCATTGCACGATCACTACTTGAAAGAGAAATAATCGCATCGCATCCCTGAGATGCAAATTTCTCAATTGCTGATTTTTCTTCTTCAGCACTCTGAAGTGCATCTGTATAATCAAACTCCACATTGTAATTTGCTGCTACATAGTTCTCATAGTATGAGCGAAAGCCCTGTGCCTCTTCACCACTGACATCTGCTACCAACACACCAATTTTTACGGTTTTACCGGCATCTGTGGTCTCACTACCAGCTTCTGTACTTGCCGGAGCATCTGTCGCAGCTCCAGTACCACACCCCATCAGCATACTCATTGACAGCACACATGCTGCAACGATGCCAAACAACTTTGTAACCTTCTTTTTCATTTTGTTTCCTCCTTTTCATCTATCTTCAATGCGTTATTGCATCGAATTCATAATTCATTATCTAGGCAGCATTTTTGTTCGGTAATTCATTCCTGTAATATAGACAACCGCCAAAAAGAATACTGCACTTATCACTTGCGTTAATCCGTAAGCCGCAGAACTGTCGATTACTAACTCCAATACATCATTAAGAAGCATATAGGAGAATCCTCCAACTAACGCTGCGTAAATTCTTGATCTTGCACCTCCAGAAATCGGCATTCCACCAAAAACAATTGCAATGAAGATGTTCATTCCAATACTGGAAGCGGTTGTTGTTGTAACAGACGGGGTATAAATCAAGGTGAGAAGTGCTCCAAGTCCTACCCCAAGCCCAGCCATCACAAATGCAATAATTGCATACTTGTTATATTTAATTCCTGTTAATGTTGCGCACAGGGGATTTCCTCCTATAAATTTCTGTCTACGACCAACCTTTGTATAGTTAAATACAAACAAGCAAAGCAAAAAGAATACTGCTAAAAGAATAATTTTTACACTTGGTACGTCTAATGGTTTTACAATAGCACTTGGTATTGAAATACCTCCCAATGCACCTCCGTTCGTTGTAATAATCTGCCCCGCGATTGCGGAAAGAACCGACATCATAGCAACCGTCGTGACAAAGGCCGGAATATGAAACACCGAAGCCAACACCGAATTAAACAAGGAACACATTATTCCGCTTGCAAAAATCACCAAAATCATCAACAGGAAATTTTCTGTGGCGTTGTAAACCATTACGCCCATGGTTGCTGAAAACAGGGTTGATGCCCCCAAACTGATATCAAAGGTTCCCAGTGTGTAAATAAATATTGCACCTGTTGCCACAACTGCAAGTACAACTCCTTCATCAAATACAATTTCTAAATAGCGATCCAGCCGGTACCCTTTTGCCTGAACCACCACGCAAAAGACGATAAACAGTACTACAAGTGCAAAAAACGGAAGGGCCGAAATCAAGAACTGCCCTACACTATGTTTACTTAGTTTTTTTCCTTCATACTTTTTTGCTCCCATTACTGCCTCCTTAGATCATGTATTTGATGATCTGCGCATCTGTCAATTCTTCTGATCTTTCAAACTCCATCGTAATCTCGCCATCTTTCATAATTAAGATGCGATCGCTCATTCCCATTAGCTCCGGAAGTTCTTCACTTATCATCAGAATAGATTTTCCTTCTTTTTTCAGTTTAATCATTAATTGGTACATTGCCTGCTTTACACCGATATCTACTCCTCTTGTAGGGCAATCCAATATTAATATTTCACTTCCGCAACCAATCCATTTTCCGAATACAACCTTCTGTTTATTTCCTCCTGACAATTGACTGGTCAATTGGCTGGGGTTATAACATTTAATGGAAAGGTCCTCCACCTGTTTGTTTACGTACGCTTTCTCTCTGCGATTTGTAATAAGGCCCGCAAAGCCTCGATACTTATCCATTCCCGCAATCGCTATATTATCTCGAATGCTGGCATTCAAGCACAGCGATTCCATATCTCTATCCTTTGATACGTAACCCACTTTCTTCTTGATTGCCGTACTAGGGTTTTTAATCAGCGTTCCATCACCCAGCACAACGCTTCCGCTTTCCAGTGGAGTTGCGCCAAACAGCGCCTTTCCAAGCGTATGCATTCCGCAGGAAGCCAAGCCTCCAATACCAACTATCTCACCTCTATGAAGTGTAATATTGATATTTTTCAGTTTTCCTTCTACGCAAACTTCTTTGGCTTCTAAAGCAATTTCCGGCATCTTTGACGCTACATAATCACTTCTGTAGTAGTCGCCCTCCAGTTCTCTACCAATCATGCTTGTTCTTATCTGGTCCGCATCGAATTCTTCCTTTTGGAAAGTGCGAATCAAAACGCCATCCCTAAGAACTGTCAGTGCATCGCAAACTTCCATAATTTCCTCTAAATCGTGTGAAATAAAAATCACCGCTTTTCCTTCATCTCGAAAGCGTCGAATTAACTTATACATGATGTCTCTTCCATCATGAGAAAGGGCTGTGCTTGTTTCATCAACAACCAAAACATCCGGTTCCTTCATCGCGACCTTGGCGATTTCCACTAGCTTTCTTGTCTGAAAATCCAGCATTCCCATAAGCGTGTTTCCCTTCACATCCGGAACACCAATATTTTTCATAACTTCATCAGCCCGCCGGTTCATCACCTTACGATTTATGAAGCCAAACTTGTTTTTGAATTGTTCGATTTCGCCGAGGAAAATATTCTCCGCAACTGTTACCCCGCCGATTGTTCCGCTTTCCTGGACAATCATTCCAATACCGTTTTGCAGTGCTTCGATCATGCTACTCGGGTTCCAGGTCTTTCCCTTAAAAATCATCTGGCCCTCATTTGCTTTCTGCATTCCGGATGCAATAGATGAAATCGTTGACTTTCCTGATCCGTTTTCTCCAATTAACCCCCGGATCTCTCCAGGATAGATATCAATCGAGACCCCTTTTAGCGCCACAACACTTCCAAATTTTTTTGTAATGTTTTTCAGTTGTAATATTGGTTCACTCATGTCCTTCACCTCACTGTAGTCATTCTATCTCTGCTTGCATATCGTGACCATTTGATATTTTTTTTAAAAATCATTATTTTTTATTTTTTTCCAAAATCATCATTTTTCGAAAAAATATTTTCTTGCATTTTCTTTTTTTCGAAGCAAAAATCATTGAATTTTGTGTGATATTCACTTTCTCACTTTCCTTTTTTTATGCATTTTGACCATATAATTAAAATTCTTTTCTCGCTTTTTACATTTTGTATTTTCTTTTTTATGAGTTTGCTATATATTAAAAAAGTAAATAGATGAATTTTTTTCTCGAAAAACATTAATTTTTAATCTGTTTTAAGGAGTAATATATGGCGACCACATATGAAATCTCAAAATTCGAGTCCTCTATGCCAATTCGATGCTACATCCACCATATAGGACATATTAAAAAGCATTCCCATGAATTGTTTGAAATTCTGTTTGTATTAAGCGGAGAATGTAGCTTAATTATGGATAATCATTTATATCACTTGAAGGAAAACGATGTGTTTATTATTGAAGACTTTCTTCCCCACGAGCTTCATTCCGAAAACTGCGTTTACGCTACCATCCAATTGGACAGAACCCTCCTTGAAAAAAATTTTGTAAATCCTATCCATCCGACATTTTCATGTAATAGTCAAATTCCCGGAAAAGAAGCCGCATATGATGCGCTTCGCAAAAAAATAGCATTCATCATTAAAAACAATGCCGACAAACCCTTTGGATACGAGCTAAAAAATTGGATTTATATTTATGAACTAATGGATATTCTTTTTCTCAATTTTCGAGTTGAGAAATCTGCCGCATATGAAAAGAAGAATCACCGCTATGCAGAGCGTGTATTGGAAATTTCCAAAATAATCAAGGAGCATTATACAGAGGATCTTACGCTTTCTTCTCTGGCCGATATGATGCATCTGTCAGTTCCCTATTTGTCTAAATTTTTTATGGAACATTTTGGTGTAAACTATCTTACATACCTTACACAGCTTCGCACCAACCGAGCAGAATATGAATTGGTACATACAGAAAAAACCATCGAAACTATTGCAAGAGATTGTGGTTTTCCAAATAGTAATGCATTTACCTCTGCCTTCAAAAAAGAATACAATGCACTTCCAAGTGCTTATCGCAGATCCGCCAAGGCACAGCCGGTTGCCGCAAGCCCTATAGAATATCATGATTATATGACTTCACTCCGCAAATACCTTACTGCGGCGGAAAGTACGCCCACTCCATTACCCTTGGTTTACAAAAACGGTCAGTTTTCGGCAGCATCATCCACACACGACCTTTTGCACACTTGGAGAAATGTGATCTCCATCGGCCAGGCCAGCGATCTGCTTTTTGCAGATGTGCAGGAAATGTTATCCTCCGCCCAAAAGAGACTTCACTTTGAATATATTTTCTTTAACGGGATTTTGTCGGATAACTTGTACTTATATCAGCGAAATGTAGTCGGTGAATCTATTTATAATTTTGCATATGTTGATCGAATTTTCGATTTTTTAAAATCGATCAACCTTAAACCCATGCTCTCCTTTTCCTATATGCCAAGGGATCTTGCAAGCAATTCCGACCATTATGTATTTGGACATTTGACGAGCGAACCCGATAATCTTGATTTGTGGTGTAATCTCATTGACAAGTTCATGGAGCACATCTGCGCACGTTATGGGATTCACGAAATACAAACATGGCGCTTCAGCGTTTGGCATCAGCCTAATACACCTTCAAGACTATTTGGTTTTTCAAACAAACAGAATTTTTATGTCTTTTATCAGAGGACAAGAGCAATTGTGAAAAGTTTCTCTGATGATTTGATTTTTGGACTTCCATGTATGTATTTTTTGGAAGAAGAATACGACACCCATTTTATTGATGAAATGATTTCTTGGTGTAGGGAACAGCACTGTATACCTGATTTTTTTAATTTCAGTTTTTATGACACTACTTTAGATCACTCTCGCAACAAATCCAAAGATTCTTTTGGCTTTGTTGATTCCATGACGCTAAATTCGTCCTCTGATGGATTAAAAAAGGCAATTACATATATAAAGAAAATACAACGTGATCTCTCTTTGGAAAGTCTTCCGGTATATATATGTGAATGGAATAATACTCCAAGTCAGCAGGATTACCTAAATGACACTTGCTTTAAGTCCTGCTATATCGTCAAAAATATTCTGGAAAATTACGATCGAATTGACGCATTATCCTACTGGTCTCTTACCGATTTGATGTCTGAACATGCGCTTCCGGACAATTTATATTTTGGCGGCCTAGGTCTCTTTACCAAAAACGGAATTCCTAAGGCCAGTTTCTATGCCATGTGCCTTTTAAAACAACTTGGAGATAAGTTTCTTGCGAAGGGAGATTGCTGGTTTGCGACTCAAACAGATAATGACATACGTATCTTGGTTTATTACTACAAACACTTTACTAATTTATACGCCTCCGGCGAACGCTTTGATATGACTGCAACTGACCGTTACACAATGTTCGAATCCTCCAATGATCTTAAGCTGAATCTCGAAATTAGTGATGTTGAAAACCGGTCCTACCAAGTAAAGGAGTATAGTATAAATCGGAATTATGGAAGTACCTTCGATACCTGGGTCGAATTCGGTTGCATTGATCCTGAGGACGAAAGTGAAATCTCCTATCTCGTTAATCGGAGTCTTCCAAGGCTCCACAAGTATACCACCTCTGTAACGGATAATATCTTATCGCTTGATGTGATATTAAAGGTGTTGGAGGTTCGTCTGATTATAATAAAATAAGAGAACCGGAGGCAGATGCCTCCGGTTCTCTTTTATCTATATTTTCTTAATGGAAGCCCTGCGTCCCTTCTTCTTTTCATACAGGAGTTCATCGGACTGCTTTAACAGTTCCCGCAGGTCCGTATCCTCCGAACATACAAAGCGGCACAGCCCTACGGACATCTCGATGAAAAAGCCGATATCGCTGCCGGCATTGTAGTCCGCTGCAATCCTCTTTATCTCCTGCTCATAATAACCGCCGGAATCAAACTCATCGTCCTCCAATGCCAGGGCTACAAACTCGCCCCCTCCGAATCGGCTGATGATTGCTTCCTCCGGGAAAGCCTCCCTGAGATAATCCGACGCCTTGCACAGCGCCATGTCACCTGCGCCATGTCCAAAACAGTCGTTAATCTCCTTCAGATGATCTAAATCAGCAAACAGCAGACAAGCCCGCCTGCCGACGCTATTCTTAATCGCATGGATAGCTTTTTCCACAAAGCCTCTACGATTGAGTAATCTGGTAAGCTCATCATTTTCGGAGAGGGAGCTCAATATTGCATTCTTCTCCTTGATCAGTTCCATAGATTCCTTCAATTCCTTTTGAGCAGCCTTCTCCGCCTCATCAATCCTGAGAACCTGGAACAAAGCCCCCAGTTGCATGCTGCAGGACAACATAAAATAGATATCCTTGCGCTCAATTTCACACACCAAAATCCCGTATTGCTCCTCCCCGGAGAACAAGGGAAAAGTAAAATAAAAACGCTTTCCATCCTGTTTCAGGCAGGCACACACGCCTCCATTTCCAAGGTCTTCCTGCTGCTCCAAATCCTCTGCGGCAAACATTCCGTCCTCATTGTAATATCCCGCCAGCACCAACGAATGCTCCATTTTCTCCGGCAAGGACCAGCCATGATTTCGAACCGGCTGCCTGTACAGGAAAAAATATGCACTGGGAATATTCATCGTCTTAATCTGCCGCAGCATGTACTTCATATTCTCGCTTGCGGAGGTGTTCAGCATCAAAAGCTCCGACAGGAAAGAGGATAAAAACCAAGATTGCCTGTGCACCAGCTCCGTTTCCCCCTGCAATTCAAAAATCACATTGGAATGCACCACCCGCTGGGCAAGCTCGATGCTCTCGGCGAGCACCGCCCTCATCTTTTCCTCCCTGGTATCACTCATCAATTCTCTCGTGAGTTCCAGGATTTTCTCCAATGCGAACTGCCTCGAGATATGCTGCACCTTGCAGATTTCATTCAGGTGGAAGATCAAAAGTTCCTTGTGAAGCTCCTCTGCCCTGCGGACAAATACATCCTCAAAGATCACATCAAAATAAGCGTGCACATGGTCTCCGTATTCCTTTTTCTCCTCCTCATAGGGCAGAGTCAAAAAAAGTTCCTCCATGATCCGGTTGATGTAGGAATCCATATACGCTCTTATCTTGGAGGAATCCTTATGATTGCTTCTCTTGGAAATCCGGCAGACATCGCACCCACAGGATTCCCTCTTGCGAAGAGTTGTGGGCATATCCTGATAGGTGCACTTTTCGCCCCGGCTTAAGGCCAACGCATTTTGCAATGCCTGATAGCTGTACACAAAACTGCTATGCATAACGCTGGTCAGCGGCGGTGTCATGCTGCGGGCGATGTTGACATCATCAAATCCGGTAATGGCCAGGTCCCTTCCCACCATGAGGTTGCGCTTTGCACATACCCGATAGCCAGCCTTGGCCATATTATCATTGGCAAAAGCGATAGCCTCCAGCCCCGGATTCTTGTCCAAAAGCTGTTCCACTTTCTCCTCCACGTATTCCGAATAGTCGCCGTGCACAACGTAACTGGGCAACACATCCAGGCCATATGCGGCGCACACATCCCTATATGCCCGCAGCCGCTCATTGGACTCAAAATTTTTCTTGGGACCCGCCATGAATGCCACCCGTTTATATCCGTGATCCCGAACCAGATGCTCCACACACTGATACATTCCCCCATAGTTGTCCGGGAGGAGATAGGGCACGTCCAAATCCCCGGAGGTGTCCTCCAAAAACAAAATGGGAACATCCCCATATCGTTCCGCCAAGATACGCTTGATTGGAACGTCCTTGCGGGTGCTGAGGGAACCATACGCAATAATCAGCGCATCCGGCTTAATCGCCGGGACATAATCATAGATGCTCCCGAACTGGATATTGTACAAAAACTCCGTATTCCCAAAAGAGACGTCCCGATTGTGATAGGGTGTAGTCGCGCGAAGAAGGAAGACTAAATTAACGTCTTCCTCCCTTGCGCATGCATAAAATCCTTCTATGATTTGATCGGAATATTCATTTTGTGTGCTTGCAAGAAATATTGCAATCGTCGGTTTTCTTGCCTGATTCATCACAACCCCCAAAAATGATACAAAATGCAAGAATTTTTCTTAAAGTAAAAGCTTTTCAACAATTCTATTTGTTAATTATACCATATTGTTTGAATATCGTATAGCAAAAGCTCTAATTTTGTGGCGGTTCCATTCCCTCCTGCAACCGCACATTTTGATCCGGCGCTTCCCCCTCCGGCATCTGCGGCCTTCCTTTGTCGCCACCACGCATTCCTCCGCCGAAGCCACCCATCGCTTCGCCTCCGGCACCGTAGACCATGCCATCCATCTGTATCGTCTGAGATTCCTCCCCGAGAAGGATGGTATAGTTCTTCCCGTCCGCGATTTCCGGGCAACTGATTACCGCGCTGTTATAGCTTTTTCCCGGAGAAAACCGTATCAATTCCTCCCCGTCTTCATCCAGCAGGACAACCTCCCCATCCGTCATCGTCTGAGTGGAAACCAGAATCGCCCCCTGGGTGGAGTCCTCTCCAAAATTCTGCGCCATTCCGCTTGCTCCGGTTGCCACGACAATTCCTCCGGAAATAGTTGCGGTTCCGGCGTAATCCAATGCTCCGTTTCCGTTGTCGGAGGGCCCCGCGACATAGATTTCCCCGCCGGTAATGGTCAGATTTCCGTTGGAATCCAGCCCATCCCCCATGGCGTCCACATGCAAGGTTCCCCCGTTGATCTCAATGTAGCAGTCGCTGTCTGCGGCAAACAGATCTCCGCCCATTCCTCCGAAACCACTCTGGTCATTTCCTCCGGCGGCATTCAACCCATCGTCACTTGCGGAAAGTGTGATATTTCCGCCGTCAATGGTAATGGTTTGTCCCTCCAGGCCTTCATAGCTGTCGTTGATGGTGATGGTTCCGCCCACAATAATCAGATCCGCATCCGAATGGATTCCGTCATCCCCTGCATCGATGGTGATTGTCCCATCTGCGATGCGAACACTGTCATTTCCGGAGAGCGCGTCCTGCACACAGGAGATTTCGTAGGTTCCCCCCGTGAGTTTCAAATCATCCTTGGAGACAATTCCGTGTCCGCTCTCACAGGTTACCCTGAGACTTCCTGTTCCGTTCAGGGTCAAGTCATCCTTGGAAAACACCGTTGCATCGATATCATTCTCATCGATTGCCACAAACTCCCCGCTGCTCTCCAGTGTATTGTCGGAATTGTCCGCCAATGTCAGAAATACTTT
Source organism: Lachnospiraceae bacterium (assembly GCA_029008875.1). GTDB lineage: Bacteria > Bacillota > Clostridia > Lachnospirales > Lachnospiraceae > Roseburia. Next base: position 14,370 of record JAQXJP010000006.1, on the reverse strand, counting down.
ATCTGCTGACTTTACATATACCGCCGCACTTCCCTCGCATGCTATTTTTGTATTCTGAAGCACCAACTGTACCTTGTCCTCGCCGGCGTCCACAATCACCTGTCCATCCGTCAATGTCCCGGACAGAACATACACTCCCTCCTTCGTAATGGTGATGGTATCCTCCTGAATCTCCACCCCGTTGCCCTCGCATGTGGACGCTCCGTCCGTCAGGTGAATTGCAACCGCCTCGCTCTCATCATAGGTTCCCGATAAATCCCTGTCGGTAAACAATTCATCAGATGCAATTTTCTCCGAAACATTCTGGGTTGATTGCGCACTTCCCTCTTCGCCCCCACAGGCAGCCAGGCAGAGCGCCATGGCTCCACAGCACAGTAGTGCGACCGCTTTGGACATTTTATAGCTCATAGATATTTTCCTCCTGTTTCATGACACTAATCTCCAAATTTCCGTTTCTGCACCGCAATTCGTCGATCATTTCCTTCTCCTCCTTCGCATCCCTCATATCCACATGGTAAGTGAGCTTAAACATGCTTCCCATGTTGGTAGTCTTCACGGAGAGCACCTCATATTCTCTGGTGTACTTTTCAAAGATGTCATCGAACACCTCACTGTAATTCAAGTCCTCAGGAATGGTAATTTTCACTGTTTTCTTGGTGACAGGCCTCTTCTTTCCCTCAAACTTTATGTTGGAAAAGAGAACCAGAGCGCCGCTTAAGAGCAGTGCAAACAACACGCCGTATCCCAGGTATCCCATGCCTGTAATGAGCCCCGCTCCCATGGCTAAAAAGAGCATGGCAATCTCCTTGGCCGTCCCCGGCACTGAGCGGAAACGAACCAGGCTGAAAGCCCCGGCCACGGCAACTCCCGCTCCCACGTTTCCGTTCACCATCATAATCACCACACACACAATCGCCGGCAACAGAGCCAGTGTCACCGCAAAACTCTGACTGCTCGTATTCTTTCGGTTGTAAACCCAGGCAAAAAACAGACCGATCAAAAGGGATACCAAAAGACATCCCAAAAACTGCGGAACTGCCACACCGGTTGTCCCCTCAAAAATTCCTGTAAAGATTGTATTAAGCATATTTGTAATTTCCTCCGTTTCTCTGTTGTTTTTGAATGTTCTCGTAAGCTCTTCCGTATTTGGAAAAATTGGTCTTGTAGATATGCTGCTCACTGAACAGCTTCACCAGCCACATAGGGATTGCTCCCGCTGTCTTCACTTCCATCAGCACCATCCCCGGCGCCAGGATGGAAGAGCCGTATACTCCGCTGTGCAGATTCACATCGTAATCCCGCCACAGAATATTCTCATCGAAGGTGATGCGAAAATCGGAATCCTCCTTCGCGTAAAATGCCTCCCTCTCGTAGGATAGTAACACGGCTGGGCTTATTCCCTCATAGCGTCCCATGGCAAACGCAAGCTCTCTCATAATCTGTGTGTCCTTTGGCGGAACATGGTTTTTCACATATTGCTCCAGTTGTTTTTCCGTCATGCTCTCCCTTCGCTTGTACACCACCGAATCGTACTTTTTTTTGAGTTCCAGAAACACGGTGGAGTCCGGCCCGGCAACGCCGTAGCTACGCATCCGCAGTTTTTCTTTGTACATGGGATGTTCCATGGACCTGCGAGCCAGCAAAAAATCCGGGGTATCCAAATAGAGACTCAGTATCGTATTCTTTCCATGCACATCCATGGTCATGTGGTCCCTCATCCGGTTTTGAATCAAATCCCTCTGCCCTTTTGTAAGCATATACTTTATCTCATAGCGCTTAAAAACCATCTGTTCGCCCATTGCTCTTCCTCCTTTTGCTGATGCTACTATAACAACGCAACCTTAAACGAACTTTAAAGGCAGAAAAAAATTGCAATCTTTTTTCAAAGCCGATATACTTATATGGCAAAAGGGCATAAAAAAAGACTTCCGCATCTCTGCGAAAGTCTTGATAAGTCGGCGTGACAGGATTCGAACCTGCGACTTCTACGTCCCGAACGTAGCGCTCTACCAAGCTGAGCCACACGCCGTTTTCAGTTGTCTGTGCTTAGCACGCTCAATTATATTAGCACAAACCCTTTTCTTTGTCTAGCACTAATTTAAATTGGAGGAAAATATGGCACGAAATGCGATTATCACCGGTGCTTCCCGCGGTATCGGCGCAGCTCTTGCACGGGAATTTGGAAAAAACGGATACAATCTGGCCCTATGCTGCAGCAATTCCAAGGAGGAGCTGGAACATCTGGCCACCGAACTGCACACGCAATACGGAATACAGGTACTTCCCTTCGTGGGAGACATCGGGGATTATTCCTTCGCCACTTCCTTTGTCCAAAGCGCACTGGACGAGTTCGAGACCATCGATGTGTTAATCAACAACGCCGGCATCTCACACATCGGGCTGTTGGCGGATATGGAGATAGAGGAGTGGAATCGCATTGTGTCCGTGAACCTGACTGCCTCCTTCTCCACCTGTAAGCAGGTAATCCCGGCCATGGTGTCAAGGCGCAGGGGAAAAATCATCAACATCTCCTCCGTATGGGGGAACGTGGGTGCCTCCTGCGAGGTGGCCTATTCCGCATGCAAGGGCGGTATCAATTCCTTTACCCGGGCCCTTGGCAAGGAGCTGGCTCCCAGCAACATTCAGGTAAATGCCATCGCCTGCGGAGTCATCGACACTGCGATGAATGCCTGCTTTGACGATGAGGCGCGTGCCGCTCTGACCGAGGAGATTCCTTCCTGCCGTTTCGGCAAGGCGGAGGAGGTGGCACACCTAGCCATGCAGATAGCCACCGGAAACGAATATCTGACCGGCCAGATCATCTCCCTTGACGGTGGCTGGATGTAAATCACTACTTTGCTTTCAGTATGATTGTGGTCCGGGCCGGCACCCGGATTGTGTTCGGTCCGAAAATTTCTGTCTTCGTTCCAAAATCAAATCCGTCCTCATACTCCACATTGGTATTCACCTCAACATACCATTCCATTCCGTTGGAGAGTTCGGGAAGCTGCAATGTCAAGGGTTCCCAATAGGAATTCATGGCATAGAAGATAATGTCATCCCCGGTGTCGAAGGCGTTGCGCCCCGCATACATAACCCCGATGAGATGCGTTCCCTGGTCGGTGTTGGAATTGTAAGGATATCCGTTGTGGACACTGATTTCCGGAAGTCCGCATGCAGCAGGTTTCGTCCGCTTGCGCATAATGGGATGTCTCTTGCGGAAATTGATCATAAACCTGACAAAATCGTGAATCTCCTTGTATTCCTCCAGACGGTTCCAATCCAGCCACGAGATAATGTTATCCTGACAATAGGCGTTATTGTTGCCGAACTGGGTGTTGCAGAATTCATCTCCCGCATAGAACATTGCCGGTCCACGGCTGCACAAGAGTGCTGCAAACGCATTTTTCACCAGTCTCCTTCTGGTTCCCTCCACTTCCGGGTCATCGGTAGGTCCCTCAACGCCACAGTTCCAGCTGTTTCCGTTGTTGTCCCCATCGGTGTTATCCCATCCGTTTTTCTCGTTATGTTTCCCGTTGTAAGAGTACAGGTCGTACAGGGTAAATCCGTCATGGCAGGTCAGGAAATTGACAGATGCTCTGTGTCCGCGCTGCTCAGGATTATACAGGTCCCTGGAACCCAAAATACGCTCCAATGCCCCTCCTGCGGTTCCGTTGTCCCCCTTTAAGAAACGTCTCATATCGTCCCGATAGCGGCCGTTCCACTCCGCCCAACGATTCCAGGAGGGGAAGCTTCCCACCTGATAGAGTCCGCCCGCATCCCATGCCTCCGCGATGAGCTTTGTACCGCTGAGCACCGTATCAAAGGCCAACGCCTCCAATATGGGCGGATTATCCATAGGTGCGCCGCTCTGGTCGCGACCCAGAATTGACGCCAAGTCAAATCGGAAGCCGTCCACCCGGTATTCGATTACCCAGTGGCGCAAGCATTCCAATATGAATCTTCGCACTACAGGATGGTTACAGTTCATTACATTGCCACATCCACTGAAGTTGTAGTAATAACCGTCGGGAGTCAGCATATAATAGATATTGTTATCAATCCCCTTGAAGGAGAAACTGGGTCCCATCTCGTTTCCCTCGGCAGTGTGGTTAAATACCACGTCCAGGATGACTTCGATTCCGTTTTTCTTCAGGTCATAGATTAACCGCTTTAACTCATTTCCCTCATGGTTATGCTCCACGCTGGAGGAGTATCCGGTGTTGGGTGCGAAAAAGCACACCGTATTGTATCCCCAGTAATTATAGAGCTGCACTCCGTCCACCACCCGGGCGCTTTCCATCTCATCGAACTCGAAAATAGGCATCAATTCGATAGCGTTGATTCCCAGATTTTTCAGGTAGGGGATTTTCTTGCGCAGGCCCTCAAAGGTTCCCGCCTCCGACTCCCTGACCCCGGAGGATGAGTCCTTGGTAAATCCCCGGACATGGGTCTCATAGATTACCAAATCCTCAAAGGGATAATTGATAAATTGCATATTTCCCCAATCAAAATCGTTGCGGACAACTCTGGCCTTATACACAAAGTCCTCGCCGCCCTCCGGCTTTTCTCCCCATTTGCGCTGCCCTGTGACCGCCTTCGCAAAGGGATCCAAGAGTACCTTCGTCTTGTCGAAGCGCAATCCTTTTCGTTCGTCATAGGGGCCATCCATGCGATATGCATACTCAAACTCATCAATTTTCAATCCGTATACCAGCATGGAATACGTATCCCCGATATGGTAGGATTCGGGATAGGGCAACTCCGCAAAAGGCTCACTCTCATAGGGGTGAAAAAGCAACAGCGTGCAGCTGGTTGCCCCGTGGGAGCTGATGCTGAAGCTCACTCCGTCAACCGTTGCAAATGCGCCTTCCATGCGGTAATATCCCGGTCTCACCTTAAATCCCGCAATCTCGTCCAAGGGCTGAAGTAAGTTGCCGATGGTTCCGTCCGGAGCCGCCGTCACCGGGACGCCCGGAGCCTTATCCGGCGCCTCTACCACAGCCTCCAGGGACTGTTTCTGGGGAACCGCAATCATTTTCGATACATCTTTTTTGGGCGGAATATAGATTTTACTCTTCTTCCGCTCTTTCCACTGAACCATAACTATACCTCCAATATATCAACTGTGTGAGCGCTGGCTCCCAGGAGCTCCGGTCTCTCACAATTCTTTAAATGATACTGCAAAAAGTATCCGAATTCTTCGTCTGACAATTTATTCAGATAGGGGCGGATATAATTGGCCGGGCCATCCGCCGCAATAATCTGTAGCCTCTCCAATCCCGCTGCCCGGTTCCATCGATCCATGTCCTCCAGCCTGGCAAAGGAATAGAGCGGATTCGCTTTCTCCGTGCAGTGAAAGTCCTCATCCAACATGTCGTTTTCCATGGCCTCCTTCAAGTGGCCTTCCTTGATGGCATAGGTGATAAAACTGTACTCATTCATAATATATGCCACCATGATATGTCCGCCGCTTCTTGTCACCCGTTTCGCTTCCGTCAGCGCGCGGATCTTCTCCTCCTCGCTTTTGAGGTGGTACATGGGGCCAAAGAGCAGGGTGACATCAAAGCTGTCATCCTCAAATCGCGACAGCTTCACCGCGTTCCCCTGATACGCGTGCACCAGACTGCTCTTTTGCTTCAATCTGCCCAGATTGTGTTTGACCAGTTCCACCGCGGTGACATCATATCCCTCCTCCGCCAGCGGAATACTGTATCGGCCGGTCCCCGCACCCACATCGAGAATGCGGATATCACCCGGGGCGCGTCCTTCTTTTTCCAATGTTGTAAGTATGTTGTGCAGATATTTCATGGTGGTGATGAATTCCACCTGCCCATGCCTGCTGTTCAATCTCTTCTCTTCGTTGAACTTGTTATAGTACTCTTCTAACTCCGTCATAACTTTCCTACTTTGCCGTCATGCTCCACACCGCCTTGGTCTGCTTGGACAATTGCTCATAAGACCACTGCACGGAGCTTTTATATTTGCAAAAGGGATCGTTTACTTTGAATCCGTTTTCGTCGTAGTCATACACCACGATAAAATGTCCGATGTTGGTAAAATCCCCTTTTTTTACTGATAAAACCAAAATGGCCCCATGGTCCAGAGCGTCCTCCATCTCCTTTTGGTTGATTCCGATTTTTTCGGAATTCAGTCCATAATGGGCGGCGCCGTCCGTCATCAGCTTCCACAGGGTTCCCGTTCCCTTCAGATAATAATTATGGTCCATGGCATACTGCGCCACCTCCGCCGGTGTCACCTCCTCATCGGTGAGTGCCACCACCGCCATGGCCAGCGCGGTGGGCCCGCATCCGCTGACAGCAATACAACTGCTGTCCCCATATGTATCATATCCCCAACGGCTGTCCCACTGCAGTAAGAGAGGGCATTTCGCCTTCAGTTCCTTCTCCGTCAGGGAATCGTCCTCCGCCCCGCCGTCCGGATAATTTGCCACAAATTCCAGCATTTCCGGGTTGTTTGCCAAATCTACCAGCAGGCGCTCCGGGTAGATGGCGGAATTATCGTAAATGTCGAGATATCTCGCATCCTCTTCCCCCCGCTCCTTGATGATGTTGAGGGCCTGGGTCTTGGAATAGCTCTGTGGCACTCCCACCTCCTCCAAAATCTCCGGCTCCTCCGTCTCGGTTTCCTCGGTCTCCTGGCTTTCCGCCCGCCGCACAATGCTAAGAAGCTTTCCCAGCTGGGGATTCTCATATCCCTGGTCCCGAACCGCCAGATCCACCTCGTGCAGTGCGGTGAGCCGCCCCACCACAACGCCCAAAAAAAACGCGACAACAAGAGTCAGAACGAATGTCGCCATTAGTTTTCTGACCCTGCGTTGCCGCTGTCTTATTTTCTTCTCCTGTTCCCTGGTGAGTTGCTCATCCATATCTTAAGTAAACTCCGTTGCCAATATGGAATTATTATATCACAACTTATCTCATATTTGCACCAAATTACAGTAATTTTGACCCTTTTGCCGTGGTTTTTCTACTGCACACATTCCACCTTGATGATGTTGGTGTTGCCGTGCTCACCATTCATATCGCCACCGGTCAGCACCACGTTGTCACCCTTCTGCAGCCCGAATACTTCCTTGGCCTTGTCCATATCGTGGTCAAACATTTCCTCCATGGTGCCATAGGTGGGGCACATGACAGGGGTCACTCCCCAACTCAGGTTAAGTTTTCTCCACCCCTTCACGGAGGTGGTCATTCCGATCACGTCCACCGGACAGCGGAAACGGCTGACCATTCGCGCTGTTTTCCCGCTCAGGGAGTTAACCACGATGCATTTCGCACCCACATCAATGGCCATGGCGCAGGTGGAATGGGACACTGCGTCCAGATTGTTTGTCCCCTCAAAATGGAATGCCCGGAAGCGCTTCGCATAGTGAATCTGCCGTTCCGTATACTCCACGGTTTCCGCCATACTGCGCACCGACAGCACCGGATATTTTCCTGCGGCTGTCTCCCCGGACAGCATCACCGCCGAGGTTCCGTCATAGACGGCATTTGCCACGTCGGAAATCTCCGCGCGGGTTGCCCGAGGATTGTTGATCATGGACTCCAGCATCTCCGTTGCGGTGATCACGCGGCTGCCGTTCATACGGCACTTGTTGATCAGGTATTTCTGCACGGCCGGAACCTCCATAGCCGGAATCTCCACGCCCAAGTCCCCTCGTGCAATCATAATTCCGTCTGCGATTTCACAGATTTCATCGATGTTTTCCACCCCGGAACGGTTCTCGATTTTTGCGATGATATCGATACTTTTTCCGCCATTCTCATTCAGGAAATTTCGCAGTTTTCTCACATCGTCGCCGGTGGATACAAAGGATGCCGCCACAAAATCCACGTCATTCTCAATTCCAAACAGCAAATCCTCCTTGTCCTGCTCACTCAGGTATTCCTGGTTCATGACCTTATTGGGGAAATTCATGCTCTTGCGGTCGGATAAAACTCCGCCCACCACCACTTTGCACACTGCCTCCGCGGGGCGCAATTCCGTCACTTCAAAAATGACAAGGCCGTTATTGACCAGGATGGTATCTCCCACGGCCAGGTCCTCAACAAGATTCTTGTAGGTGACCGATACGCGGTTTTGGTCTCCCTGCACCTCCTCTGTGGTAAAAATGAATTGATCTCCGTCTGCAAGTGTAATCTTGTGATCTGCAAACGTCTTTATCCGATATTCAGGTCCCTTGGTGTCCAGCATGATTGCAATTGGAAGGCCCACCGCCTCTCTTACCCGTTTCACCAAGTCCACTTTTTTCTTCTGTTCTTCCAATGTGCCGTGGGAAAAATTCAGTCTTGCAACATTCATTCCCGCCAGACACATTTCCTTCAGTACCTCGTCATTTTCACACGCCGGTCCGATTGTTCCGATAATTTTTGTTTTTCTCATCTTACCTATCCTTCCCAACAAAAAATTTATCCATGGAAACATTATAATCTTTCCATGGATAAAAAGTCTAGCAACATCTTCCCACTGTCGTATTATCACAGGTTCGACATTGCAGTTCCTGAATTGGATTTGCCCTCTCCTCAAAGCGGTAATCATGCCCCTTTGCCTGGATTTCCCGCACAATCACCCGGTGGCTGGCCACCTGATTGACATCATGGTTCACGATGCTTTGATACTGGAAGAAATCCGCGTCCTTCGGAAGATCGCATACCGGTTTTTGCGGATTTTCTCTGTCTGCGGTGTTGAATACCGTTTCCGCCAACACCTTGCGCACGTATTCCTTCTGGGGAGTGAAACGCAACAGTTCCGGGAATTCTCCGTCCGGAATAACCTGCTGCCACTCTTTTCCTTCATACTTTTTGAGCAATTCCGCTGCCCGATGAAGGTGTGCAAGCTCGATGTCAAAGTGCTCCTCCCAGATTTTTCTGACATAACAGTCCGTCTCATCCTGCATGCAGGAATAATACAGATAACACTCTGTGTATTCGTGCAGAAGCAGATTTTCAAGCCATGTACAGGTGGGATCCAGCAAAGAACCGTATTCCGTTACATGCTGCTCCTCAATCATTGCGATTTCCTGATACAGCCTCCGCCCCAATTCGCTCTCATAAAAACCGCACTGATTCATGTAAAAGTTCATGGTCTGCTGTTCCGCAGCGGTGATGATTGCGGTGTTCAGCTTGGTGATGGGCGCAGCTTTTTTGAAGTCACAGTAATAGCGCACACTGTCGTTGGGGTGGCGGTGTTCACTGATGGTAGGTCTTCCCGGCATAATCTCCGTGTAACATCCCACCAATCGCTCTGCATGTACTCCACGCTCAAAATTCATCAGATCTGCGTAGCGATACAGGTGATCAAAGTCTTCCAGTAACGCAAGATTCATGGTTTTTACTACATATGGATCCGGTTCTCTCTGGGCCAAAATTGCCGTCAAATCAACCGCCAGCTGTTCATAGCCTATGGTGTGCTCCAAAATGGATTCATTTGCCGGTTTCAGGCAGGCAAGCCTCTTCTGCTGCTGTTGCTCCGCCCTGCGGAGAATGGACAGTTGCCTTCTCAAGGAGTTATCGCTGCAGTGCCGATGAAATTGATGACTGAACCAGGTTGCTTCAAATTCTGTACCGTTCATCAGGATAATACGCACTTTTGTATATGGATCTACTTCTTCTTTGCAGTACGGCTTGGGATACATTGTCTGCCAATCCATATATACCGATTCGGCGCGACAGGCTTTCTCATAAAATGGATTCATAAAAATCCTCCTTTCTCGATACTGTTATAGTATGCAAAAAAGGAGGGGGAATATACAAAAAATTGGAATACAGGATTACTGCGAATCCAAGAAACAACCTCGATTCCGCTTCGCTCCATCTCGGTCATTTCTTGTCTTCCAATGAATGACAGCATATAAAAAGAGCTTCTCGAGTAAACTCGGAAGCTCTTTCCATATACTGCCATTCGCAGTAATCCTTATCTCTTTGAGAACTGCGGTGCTCTTCTTGCTGCTTTGAGACCGTATTTCTTACGCTCTTTCATACGAGGATCTCTTGTCAGGAATCCTGCCTTCTTAAGAGCCGGTCTGTAATCTTCATCTACCTGAAGGAGTGCACGAGCAACACCGTGGCGGATAGCTCCTGCCTGTCCTGCGTAACCGCCACCCTTTACGTTAACCAACACGTCAAACTTGTCAACGTTCTCGGTCAATACCAACGGCTGACGAACGATAACCTTGAGGGTCTCAAGACCTAAGTACTCATCAATATCTCTTTTATTGATTGTAACCTTGCCTGTTCCCGGTACTAAATATACTCTGGCAACAGATGATTTTCTTCTTCCGGTTCCGTAATACTTTGTAGTAGCCAATGTTCTTTACCTCCTATTAAAATGTAAGCTCTTCCGGCTTCTGCGCTGCATGCTTGTGATCAGGTCCGGCATATACGAACAACTTCTTGTACATCTCACGTCCCAAAGGTCCCTTTGGAAGCATTCCCTTCACCGCGAACTCGATAACGCGCTCCGGATGCTTTGCAAGCATTTCTCTGAGGGTGGTCTCTTTCATTCCGCCAACATAATCGGAATGCTTGTAGTAAATCTTCTGATCCAACTTCTTACCGGTTACCTGAATCTTCTCTGCATTCACAACGATTACATAATCGCCTGTGTCGATGTGCGGAGTAAAGATTGCTTTATTCTTTCCTCTTAATACCTTAGCAACTTCTGATGCTAAACGTCCTAAAGTCTTGCCTTCAGCGTCAACTACATACCACTTTCTCTCGATGGTAGCAGGACTAGCCATAAATGTCTTCATTAGGTTATCCTCCTTATATGGTTAACAATTCATTTCGGTGAACGTTTTGGAATCTCGTATGTCCGGACGCTATCCCGCATCGTTCAATCTTACTTTATAGTTTAAATGCTCGCCGGGGCTTTGGCTTGCATCTCTATACTATCGCAGACTTACATATTATAATCTCTCGATTTTACTCTGTCAAGATATTTTTCCCGTCTTCCTCATATTCCAGGCCGATCATGGTAAGGCCCTTGGCCGGTGCCGTGGGGCCTGCCGCTTCCCGGTCCTTCCGCTCCAGTATCTGCGGAATTTCCTCCGGGGCAATCATCCCCGTTCCGACCTGAATCAGGGTTCCCGCAATGATCCGCACCATGTTGTACAAAAAACCGTTCCCTGTGACGGAAATGGTCACGATATCGTGCTCGTCCCTGGTAACCTGACACCGGTAGATGGTGCGAACCGATGTCTCCGATTGCATATGCACCGAGGCAAAGCTCTTAAAGTCATGCTCTCCCACCAGCGCATCCGCAGCCTTCTGCATCAATTCCACATCCAGGGGATAGTGAAAAAAGTGGGTATCCAACCGTCTTGTGGGATCCGGGAATTTCCGGTTCAGGATTCGATACTCATAGGTCTTCCGGCTTTTGGAGAACCGCGGGTGAAAATCCATAGAAGTCTCTCTGGAGTCCACCACCACGATATCATCCGGGAGCCGCTGATTCAGGGCGTAACTAATCTTCTCCCCGGGCATTTTTGTCTCCGTGTCAAACACACACACATTTCCCAAGGAGTGAACCCCGGAATCCGTGCGGCTTGCGCCGGTTACCTGAATATCCTCCCCCAGCAGATCGGATAGCGCTTCATTCAATTTTTGCTGTATCGTCACACCGTTTGGCTGAATCTGCCAACCGCAATAGTTGGTGCCATCATATGCGACGGTCAATCGAATTCGCTTCATTTGTCATCCCTTCCACACACTATTGCGGCCATGGAACCAAAATTCGTGCCGCAATCACAAGGGCAAGCCACAGAAGCACAATCACGTAAGCCACACGATCCTTGGTCTGATACACAAGGGGCTTCATCTTGGTTCTGCCCTCTCCCCCGTTGTAGCAGCGGGCTTCCATTGCCATGGCCAGCTCATCCGCCCGGCGAAATGCGGAGACGAACAGGGGCACCAGAAGCGGAACCATATTCTTGGCACGCTGTATGATATTTCCGTGCTCGAAATCCGCTCCTCTGGCCATCTGGGCCTTCATGATTTTGTCGGTTTCCTCAATCAAAATCGGAATAAAACGGAGGGCTATGGACATCATCATGGCAATGGCATGTACCGGCACATGAATTTTTGTCAGAGGCTTCAGGGAGGTCTCCAGGGCGTCCGTCAACTGATTGGGGGTTGTGGTAAGTGTCATGAGAGAGGTTCCGATGATAAGGAACATCAAACGGACCGTCATGACCACCGCATTGGTAATTCCGGTGTCGGTAATCTGGAGCGATTTCCAGTGCCAGAACACCGTTTCTCCCGGTGTCAGCAGCAGGTTAAAGGTGGCTGTAATCATGAGCAATACCACGATTGCTTTGAGTCCCTTTACAATAAATTTGAAAGGAACCTTCGACAAGCGGACCATGGCAAACAAAAACAGCGCAATCAACCCCAGGGACAATACCCCCTTGAAGCAGAAAAGCCCGATAATATATATCATTGTTGCAAAAAGTTTTACACGTGGGTCCAGTTTATGAATGACGGAGTTCGCCGGATAATACTGGCCGATGGTAATATCTCGTATCATAATTGTATCCTTTACTTCTAAATTGCTCTCAAAATAGCGGCCGTGGCCTGTGTCACCGTTGTCGCCTCCAAATCCACATCCAGGCCTCGCTCCTGCAGGTCATGCATGAGATAGGTTACCTGCGGTGCGGCAAGTCCCACCTGCTCCAGCTCACGGTAATGTCGGAACACTTCCTTGGGTTCCTCGTCAAACATGACAGAGCCCTGATTCATCACAATGATGCGCTCCACATATTGCGCTACATCTTCCATGCTGTGGGACACCAGAATAACGGTAATTCCAAGCTCGCGATGCATGCCCGCAATCAGGTCCAAAATCTCATCCCGCCCCGCCGGGTCAAGCCCCGCGGTGGGCTCATCCAGAATCAGCACATCCGGCTTCATGGCCAGCACTCCAGCAATGGCGGCACGGCGTTTTTGTCCCCCGGACATATCAAAGGGCGGCTGGAAGAACAATTCCTCCGGAAAGTGAACATTGCGGAGCGCCTCGAAGGCCCGAAGCTCCACTTCCTTCTTATCCAATCCCTGGTTTTTGGGTCCGAAACATACATCCTCAAACACCGTGGTCTCAAACAACTGATACTCCGGGTATTGGAATACCAGTCCTACTTTTCCCCGGAGTTTTCGCATATCATAGTCGTTGTCGTAGATATCCTCGCCGCCCACATAGATATGTCCCTCCGTGGCCTTGAGCAACCCGTTCAGGTGCTGTACCAGCGTGGACTTCCCGGATCCGGTATGCCCGATGATTCCGATGAACTGCCCCTTTTTCAGGGTCAGGTTAATATCCTTCAACGCCTGAATCTGGTAGGCGGTATCCTGGCTGTAACAGTAACTCACATGGTCCAGAATAATGTCCGTGGTGGCGGACTTTGCGAAATCCTCCTCGGCATTTTCCTCCCCGGGGAAAACTTTTTGGGCTTCCTCGTTTTGCACTGCCTTTTCCCATTCCGGCAAGGCCGTCTGGGCAATCATATGCATGTCGGCCCGGCGCACAATCTGCATCAGGCTCTCCACCAATTCCTCTCGGGAGAGAATCCCCGCCGGAATCTGAAGTCCCGCCTTGCGCAGGTTGTCTGCAAGCCAGGTCATCTGCGGTACGTCCAGGCGGTAGGATTTCAGCTCGTCCACACGGGAGAAAAGTTCCCGGGGGTTTCCCTGCATGACAATCTGCCCCTTCTCCATGACATAGACATAGTCCGCATCCACAACCTCTTCCATATAGTGTGTAATCAAAAGGACTGTCACGCCCTTTTCCCGGTTCAGCTCATGGGCGGTCTTGATAATTTCCTTTCGCCCGTTTGGGTCAAGCATGGCTGTGGGCTCGTCAAACACGATACACTTCGGTTCCATCGCCACCACTCCGGCGATGGCCACCCGCTGCTTCTGTCCCCCGGATAATTTGTTGGGGGAATGGGCGCGGTATTTGGTCATCCCCACCGCTTCCAGGCTGTGGTTGACACGCTTGATGATCTCCTCCGTGGGCACCGAGATGTTCTCCGGTCCGAATCCCACGTCCTCCTCCACCACGCTGGCCACAATCTGGTTATCCGGATTCTGAAATACCATTCCCGCCGTCTTCCTGACCGGAATAATATTCTCCTCCTCGGACACATCCATCTCATCCACCCAAATCGTCCCCTCCGACGGGGCCAGGAGCGCATTGATGTGCTTGGCAAGGGTGGATTTGCCGGAACCGTTATGTCCCAAAATGGCGATAAACTGTCCTTCCTCCACATCCAAATCCACATGGTTGAGCGCCGTTGTGATGGACTCCACATTATTGTCCTCATCTCTTCGGATAAATTCATGAACTAACTGT
>JAQXJP010000005.1 GCA_029008875.1 Lachnospiraceae bacterium | reverse complement strand
AATGGGGGAGCTGGCACGGGCGGATGAGGATATGCTCTACCATCTGTTCGGGGTGGATGCGGAGCTTCTCATCGACCACGCCTGGGGAAGGGAGACCACAACCATCGCGGATATCAAGGCCTATAAGCCGACGGTCAACGGGCTCTCCAGCGGACAGGTGCTTGGATGTGACGCGGACACCGACACCGGCAGGATTCTGGTCAAGGAGATGGCGGATCTGCTGTGTCTGGAGCTGGTGGACAAGGGGCTGGTGACCAAATCCATCACCTTGATGCTGGGCTACAACAAACACTATGGGGCAGAGTCCTCCAATGGGACCGTGAAGCTTGCGGATGCCACCAGCTCCGCCCGGATCATCATGCCCGCCGTGGAGAAGCTCTACCTGGATATTGTGAGGAAGGATGTGCCGATTCACCGGATCAACATGAGCTTCAACAATGTGGTGGAGGAGGCCTATGAACAGTACGGGCTGTTTGTGGATCCCGGGGAACTGGAACGGGAGAGAAAGATGCAGAAGGCTATGATTGACATCAAGAAGAAATTTGGAAAAAATGCAATATTGCGCGGTATGGACCTGGAGGAGGGAGCCACAACCATGGAGAGAAATGCCCAAATCGGAGGGCACAGGAGCGGGGAATAGAAATGCCGAAGAGACCGAGAACAAAGATGAGCCGGGAGGACCGGGCAAAGCAATTCATGCCCTTTGCGGCGCTGAAGGGCTTTGAGGAGGAATTGGAAAAGAAGGAGAAGATGATTGTGGAGAAAGTGGAACTGTCCGAGGAGCGAAAAGAGGAATTGGACCGGGCATTTTCCCAAATCAAAAAGAGGGATATGGTGGAGGTCATCTACTATAAGGATGGCGAATACCTCCAATTGAAGGGGATGGTAAGCAGGATTGATGCCGAGGGCGGATCACTCACGGTGGTAAACACAAAAATCCCTTTCTCAGACCTGTACAATATCGAAAAAATCGCATCCTTTCCAAAACCTTAAAATGGGGACAAAAAACTGGATATATGGAAAAAACCATAGTATAATAGTCGGATGAAACAAAAAACGATCTACTATACCGATGAACTGAATGACGAATTTTCCAGCGCGCAGATTACACCGCGGCGAATCGACGGAAATTATCGTTACATTCGCGACGGATTTTTCGGGCGCCTGGCACACATTTTTGCATACCGTGTGGTTGCGGAACCGCTGGGCTTTTTGGGGATGAAACTGATATACCATCACCGCATTGTGAACCGCAAGGTGTTGAAGCAGGCGGGAAAGAGCGGATATTTTTTGTACGGAAACCACACCAATGCGGGTGCGGATCCGTTTGTTCCCAGCTATGTGGCGTTCCCCCGGGCACCCTATGTGATTGTTCATCCCAACAACGTTTCCATACCGGTGGTGGGGCCGGTTATCCATTATCTTGGCGCGCTTCCCTTGCCGGACGACAAGGAAGCCATGAAGCATTTCACGGAGGCAATCCGGACAAGAATTCAGCAGAAAAAACCGGTGGTGATATATCCGGAGGCCCATATTTGGCCTTACTATACGGACATCCGCCCCTTCAAGGATACCTCATTTCAATACCCGCTTTCCCTGGATGTTCCGGTCTTTTGCTTTACCAACACTTATCGGAAAAAGAGATTGGGATTTGGCCCCAAGATGGTGACCTATGTGGATGGCCCCTTCTATCCCAAGAAGTGCCATGAGGATGGGACACCCATGAAGCCCAAGGAACAGCGCAAGGAGCTGCGGGACCGGGTATATGAGACCATGAAACTTCGTGCACAGAATAATTCTGTGGTGCTGATCGATTATATCAAAAAGGAACAGAGCGATGATTAATATACTTTTTTCCGGGAATGAGGGCGTGTTTGACGGCGTGTTGACATGCATGCTCTCCATACTGAAGAGAACCCAGACGAAGGAGCCTTTTCAATTTATTATCTACACCATGGATGTGTCTCATTTGAAACCGGAGTATGTTCCGATTTCGGAGGAGGCTGCGAACTTTTTGGATGGAGTCGCCAAGGAGTACAATCCCCAGAACGTGGTGCGCCGGGTGGATGTCACGCAGGTGTATCTCCGGGAATTCGGAGGATGCCCCAACGAGCAGTGCTACTGCTCCCCGTACACGCTTCTGCGCCTGTTTGCGGACCTGATCGAGAACATGCCGGACAAGCTTTTGTATCTCGACATTGATGTCATGTTCAACCGGGATATTACCTTGCTGTATGGCATTGATGTGAGCGACTATGAGTACGCGGCAGCCAGGGACCACTATGGGAAATATCTGCTGAATCCGAATTACATCAATGCCGGTGTGCTGCTCTTCAACATGAAGCGCATGAGAGAGACCGGATTGCTGGAAAAGGCAAGGGAATTGATTAAGACGAAGAAGATGCTTTTTGCGGATCAGGATGCCATATACCGAAGCACCACCGCCAAAAAGATGCTTCCGCAGAAGTTCAATGACCAGAAGTTTTTGCACAAAAAGAGTACGGTTGTGAGGCATTTTTCAAAGAGATTGTTTTATCTGCCCTACCCCCACACGGCGAACATCAAGCAGTGGAAGGTGAGCCAGATACATAAGGTATTCCGCTATTACAGTTTCGATGATGAACTGTACGAATACATTTATTTGAAGAAGAAATTTGAGAGAGAGCATTGATAAAAGAAAGGGATTAGAGGAGATTAGCGATGGATACAAGACAAATTATACCTGTATTTTTTGCCTGCGATGAAAACTTTGTGAAGTTTATGATGGTTACAATCCGCTCGATGATGGACAATGCGTCAAAGGAAAATGAGTATCGCTTGTATGTCTTAAATACCGGAATCAGCGAGGAGCGCCAGCAGAGAGTGCAGGATTTGGTGGCGGAGAGAGATGATTTTTCCGTGGAATTCGTGGATGTCACTCCCTATCTGACGGAACTGAAGAGCAAATTGCCTCTCCGGGATTACTACTCCATGACCACCTATTACCGGCTGTTTATTCCGGACCTTTACCCGGAGTACGACAAGATCGTCTACCTGGATAGCGATGTGGTGGTGTTGGGAGATATCGCCGAATTTTACAGTTACGATCTGCAGGGATGCTATGTGGGAGCGATTCCGGACCAGCTGGTGGGACAGCTGGACGTGTTTGGCCGCTATGTGGAGCAGGTGCTGGGTGTGGACCGCACTCTGTATTTCAATGCGGGTGTTCTCATCATGAACTGTCAGTCCCTGCGGGATACCGGATTTTTGAATCGTTTTGTGGAGTTGGTCAACACTTACACCTTTATCGTTGCCCAGGACCAGGATTATCTGAATGTCATCTGCAAGAATAAGATTAAGTGGCTTCCCGTTTGCTGGAACCTGGAGGCCAGCAGCGAGATGGAGGTTCCGGAAGAGGAAATCAATCTGATCCACTTCAATATGGCAGCCAAGCCTTGGAAATATGCGGATTGCGCACTGGGAGAATACTTCTGGAGATACGCGGAGAGGGTGTCCGTGATCGATGAAATCCGTGCCGTGCGGGAGAATCTCACCGAGGAGGAGATGGAAGTGGACGAGGAGACCTCCCGTCAGCTGTTCCAGATCTGTGAGGAGGAGATTGTCAAGGAGGATAACTACCTCAATATCCGCAAGCGCACCGGGGAAAAATCCCAGGAGAGGCTGGATGTTATGGAGCGGATTGCGCAGCTGGAGCGCGCGGGAAAATTCGATGTGGATGTGGAGCAGGATCCGCCCGGAAAGGAATTGAAACCGGAGGATATCAACTATCTGCCGAGACGCACCTACAGCAAGCTGAAGACCCGCATGGCCTACTATCTTGCCCGCAAGTTTATGAATCACATGATTGCGGAAAAACAGTTGATCGTCAAGGAAATCCGCGGAATTGAGAACTTTTCCAACCTTCAGAGCGGTGCGGTCATCACCATGAACCATTTCAATGCGCTGGACAGCTTTGCCGCGCAGATTGTGTATGAGGCATCCGGACATCGCAAGCGCAAATTCTACCGTGTAATCAAGGAGGGGAATTACACCAGTTTCCCGGGATTTTACGGCGTGTTAATGCGCAACTGCAACACTCTGCCCTTAAGCTCCAACAAGGAGACCATGAAGAAGTTCCTGGCAGCGGTGGACAAGGTGCTGCGGGCAGGACATTTCGTGCTGGTTTATCCGGAACAGAGTATGTGGTGGAATTACCGGAAGCCGAAGCCGCTTAAGAGAGGCGCCTTCAATTTCGCAGTCAAGAGCAACGTGCCGGTTCTCCCGATTTTTATCACCATGGAGGACAGCGATGTGCTGGACGGCGACGGATTCCCGGTGCAGGAGTACACCATCCATGTGGGAGAGCCCATTTACCCCCAGGAGGGACTCGGAAACCGCGAGAATTCCATCCGGATGTTGGAGGAGAATGAGCGGGTTTGGAAGGAGATTTACGAGGACTTCTACGGAATTCCGTTGGAGTACAACACCGTAAAATAAAGAAAATAAAGAAATGAGAAATGGCTGACTTTTTTGGGATAAAATACTTTAAAGTCAGCCATTTTTATGGTAAAATACAATTTAATAGCATGTGTATCAAAACGGGTGTATTTGGAGGGGTAACTATGAAGTTTAAGAGTATTGGCTCAAAAATGCTTGCTGGGCTTTTGCCGGTAATTGTGCTTGCGATGTTTTTGCTCACCGTTATCAGTGCCAATTCCAGCAAGAGCATTATCAATGCCCAGATTTCCAGCCGCATGGATGCGGAGCTGGAGGCGCAGGAGGGGATGGCCAATGAGCAGTTAAATGCCATTGCGTCCATGACAAATACCCTTGCGCATGTGGTTGCGAACAACTATAAATCCACAAAGCTGGGGGACTATATGGACATGATGTGCGACATCATCTCCGACAACGACAATGCCTACGGAAGCGGAATATGGTTCGAGGCGAACCTGTATAATCCGCAGCAGGTGTATGTCGCTCCGTATGTGTACAAGGAGGATGGAAAACCGGTAACCTCCTACGACTACAGCAACGGTAATGTAGACTATTTCAGTCTGGATTTCTACACCATGGCGAAGGAATCCGAGACCAAGACCGCATCCTTCACACAGCCTGTCTACAACAGCGAGCTGGGCTGCGTGATGACCACCTGCGCTTCCCCCATCTATGTGGGGACCAAATTTGTGGGATGTACCACGGTGGACATGCAGTTGGATGTGTTGAGCCAGATGATGGCACAGAGCAATGAGGGCAACAACAATACCGCACTTTTGATTGCCGCTGACGGAACCTATCTCGCCGGCGTGGAGGACGATAAAATAGCCTCCGGGCTGAAGATCTCCGAGGAGGAGAATGCAAGTCTGGCGAAGGCTGCCGAGACAATTCTGGCGGAGGAGAGCGGCATTGTGACATACAGTGGAGCCGGCGGTACATACAATCTGTATTTCTCAACTGTGGATTCCACAGGGTGGAAGTTTATTATGCAGATTCCCCAATCGGAATTGACCAAGCCGGTAAACAATCTGATCATCCAGTTGATTTTGATTTGTATTATCGCTGTGGCAGTGGTTATCGTTGTGATTTCACGGCAGATTCGCTCCATCTCCAAGAATATTGCCAGGGTAAAGACCTTTGCGGGTTCCCTTGCAGGCGGAGATTTCACGGTTGACCCGCTGACGGTCAAGACCAGGGATGAGCTGGGAGTCATGGGGGATTCCCTCAACGAGATGTACAGCAGCAACCGGGGCGTGATTACCAACATTTCCGAGCATGCACAGGAGATTGGGGATGCAAGTACCAGACTCAAGAATGCGGCGGAGGACCTCTCGGAGAAATTCGAAGAGATTCAGCGCTTTATGGTTCAGGTAAACGACGCAATGGTCAACACCAGTTCCGCCACCCAGCAGGTGAACGCATCCACGGAGGAAGTGCTGTCCAATGTGAACCTTCTTGCCAATGAGACCCAGGAGAGTACGGATTTGGCCCTTGAGATTCGGAGAAGAGCCGGCGAGATTCGCAAGAACAGCCAGATTTCTTTCCAGTCCGCAACGGAATTGGCGCAGCAGTTTGAGACGAACCTCAACCAGAGCATCGAGAATGCCAAGGTGGTATCCAGCATTGGAAAGTTGGCGGATGTTATCTCCGAAATCGCGGAGCAGATTAACTTGCTTGCGCTGAACGCCAGCATCGAGGCGGCAAGAGCCGGCGATGCGGGACGCGGATTTGCGGTTGTGGCATCGGAGATCGGATCTCTGGCGGGAAATACCACGGAGGCTGTCAGCAAGATTCAGGAGACGGTCAGCGAGGTGCAGAAAGCATTTGGCTCACTCACATCCGACGCCCAGGGAATGCTGGGATTCTTGGTGGATACGGTCACTCCGGATTACAGCAGCTTCGTGGAAGTCGCGGAGCAATATGGACGGGATGCGGAAGCCATTGAGGAATCTGCAAGCAATATTTCCAACATGTCCGACAGCATTAAGACCATCATGCAGGAAGTTACGGATGCCATCCAGGATATTGCGGAGGCCACCCACAGCACAAGCGAGGTCAGCGGAGAGATTATGGCGGAGATTGAGTCCGTGGGAGACAGCATTGGAAATGTGTCCGAGATGTCAGAGAAGCAGCAGGGCATCGCAAGCGATTTGAACTCTGTTGTGGGCAAATTTACATTAAAATAAAAAAATGATACCAAAGTGATAAAAAGGAGCCTTCTTTTGAGGGCTCTTTTTTTTATGATGTATTTATCATAATAAGAATTGGGAGAGCGCAGTGAAAAAAATCGTAATTCGAATAGCAGCAGTGTTGGTGTTTGGCGCTGCGTTGGTGATAGGTGCAATTGGATTGGGACGGATAGGACATATTGGAAGAAATAAGCCTGTAGATGCAAATTATCACTCCGAACTTTTCGGGGAGAATGTATATATTTTCTCTCCGGAGGATAATGCGGATGAAGTGCAGGAAGTGATTGACCGAATCTATGCCCTGCAGGAAGAAAATCAGTTTGGAGATGAGCGGTATGGAATCTATTTTCTCCCGGGGGAATATGATGAAGATTTGCATGTGAATATCGGGTTCTACACACAGGTGGCGGGATTGGGCAAAATCCCGACGGATACCAGCCTTGGAAAAATGGAGTGTCTTGCAAGGTGGCTCGGGGATGACGAGAGCAACCACAATGCATGTTGCAATTTCTGGAGAAGTGTGGAAAATTTGGAGTTTCGGAATAATTCCATATGGGCGGTTTCACAGGCCACGGATATGCGGAGAGTGCAGATGGATAAAGCACTTTTTCTCCACGATGATTACGGATGGTGCAGCGGTGGTTTTCTGGCGGATTCCAAAGTCATCTCCATGGTGGATTCCGGCTCCCAACAGCAATGGCTGTCCCGCAACTGCGATTGGGGAACCTGGATGGGGGAGAACTGGAACATGGTTTTCGTTGGATTGCAGGAGGGCTGTACACCTACCGGAACATGGCCGGTAAGAGCCTACACCGACGTGGCGACAACGGATGTGATAAGGGAAAAGCCCTTCCTGATTTACGACGAAGCGCGAGGATATGGAGTATATATCCCCAGACTGAGGGAACAATCCCAAGGAATCAGCTGGGGGGAAGAGGATGCCGTATGGGTTGAGAATCAGTCGGAAATCGATCCAAAGAGAGATTGTATTCTCCCCATTGAGAGTTTTTATATTGCTAAGCCCAATGACAGCGCTGCGGTTATCAATGAGGAGTTGAGCAAGGGGAAAAATCTTTTGCTTACGCCGGGAGTATATCTGCTGGATGAGCCCCTGCTCATTGAGGGAGAAAACAGGATTTGCCTGGGAATGGGGCTTGCAACTCTACGAAACACCGGGGGGAATTCCCTCATGGAGATATCCGATGAGAGCGGGATCATGGTGGCAGGAATTCTCTTCGATGCGGGACCCGTACCCAGCGAGTATCTGGCCCGCGTGGATGGGACAGGGGAAGAAAAGGCATGCCCCATCACCTTGTCCGATTTGTATTTCCGGGTTGGCGGAGTATATAAGGACGAATCTACCCAGGTGGATACGTGTCTCCTGATTGATGCGGACCATGTGGTTGGAGATAATTTCTGGATTTGGAGAGCCGATCACGGAGACGGGGTGGCGTGGGATAAAAATGTGGCGAACACCGGGATTGTGGTGAACGGTGACTACGTTGAGATTTACGCACTGATGGTAGAGCACTTTGAGGAGTATCAGACGATTTGGAATGGCAACTTCGGAAGGGTGTTTATGTACCAGAGCGAGATTCCCTATGATGTACCCGGCCAGGAGGAGTGGATGAGCCATGACAGGAACATGCCGGGGTATGCATCCTTCTATGTGGATGAGCAGGTTACGGACTTTCAGGCGTACGGACTGGGTGTGTATTTGTATAATCGGGATCGCGCGGTAACTTTGAATACGGCGATGGAAGTTCCGGATGGCGAAAATGTTCGGGTGGAACACATCTGCACGGTCATGCTGAACGGCTACCCGGGGATGAATCACATCATAAACGATGCGGGTGAGGCTGTGGATTTTGCCGGCGACCGGGAGATCCTGCTTTATTATCAAAACGGTATATACAAGTGAGAGAGGATAATTATGAAAAAGTATGAGTTTTTAGATGAAAATGGAAGTTTCGAATTGGCCCAGGCAGAAAATGACCTCGGTTTCTATTTTCCTCTTGCCGGTGAAAACGGGCTAAAAAGTGCAATTACACCGAATCTCGGAGGGGACAGCAAAATTGATCAGAATCACTTTTTGATGGAGCCGGTGAGCATTGAGAATTTGAATAACAATAAGAGCTCGCGCAATTTTTGGTGTAAATTCTCCTGTGAGGAGGAGAGGGGGAGAGACGGAATTTGGTCCGCCTGCGGGGCATCGGCGCTGCAGGAAGCCCTTCGCTATACCGGAGAACAGGATGAGTCAAAAATTCAGGCCGGATATATGTGGCATAAACAGATGCGCGAATCTAAAAAGCATGGGATATACGCGGAAATCACAAACTTTATCCCCATTCAGCAAAATACGGAAATCATGCAGATTACGCTGAAGAACACGGGCAGAGAATCCATCCGTGTCGTGCCCACCGCCGTGATTCCCATATACGGAAGAAGTGCGGACAACATTCGGGATCATCGGCATGTGACATCCCTGCTCCACACTGCGGTGATTACAGAGTACGGGGTTGAGGTGACTCCCACACTGTCCTTCGATGAGAGGGGGCATCAGATTAACGATACCACCTATTTTGTGGATGGAATGGAGGGAGATGGGATCGCGCCGGTGGGCTTTTTTCCGGAGGTGGGAGAGTTCATCGGAAAAAGCGGAAGCTTCTCCTGGCCCCACGCGGTGGTGACCGATGAGGTTGCGCCGGTGAAATATGAAGATGCGGTTATGGTCAAAGGGCAGGAGATGGTTGGCGCGATTCGCTTTGCAGAGCGCACACTTGTCCCGGGGGAAAGCGCGACATACGCTGTGTTTATGGGAATCTGCAAAAGTAATCAGAAATCCATGGAGCTGATTCGCCACTATATGACACAGAAGAGCGTGCAGTATGAGCTGGAATTGACCAGGCAATATTGGAAGAATAAGTGCAATGTAAAATACCATACCGGGGACGAAAACTTTGATCAGTTTATGGCGTGGGTATCTTTTCAACCGGAGCTTCGAAGACTGTTTGGCTGCTCCTTCCTCCCGCACCATGATTACGGGAAGGGTGGACGTGGATGGAGAGATTTGTGGCAGGATTGCCTGGCACTGCTGATGATGAATCCGGCCGGAGTCAGACAGATGCTGATCAGTAATTTCGGGGGAGTCCGTATCGATGGCAGCAATGCCACAATCATCGGAGAGCACCTGGGCGAATTTAAGGCGGATCGCAATTCCATTACGAGAGTGTGGATGGACCACGGAGTATGGCCCCTTGTAACTACAAAATTGTATATTGACCAGACCGGAGATTCCGAGATTCTGTATCAGACCGTACCCTATTTTAAGGATCGGCAGGTGGCAAGGGGGACCGCAGTCGACGCGGATTGGGATTCCCAAAGCCAGTGGCAGACGGACGTAAAACACCGGGAATATCGCGGAACCATTCTGGAACATTTGCTGATACAGAACCTGACCTCATTTTATGAGGTTGGTGAGCACAATCACATTCGCCTCAGGGACGCGGATTGGAATGATGCCATTGATATGGCCTCCGAGAGAGGTGAAAGTGTGGCTTTTACCAATGCATACGCAATGAATCTCCAGAACCTTGCAGACATTTTGAAAAAGGAGCGGGAAAAGGGAGTTCAACAGATTGTCATCCTTCAGGAGGCGGAACTCTTGCTGAATTGCCCGCCGGAGAATTATGATGATGGGGAGAAAAAACGCGCACTTCTGGAGTGGTATCTCAACAGCTGCAAGCATGATATCTCCGGTTCCACCGTTCAGATGGATTTGGAATTTGTCATTCATGATCTGGAGGAGAAATCCACATGGCTAAAGGAGCATATCCGCCGTACAGAGTGGGTGGAAGACCAAAAAGGAAACGGCTGGTATAACGGTTACTATGACAACCATGGACGACAGGTGGAGGGTGTTGACGAGAATGGCCGCGTGAGGATGATGCTCACCGGTCAGGTATTTGCGATTATGGCAGACACCGCAAGTGAAAAGCAGGTTGCGGAAATTGCGAAATCCGCGGATAATTATCTGTATGATGAGGAATGCGGTGGTTATCGGCTGAATACGGACTTCGGGGAAGTCAAGACCGATATGGGAAGAATGTTTGGGTTTGCCTTCGGGGAGAAGGAGAACGGGGCAGTTTTTTCCCATATGGCAGTCATGTATGCAAACGCTCTTTACCAGAGGGGCTTTGCCAAGGAGGGATACAAAGCCTTGAGCGCTTTGTACCGCCAGTCCATGAATTTTGAAAAAAGCAGAATATATCCCGGAATTCCGGAGTATTTCGGGAAGGACGGGAGAGGACTGTATCACTATCTCACAGGGGCGGCAAGCTGGTATATGCTCACAGTAATCACGCAAATGTATGGTGTGAGAGGCGAGTATGGGGATTTGGCAATGGAGCCCAAATTGATGGCGGAACAGTTCGATAAGGAGGGGATTACCACCGTGTCATTGGTGTTCTCCGGAATGAAGTGGGAGATATCCGTGGAAAATCCGAAGGGTCTGGATTACGGAAAATACCAAATCGGGGATGCGTATCTGGACGGTCAGAGAATCGAGGTAAACGCATCAAAAATCCTGATTAGTCAGCAGCAAATTCAGCAGATGGATAAGCGCAAGGCATGTCATATCCGGCTGATTCTTTCTGAGAAAGGGGCATAAAAATGAACAATTTGACAGAAGAGTTTCTAATGAGAGATTACGGGAAAAAATCATGTTTTGCGAGTTTCCTTCCGGGAATTGCCGGAATCAAGGGAATTCCGATTTGGTGTTACTATGTCAACCGGGGACAGGGGGTGGTAAGCTTCGGTGTGGACCACAAGGATCACGCCATCATGGAGTTTTATCCGGCACACATGGCTTACCAGAATGTAAAGCGGACAGGTTTCCGCACATTTCTCCGCAGAAACGGGGTGTATGGAGAAGCGTTTCACAATGAGGACAATCCGCACACCATGCAGGTGGGAATGAATACCCTGGCGATACAGGAAGACTTAAGAGAGTTGAATCTGCAGGTGGACGTTTCCTATTATATCCTTCCGGAGGAGACCATCGGTGCGCTGGTGCGCAAGGTGACTATCACAAACACGGCGGATGAGGAGTGCCGACTGGAGGTGCTTGACGGAATGCCGGAAGTCATCCCCTACGGAGTGCAAAACGACAGCATGAAAAACATGACGCAGACGGCAAAGGCGTGGATGCAGGTGGAGGATGTGGAGAGTAAAATTCCCTACTATCGTGTGCGCGCAAGCATGGATGATACCGCATCCGTATCCATTGTAGAGGGTGGAAATTTTGCGCTGGGAGTTATGAGCGATGGGTCATATCTCACTCCGGTGGTGGATCCGGAGACGGTGTTCGGATATGACAATTCCCTGGAGCGGCCGGTGATATTCTGCGAGGAGGGATTGGACGGGGTGGCTCGCCAGGATGCCAACTATACCAATCTGCTTCCCAGTGGGTTTTTCATGGTTTCAAAGGACCTACAGCCGAAGGAAAGCTTCTGCTTTTTCGAATTAATCGGACAGGTGGAGGAGAAGGGAACCCTTCGGAAGTTTTTGAAGAAGAAGGTGGATGGAGCATATCTGGAGGAAAAGAAGGCTCGCGCAGTGGAATTGGTGGAGGAACTGGTGGAGAAAATCTCTACCGAGACAGGGGATGCCCGATTCGACGCGTACTGCAAGTATACATATATGGATAACGTTTTGCGGGGCGGTTATCCGATTCCGCTGGGACACAACAAAATATTTTATGTGTATTCCAGAAAACATGGCGACCTGGAGAGAGACTATAATTATTTTGCCATGGCACCGGAATTCTATTCCCAGGGAAACGGAAACTTCCGGGATGTAAATCAGAATCGCAGATTGGATGCTTTTTTCGCACCCTTTGTGGGAACCGAGAATATTCACCTATTCTACAGCCTGATTCAGTTGGATGGTTATAATCCGCTTGGCATTGAGAAGTTGACTTACACAGTCTCCCCGGAGAAGGCTCATGTGATTTTGGAAAAATTGAAGAACCAACAGGGCGCGGAGCTGGAGGCCTTTGTGACAAGACCTTTTACTCCGGGAGCGTTGTACAAAAAACTAGCGGATCTCGTGGACGAGGGAACCACGGAGCGGTTGTTCGGATCCCTCATCGATTTTGCAGAGCCCATGGTCAACGGAAACTTTGGGGAGGGATACTGGAGTGATCACTGGGATTACAACCTGGATCTGATTGAAGAGTATTTAAGTGTGTTTCCGGAAAAGGAGAAGGAAATGCTCTATGAAAATGCATACACCTTCTTCCTTTCTCAGGTAAATGTGAATCCGAGATCCAAGCGTTACGCAAAGACGCCCAATGGAATTCGTCAGTATTACGCGCTGAATGAACAGTCCAGGAGAACCTCCCCGGAAAAAGTGGTGCGCGAGCAATTCGGGAAGGGGGAAGTCCTTCACACCACGTTGATGGGAAAACTGTTGTTGCTCTGTGCAACCAAATTCGCAACCCTGGATCCCTATGGCATGGGGATTGAGATGGAAGGCGGTAAGCCGGGCTGGTATGACGCGTTAAACGGTATGCCCGGAATGCTTGGCTCTTCTATGGCGGAAACCTACGAACTTGCAAGAATGATGGACTACACCATCGCCGCACTGGAAAAGTATCCCACAAAGGTGGCAGTGCTCAAAGAACTGGCAAACTTCATGGAAGAACTGGATCTGATCAATCACCTGGAGCAGGAAAACATTGAACAGCAGAAAGAACTGCTTTCCTTCTGGAATAAGATCAATGATGCGAAGGAAATCTACCGCGAAAAAACATATCTGGGTGTGTCCGGAGAGACTTCGGTGTTTGAGAGTGAGAAACTGGCGAAGATGCTCCGCGGATGGAGGGAAACCCTTCGCTTCGGAATCCGGAAGGCGGTTGCCATGAATGTCTGCCCCACCTATTTTACCTATGAGGTGAAGCGGTATACGGAGGCGGAGGATGGCATTCATCCGCTGGAGTTCGCGGTGAATCCGGTGCCGTTATTCCTGGAGGGGCCGGTTCGCTATCTGAAGCTGGACGAGGAAGCGCTGGATAAGAAGACGCTCTATGATTTTGTCAAGAACAGTGACTTGTATGACGGAAAATTGTCCATGTACAAGGTGAATGCTTCTCTGGCAGATGCATCCTACGAACTGGGGCGAGCCCTCGCATTTACCCCGGGATGGCTGGAGAACGAGTCCATCTGGCTTCATATGGAATACAAGTACTTATTGGAATTGTTGAAATCCGGTATGTACGAGGAATATGCGGAGGATTTCTACAGTGCGGGAATTCCTTTTCTGGATGAGGAAGTATACGGGAGAAGTACACTGGAAAACTCTTCTTTTTTGGCCAGCAGCAAGAACCCGAACCCCAAGATTCACGGGAAAGGCTTCGTGGCGAGACTCAGCGGATCAACCGTGGAATTTTTGAATATGTGGAAGATCATGATGTTCGGAAAGACACCGTTTACCATGGAACAGGGCGCTCTGCAGTGCAGACTCGAACCCACAATTCCGTCGTACTTAATCGGTAGGGACAAAGTAATTTCCGCCATGTTTCTGGGCGCTACCCGGGTAATTTACAAGCTACCGGATGCACAGGACTTTTTCCCGGGGAATTACCAGTGTGAGTCCATGGAGATTGTGTACAAAAACAAAACAAGAGTGCAGCTGAAGGGTGGAACCGTGGAAGGACAGCTGGCTTATGATTTGCGAAATGGTGAGATAGTTCAAATGGAGGTATGCTTATGCAGAAGGTAAAGAAAATATCCACCTGCGGGGAGCGGGAGATTCTGTGGGATGTGGCGGAATTCCCGGCGCAGCCGCCTCAGGATTGCATGCATGTAATCAACGTGTATCCGGATGTCCGGTATCAGAAGATTCGGGGGTTCGGCGGTGCATTTACCGAAGCGTCGGCACATAATTTTTATCAGCTTCCTGAAGCGAAGCAGCAGGAAATCCTGGAGGCATACTTCGGCGGAACTGGGTTGCAGTACAACGTGGGAAGAGTGCATATGAACAGCTGCGATTTCGGTCTTGGCAATTATACATATGTGGAAGAAAATGACGAGACATTGGAAACTTTTTCTGTGGAACGGGATGAAAAAGAGGTCCTTCCGTTTATCCGGGAGGCGGTTCAAAAGGCGAAGGACAATGGTTCCACAATGGAATTTTTGATGTCCCCATGGTCACCGCCGGCATATATGAAGACAAACAATGAGATGAATCACGGCGGAAAACTGAAGGAGGAATATCGAAGCCTGTGGGCAAAGTATTTCACACAGTTTATCCGGGAATACCGTAAAAGGGGTGTCGCCATCGACAGCCTGACAGTACAAAATGAGCCGGAAGCCGTGCAGACCTGGGACTCCTGTGTATATACTGCGGAGGAGGAAGGCGACTTCGTGGGTAAATTTCTGGGGCCGGAGTTGGAGAAGGCCGGATTGTCCGACGTAAAGATATTTATCTGGGACCACAATAAGGAATCCCTTGTGGACCGTGTATCCACCTCCCTGAAAAATGAAAAAGCGGCGAAATATGTACACGGTGCAGCAGTGCACTGGTATACGGGAGACCACTTTGAAGCCCTGGAGATTGCATCAAAATTGTATCCGGAACTGGAACTGATCTTCTCGGAAGGCTGTGTGGAATATTCCCGGTTCGCGGACAGCAACGATGTGTATAAAGCAGAGATGTATGCCCATGATATGATTGGAAATCTGAAATCCGGAATCACCACCTATTATGATTGGAATCTGATTTTGGATGAAAAGGGAGGGCCGAATCACGTTGGCAATTTCTGTGCGGCTCCCATTATGGCAAATCTTCCGGAGGGAGAGTTTGATAAGAGACTTACCTATTATTATATCGGACAGTTCAGCCGTTACATCAAACGCGGGGCGGTCCGCATCGGAAGTACTTGTTACACAACAAAGCTGGAGACCGTTGCTTTTCTCAACCCGGATGGAACCAGGGTGGTTGTGGTGTTAAATCCCACAGAACATGAAATGCCTATCACCCTCCGTCAGGGCAACGAGGGCATCGAGGATATGATTGAGGCTCACAGCATCTGTACTTACCTGTTTTGACACTGAGGGGACGTATCTTTTTCTCTCCGGGGACGTATCTTTTTCGCGAAAGATACGTCCCCTTTGCACTGTTTTGCAGAAATGTTATAATGTGAGCATCACGATATTATAAGGGGAACCGCGATGGCAGAGAGAAAGCAGAGTGACCTGACGCTCCGCAGGAGAGTATTTCAAATTATCCAAATTGGCAATCGGGAGGATTTGTTGAGCAAATCCTTCGACATCATCATAGTCGCCGTGATATTGATCAATATTTCGGTTACCTTTTTGCTCACGTTCGATGAGTTGAGTGCAGCGGGAACCATATTTGAAGAGATTGAGTTCGCCACCATTGTATTTTTCCTGGTGGAATACATCCTGCGCCTTTGGACGGCAGACTATCTGTACCCCAGGAGAGGGAGGATCGTCGCAGCACTTCGATACACCGTATCCTTCGCGGGGATTGTGGATTTGTTGACGCTGCTCCCTTACTTTTTGCCCTTCTTTTTTCCCAGCGGTGCTGTGGCGTTTCGTATGTTTCGGGTGGTCCGGATCCTTCATCTCTTCCGAATCAATTCCCAATACGACGCATTCAACGTCATCTCGGATGTTATCAAGGATAAGAAGAATCAGCTGATCTCCTCCGTATTCTTAATATTGATTCTGCTGATGGCTTCCTCCCTTTGCATGTATGATCTGGAGCATGAGGCGCAGCCTCAGAATTTTGAGAACGCGTTTTCCGGAATCTGGTGGGCGGTCTCCACACTTCTGACGGTGGGGTACGGAGATATCTATCCCATTACGGTGGGCGGCCAGATTATGGCGATTATCATTGCCTTTTTGGGGGTTGGCGTGGTTGCAATTCCGACAGGTATCATTTCCGCAGGTTTTGTGGAATACTATACCAAGGTTAAGACCGGTGCATATTCTCAGAAGGACGCGGACTTTATCACATTGGAGATTCCGCAGGGACATCCCTTTGTGGGAAAAAGCATCGACCAGGTTTTCATCCCGGAAGGATTATATGTGGCAGTATTGCTCCGGGACGGGGATGTGAATACTCCTTATCCGAAATTGATCATTGAGACCGGTGACAATCTGCTTCTGGGAACCACGGGAAGCATGAAAATGGATGGAAAACTGGAGGAGGTAACGCTGGAACAGAATCATCCGTGGATAGATTCGAAAATCAAAGACCTGGATATATCCAGACAGGTGTTCGTTGTTATGGTTAAGCGGAAAGAGCGGAACATAAGGCCTACGGCAGATATGGTGCTCAAAGAGAACGATATTGTGTTGCTGCTGGAAAAAGGGAAAAATAAATAGACAGAATAAAAGGGTGTGTTTCTTAATATCAGGAAACACACCCTTTTTTATAAAAAAATGACACCTTAATAAAATTAAAAGCATTTTTTGAGAATGGCGGTGTACCTATAATGACATTATCAACAAACAATTCCGTAACAAAATAAGGAGGATTTTTTATGAACTGGAAAAAAGTTGTATCAGCCTTGCTTGTTGGAACAATGGTAATGTCAATGGCCGCATGCGGCAGCGACACCACCAGCTCAAGCAATGGCACAGAAAAAGGTGGGGAAGCAAAGGGCGACGAGAAATTGGTAGTATGGACCCTTGCAAATGACTTGATCGATTTCGGCGAGAGATTTCAGGAGCAGACAGGCGTTCAGGTTGAGACCGTAGTTATTGAGCCTGCCGATTACCCGACAAAGGTACAGACAGCTCTTCTTGCAGGAGAGACTGAGCCGGACATCATCGTAGGTGAGCCCCAGATGCTTGAGGACTTCTACGATGCAGGATTCTTCGCAAACCTGGATGACCTTGGGGCAAAGGATTACGAAGGACAGATTGTGGATTATGTATGGGAAGTTGGACAGGATGCCGACGGAATTCAGAGAGCAATCTCTTACCAGATTACCCCGGCAGGTATCTACTATCGCAGAGATATTGCCCAGGAAGTATTCGGAACAGATGATCCGGATGAGATCGGAAAGCTCTTCGCAGATTACGATACCATCCTTGAGACCGCAGAGACCTTGAAGGCGGCAGGATACAGAATCTTTGCTTCCGATGCTGAGATCAACTACTTCTCAGGCGACAGCGCATGGGTTATCGATGGAAAATTGAATGTGGATCAGGCGAGACTTGACTACATGGATCTGTGTATTGACCTGTATCAGAAAGATCTTACCGCTTACGCTGCACAGTGGGCAACACCTTGGTACCAGGCAATGGCAGGCGAGGTTCCGGTTCTTTCCGCTGAACTTCAGTGGGGTGATTGGACCGAGGACGAAGAAGGAAATGTTGGCCTTAACATCTGGGATGAAGAAAACTTCAATGAGAATGTCAGCAACTACACCGACGAGACCACTCAGGTATTTGCATTCGGCCTTCCGGCATGGGGCGTTCTGACCATGAGAGATCATGTGGGTGACACCTCCGGAAAATGGGGTGTATGCGCAGGACCTTCCTACGGCTTCGGCGGTGGTACATACATCGGAATTTCCTCACAGTCTAAGAGACAGGAGACTGCTTGGGAGTTCGTGAAGTTCTGTACTTTGAATGAGGACACTGCAAACTGGTGGATCGAGTACTCCGAGGGAGATACGGTTTCTCTGATTTCCGCTTTGGAGGCACACAAGGATGACGCCAACGAAGTATACGGCGGACAGAAGTTGTACAGCTTCTGGCTGGAGCAGGCGGAAGGAATCGATTACTCTAAGGTAACAAGATATGACAAGGGTATCGGTGACGCTTGGGGCGAAGCAATTTCTGCAATCAAGACCGGTGAGAAGAGCAAGGATGATGCAATTGCAGAGTTTTATGACAAAGTGGAAGCTACTTATCCGGAGCTTACTGTAGAGAGATAAAATGAATATAGACTTCTCCTTCCGGCGCCACGCCGGAAGGAGCTATATTTATCTTTGAGAAGGGGAATGAAACATGAAGAAAGAAAAGAAACGACATCTGAAAAACTATAATAATGCGGGATATTTGTTTGTGCTTCCGTTTGTTGTAGTATTTCTGATATTCAGTGTATATCCGGTTCTCAGAACATTGTACTTCAGCTTCACGAATGCAAGAATTGCCGGAGTGGGCGATATCGATTTTGTGTGGTTTGAAAACTACAAGAGAGCAATCACGGATAAGTTTTTTTGGAAGTCTCTGTGGAATACCGTTAGAATTTGGGGTGTAAATATTATCTTACAGTTGGGGCTTGCTTTCTTGCTCACCATCGTCTTCAGTGATATCAAGTATAAGATGAAAGGCCTCCCGGTTTTCCGTATTATCTACTATTTGCCGAACTTGATTGCGGCTACATCCATTGCCTTCCTGTTCCAGACTTTGCTGGACTGGAGATATGGAACATTCAATCAGATTATTGCTGCCATTTACAAGCTATTTGGCGCAACCTACAATCCCATCGACTGGCTGGGAAGCTCCGCAACTGCCGGAAACGCCATTGCGGTAATTCAGACATGGATGTGGTTTGGAAATTCATTCATCATGCTCATGGCCGGAGTTCAGGGTATCTCGAAGGACTATTTCGAGGCGGCTGCAATTGACGGCGCAGGCAGATGGACTACCTTTGGAAAAATAACATTACCGCTGCTGAAACCGATTTTGCTCTATGTGGCAATTACCTCCCTGATAGGTGGTTTACAGTTGTTTGATTTGCCATACCTGATGTCAAATCCGTCAAGTGCATCTTACGGTTCCGTAAACACTGCGGTTATGTATCTATATAAATTTGGCTTTACGACAGGAACGACTCAGACAGGATATGCATCTGCCATTGCTTATGTACTCTTCGCAATTATTCTGGGAGTGTCTCTTGTTCAGTTGAAAGTATTTAATAAGGAGGATTAGTCATGAATATTGGATTTAAAATCAAAAAGACAATTCTCTATATTTTGTTAATTCTTTTAGCTACCGTGTGTTTGTTGCCGTTTTTGCTCATGATAGTAAATGCAACCCGAAGCGGAAGCGAGATTGTCACAAGCTTTACCCTGATTCCAAGTACCCACACTCTGGAGAATTGGAAGACGGTATCCAGCTATTTCAACCTGTTTCTGGGAATGTGGAACAGCGTGAAGGTGGCAGTTCCGGCAACTGCGCTGACAGCATATTTTTCAGCATTGACTGCCTACGGTCTCGCAATGTACCGATTTAAAGGCAATAAGACTTTATTTACCGTCATCTTAATCTTTATGATGATTCCGGGTCAGCTGGGACTGATCGGATTCTACAATTTGTGTACGAAGCTTCACATTGTGAATACATACATTCCGTTGATTGTTCCTGCAATCGCAGCTCCGGGAACGGTGTTCTTCTTAAGACAGTACGTTCTGTCGGTAATGCCGCCATCCCTCATTGAGGCGGCACGAATTGATGGGGCAGGAGAGTTGTATATTTTCCACCGGATTGCCATTCCCATTATGTCACCCGGTATTGCCACCATGGCAATCATGGCATTTATCGGAAACTGGAACAATTACTTGATGCCTATGATCATCCTGAACAAGAATGAGAAATTCACTCTCCCTGTCATGATGGCAACACTTCGGGCATCCACAGACATCACGGCGAATCAGGGTGCAATTTACCTTGCGGTAGCAATTTCCGTAATCCCAATTTTGGTGGTGTTTGCATTTTTCTCCAAATACATCATCAGCAGTATATCTGCCGGTGCTGTAAAAGAATAATACTTTTCTTTTTCTTTTATCATTCCCTCCAAGATATAAAAGAGTGCGATCAAGAGGCCCTGGAAAGGACCTCTTTTCGCGTGCTGTAAAACATGGTAAAATAGAAATATGGTAAATATGAAAAAATGAGGGGTGGGCAGATGAATAATTTATGGAAAAAAGGAATCGCTGTGGCATGCCTGTGCAGTCTGTTTTTGGGAATAGTCGGATGCGGGGAGGAAGAACAACCTGCTGTGGATGAGGTGGCATTGGATATGCCGGCTTGGGAGCGCTATGCGGATACCCCAATCACACTGGACTGGTATATCGATTATTCCTGGTTTGTAGGTGGATGGGGGGAGAATCTGGTTTCGAAGACCATAACGGAAGAAACCGGCGTTTCCGTGAATTTTGTCACGCCCAAGGGCAACGAGGGAGAAATGTTAAACAGCATGATTTCCTCCGATTCCCTGCCGGATCTGATCACATTGGGATGGTGGAATTCCCAGGTGAATACCATGATCAACTCGGACATGGTATATGCCTTGAACGAGTTGGCGGATGAATACGATGCCTATTTCTACGAGGTTGTGGATCCGGTGGTTGTGAGCTGGTACACCAACAGCGATGGCAATATCTATTGCTATCCCAATTCTTCCTGCACGCCACAGGATGTGGAAAAATACGATAAGTTGGGATCAAACCAAACCTTTTTGGTGCGCAAGGATATCTATGAGGCCATCGGATGTCCGGATATGACCACCATTGAAGGGTTCTCCGCAGCGGTGAAAAAAGCGGTGGAGATGTATCCGGAGGTGGACGGGAAACCGTTGATTCCAATCGGAGCCCATGAGTTTGATGAGATGGGATGTGTATCCTTTGATAAATATCTGATGAATTTTCTGGCGGTTCCATGGGAGGAGGATGGCATCTATTATGATCGTAACACCGATCCGGAATATTTGCGCTGGCTAAAAGCCTTTCGCCAGTTGGGACAGGAGGGTTATCTGGCGGATTGCATCTTTACCGATACGAGAACACAGATGAGTGAGAAGATTGCGGAGGGGCGCTATTTTTGCATGTTTTATCAGAGAACGGATTTGGCGGATCAGCAGAAACTATTGTACGCCGATGACCCGGACAGCATTTATATTGCAGTGGATGGCCCCAAAAATTCCAAGGGTGATGATTACGTCCTTCCCACGGACAGCACCAACGGATGGACTGTGACACTGATTTCCAAAAACTGCAAAAACCCGGAGCGCGCCATTGCGTTTTTGGACTATATGTTGAGTGAACATGGACAGAAAATGATCAGCCTTGGCGTGGAGGGTGAGATGTACGACGTTGTGGATGGGGAGTATGTGATCCGGGAGGAGGTATTGGATTTGCTGTATTCCGACAGGGAGGAATACAACCGGGTCTATGGGGGCGACGACACCTATTGGATGCTCCAGAACAATGTCATGCAGCTTGAGTGGATGCCGGGGCCACAGGAACCGCTGCTCCAGATGGAGGAGTGGACCTACCCTTACACCCAATATCAGGGACAGTACGAAGTGTATTTCCCGGAGGATTCCCAGGTTGGCAATGTGTACACAAAGGTCAATACGTTGTGGAGCAAGACCTTGCCACAGTTGCTTCTGGCGGAATCCGACGAGGAATTTGACGCTATCATGGAATCCTTTGTGGCGGAGAGGGAGGCCCTTGGCTTTGAGCTGCTGGTGGAGGAAGAGAGCAGGCAGATTCACGAGAATATGGAACGACTGGGAATGGAATAAGCCTATGAGGAAAATTCTTAATCGGATCAAAAATATGAAATTAAATAGTAAGTTTACTGCTTTGATTATCATCATATTTGTAATTCCGATTGCGTTTCTGACCGGAGTTATCTATTACAATATGGAGCAAACCACCATAGAGGAGAACATCTCTTACATGGAATATATCATGGAGCGCAATGCGGAGCAGGCAAAATCAAACTTGGGGGTCATTAATATGACCACCCAGTTTGTCCTATCCAGCGAGAAGATGAGGAATGTGTTGAATGCGGCTGTTACCGGGGAACATTACGGGGCGGAGGAACTTATGGAATTTCGGGATACCGACATTGTCGATTTCGAGCGCCTGGTCAACATTAATCCCTTGCTGTACGGGGTCCGCATTTATTCGGTGAACGACAATGTGCAGGAGATGATGCCGGTTTTGTATACCAACAGCCGCATGCATAATCTGGAATGGGCTTCGGCGGAGGATGTGGAAGGCTGGCACTACGGGTATTACGATACGTTGTTTTCCACATTGCTCACATCCCAGGATAAGATGCTGATGTCGAAAGTTACCGCCATGGAAGACTACGAGAACGGGACAATCGGGGTAATCGAGGTGGCGGCGGAGATGGAGAGCGTGTTCCCATCCCTGTACGAGAACGTGGAAAATGAATGGAGTTGCTTCGTGTCGGAGGACGGCACTATGTACTTCGGGAAAGATGCCCCCGCCAACACCCCATTTTTTATGTCCT
Source organism: Lachnospiraceae bacterium (assembly GCA_029008875.1). Taxonomy (GTDB): domain Bacteria; phylum Bacillota; class Clostridia; order Lachnospirales; family Lachnospiraceae; genus Roseburia. The sequence continues at coordinate 4,769 of JAQXJP010000005.1, read as the reverse complement.
CCGTGGAGGCGCAGATGGCTGCCACGGAATTCTTGGAGGAGGATGTGATAGAGACCTTCTATGCCAAGACCGGCAATCAGAAATACGTAATCTCCTATCTGTATCTGAAGGAGATGCGGGGAACATTGATTTCCGTCCGAAATATCACAGGGGAAATACAGGAAATCTATCGCCTCCGAAATATGACAGTCTGTGCGGCATTGGCAATCGTTGCCCTGCTTACCTTTTTGGTAAACGGGATTGTGAAGCATATGCTCAAACAGTTTTACGATATTCTGAAATCCATTCGCCGTGTGCAGGCCGGGGATCTGGATGTGCGGATTGAGAACTGCGGGAAGGATGAGATGGGGGAGCTGGGAAGCCAGATCAACACTATGCTGGACCGGATTCAGAAACTGATGAGCGACAACATCAACCGAGAAGTACTGGTGAAGAATTCAGAGATTCGTGCCTTGCAGAATCAGATCAATGCGCACTTTATCTACAATGTGCTTGAAACCATCAAAATGATGGCGGAAATTGACGAGGAATATGCCATTTCCGACGCCATCACAGCCCTGGGGAAAATGCTCCGGTACAGCATGCGCTGGATCTCCAGAAATGTTAAGGTGAACGAGGAGTTGGAATATATTCGGAATTATGTAAAGCTGATGAATCTTCGCTTTGATTATGAGATTATTCTATCGGTGAATATCCCGGAGGAGTTTATGAACCAGGAAATCCCGAAAATGTCGCTGCAACCGATTGTGGAGAACGCGATTTTGCACGGAATTGAGGAGGTGGCGGAGGATACCACCATCTACATCAAGGCGTACCGAAGGGGTGCGGATTGGATGATTGAGATTACAGACTCCGGCAAGGGAATGACGGAGGAGCAGGTAAATGCGCTGAAACGGAAGATTGCCGGACAGATTGAAGCATCCGGAGGAAGCGGAAACGGAATCGGGTTGAAGAATGTGCAGGACCGGATCACCATAGCATTTGGCGAGAAGTATGGGCTTGATATTGTATCTCAACTCGGATGTTTCACGAAGGTAATGTTGCATCTGCCGTACTGCGAAGCGGATGTGGATCAAAAGGCAGAGTTGACGGAGAGGGAAGAATGAAAACAGTTCTTATTGTAGAAGACGAAAAGATTATCAGACAGGGTATTCGAACCATGGTGCAACGAAGCGGTGTTCCCGTGGAAATTATTATGGAATGCTCCAACGGGGAGATGGCGCTGGATATTCTGCGGGAACAGGAAGTGGACGTCATGTTCACGGACATTCGTATGCCGAAGATGGATGGCATCCAATTAGTGAAAGAGGTCCAGAAACTGGCCAGGAAGCCGGAGATTGTCGCTATCAGCGGATATGATGATTTCTCCTACGCAGTGGAGATGCTTCGAAACGGCGTGCGGGAGTATATTCTGAAGCCGGTGGAGCGGGAGAAGATTGTGGAGATCATGGCAAAGCTGGAAGAGGAATTGTCCGCCCATATGCAGAAGAATCAGACAGAGAAAAAATTTGGACTGGCACAGATCAAACATCTTCTGGCGGAGGAGGAGATTAAGGAGGAGGAGCTGGCCCTTTTGGTGGAAAAGTATGAGGATATCTTTTTCCCCGGGGAATATGTGGTGTGTGTTGCCGGCAAAGATTTTGAGATGGAAATGCGCAATGATATTTTTTATGTGGACGACCTCCCCAATTGCAATTTGTGCATCCTGTCGCAGGAATTGTTGGAGGTGCTTCTAAAAAATGAGTTGTGGAATCAGTATGCAGGCATCAGCGGGACTCACTTGGGGGTTGCGGAATTTCGCAAGGCGTATCAAGAGGCTCTCGAGGCAAGGAAGCGGGCATTTTACCAGATGAAGCCGGTTGTCTATTTTGACGATCCGCTGCCAAAGGTTCCCGAAGGTCTGTTGACTCAGGCACGCCGACATGTGGAGGAAACGGCGTGGACGCAGCGTCTTCATCTGGTGGGGACGGAGCGCACGGAGGAGTTGGGGACACACTGGAATACCTTATTCACCGAACTGAAAAAATGTCATATCGATTTCAAAGAGTTTGAGGACGGGATGCTCACTTTTCTGCAGGATTTGCATAATCTGTATCGCAGTATGATGACGGAGGAAAAATCACAGAGGCTGGAAGCGCTCTCCAACATCTATGGGTTTCTCCACAGCGAGGCTTACGAGGAAGCCCTCATGAACCTTGTGCTCGAGGTGCACAGCGAGGTGAACCAAAGGGAGGACAACAGCAAAAATCAGCAAAAGATTAAGCAGGCGATAGCGTATATCGATGAACATTACAATGAAGACCTGAACATGGCGGTAGTCTCCAACGAGATCTCCATGAACTATTCTCTGTTTTCCTTCGCTTTCAAGCAGTATACCGGGACAAATTTTGTGACCTATTTGCGGGATATTCGAATAGAAAAAGCAAAAAAACTGCTGGCGGAAACCGATTTGAAGGTAATCGATATCAGCCAGCAGGTTGGGTACGACAATGAAAAACACTTTATGAAGGTGTTCAAATCCGTATGCGGAGTATCGCCCACCGAATTCCGCAAGAATATGTCACAGAGTTAGAGGCGAGCCTTTTTCTTGGCTTTTTTCTGCTCATACATGTGGGCGTCCGCAACTTTTAACAACTCCTGCAGCGATTCCAAAGTCATCTCCTTGGAGTACGCTTCAGAGGCATAGCCACCGCTTACAGACAGTTCGTAGGGCTTGTTGGTGAGACAGGTGTAATTGTTCAGAAAACTGTTCACTTTTTCCAAAAACCGATCCGCCTCATCCGCCGTCGCCCGGTTAGACAGTACCATAAATTCGTCCCCGCCGAACCGGCTGCAAATCATATCCGGGGAGGCGGAGTTGTTGATGGCCTGTCCAATTACGCGAAGGGCAAAATCGCCTTCGGTGTGCCCATGTTGATCGTTGATCAGCTTGAGACAATCCATGTCGAATAAAAACAAGGTGATGGACTGCCCGGGCTGGGATGTCGCGAGCAGGGCCTCTGCTTTTTGCTCGTAACCGTGACGATTGTACAGACCGGTGAGGGAATCGCGCATATACAAATCAAGCAACTTGCTCTGCATCAACCGGGAGCCCTTTGCCTCGCAGATGTTTTGCAGAAGACCTGTGATATTCATGATCCACTGGACCTGCTCGAAACTGTAATTGATATGATTTTTGTCGTATGCCATCACCAGATATCCAAATGCCCGCTCCTCAAAGTAGAGGGGGGAGATAATGTACGCAGCGTCAGAATCCTTGCTCAAATATTCCGGAAGCAACGTTGTCTTGGAGAAGGTACATTCCGGCAGACGTTTTCCGTCCCGCAGGGCAAACTGCAGAGTAATGGTATCATCGGAAGTTACAATATCTTCCTGGGTATCCGTCAGCTCGAGAATTGGCTGCGCGACGGCATCCCAGTCCGAGAAAAGGCAGAGGTAGAATTCCCGACAATCGTCCAGATTCTTCACGTACTCTTCCAATTTATCCATGCCGGTGTCAATGTCGGAGACATGGGAAAAATCTGCCGACATTCTCATGGAAAAGAAGGTGGATAATTCGATAGATTCTATGCGGTGCATCAATTCCTGCCCGAAAAAGAGTGGATTGCTGGTAGGCTTGCAGTTACAGCCGCAAGATGCCCCGATCCACGGCTCTGCAAATACGATGGTCTGTGGTGCGGGGGGCTGATTGTGCAGGCTGTGTATTAGCTGCTCCACCGCGCTGGTTCCCAGTTGATATACGGGAAAGGTGACGGTGGTGAGGCAGGGGGTGGCATTTTGCCCCTCTTTGGAGAGGTCACATCCCACCAGTGCCATATCGCCGGGAATGTCGTAGCCCGCGCGAATCGCTTCCAACATAAAAAGCAGGGCCATGCGATCGTTGTAACACACGACTGCATCCGGGCAGTCGGTTTTCTGCAAGGTGAAAAAACCCAGGGCCCGTGTAATGGACTCGGGAGAGTAATCGGACAAGAAGATATCGTGGTCACCTACGGCAAGGGCGTGCTGCCCCATCACATTGCGATAGGCGTTTTCCCGCTTGTCAGAGAAGAACTGCTCCTTGGAGCAACCCAAAAAACAGATGCGTTTGCAATTATGTACAGAGATTAAGTGTTCGGTCAGCGTGCCCGCGCACAGATTGTTTTCCAGAGATACTCTGGGAAAAGGAGAATCCAGTTCTGTGATTTCGATAATGGGGCAATGACAATGCTCCTTCACAAAGCCGATAATCCGTTTTTTCAGCTCTGCGTCCGGATAGGTGTCCGATGCGATAATAACCCCGCTGAAATCGTCAAAATTGGGGATGCGCAGAATACTTGCCTCGCCGAGGCCGTAATTCCCCACATTTTCACCGTCGGAAGTGGCATAGACCTCTGTCTGAAAACCATATTCCGCGGCCTTGTCGATAACACCCTGGCTAACATTTTTCTGGTATTCTCCATATATATGTGATATAAATAATGCTATCTTTTTTGAATGATACATATTATCCCCCCTGAACCATACCAACTCCCCATTATTATACTGCGGATTAGAAAAAACAGCAATTGATTTAGCTTAGGATATATACTACAAAAGGAGAGATTATGAGAAAGTTTCGAGAAAAATTTATCGGAGACAGGGCATTCTATAAAATGGTGTTATGGATTGCCGTTCCGATTATGATACAAAACGGCATCACAAATTTTGTGGGCCTCTTGGATAATATCATGGTGGGGCAGCTGGGGACGGAAATGATGTCCGGAGTTGCCATTGTGAATCAGATTTTG
>JAQXJP010000004.1 GCA_029008875.1 Lachnospiraceae bacterium | reverse complement strand
TTCAATAAAAATCTGAAATATGTATCTCTGGGTGTTATTTATAATATGGGGCAGTGGTTAATTATTATGTCATGAATGGGGAAGAAACAAACGGAGGACTGCTTCAGAAAAAGAAGTAGACGAACTGTAAATAAAGAAGTTGTCTGATGTAAGGCGTTAACGACTTCTTCAGCAGTTTTCCACGGTTGGGCATTGGGTATCTGCCTCATTGTAAATACAACTATAAAACTAATATTATTGATGAAATTATTGTTAAACTACAACCAGAACATATTATTACTACAAATTATGATCATTTACTGGAAAATGTAAATGATCCTAGAGTTTCTAAATATGCAGTAATAACGAAAGATGATGACATTTTGTCAAAAAAAGGACGAAATTATATTATCAAAATGCATGGAGATATTGATGATATAGAGAATATAGTACATATACGATTGGATTTAAATCCGGGATAGTGATATCCTCTATAACCGCAACTGCGTTGTTGGTAATTCTCACATTCAAAATGATTAGCATATATTTTGGAAAAGAGGAATTGAAGAAACAGTTAAGTGTTGAATACAGAAAAAAATTAATCCTTAACAATACAGGTTATGTGACGGATTATTTGAGGAGATTAAAGAGCTTTCAAGAAAATATTAAGAATGAGGATTTTCCGAAGAAGAATAAATTTCTTAGAGAGCTGAACAAAGAAATAAAAGGAATTGAAGCAGAACTTGAATCTGGCGATGAAGAGAGGGTGGATCGTTGCCATAAAGAGCATATTGACAGGTTTATTAAGGGCCAGGAAGAAGTTAGGGCAATTGCTTTAAAGATTGAAGAATATACCAAAAATGCGATAAGCAACAATGATACTGAGGTTGTGATGGAAAATATAGATCTTTTGGTGGATTCTGAAAGTTATGATACTTTTTTTAATCTGTTGGAGGAATTGTTTGAGTGGGATGAAAAATATGCTTGCAAGACACTAATGCATATAAGTAAAAAGAATAGAGCATGGTTGATTAAAGATAAAATGAGCTTTTTTAAACAATATGCTCTGCAGAAACTTATATCTGAGAGTGGTAAGCTTGATGCAATCCAGAATTTGCTTTTGATTTATGATTCTACCAACTTGGGAATGAGCAAACTCTTGCCAGGCATTGAGATTATAACTAATCAATGCAGAGAGATTAAGAAACAGATGCTTGATTTAGAAAGAGAACTGACGAATGCTGAAGATTTTCGCGTATGTATGAAAGAACAACGTGAAAAAAGAAAAAATCTCAAAGACCAGGAGGCAAAATTATGCAAAGATTTACTAGATATTTTAAAACATGCTACACCTAAAGATTTAAGAGCCTATTATATTCCAATACGAGAATCTTATTTGGCCTATGATGAGGGGAAATATGAGACTGTAAATAAATATCTTACAGTAATTTTAACTAATTTTGAGCAGGATTGTTTCATGATAAAATCTGAAACAGGAATAACGGATATTGACGTGCCTTTAGAATACACATTTTCATATGTAACAGATGAGGAAATGTTTATTATAGATCAACTTATTGAAAAGGATAAGACAAATATGGTAATTCCGGAGGCAACAAAAAATAAATTATCTGGATTAGATAGAGTGGTTGTGACTAATGATCTAAGGTCCGGAGTAAATGTGGATAGTCTGGAAATATATAGGAGTACTATGGATTTGCCCAAAGGGGAGTAAATGTTTGAAAAGCCGGAAATAAGGAAATCTACAAGGATATGAGAAGGCTCAGAATGTTGCAAAATGCAATGTTCTGGGCTTTTTTATTTCCGAAGAACTGTGCGGGAATCCGAGAACACTATAAGTTTTACTTATAACGAAATGTCATTATTTCGTATAACCAAATCTATTAACTTTTCAGCCGAAATTTTATAATATTGTAGTTACCCAATAGGAATATTGCGACGTTGTAGCCGCTGGAAGGGCGTAGGGGCCGGGCGATCGACAGTCTAGAACTCTGCAGGCGTAGAAGTGTCTGCTGATCTGGCAGGAACAGAATTAAATCTTTTTACCTGGGCGGATATGTTCCCACAGGAGGTGCTGGATGGCTTTGAAGACCAGACCGGCATCAAGATCAACTACTCCAATTTTGATTATGATGAGGATATGCTTGCAAAACTGGAGGAGACCAACGGCGGTGACTATGACTTCGTCATTGCGGACGACTACATTCTGGAGCTGATTGAGCAGGAAGGCCTGGCCCAGGATCTTGACAAGAGCAGACTGAGTAATTATGACAACATCAATCCGGTTTTCCAGGGACAGTTTTACGATGAGGACGACTCCTTTACCATTCCTTACGGAGCAGGTATCCCGCTCATCGTGTATGACCCGGCATTGGTAGATATTGAGATCAAAGGTTATTCCGATCTCTGGGATCCGTCTCTTGAGGACAATGTGGCAATTACCGCCAATTACAGGGTTATTGACGGAATTACGTTAAAGACCATGGGAGAATCCTTTAATGTCAATGATCTTGATACGATTCAGGCAGCAGGGGATAAGCTTTTGGAGCTTGCGCCGAATATCCGCGCCATCGAGGATAACAATACACAGGATCTTTTGATTTCAGGAGAAGTAGGTGTGGCATTTTTGTACACATCACAGGTGTATATGGCATTAAATGCAAGAGATGATCTCGCAGTCGTTTATCCGGAGGAGGGATTAGGCTTTGGTATCATGGCCGGATTTATTCCTTCCAATGCACCGAATGCGGATGCGGCCTATGCGTTTATCGATTATCTGCTTGAGCCGGAGATTTCCGCAAAGTGCTTCGAGTATATCGGATATTTCTGCACAAATAAAGCGGCAGAGGACTACATTGACGAGAGCGTCAAGGCTGCACTTGTTCTTCCGGAGGATGCAGCAGAGGGAGAGTTTATCGAGAACATTTCCCAGGAAGCGGAGGATCTGCATGCAGAGATTTGGAATAACTTCAAAAATGCATGTGATTAAGGGTAATATAACGAAAATAATCATGAAAAAGCGGGTTTAACCCGCTTTTTCTAAATTTAGCAGTATTTGTCCTTTCGGTGACCAAAAGCAAAAATAGTTGCAAACAAAGCGGGATTAATATACAATTTAAGATTATTTGGTATTGTGTGAAGAACAAGATTTTGATTGAATAAAACAGGAGAGAAAAATGCCAAAAGCAGCATGGATTTTGTTTGGATATCTGTCCGGAAGCATATTGTATGCACGGATTTTTGCAAAGCTGTTCCGAAAAGAGGATATGATTGAAAAAAGCAGGGATCGTAATCCGGGAGCCGGGAATGCATTTATGTATGGTGGCTTCTGGTGCGGTGTATTGACGCTGACCTGCGATATTTTAAAGGGATTTTTCCCGGTATATCTGTTCATGCAGTATGCACCGGACATAAGTCCGGATATGCTTTCGATTGCATTTGTTATGGCAGCCCCTGTTGTGGGGCATGCATTCCCAATCTTTTTCAAGGGCAAGGGAGGAAAGGGGATTGCAGTCACTTTTGGATGTCTGCTGGGGCTTTTCCCGTTTTTACAGCCCGCTGTAATATTGGCGGCCTTCTTTATCTTCTTTTCGTGCATTCTGCGGATAAATCCGCATTATTACCGAATACTGGCAGCATATTTGTGCGCGCTGATTGGAATGCTGCTTTTGGTGAAGGTGCCTATGGTCCTTTTGGGGTATGCGATTATTACAGTGGTGGTTTCAAGCCGTATGCTTCTCAGTGAGGAAGAAAAGGATAAAATGAGGATAAAATTGTTATGGATGCATTAATACTTTCCTGCGGAACCGGAGGAGGACATGACGCTGCCGGAAAAGCAGTATATGAGGAAATGAAAAAACAGGGACACCAGGTTACGATGCTAAATCCCTACACCTTAAAAAGCACGAAGCTTTCCGGGGGAATCGACCGGACTTACATATCCACCGTGCAGCATGCGCCGAAAGCATTTGGTGCGGTATACAAAATCGGAAACTTATACCGGAGGCTGCCTTTCCGCTCACCGGTCTACTTTGTCAACCGTGGAATGACGGAGGTGATGCAGGAATATTTTGCAGAGCATCATGTGGATATCGTTATCATGCCCCACCTTTTTCCGGCGGAAATTCTGACCAACATGAAGCATCATGGCATAGAAATTCCCAAAACCATGTTTATTGCAACGGATTATGTATGCATTCCCTTTACCGAGGAGACAGATTGTGATGCCTATGTGATTCCTGCCGCAGACTTGACAGAAGAGTTTGTGGGAAAAGGGATTCCCCGTGAAAAACTCTACCCTCTTGGAATTCCCACAAACAGCAGCTTTTTGGAGGGAAGGACGAGGGAGCAGGAAAAGCAATTGCTGGGACTTAAAACAGATAAAAAATATATCCTGGTAGCCGGCGGAAGCATGGGTGGAGGAAAGATAGAAAAAACGATTGAAGAGCTGCAAAGATATTTCTCCAATCGAGAAGAGGTAGAGCTCATCGTCATCTGTGGAAGCAACCAAAAGCTGTATCAGAAATTGCAGGAGGAAAATTCCCCGGGAGTAACTGTTTTGGATCATACGGACCGGATGGCTTCCTACATGAGAGCCAGCCATTTATTCATTACGAAGCCGGGCGGACTTTCCTCTACGGAGGCAGCAGTATGTCATGTCCCGATTCTGCATACATCCACAATACCGGGCTGTGAAAGCCGTAATGCGGATTATTTTGCCGGCCATGGCATGAGTATTTCGGAAAACATGACGGATGAACTGCCGCGGATTGTAGAGGAGGTGCTGCAGAATCCGGATAAAGGTGCAGAAATGATGGCATGCCAGAAAAAAATAATAAGCGAGACTGCGGCAGCAGATATCTGCCGTCTGGCGGAGCAATTGGTGGTGGAGGTTTCAATCTGTTAGATAACCCATTTCTCCACAACTCCACATGCTATTTTTTCGCCGGAATTTCCGGAAGGCTGTGTGGTAAAATCGTCAGCCCTTCCGTGGAGAACAACCGAGCGCCCGATGACATCATTCAGGCGCAATTGTTGGATATACACGGACATCCAGGAGTAACCATCGCATGATGTGACGGGAGGAAGATCACCGGTATGAAAGGGATGCGGTTGGTTTTGGGGATTATAGTGCCCGCCTGTGTTGGCAAAACTATGGGAGCAGTCTCCATGCTCATGAATGTGGAAGCCATAAAAGGACGGAATGTCGGATGGTGTATAGAGGGGCAAATGGAAAAATTCCGCATAGATAATGATTCCTTTATATGGGGTGTCATAAAACTTAACAATTCCGGAAATGTCGGGATAGGTTGGGCTTCCGTTTACCAGAGCGTATGCGTTGGGAGGTGCATCCGTCATATCTTGACTAATGGTAAAGGGATAAGGGAATTTATTCATAATAATCCAAAATCATATTTTATACAGTATATGTAACAAAAAAGCATAAAGTACTTAAGAAAGAGGAGGTTAATGATGTTTCAGTTTACAAAAGATTGTATTATTGGGGTTGAATTGCTGGACCGGGAGCACCGGCACTTGTTCGAGCTTATGAATTCCATTGTGGATATGATTAACAATCAGTATATTCCGGATCGCTATTCTCAAATTAAGGAGCTTTTACAGGAATTAGAAGATTATGCGGAACAGCATTTTAGTGATGAAGAAGCATATATGGAGAAAATTCGGGACCCGGAACTGATCATTCAGCGTTCTCAACATATGGTTTTTCGGAATAAGGTGCGCAACTGGGCATTCGTGGACATCGATGAATTTGAGAATCAGCTTGCGATGCTGGAGGAAATGATGATTTTCCTGGCAGAATGGTTGTATCAGCATATCATCGCAAGTGACACCATGATTGGAAAGCTTCCTCCGCTGGAAGAGTGGATGATGAAGGAGAATATTTTTGAGTTTTCCGAGGAATATCTCGTTGGAAATGAACTGATTGACCGCGAGCATAAGGAACTATTTCGTTTGATTGGAAAAGTGAATGATTTGGTTCGTGACGGAGTGGATGCTTCTCAATGCGATGAAATTCTAAAGATTCTGGAAGAGCTGAAGGATTATACTAAGTTTCATTTCTCGGATGAAGAGGAATATATGGAAAGTATTCACTATGAGGGCTTGGAAGCGCAAAAGAGAGCGCACAGAGCTTTTGTGTATAAGCTGGAAAGCATTGAGAAGAAGGAGATGGAAGAGCAACCACAGGAATATATGCAGAGCTTGGTAGAGTTTCTTTTAGGGTGGCTGATTAACCACATTCTGAATACAGACAAGAAGATTCCTACGTAATCGATGGGAGAAGGGGTCTCTGAAAAATGCCGAGAGCAAGTTGGTTTTGGGAATTCCATCCATCATATTTTGCGTAGAGTCCTTTGCCTTGACAACCTAACAGTTGATAGGTATAATTGACCTAACAACTGTTAGGGGAGAGAAAGAGTAATGGAGACAAAGGAGCAGATTCTTAATAACGCATTGAATATGTTTGCGAAATCGGGCTATACCGCTGTATCGATAAGAGACATAGCGAAAACTGTTAACATAAAAGAAAGTTCGATTTACTACCATTTTCGTAACAAACAAGACATTTTAGATTCTCTTGTCGATAAATACGAAAGTCATATTAAGGAATTAACAAATATGTTACAGGCAGCCATGCCTGACACAGATAGTATGAGGCCATTTTCATGGGATTGGTTGCGCAAATATTATTTTGAACAATATTTATTTGACACATTTTGTAATCAAATGATGCGTTTTTTGATGATTGAGCAATTTCATAATGAGAATATGAGATCGCTATATGAACACTATCTGTTTGATTTGCCCAGAAAAATTCAAACAGGGGCATTTATGATGTTAACTCAGTTCGGAATTATGAATGAGCAACAGGCCGAAGAATCTGGGAATGCCTTTTTTTCAAAGATGACTACCCTTACTTTTCAATATTTATTGAATGGAGAATTGACGCAGGCAAAGAAGGATGCTTTTTGCGAAGAAGCCTTTGCCTATATCGACAGAATATTCTAGGGAGGAAATCATATGTCAAATATATTGATCGTGGGTGCCGATCAGGGGATTGGTTACTGGATGGTGTGTTGTTTCCTTGAAAAAGGTAACAACGTGACGGTTTTCGATATTCAAGAAGAGCATATAAGTGAACTGAAAGGCCAGTATCCCAATTCGCTTTTAGTGGTTAAGGCAGATGCAACAGATGAGGTATCTTTATCGGATGGGGTCAAAGCAGCGGTAAACAAATTTGGACAGATTGATATCGCAATTCATAATGCCTGCCTTTGCACATTTGAAAGTGAACCGGATACAGCATATGAAGTATATAAAAAAGTAATGGACATTAATTATTTCGGAGCATTGAGACTTTCAAAGCTGGTGCTTCCGTTTATGCGCGAGGCAAAGGGCGGTAGAATTGTATTCACCAGTTCCGGCGTTGGAGTTACCGGATTTGGCAATATATCACCTTATGCATCCTCAAAAGGGGCGATAGAAGCTCTTGCCAAATGCTTGGAGATTGAGAATCAGGATTATGGAATAACATTTCATGTGATGCATCCACCGCTCACAAATACAGCATCATCTTCCGGATTGCCGGTGCCAAAAGAATTTATGGCTGATGCACAAAAGGTGGGAAGAGGGCTTGCCAATCATATCTATTCAAAGAAATTTGTAATCTGCCATTCGTTTTTCCAGGCACTGCAAATGAAATTGTGTTATAGACATCCGTTATTTATTGGGAAAATGATGTGGAAAATGACACAGCGAGCGATAACATAGGTAAAAGCGGCGCAAAGTAATGCGTCGCTTTTTTGCGCTTGATATGGTAGAATAATACTTGTCATATCGCCACCGGCTTGCGGTAAGACATATATATCAAAGGCATTGGCCGCGCGTTTACAGCATGTTGTGTATTTAGATAAAGATACATTAATTCCTTTGTCGAGGAGGATTTTTGCCGTAGCGGGGCAGCCTTATGGCAGAAGCAGTCTATTCTTTGAAGAAAATATTCGGAATTCTGACCGTGATACCTGGAAACTCGAGCATTGGGCGGAATATATTGCAGGATGTAATTTTGAAGTTCCGGCAAATCTTGACGATGAGAAAGTGAAAGATGATCTTATTCTTTTCTACAATAACAATGAGGAAGAATTTGAAAAATCAATGCAACAATGCTTGGATATTCTAGAAGAAAGCATAAAGGTGGAAAAATAGTGAGTTACAAAGCCAGCGATGGAACAAGACAGTGGGATGGAAGCAAAAATGTGCCGGAGGAGCGAATGGCAGACAAACTGCAGAGCTTCGCGCGCACCGGAATTACACCGGATGTTGCGGGTGCAGATCTATCCTACGCATTAAAGCTACAGTTCGCCAGATGGAAGGCGAAGGGGCTGCGGGCAACCATGGAGGTGGTTCCCTACGGCGATAGAAAGCCCCAGATGCCCCAAAAGGGATTCTGTTGGCAAGACGAGAAATATTCCCATGAGCGAAGATTTGACATGGGTAAGAGAACCCAGAAGTATTTCCGGGACGAGAAGTGTATCTATACCCGGGACAGCGTGGTAGGAATCAATGCAATTGTGACTGATACCACAGCGCCTGCCGGCGTGGTGGAGAACGATGATTATTGCTGTCCTTCCTGTGGAGCCAGCAGCAAAATCAAAGAATTGATGACGGGGTGTCCCTTCTGCCAGACCAAATTCCTGATGCCGGACCTGTTCCCGAAGGTTACCAATTTCTATTTTTTTGAAGACGATTCGGCAAACCCCAAAATCTTCAAGCCGGCGGTAATCATCGGTGCTGTATTGATGCTCCTCTATGAGGTTGCGCTTGGAGTTATGCATCAGGATGTCTCGTTCCTTTTTGGAGCGCCGATTGCTATGCTGATCGGAGCGTTTTTGGGCTATATGTGCGCTGCATTTCTCTATTTGGGATACGCCATATACAGGGCCGTACAGGGAGTCGGAGAGGTCAGCGGTTCCAAAAAAGCGGAGCGAAAACTCGAGAACCGAATGCGTGCGTTTGACAAGACCTTTTCCTTTAAGCTTTTTGAAGGACAGCTCATTTCCTTCCTGAAAATGACGCTTTTTACGGAGGACCCCGGGAATCTGGCTTGCTTTGAAGGAACCCATATTCCGGAAAGATACAGGGACCTTATCGATATGAGCTACCACGGAACCCTGTCTTTGAAGGGGATAGAGACCGTCGGGGATGTGGTGAGAATGAACATCGGCGTGTTTCTGCGCAATACCTACTGTGTGAACAACCGGATTTCGGATAAGGATGAAGAGATTGCGCTCTGGGTGGAGAAAAAGGTCACAGCACCCACCGATGCCGGCTTTTCCATCAAGAAGGTTGCCTGCAAGTCCTGCGGAGGAAGCTTTGATGCCTCACGCCGGAGAATATGCCCATTCTGTCAGAGTGTATACGACATGAAAGAGCAGAACTGGGTAATCACAAAAATCGGAGAATAGAGGACAAGATACTATGAACGTAAACGAACGGACGACGCCCCTGGTGGGGAATATGCTGCAGACAGGTGACAGCTCTGCGTCCTTGGCGCTGCAGCTGGCGGGCCTATTTGATGAGAATTCCATTCAAAAGGCAAAGGAAAATTTTGAAGAGATTAAATCCCTGATGTCGTGTTATCAGTGCGCAATCCTGGAGGTGGAGACAAAATTTAAGGTGCTGAACGAGCGTTTTTCCCTGGACCATGAGCGCAATCCCATCGAGACGATTAAGACAAGGGTGAAGTCTCCGGAGAGCATCTGTGAAAAACTCAATAGGAGAAATCTTCCCTTCAATGTAGAGTCATTACAGGAACTCCACGATATTGCAGGGGTCAGGGTGGTTTGCTCCTTCGTGGACGATATTTATATGCTTGCGGATTGTCTTCTCAAACAGGATGACATTCGGCTGATTGAGAAAAAGGATTATATTGCTAACCCCAAGGAGAACGGATACCGCAGTTTGCACCTGATTGTGGAAATTCCAATCTTTTTGGAGAACGAAAAGAGATGGATGAAGGTGGAAGTGCAGCTTCGCACCATCGCCATGGAGTTTTGGGCAAACCTGGAGCATAAGCTCCGCTACAAAAAGAATTTGCCGGAGGATATTACCATGCTCACCGCATCGGAGCTTTCCGAGTGTGCAAAGATGAGTGCACAGTTGGATATGAAAATGCAGAGAGTAAAAAATGTCATTGAAAGCAATTAGCGTTATGCGCTATGATGAAAACGGGGTGACTGCATGAATAAAAAGAGAAAACTGATCGAAGTCGCAATCCTGGTCATTCTTGGAATTGTTATGGCCTTGACCATGGTAGCCACCGGTGGAGACGGAGCAAAAAGTGAAAACTATATGAATTTGAGAGGGAACTGGACCATCACCATTGACGGACAGTCCCATCAGACAGACGATATTGAAAAAGACAATTTCCCTGTGCTGAATAGAGGGGATCGTCTGACCATGGAAACCGTAATCCCGGAACACGAGATTGCCGTGCCGGAACTTCGATTTTTCTTTATTCATTCGGTAGTGGATGTCTATTTGGACGGGGAGTGCATTTATTCATTCGGTCATGATTTGTATGAGCAGGGCAAAATGGTTGGGTACGGATACCATCAGGTTCTTCTGCCGGGGGACAATATTGGCAAAACGCTTCGGGTAGAACTTGTGGTGACGGAGAATGACGCGTTTACGATGATAGACATGCCACAGATCTACAATTCTCAGGTGGCAGTCCGGGACTATGTTTACGAGAATAGAATGCCATTGATTTTAAGTTGTTTTCTTATGATTTTTGGAGTCGGTGTTGCTGTGTTATCTGCAGTGGGTATTTTTGCGCAGAGAGAGTTTTTCCAGCCGCTCTGCGTCGGCTTGTTTTCTTTTGGCATCGGATTGTGGTCGTTTTCCAACTACAATCTGACTTTTTTGTTCACCGACAACCCACTGATGAAAGTATATCTGGAGTACGGAGCTCTGTATGTGGCTCCGCTGTTTGTGTTGCTTTACTTCTGGGACGTGGAGAGACAGAGTGGGAAAAAGTATCAGAAGATTTGCTTTTGGCTTTTGGGAATCCTGCAAGGAGGGTTTATCCTTGTCGCTCTGGGCGGGCAGATTCTGGGAAGGTTGCATTTTCCGGCGGTTCTTCGAATCCAGCACATTCTGCTGGTGGCATTGGCAGTGTATATGTTGTCCATTTTTGTATCGGATCTCATGCATAAACGATATGATAATATGATTTTGATTGTGGGCGCGGCAATCATGATTGCCTTTGCCTTGTTCGATTTGTTGCGCTTTTATTTGGAAAAATACAACCCGACAATGACCCGAGGCGAATATCGGGGCTACATATGTATCGGCACCATGTTGTTTGTGATCGCCATGATGATCAATTATGTCAATGAGATCAGTGATGTCTTGTATCGTTCCGTGGAGGAAGCCACTTTGCAGCGGATGGCATACACGGATACGCTTACCGGCCTTTCCAATCGGAGAGCCTGTGAGGAGAGAATGGATGAATTGGATGAGAAACAATCCGATTACGCAGTCATAGAGTTTGATCTGAATTGCCTGAAAAAAGTGAATGATACCTTTGGACACGAGGAAGGGGATCGATTTTTGATGGCTTTCAGCGCGGTATTGAGGGACGTGTTTGCAGGGTGCGGGCTGGTGAGCAGGATTGGCGGAGATGAGTTTGTAGTGCTTATCGAGGATGCAAAGAAAGTGGACCTGCAGGATCGGTTCCGGGAACTGCATGAACAGCTTACCCGGGCGAACAGTCAGAGCCAGAAATGGGAATTAAGTACGGCTTACGGGGTTTGTACCTACGCGCAAGATAAGGTATATCCATCCCGCAAGGCACTGAAAGTCGCGGATGAGAGAATGTATTTACACAAAGCGGAAATGAAAATCTGCAGGGGCTAGGAGCGTGACATATGAGCGAAAGTACATTTTGGGATAAGTACGGGACAAGTGTGCCGGCGATTGTGGACAGCATTGATAATAATATGGAAAACACCTTTATCTGGGTGACAAATCTGAAGGAACGGCAGACCTGGTGTTCCTCGAAGATGAAGGATTATTTCGGTATGTCGGATCAGACATTTGGGGATTTTGAACAATATTTTATCCCCTATGTTCATCCCAGAGAGTTGGGACAATACAAGGAGAAGATGAGCAGTTGGCTGAAGGGGCAGAATCTGGATGCGGAGCTGGGCGCCCGTTTGCGCAGAGCGGATGGGAATTATTATGTGTTTTCTTTCCATGCGAATGTGCTCTGCGGTGAGGAGGGAACACCGGAGTTTTTGACAGTGGCCATCGAAAATCAAAATGTTGTGCCAAAGTTTGACTCCGTGACGGATTTGTATACCTATGCAAAATATGTGGAGGATTTGGATGACCGAATCGCCCATTTTGAGCGGCTGGCTCTTTTGCAGATTCAGGTGGAGGGCTTCAACACCTTCAACCTCATTTACGGTTTGGACTATTCCGGTCAATTGGTTCGTGAGATATCCCACAAGTTTATCGGTATGATGGATATGCAAAAAGCCGTTTACCGGCTGGAGAGTGAGCGCTTCGTGTTCATCCTGAAGGATGCAGGCAGGGAGGAACTGTTACAGTTTGAGCAGCAGGTTCGCTGTGCGTTGGATGAGGGCGTGATGTTGGAGGGAAAGCGGATATCCCTGAAAATGAGCGCAGGCGGAATCTTGTTGGAGAATTATCGCGGGGATTCTTCCTCCGTGCGAGGACAGGTTGCATACGCGCTGAATCACTCCATGCACCAGCATCAGGGGCAGCTTGTGATTTTTAATGATGAGGTGCAGACCTCAAGGGGAGAAAATCTGACACTGATGCGAGTGATACATCAGTCGGTGCAGGACAACTGTGAGGGATTTTACGTGGAATATCAGCCCATCGTCGCAGCGCAGACAGGAGAGGTGGTGGGGGCGGAAGCCCTTGTGCGGTGGAACCGGGAACCCTACGGGGTTGTGCCACCGGGGAGATTTATCGAATGGATGGAAACGGACCCCAGTATGTATGATTTGGGCAATTATGTGCTCCGGACCGCATGTGTGGAGATGCGACCTCTGCTGGAGATAAAGAAGGGCTTTTTTGTCAATGTGAATGTGTCCGTGCGCCAATTGGAGAGGCCGGAATTTCACGAGGAACTGCAAAGAATATTGGAGGAGACCGGCTTTCCGGCAGACCATCTGTGTATGGAACTGACAGAGCGCTGCAAGGACTTCCCTTTGGACAAGTTGAAGGAGGAGGTGGAGTTTTTCCAAGGCCTCGGTATTCGGATGGCGATGGATGACTATGGAACCGGAAGTGCTTCCTCCAGCATTGTCATGAACATCCCCATGGATGAGATTAAGTTGGATATGAGCTTTATCCGCAATATCCGTGACAATGAGAAAAATCAGGAGATGGTTCATTCCATTCTGTACTTTGCGGAAAAGACCAACATGACAACTTGTCTGGAGGGAGTGGAAAACGAGGAACTGCAAAATTATCTGCGGGACTACAACGCTACTTGGTTTCAGGGGTACTACTATGCTAAGCCGCTTCCGGCCCAGTCCCTGGAAACCATGGTGCAGGAGCAGCTTCACGCAAAAGAATAGTATAAAATATATTCAATAGAAAGGCCTTTTTTGGAGGCCTTTCTTTTTTCTGGAAAAAATTTTTTCTCATGAAACTTTTTCCCGGTTGCCGAAGGTCTAATAGATAAAAACAAGAGAAAAGGAGGCGTCATTCAGGTGAAAAAGAAGAACAGACAGGCAGAACAATGTATCGAGGACATCTTGTTGGAAAATTATGATAAATATTATCGCCTGGCATACAGCTACACCCACAATGAGGCGGATGCGGAGGATATCGTGCAAAACGGAGTATATAAGGCAATCCTGTACAGCGACAGCCTGGAAAATCCCGCGTATGCAAAAACCTGGATTTACCGCATTATGCTGAACGAGATATTCGAAATGTTGAAAAAGCAGCGGGACACGTCTTTGGAGGATATGGTTCTTGAGACAGGGAAGGAAGACCGATATGCGGATATCGATTTGCTAAAAGCGCTCAATTCCATGTCGAAGGAGGACAAAGCGGTCATCGAATTGCGCTATTTTGAAGACTTGAAAATAAGCGACATTGCCCAGATTCTCGGAGAGAATGTGAATACCATCAAGAGTCGGCTCTACCGCGGACTGAAGAAAATGAAGTTGGAATTATCGGATGCATGGAAATGGGAGGCATAGAAAGGAGGACACCATGGAAGATAACAAACAGGATTTGGAGAAAATGAATCAGCTAAAATCTGAGTATGAGAATAAACACATGACAGAAAAACAGTTGGAATCCGTGAAAGCGACAATCGCGGCGGCAAAACAGGAAAAGAGAAGAGGGCGCAGAAAAGTGATCATTCAAAGATGCTCTGTGGCAGTAGCGGCGATAGCGGCCTTTGTGATTCTCCCCAACACCTCACCGGTTGTTGCCAATGCGATGCAGAATATTCCGGTGCTGGGCAAGCTGGCCCGGGTGGTTACATTCCGCTCCTATGAGGAGGAGACGGATGATTTGAAGGTTTCGGTGAATATTCCAAGCGTGGATTTGATTGCGGAGGACACCAACGGGCTTACGGATGCCATCAATCAGGAGATATATGATTGCTGTGAAGAGTACTGCAACGAGGCAATCACCAGAGCGGAAGAATATAGGGAAGCTTTCCTGGCCACCGGCGGGACACAGGAGGAGTGGGAAGCTCACCATATTGAAATCACGGTGGATTATGAGATAAAATCCCAGACGGAGGACTTCCTTTCCTTTACCGTGAACTGTTATGAAAACTGGAATTCCGGCAGCAACGAAACCCGCTATTACAACATAGATATCCAAAACGAGAAAATCATCACATTGGAGGATATTCTTGGCGAGGATTATGTGGATGCGGTAAACACCTCTATTCAGACACAGATACAGGAGAGAACGGCAGACGGCGAAGTGTTCTGGACTCCGGAGGAGGGAGGCTTTACCGGCATATCCGAGGATACAAAGTTCTATATGAACCAGGCGGGAAATCCGGTCATTGTGTTTGGCAAGTATGAGATTGCCCCGGGAAGCTCCGGAGAAGTGGAATTTGAAATAACAAAATAAACGGAGGAGAGCCATGAAGAAAAATTGGATAACCCTTTTGATTGTGGGAATGATGATAGTAACTCTGATTGCGTGCGGAAAAACGGATAAGACGGAGACCAATGTCCCGAATGCGGAAACCACCCAGGCGGTGACTGTTCCGGAGACCCAGGAGGCGCCTTCGGAGACAGAGGAGGCAATTGCGGAGACAGAGGAGGCAATTGCGGAGACCCAGGGGACGAAAGAGACGGAGGAAGCGGGAGATGCCGATGACACCGTATACGAGGACAACTTTTCCGTGGACAAGGAGGCGGTTGTTGCATTTGCGGAAAAGATAAAAGAAGCGGTGGCGAATCAGGACATCGAGGCGTTGGTCGACCTGGCATCCTACCCTCTGTATGCCGGATTTGAGGACGGTGGGGTGACGGTTGCATCCAGGGAAGAACTGATCGGGTTTGGCACAGAGAAGATTTTTACACCGGAAATGATGGATTCCATCAAAAATGCGGATGAAAACAGTCTTTCTCCAAGTATGGCAGGCTTTGCGCTGTATTCCAACGATGGTCCGAATATGGTATTCGGCGTTGTAAATGGGAAGCTTGCGATTCAGGGAATCAATTACTAGGAAGTGTCTGTGAGCAGGCGATTGGCGGATTGAAGAATTTCAATCCGTCAATCGAATGTAGACAGAGTCATGAAAGAATACAGAGCAGTATACTTACAAATAAGTATACTGCTCTGTGTTAGCATGAGTTTCTGTCCTATATCACAAACTTATCGTCAACCCTGCAAACCGGAATTGTAAAACTCTATAAACCGGAAGTTGTGGAGATGTTTGGAACAAGAGGAGCTACTTGCCCGAGGGTAAGTAGCTAGCCGGGAGGTTGGGGCTTGATTATTATGAGAATCTGTCCGTCTAAAATGGGGGCAAGTGCCAGAAACAGACTGACGGAAAAGCGGAATTTGAAGAACTTGTCAGTCTTAAACGAGAGGAAGTGCCAAAAGAGACTGACGGGAAAGCCGAATTTGGGCTGATTCAGAAGAATCTGTCAGTCTTAGCGGAGGCGCTGATAACAGAATTAGTATCTTAAGCGAAAAAGGCGTGACTACGTCACGCCTTTTTCCTATTTTACTGTCTTACGAGCAACACCCGAAGCCGGGTGAGCTTTTGTTTGCAATCCGGATTAGTTCAATTTCCAGATATCGTTGTTGTACTGCTCGATGGTACGGTCTGATGAGAAGAATCCAGCCTTTGAGATGTTGACAAGCATCATCTTAGCCCAACGCTTGCGATCCTCGAATGCAGCATAGATTGCCTCTTTTGCCTTTACATATTCCTGGAAATCCGGGAAGGTCATGAACCAGTCTTTGTTCAACAGCTCGTTGTAGAGACGCTCCAGGTTCTCCTTGCATCCGACAGCCATCATCTCATCGCTGACAATGAAGTCAACCGCCTTCTTCAGGTCCTCATCTGCCTCATAGTAGCTTCTTGAGCTGTAATCGCCTCTTGCGTAGCGGTCGATAACGGTCTGAGAATCCTCACCGAAGGTAAAGATGTTGTCCTCTCCTACCAGCTCTGCAATCTCTACGTTAGCACCATCCTTGGTTCCGAGGGTAACAGCACCGTTCAGCATGAACTTCATGTTGGAAGTACCGGATGCCTCCTTGGAAGCAAGTGAAATCTGCTCAGAGATATCACATGCAGGGATCAACTTCTCTGCAAGTGTTACGTTGTAATTCTCAACCATTACCACCTTGAGGTATGGGCTAACCTCAGGATCGTTGTTGATGATCTCCTGCAGGCAGAGGATCAAATGAATGATGTCCTTTGCGATGATGTAAGCAGGAGCTGCCTTGGCACCGAACAATACGGTGATTGGTCTGCCCGGCTTCTTGCCGGCCTTGATCTCGAAATATTTGTGAATAACGAAGAGCGCATTCATCTGCTGTCTCTTGTACTCGTGAAGTCTCTTAATCTGGATATCAATGATGGAGTGGGTATCAATCTCGATTCCCTGCTTCTCCTTAAGGTAAGCCTCCAACTGTTTCTTTTTCTCATGCTTCACAGCGAGGAGCTTGTCAAGTACAGCATCATCATTGACGAAGTTGCCCAGCTTCTCAAGCTCGTTGGCATCCTTCTTCCAACCATCTCCGATCAGCTCTGTGATGAGTGCTGACAGTTCCGGGTTACATGCCATAACCCAACGGCGGAAGGTGATACCGTTTGTCTTGTTGTTGAACTTCTCCGGGTACAACTTGTAGAAGTTGTTCAACTCGGTGTCCTTCAAAATCTCTGTGTGAAGGTATGCCACACCGTTTACGCTGTATCCGTAGTGGATATCCATATGAGCCATGTGTACCAAACCGTCTTTGATGATGTAGGTGCTCTCATCGTCCACCTTGCCGCGGATGCGGTTGTCCAACTCACGGATGATTGGCATCAGCTGAGGAACTGCCTTGTCAAGGAAGTAGATTGGCCACTTCTCAAGAGCCTCTGCAAGGATGGTGTGGTTGGTGTAAGCACAAACCTTGGATACAATCTCAATTGCCTCATCCATAAGGATTCCGCGCTCCTGAAGGAGACGAATCAACTCCGGAATTACCATTGAAGGATGGGTATCGTTAATCTGAACGGTTGCGTATTCTGCCAAATCGTGAAGGTTGGATCCCTTTGCAACAGCCTCGTCCAGAATCAGGTGAGCAGCATTGCTTACCATGAAGTACTGCTGATATACACGGAGAAGACGTCCCTTATCATCGGAATCATCCGGATACAGGAAAAGGGTCAGGTTCTTCTCGATCTCTTCCTTGTCGAAGTCGATGGTGTCGCCCACAATGCTCTCATCCACAGACTCGATATCGAACAGATGAAGCTTGGTGGTGCGGTTGTTGTAACCTACTACATCGATGTCGTACAATCTGGAAGTCACATTGAATCCACCGAAGTTAACCTGGTAAGAAGTCTCTGTCTCGTTGAGCCAGCTCTTCTCGGTGATCCATGGGTTCGGAGTCTCCTTCTGAAGATTGTTCTCAAATACCTGCTTGAACAGACCGTAGTGGTAGTTCAAACCAACACCGTCTCCGTTGAGACCAAGTGTTGCGATGGAATCGATGAAACAAGCTGCCAGACGGCCAAGTCCACCGTTACCCAAAGAGGGCTCAAGCTCGATCTCTTCGATCTCTGCAAGGGTCTTGCCATACTTTGCAAGTGTTTCCTTCACTTCATCATACATTCCAAGGTTGATGAGGTTGTTGGATAACAACTTACCAATCAAGAACTCTGCTGAGATATAGTACAATTTCTTCTTGCCTTCGTTGCTGACCTTGTCCTCTGCCTTCTCCTTCACCAGTTCAAGGAGTGCATAGTAAATCTCTTCGTTGGAGCTTACGTTGATGCCCTTCTGAAGCTTTGTTTCAATTTCCTGCTGAAATGCCATAATTGTTTCCCTCCAAAGTAAAATTATGTTTTTCGTAACTGATAATGCAAGTATAGTATCTTTTTTTCTTTTTTTCTTGTGTAATCGGCTCATAAATTTGCACAATCCTATCATTTTTCTTGTTTTTTCTGTTCTTTGCTGATAGAATGGCAATATGAACATTATCGAATATGAAAACTATCAGGAAAACAAAACCCACAACGAATTTGATTTCCCCTACAACACCTACCTGTGCTCCATTCCTCTGGACTTTAAGGAGGTGCCGCTGCACTGGCATGACGATATGGAACTCATATATATAAAGAAGGGACAGGGACTTGTCACGGTGGACTTCCGCTCCTACCGGGTGAACGAACACACTCTTGTGCTGATTCTGCCCGGACAGCTGCACTCCATCGACCAGTACGAGGATTACTCCATGGAATATGAGAATATCATTTTCAATCCCAACATGCTGATTCCCCGCCACATCGACAGTTGCAGCTCCGATTTTATCCAGCCCTTTTTGCACGGAAAAATCACGGTTCCCACCATCTTCACGCCGGTGTATCCTTATTACATGGACGTCATTGCGCCCATCGATGCCTGCGATGAAATCTGCAAGACCAAGCCCCAGGGCTATGAATTGTACGTGAAGAGCATGCTCTTCCAGTTCTTTTTTATCCTGAACAACCGTTGCCGTAATCTGATCCGCACGCCAAAGGATAAGAAGACGCTGGACAAGATGCGTCTGGTGCTGAAATACATTGAGAATCACTACTCCGAGAAGATCTCCATCGCCGATATTGCGGCGATTGCCGAATTCTCCGAGTCCCACTTCATGCGCTATTTCAAGGAGACCATGAACACCTCCTTCATCGAATACCTAAAGGACTACCGCCTCACCATCGCCGCAAGACTGCTGCAGGGCTCCGAGTCCTCCATCTTGAGCATCGCCGAGGATGTGGGGTTTGAGAATTTGTCCTATTTTAACCGGTCCTTCAAGAAGAAGTATGGGGTGACACCGGGCCAGTTCCGGAAGGAACAGGGGTAAGGTGACCTAGGCCCGCTAAGGGCAACGGTGGGGTGTGGCTGAATGTGGCCGGGACCGAGGCCGGACCATGACTTGGGCAGGAAGAAACGCTGGGACCGTGGCTTGGGCAGGAAGATACGCTGGGACCGTGGCTTGGGCAGGAAGATACGCTGGGGCCGTGGCTTGGGCCGTGTCTGGGGACGGGACCGGAGCCGATCCGCATAAAAAAAGATTGTACTGCCGGCACGGGCAATGCAATCTTTTTCCTTTTTTCGTCTGTTTTCAGCTTTTGGGCATATGAGCCGGATTTCGTCCTCTCCCGCCCAATTTCCACTCCGTTTTTTCACTTTATTCCGGCTTTTGGGCATATGGGTTGGTTTTCGTTCTCTTCCGCCCAATTTCTCGTCATTTTTCACTTTTTCTGTGATTTTTTGGGCGAGAATTGCTTGATAAAGCGCCCTACGCCCAAACGAGGATTTTTCTCCCTCAAAAAAGACATATTTTGGGCGAAAACTGCATGAATACGGCTTCCACGCCCAATCCTCTTAAACACACCTCAAATCAATTACTCCTCAAGTCAATCCTCAAATCCACGCCTCAAATCTACACCTCAAGTCCACTCATAAAGTCCACTCAAAAAATCCTTCTAAAGGAACCGCCTCTTCAGAAAAGCCCCCTGACCGAACGCTATTTCAACATTGATTCATTGAATATGGATATTTCGATATAACTTATCCTCAAAAGTATAGTTATTTCACTATGTCCAGTCCCAAAAAGTATAGTTATTTCACCATCCTTCACCCGCCAACAAAAAATCGCAGGATGCTTCCAAGCATTCCTGCGATCAAACTTTTCCCATTCTTCTATATTACTTCTATTCTTCTATATCACTTCTATTCTTCTATATTATGAAGTACAACACCCCCGCCAGGATCCCCCAGACAGCTCCCACAATCACATCGCTGACATGGTGAACCCCGGAGACTACGCGGAGAATCGCCAGAATCACTCCCAGAATCAGCAGGCAGCTCCCGCACCAACTGTAAGGGAAGAAAAACAGATAGGTCATGGCGATCATGAATGCGGAAAACACATGTCGGCTTGGGAAGGATTTTCCCTTTGTACTCTTTGGAATTGCCGGTCCCACGCCGTATGTCTCATAGGGTCTCTTGCGGTTCACAAGATAACGAAAGACCGTCAATATCAAGAATGCATCCAACGGGATAATGATGGCATCCGCCAATGCACTGTCCCGGTTCGAAAGCAGCCACAGGAGCAAGAGTGGATATACGCCAAACACCACATAGGTGATGATCCGATTAATTCTATGTATCAGCAGAGCAACCTTAGGATGCTCTGCCATATATTCCATTCGCTTACTGTACTTTTCTTTTTTCGTCTGTATACGATTGCTCACTCTGCACCTCTTATCTGGTTGTACGATTTACCCCCTTCGGGTTCGTCGTGTTTGTGCCGTTATTGTTGTTTGTGTTGTTGACACCGTTGTTATTGGTGTCGTTGGTATTCTGATCATCCGGGTTGGTCACGTCATTCACCCCGTTGGTAACATCGTTTCCGATATCCTCCACACCATCGATAATGGCATTTCCAGCATCCTGAACACTGTTCAGAGCATCCTGTCCCACATCATTGACGTCATCTGCCAGACCATTCCCGTCGTTTTCAACGCTGGTTCCCTGCTGGGTGCTCACATTATTATTGTTGTTGTTCGGTGTGTTATTTTTGTTGTCATCATTCATGTTACCGCACGCGGCAAGCATTCCAACCGCGCTCATCAGAATACATGTAAAAATAACTGTACGAAGTTTTCTCATCATACTGTCCTCCTTTATTTGTTCGGAATTAGTATGCGATGTTTTTCAAATATTATTCTTCATACAGCAAATGTTCCAATAAAAGTAAGAAAAATCGGCAATTATTCTCGCCAACCCCCAGCAGCGCCGTGAGATTCGTCAGCACATACTGGCAAAAAGCATCCTCGTTTAATTCCATATTCCAAATGGAACGATTCACTCTCCCATCGTTCATGAGAACCGTTTTCAACATTTTTACCGCTCTCTTTTCCGACTGTCTTCCTGCGATTTCCATGAGCCAGCTCTTGTCGTAGGCCGCCAGCCTGCCGTGCAAAAAGCTGTAATACTGTTCCAAAAACATGGTGAAGCTCATCCCCGGCCGGTACAATTTCTCCTGATCGTTCAAAATTCCATCCCAGAACTGTTCCGCTGCCGCCGCAATGAGCGCATCCTTGTTGGGATAATAATTGTATACAGATCCCACGGCGATCTGGCAGGCGGAGGCAATTTTGCGGATACTGACCTTGTCCACGCCCTCTTTGATTGCAATCTCCATTGTTTTTTCCAATATTTTCTCTCTGGAAGACACGCGATGATTCATATCGTACCTCTTTTCTATGATGAACATAGTTCATCATAGCATTTCAGGTACAATTTTTCAATATGTCGCCTGACAATAGGCATTGCCTTCCGACATTCATTGCCTTCCGCCAAACATATCCTTCCAAGAACATTTTTTGCCCGGCCTTTCCTACCGGAATTTCCATTCCAACCAGAAACCGCCTCTATTTCTTCATCTTGGAATCGAACATCCAGGAAGCAATATAGGAAAAAATCAGGGCCGCAGATACGCCCAGGGCACAGGCTTTGAATCCGCCCAGGAAAATTCCGATAAATCCGTTTTCGTCCACCGCGTCACGGACGCCCTTCCACAATACATTTCCGAATCCCAAAAGCGGAACGTTGGCTCCGGCCCCCGCCCACTGGGAAAAGGGCTCATAGATTTGCAGCGCACCTAGCACCGCACCGGTACATACCAGTATCACCATGATTCTTCCGGGGAGCAGCTTGGTCTTTTCCAAGAGAATCTGTGACAAGGCACAGATTGCACCTCCCACCAAAAATGCTTTTACATAATCCATCTTTTCCTCTCTCTCCTTATTTCTATTTTTTGCGAAAGCTTCATTTATAGGTTCCACGCAAAACCATAATGTGAAGGCTCATTATCGTGAAGACTCTGCCCGGAATCTACGCCTCACCCTCATCACAATGCTCGATTACCACTCCGTGGGCGATTCCCGGCACGCTCTGCCCCTCGTTGAAGCTGACCGGGGAGAGAAGGGCTCCCGTGGGCACGAAGAGGATTCTCTTCAATTCTCCGCTCTGTATGCGGGGGAGATAGTAGGCCGCCAGGGTTGTGGCAGCGCATCCGCAGCCGGAACCACCGGAGCCGGTCCCCTGCTTCTCATTGTCAAAAATACGAATTCCGCAATCCTCGTGGAGACCGGAGATGTCGTACCCCTGCTCCCCCACCAGCTTGATGAGGATTTCCTGTCCCACTTTTCCCAGATCGCCTGTCACGATTCTGTCATAATAGTTCGGGTTTCGGTTGAAATCCTGCAAATTTCTGACAATTGTATTGCAGGCCGCCGGAGCCATGGCCGCCCCCATATTCATAGAATCCTTGATGCCGAAATCCACAATTTTTCCCGTTGTTATGCCGGTGATTTGTGCCAGTGGGCTACCTTTTTGCTTTTTCACAGCATCCTTATTCCCCAGAATGAAAGCACCGCTTCCGGTCACCGTCCATGTCGCGCAGCAGGGTCTCTGATTGGCGTACTGCAGCGGGAAACGAAACTGTTTTTCCGCGCTGGCGAAATGGCTGGAGGTGACACTGGCCACCCGGTCCGCAAAGCCTCCAGCCACCGCAATGGATGCCAGGGACAATCCTTCCCCGCAGGTGGAACATGCCCCGTAGATTCCAAACAGCGGAATCTCGAAGTTTTTCAGTCCGAAGGAGGAGGCGATGTCCTGCCCCAGCAAATCCCCCGCAAACAGGTAGCGAATGTCTTTAGCAGTATATCCGGATTTTCCGATTGCCAACGTGAGCGCATCCTTTTGCAGACTGCTCTCCGCTGCCTCCCAGTTGTCCTGTCCGAATTTATCATCCTCCGTAACCATATCAAACGCATCCCCCAGCGGGCCTTCCGATTCCCGGGTTCCCACCACGGATGCGCAGCTCAATATAAAAGGAGCCTCCGCGTAACAGAGGCTCCCTTTTCCAACCTGTTGATCCATACATATCCTCCGTTTTATACTTTTGGATAGTATGTCTCCAAACATTGGTGTTTATTCTAAAATAATGAATTATTTGCCATCGTAGCACACAACGGAACCAACCTCATAGTTGGATAACACCTTGCGTCCTTCCAATCCGGCAAGTTCGATCAAGAACAGCATCTTGACAACTTCTCCGCCCAACTGCTCCACCAGGTGCGCTGCAGCCTTCATGGTTCCGCCGGTTGCGATCAAATCGTCCACCAGCACCACCTTCTGGCCCGGCTGAATGGCATCCTTGTGGATCTCGATGGTTGCTGTGCCGTACTCCAGATCATAGGTCTCGGACACGGTCTCGCAGGGCAGTTTTCCCGCTTTTCGGATCAGGACAAAGGGCTTGTGAAGCAGGTATGCGATGGGCATGCCGAAAATGAATCCTCTGGATTCCGCTCCCGCGATCACATCACATTCCACTCCGTCCAGCAGTTTTACCATCTCGTCGATGGCCAGCTTCAATCCGTCCGCATCCTGCACCACGCTGGTCACATCGCGAAACATAATTCCCGGTTCCGGGAAATCCGGTATGGTTCGAATATAGTCTTCTACTTTTTTCATCTTGTCATCCTCTTTTCTTGTTAGCTATTGTTAGTTTTTGTTGGTTCTTGTTGGTTATTGTGCATCGCCTGTTTTTGGAGGCGTTTACATTCATACATTTTTGCATCCGCGTCGGAATAGATCTCGCGAGGGTTGTCCGTGGCGGTTCCCGTAGCGATGCCCCAGGCCGCGCTCAAGGTAAACACTTCTTCCCCCTCCTCGTTGAATCTCTGAATGAGCAGATTCATCTGCTCCACATATTTGCCCGCAGCCCCTTCCTCCGTTCCGGGGAGTATGGCGATGAATTCATCGCCGCCCGTACGCCCCACGGTAGCCTCGTTGGGGAATGCCCTGCCAAGACAGTTTGCAAAGGCTTTCAATGCCTTGTCTCCCACGTCATGACCGTAAGTATCGTTGATATGCTTGAGGCAATTCATATCCAGGCTGACGATGGCATAGTCCCCATCCAGCCCGTCCAACACCTCATCGCATTTTCTCCTGTTTGCCAGCTGTGTCAATTCGTCCATATAAGCCAGCTTCTGCAACAACTTCGTCTGGGCGTCCTCATACATATGGTCGGTGACCTTGTGCCCGAAATCGAAAAACAGAGTGGCCACAATAATCAGCGCCGCAATCTGCATATGACTATTGTACTTATTCTCCGCGAATCCTACAATATATCTGCTCAAATTAAAATGAATCAGCTCCACCGCAGCGATGATAACTGCAATTCCAAATCCAAACCCAAGGGGGGTAAAAAGCGTGTGATGAATTTTCGCGTCGCTGATTGCCGCCGCAAACACCACGATAATGGCGAGCACCATCATCACATGCTGGAAAGATACAAATGTGGGGAAGTGAGTAATGTTGACCGCCTGGAGACCGAACACCACAAGCAAAAATACCACATCCAAAGCCAGCACCGAATAATAGTATGCCCGCAATGCTTTGGGAATTGCCTTCTCCCGGAAATTATCGTAGAAATAACCCAAAAACGGGAGCAGCATAACGTAGAAGCTGGTGTACTCCATGAACACTTTTACTTTGAGGTCCGTGACAAAAAGCGTAATCAGATCCCCGTTACAGAAGGTCCAAAGGCCCGCCAGAAACGAGAAGGCTGTGATACAAAAGGTCTTGCGGAATGCGCCATTGCGCAATATCATCACCAAGGAAATCAGCATTCCGATCAGGCCAAACATAATCAAAAAGCCTACAATTACCAGATTGACCCTCTGTTCGGAGAGCATCACCCGCAATGCGTTGGAGCCGTTGTGGATCTCCATGGCCGGGATTCCTTCAAACGCGTTTCTCTCCGTCACGGTGAAGACAACTTTTAATTCCTTCCCCGGATAGTCCTTGGGCAATTCAATATAATTGTACCCGTAACCCAGCATTTTCCCGGCGTTGTAATAATCCCACCCGTAAGTATAAATCTGTTCCTCGCCCAGGTACACGTCGATCACGGAATGAACGGAATACAATTGCAACTCCGCGTTGGAGATATCCAAGTCCTCCGGCAATTGTCTGGTGAGAGTCATCACATCTCCCTTGTTGAACATCTCAAACAACTGCTCACTCAACACCACATCTTCATAGTCCTTCCCGTGGGCATTGACTTTCCAGCCATCGTCCAGGGAATAATAATCCCCGCTTTCATACACCGGTCCCGTAAAATGGTACAGTGGGACCACCATGCACACAATCACTGCAAACGCAATCAAAAATCCAACAATTTGCTTTGCTCTTGTACTCTTCTTTGGTGTCATTGGCATCCCTTCCGTCCTCGACTACTTCACCTTGTGAAAATTCCTGTCTGTTCTCTCTACCACATCTATCACTGTAAGTACCCCTCCGCCCACAGTAAACCGAATATCATATCCGGCGAAGGAGAGGCCATACACATAATCCGCTTTTTTGTTGTAAGCAGCGCGGGGGTCCTGCTCCAAGACCGCCAGGGCTGCCTGTCTTTTATCCTCCGGCAAACACTCCAAAAGATTTGTCGGAAAATCCACCTCGATTCCGTCTTCCCGATGTTCCTGGGCAAAGCTGCCGGCTGCATCCGGGTGGCTGTCCGCATAGGGGAGGTAAGGTTTGATATCCAAAATCGGAGTCCCGTCCATCAAATCCGCCCCGGACACAATCAGAGTTGGCCCCAGTTTCTCATCCATGACAACCTGCTCCAGTTTCACGGAGGAGAGCCCGATGGGGTTCGGGCGGAACGGGGATCGGGTTGCAAAAACACCCTTCCTGACTTTTCCCCCAAGCCTGGGTGGGGCAACCGTCAGGGACACCGTTTCTTTTTTCGATTGGGAAAATTCCCAAATCAACCAAATATATGTAAACTCTTCGATTCCTTTTATGGCATCCGGATTCCGAAACTCCGGCTCAAAAATGATTCTGCCCCGAAGCTGCGGAACCAGATTGCTCTGTCTCGGAATCCCAAATTTATCCGGAAAGTCGGTTTCTATTCGTGCAATAGTCTTCATATCTCTTTCCATTATAGCATCAAACCCTCGCCAAATAAAGAAAAAATGCCGGTTTCATGGTTCTTTATTTCCGGTTTCCTTACTATTCTTTTTATCCCAGTTCTCTGCGCAGCCCCTTGGGATAATGGTTTTTCACCTGAAGGTTGGACAGTTTTCCCCATCCGGCGCTCATGTGATCCACACAGACCAGGCACCAGCCCTTGTCCGCGCCCTGAATCTGTTCCCCGTCCACGCACAGGGACTCCCCGCGGAAAAAGGCCCGGGTTCTCGCGTCATCCCCGGATAAATGAACCACACTCCTCGCATCCTCTTCCCCCATTGCCAGGGCTAGTGCGTGGGATGGCTCCAGGCGATTTTTCTTGAATTCACCAATATGCGTGCCCGCACGCAGTACATGGATTCCCCGAAGGCTGGGAGCCTCACCCGGCAGGCGGTACAACTGTTCCCCGAACATGATTAGATTCCCCTGCACAATCCAGTCCGCAAGTTCTTGGGACAAGGCGGCGTTCACGAACTCCTCCAGCGCTTTTCTCTGCGCGGCGTCGGGTTGCTTGGTATTTGAGCGCTTGGCTTCAGTTTGATTGGTGTTTGGGCTCGGATTTTTTGTGTTGCCACTCTCATAATCCGGCAATTGCCCGGCCTTTTTCAAGCATGCGACAAAATGTCCTTCCCCGTGCAACCTGTGAGGCCACAGGCGCATGGTTTTCTCGATTTCCGAAGCAACGGTCTCCTTCTGCTGCTCCTCTTTCAACCACTCCCATCTTCCTTTTTCAAACTGGGGAAAATCCACAGAAACCAGAGAAAACTCCTCATGCTTTGCCAAAAAGTTGGCGATTTCCTGCTCATTTTCCTCCGGGGCAAAGGTGCAGGTGGAGTACACCAGCGTTCCACCCGGCAAAAGCATCCGGGCGGCGTTATCCAGAATTTCCTCCGATCTGGCTGCACACAGTTCTACATTCTCCGGGCTCCACTCCTCCATCGCCTCCGGGTTCTTGCGAAACATTCCCTCCCCGGAGCAGGGGGAATCCACCAAAATTGCGTGAAAATAGCAGCCGAAATGATCCGCCAATGTGCCGCTGTCCTCGTTGGTCACAATCCCGTTGGTAATGCCCATGCGCTCCACGTTGGTGGAGAGAATTTTGGCCCTTGCCGGGTGGATCTCATTGGCCACCAACAGCCCCTGCTGCATCAGGTATGACGCCAGCTGCGTGGTCTTTCCTCCCGGCGCCGCACACAGATCGAGCACGCGCATTCCCGGTTTAGGCGCAAGCACTGCTGCCGCCGACATGGCGCTGGGCTCCTGGATATAGTACACTCCCATCTCGTGGTAGGGATGCTTTCCCGGGCGCTCCTCCTTGTCATAGTAAAAGGCATCCTTCGCCCATGGCACAGGCTCCTTGCACACATCCTTAATATACGGAGTGCCGCCTCCCTGCAATCCTTTTTTCAAGGGATTCAGCCTCAGGGCCTGGTATTTATCATTTTCATAGCAAAACAGGAATTCTTCAAACTCCTGTCCCAAAAGCTGCCGCATCCGCGCCTCAAAGGCCTCCGGCAATCTCCATTCTTCCATGTGTATCCCTTTCTGTGTGCTGCGTTCTCGCGGGGTTCCATCTCTCATAGGGCTTCTATCTCTTAGGGTTTTATTCCTTTAGTCCCCCACTCCTTTGGGACTTCACTTTCGTGGGAGTGTCATCCCGCAGGGCTCCATCTTGCAGAGCATTTATCTCTTGAGAGTTCCAACTCCCAGGAACTACATACTTCAACACTGCACTTATTGTATCATAGAATCTCATTTTTCACATTAAAATTGGAACCATACCTTTTCCTGATGCTCATATCAAGAAAGATGCTGGGCAAATTACTAACGAAATCCGGGAATCCCGGGCGAAACATTAGTAAAACCAAGAAGGGCGCCGGGAAATTTACTAACGGTTTACGGGAATCTCGGGCAAAAAGTTAGTAAAACCAAGAAGGGCGCCGGGAAATTTACTAACGGTTTACGGGAATCTCGAGCAAAAAGTTAGTAAAACCAAGAAGGGCGCCGGGAAATTTACTAACGGTTTACGGGAATTACGGGCAAAACATTAGTAAAGCCAAGAACGCCACCAGGAAATTTACTAACGGTTCCCGGGAATTCCGGGCGAATATTAGTAAAACCAAGATAGCCACCGAAAAATTTACTAACGATTTCCAGGAATCTCGAGCAAAACGTTAGTAATGCCAAGAACGCCACCGAAAAATTTACTAACAATTCCCGGGAATCACGGGCGAACATTAGTAAAACCGAGCGCAAAAACAAGTCTCCTCGCACAAAAAAAGGAGGCTGTCTTCACAGCCCCCTTTCCTCAAGTGGTCCCTCCCACAATTCTACTGTCTGTCGGAAGTCTTTTCGCCCGGTGGTCCCCGTCTTTTCATAGATGTGGGATAAATGCTTTTTCACAGTGGTCTCCGCGATATACAAAGTCTCCGCAATCTGCATGTTGGAATACCCGTTCAGCACCAAAAGGCCAATCTCCGCCTCCCGCCTTGTCAGTTCACAGGAGTTTGCAAATTGCAGATATTTCTGCTTATCAAAGAGGCTTTCTTTCCGGCCACAATCTCGGCTACCTTCCGGTTCGACGCTCTTCCCTTTCTTCTCTGACTTGTCCTGCTCTGCCCCTCGATAGACAATCCAAAACAACAATCCGCCCACCGCTGTCATCAGGAGGGTTCCGCCGTTGACCAACAGACGCATCCCGATGCTCATGATGGAGAGACATTCCATCCACACGGTGACCAAAAATACAACGACATATATCACAAGCAGGACAATCGCTCTACGCCTCTTCATCTTCCACGTCCATCAAATCCGTGATGGTGTTTTGCACATTTGCCTTAACCGGAATCAGGAAAAATTCAAGAATCGCGGCATAGAGCACCACCAATCCTGCCACCGCCATGCACGGTCCCAGGTAAGAAATGTCGGAGATTTGATATAAAATCGTGACCAACGCAATCATGCCGGAGATTGCCGCCGCGCAGAATATAATTTTCTGCACAGTCGAAACTGCCTCCAAACTTCTCTTCAATTCCCGAAGAGTATAATCCTTTTTCCCAACAGAAAAAGCGCGCAAAAAATCCTTGCCCATGCCGGACACCAGAAGGGCCGGCGCTACCATCATCAAAATAAGCAGTATACTGGGAAGATCCAATAGAAATGAAAAAGCATGCAAGATGTTATCCCCGAAGCCCCAGCTGATACACAAGTTAAACACAAGCACAAAAATCAGTACCAGAGCTTCCAACAACAATACAGTTCCTACGGATATTTTTCTCTTCATGGCAATTCCCCCTCTTAAGCAGACATATCAATCCTGATACGTCTATACTACTACTTCGAGGGGTAGC
Organism: Lachnospiraceae bacterium; assembly: GCA_029008875.1. Taxonomy (GTDB): domain Bacteria; phylum Bacillota; class Clostridia; order Lachnospirales; family Lachnospiraceae; genus Roseburia. Next base: position 5,764 of record JAQXJP010000004.1, on the reverse strand, counting down.
ATGCCATACTACTTTTTGAAAATCAGGTAGTATTTCCCGCCTCCGTCGCTGTCTTTTCCTCCCAGTTGGCACGGAAGGTGCGAATTTTCTCCTTGATGACCATGGGGTTGTCCCCCGCCTGTATGGACAGGATTCCCTCCACAATCAATTCCTTTTCCAACTGTTTTGCGGCGCCGCTTCTTCTGAGTTTGGCCGCCACCGGAATGCAGATCCAGTTCGCCAACAGAGAACCGTACAGCGTGGTGAGGAGAGCCAGAGACATCCCCGCTCCGATTTGGGAGGGGTCCTCCCCCATTCCCTTCATCATGTTGATCAATCCCAAAAGGGTACCCAACATCCCCCACGCCGGGGCGTATCCTCCCATATTTTCCCAGAAGGTCACCCTCCTGGCATTGTCCTCCATCTCATGTAGCAGGTCCGTTTCCAGAATATCCTTCAAGAGCTCCGGGTCCGTTCCGTCCACAATCAGGCGCACTCCCTTTGCCAGAAATGGATTTTCCACCGTCTCCACCTTCTCCTCCAGCACCAGCATGCCTTCCTTGCGGGCCACCAGCGCCAGCTGGTAGATGACGTCCCCGATTTCGTCCAAGTCCTGGTTTTCCTTGGAAAAAGCAATGCGAAAACTGTGGAGCCCGTCCTTGAAATCCGCAAAGGATTCCGAGGTGATAAGCACCGCAAAAATCGCCCCTCCAAAGGTGATAATCATGGAGGGAATATGAATCAATCCCGCGATTGTCCCGATTCCCCCGTTGGACACAATTCCCACTATAACCATGGCAAAACAGCAAATAAATCCGGATATTGTCGAGCGATTCCAGCCTTTCATCCCACATGCCCCCTTCTCTGATAGGGTAGCATCCTTTTGCGCTCCCGGATATACCACTTCCGATGTCTTTGGGTAGAATTATTCTACTACCATGGGATACCACCCGGGGTGTCCGGCCTGGTTTTAGCTGCTTCTTGCTATTTCTTGATGTGAAGCAATTCCTCCGCTTTTTTCACTTCCTCGTCCGTTGGGGTCCGCACTCCGTCCAGTGGATATTCCACCCCAAGCTTATCCCACTTAAACCGTCCCAGGGTATGATAGGGCAGGATTTCCACCCGCTCCACGGTTTTGAGGCTTTGGATAAACGCGTCCAAATCCCGGAGTCCCTGCTCCTCGTCCGTCAAATCCGGCACCAGAACATGGCGAATCCACATGGATTTTCCATGGTCGGACAGATACTGAGCCATCTCAAGGATATTGGAGTTGTCCCACTTGGTCAGTTCCTTATGCTTTTCCCCGTCATATTCCTTCATATCCAGGATAAAGAGATCCGTCACTTCCATCAGCTTCCGGAATTTTTCCAACCACTCCGGCTCCGTGGAAAAAGGATTGCCGCTGGTGTCCACCGCGGTGTGCACACCCTTTTCCTTGGCCAGGCGGAATACCTCCGTGACAAAATCAATCTGTAGCAGAGGCTCCCCACCGCTTATGGTGATTCCCCCGTTGTTTTTCCAGTAGGTCTTGTAGCGGTATGCCTTTTGGAATAACTCCTCCGGGGTGTACTCCTCCCCGCCTGCCAAATCCCAGGTCTCGGGGTTGTGACAATATTTGCAGCGCATTCTGCACCCCTGCAAAAAAATGACGTACCGGACTCCCGGTCCGTCCACCAATCCGAAGGATTCCAGAGAATGTACTCTTCCTGTTGTTGCCATTTTTCCCTCCTTTTTCGTCTGGGGACGTATCTTTTTCGCTCCGGGGACGTATCTTTTTCGCTCTGGGGACGTATCTTGCGCGCGCAAGATACGTCCCCAGAGCGAAAAATATACGTCCCCACACGCGTAAGATACGTCCCTAAATAAAAGGTGCAGCAAATCTCTCCGCTGCACCTTAAAAGTATATCACATTTATCGGAAATTATAAGCTTCCGTGGCAAGTTCTGGCGATAACGTCCATCTGCTGCTCCTTGGTCAGGTCGATGAACTTCACAGCGTATCCGGATACACGGATGGTAAAGTTTGCGTACTCTTCCTTCTCCGGATGCTCCATAGCATCAATCAGTTTTTCCTTGCCGAATACGTTTACATTGAGGTGATGTGCACCCTGATCAAAGTATCCGTCCATAACCTGAACCAGGTTGTTGATCTGCTCTTCCTCGGAATGACCCAAAGCGTCCGGGTTGATGGTCTGGGTGTTGGAAATACCATCCAGAGCCCACTCATACGGCAGCTTGGTCAAGGAGTTCAAGGACGCCAGCAAACCATTCTGCTCTGCGCCGTAGCTTGGGTTCGCTCCCGGTGAAAGGGGCTCTCCCGCCTTACGTCCGTCCGGCATGGATCCGGTTGCCTTACCGTATACCACGTTGGAAGTGATGGTAAGGATGGAGGTGGTAGGCACAGATCTGCGGTAGGTGTGGTGTCTCTTGATCTTGTCCATGAAGGTTCCGAGAAGCCATACACCGATTTCATCCGCGCGGTCATCGTCGTTACCGTATCTCGGGAAGTCTCCCTCGATCTCATAATCCTTTGCAAGCCCGTTCTCATCACGGATGACCTTTACCTTGGCATACTTGATTGCGGAAAGGGAATCGATGACATGGGAAAATCCAGCAATACCGGTTGCAAAGGTTCTCTCCAGATTGGTATCCATCAAAGCCAGCTCCGCTGCCTCGTAGTAGTATTTATCATGCATATACTGAATCAGGTTCAGGGTGTTTACATACAAATCGGCCAGCCACTCCATCATGTCGTCGTAGCGCTCCATAACCTCATCGTAATCCAGATACTCGGAAGTAATCGGGCGATACTTCGGTCCTACCTGCTCGCCGGTCTTCTCATCCACGCCGCCGTTGATTGCGTACAGAAGACATTTTGCAAGGTTCGCGCGAGCTCCGAAGAACTGCATCTCCTTACCGGTCTGTGTTGCGGATACACAACAGCAGATTGCATAGTCATCTCCCCATACCGGCTTCATGGCATCATCGTTCTCATACTGGATGGAACTGGTCTCGATAGAGATCTTGGACGCGTATCTCTTGAAGTTCTCCGGCAATCTGGAGGAGTAGAATACTGTCAGGTTCGGTTCCGGAGCCGGTCCCATGTTCTCCAGTGTGTGGAGGAAACGGTAATCGGTCTTGGTAACCATGGAGCGTCCGTCAACGCCGGTTCCTGCCACATCCAGGGTTGCCCATACCGGGTCTCCGGAGAACAACTGGTTGTAGGAAGGAATACGTGCGAACTTCACCATACGAAGCTTCATGGTAAAGTGGTCAACGAGCTCCTGCACCTCTGACTCGGTGATAATGCCCTTCTTCAAATCTCTCTCAAAGTAGATATCCAGGAATGTGGATACACGTCCTACGGACATTGCAGCACCATTCTGTGTCTTGATTGCTGCAAGGTATCCGAAGTACAGCCACTGAATAGCCTCTCTCGCGTTTGCCGCCGGCTTGGAAATGTCAAAGCCGTAAATCGCTGCCATCTCCTTCATGCCTTCCAGCGCGCGGATCTGTTCAGCGATCTCCTCGCGGAGACGAATCACCTCGCCCTTCATGCTTCCGCTGCCGCACTTCAACTTATCTTCCTTTTTCTGCTCGATCAAAAAGTCAATTCCGTAGAGAGCAATTCTGCGGTAATCGCCCACGATACGTCCACGACCGTAAGTGTCCGGAAGACCTGTCATAATCTTGTTGTGACGAGCCTTGATCATCTCCGGTGTATAGGCATCAAACACTGCGGTATTGTGTGTCTTGTGATACTTGGTGAAGATTTCCTTCAACATCGGGTCCACTTCGTAACCGTATGTCTCGCAAGCCTGAACCGCCATCTTGATACCGCCGTATGGCATAAACGCTCTCTTGAGCGGCTTGTCTGTCTGAAGGCCGACAACGGTTTCCAAATCCTTCATGGACTCATCAATATATCCCGGGCCGTATGATGTGAGACCGGAAACAACCTTTGTCTCCATGTCCAACACTCCGCCCTTTGCACGCTCTTCCTTCTGCAGTTTCTGCAAAGCTCCCCACAGCTTGTCGGTGGCTTCGGTCGGTCCTGCCAAAAAGCTTTCATCCCCATCGTAAGGTGTGTAATTGTCCTGAATGAACTGACGAACGTTGATTTCCTCTTTCCAGAGACGTCCCTCAAATCCATCCCACTGTTCAAAATTGACCATGTGTATTCTCCTTTTTCCTATAAAAAAATAATATTGAGTGCATCAAAAAGCAAATAGTTAGTTGTATAAAACTGTGGTTACACTAACATAACTGTCTTGCAAAAAACAAGAGAAGTTTCTGATAGTTATTCTCAATGGAATCAAAGCTTCTCTTCTCATTCGTATATCATATCATCCTACGGGTACATTATATCAGAGCATATCCTGAGAATCTATTGGGAAAAAAAGCAAAAAAAGCGGGAGCGTTTCGCTCCCGCTTAATCACTTTGCTGAATTATCTAAACATACTTGCCGATGCACGCCACAATCTTGTTGGGCTCGAAGGGTTTTACCACGAAATCCTTGGCTCCCGCGGAGATGGCTGCAAATACTTTTTCCTGCTGTCCCATGGCGGAAACCATGATGATTTTGACGTTGGAATCCAATGCCATAATCTCCTTGGTGGCTTCGATTCCATCCATGTCCGGCATGGTGATATCCATCAGGATAATGTCCGGATGCCATTCCTTGAATTTGAGAATACAATCCCGGCCGTTCTCCGCCTGGCCCACAACCGTATGCCCGGCACCCTCAACGATTTTTACCAATGTCATTCGCATAAAAGCAGCATCATCACAAATAAGTATTTTAGCCATGGTTCTCACCTTCCTCTTCTGCGCTTCTCTGGCGATATTATATCAGAGGTTTTTGGTAAAATAAAGGAAATTATCCATTATTTGTCATAAATTCCTGTATTTTTCCAGAATATGATTGTACATGGTGCGCACCGCCGGCGCCATGAAGTTGGGATTCATGGCTGCAATTCCGATGATTCTGCAGGAATCCGGACGAATCGGATAGGTCTCCACCTCATAGGGAATGTCATGCATCACCAGCTCCGGCATCAGACAGATTCCGAAGCCTTTTTCCACCAGGCGCACCGTGGACAGATCGTCCACCACATGGTAACTGGACTGGATGCGCAGATGGTTTTCCTTCAAAAAGTTCTGAATATCCGCGTCGGTACAGTCTCTCTGAGTCACAAACTGATGATTCCGCATCTCCTCAATATCCACATAATCCGGTTTGCTCCCATCCTTCACGCCCCTGGGCATCACGCACACAAGCGGATCCCGGTACAGGGGTTCAATCGGAATGTCCCCCGCGCTGGACACGGACAAAAATCCCAAATCCACCACGCCGTTTTTGATCCAGTATGCCACATCCGCGTAGGTTCCCTGAAACACCTCGAGGGTGATATCCTCGTATTTCTCACAGAAGGAGCTCATGATATCCGGGAGCCAGTTGGTGCACACGCTGGAAAAAACACCGATTTTCACCTTGCCGGTCTTGAGTCCGTTCATCTCGTTGATTACCTGCTGCAGGCTCTCATCGCTGTTTAGGACCGCGTTCACATAGGGAAGCAGATGTTCCCCGTAATTGGTCAGCTTCACGCCCGTCTTGTTGCGGGTGAGGACCGAAAAACCGAGCTCGCTCTCCATGGAGGAGATGGCGTGGCTGATGGCAGAGGGGGTCAGTCCCAAAATGTCCGCCGCTTTATGAAAGCTGCCCATGTCGGCAACGGTTTTAAACACCTGATACGTCAGTAAGGTCATGAAGTTCTCCTATCTC
>JAQXJP010000003.1 GCA_029008875.1 Lachnospiraceae bacterium | reverse complement strand
CCGGCCTCCGCCAATTTGGGGAGTTCATCCAGCACGTTGGCCTGACGAAAATGCACCTTGTCCGACAGCCCATTGCGCTCTGCGTTCTCCGTGGCCTGCTGCACCGCGTACTCTGAAATGTCGAGACCGGTGACATCGCTTGCCCCCGCAAGCCCGCAATTCAATGCAAAGGTTCCCATGTGGGTGAAACAGTCCAGTACACGAAAGCCCGTCTGCTTACAGATGCGCTGCATAGCCAGGCGATTGTATTTCTGATCCAGGAAAAAACCGGTCTTCTGGCCATTCACCACATCCACCAGGTACCGCACACCGTTCTCCACGATCTCAAGCTTTTCCACCGGGCAGTCCGATTCCTTGCCAAAATCATTGATGCCCCGGCGACAGTTCAATGCCTCCTCCTGGCTCCAGATAACCCCCTTGTAGCGCGGCAGGCCCTCCTTATCCCGCTCCCTGGCATCGCTGCGCTCATAGGCCAAGCGAATGTGAATTCCGTCTGCGGCCATCACCTCTCTGAGTAGCTCCACAATTTGTACCTTGAACTGCTCCATGCCCAGAGCAAGGCATTCCACCACCAACACATCCGCGTATTTATCCACGGTAAGCCCCGGCAAAAAATCCGCTTCCCCGAAAATCACACGGCAGCAATTCAAATCCGGTCGGCCGGTGTCTCCCACCGCCGGAAGTTCACTGTCATCCCGATTTCCTCCGCACATCACGCGCTTTCGATAATCCCAGGCATTTTGCACGCGCATGCGCAGGAAGTCCTCATCGATTTCCTCATCCCCGCGGCGCGTCAAAAGGCGCACCCGGATTTTGGAATTCTGATTAATAAATCCTTTCCCCATGGGATACCCGTCAAAATCATGCACGGTCACCACGTCGCCGTTTTGAAATGTTCCGGTGATGGTGTCAATCTCGTTATTAAACACCCAAGCGCCACCGGCCTTGATGGTTCGCCCCTCACCTTTTTTCAATGTTACAATTGTATGATTTTCCATGATTGCTGCTCCGTACTTTCCTATTTCTAACATTGTATCACATAACCGTTTGATGTAAAATAATGATATAAGGACAACGCCTATCAAAAAGGGGGAAACAACATGGTCACCATCAGCTTATGTATGATTGTTAAAAATGAAGAAAAAGTATTATCCCGCTGTCTTGACAGCCTCAAGGGATTAATGGACGAGATCATCATTGTGGATACTGGTTCCACGGACCGCACCAAGGAAATTGCCATGCAATACACCAGTCAGGTCTATGATTTTTCCTGGTGCGAGGATTTCGCAGCAGCCAGAAACTTTTCCTTTTCCAAGGCGACCAAAGAGTACATCTACGCACCCGATGCGGATGAAGTGTTGGATGAAACCAACCGCAGGCGCTTTGCCATGATGAAAGCGGCACTTCTTCCGGAGATCGAGATTGTAACCATGAAGTACCTCACCCCTTCCGAATACAATACCGTACAGAATGCGGCCATCGACCGGCGGCCAAAGTTATTCCGCAGACTCCGCACCTTCACCTGGATTAATCCGGTCCATGAGACGGTGCGCCTGGACCCTGTGGTATACGACAGCGATATTGAGATTCAACACCTTCCGCAAAATCTTCACGGCAAGCGGGATTTCTCCATCTTCCTGCATTCCTATGAGAAAAATGGGATGCTCCCCAAGAACATTATTACCATGTATGCAAAAGAATTGCTAAAATGTGGCACCAAGGAAGATTTTGCCAATGCAGCCCCCATTTTTGAGGGTTTGTATCAGAAGGAAGTCAGCGAGGAAGCCATATGTATTCTGTCCCGCTACTACCGTCAGATGGGTGAAATCGACAAGTTTTTCTCCATCGCGCTCAAGAATGTGGCCATGAACGGGTGCAGTGAAGTGTGCTGTGAACTGGGTGCCTATTACCTATCCAAAGAGGATTACAATGAGGCGGCTCTGTGGTACTACAATGCCGCATTTGAGGTCTCCCCGGCACTTGATGTAGCTGCCGGCGGCGGTGTACCACTGAACGCCCTGGCTGACTGCTATGAGCGGTGGGCCAATGAGAAAGAGAAGGCGCTCAATCAAATTCCGGCCGGCTCCCGGGGTAACTTTTCCGCGGACGCGGAAGCGATTGCAACCATGCGTCAGACCGCTGCCGATTACCGAAAACAGGCAGAGGAATGGCTGTTGCCAGACGAACTGTAACATGATAAAATGTACACTAGTGTGATATATTTTTAACAATCTTTTTTTTACAAGGAGGCAAGTATGAGTTTTCAAGATGAATACAAGCAGAAGTTGGTTTCTGCAGATGAGGCAGTCAAGATTATCAAGTCCGGTGATTGGGTCGACTATGGTTGGTGTACCGGCACCCCGGATGCGTTGGACAAAGCCCTTGCAAAGCGCACCGACGAATTAAAGGACATCAATTTACACGGCGGAATTCTGTTAAAGCCACTGGCTATTTTCGAGCGTGAAGATGCAGGCGAACACTTTACCTGGAATTCGTGGCATATGTCCGGTATCGAGCGCAAGATGATCTCCCGCGGCTGTGCATTCTATGCCCCAATCCGCTACTCTGAATTGCCGCGCTACTATCGCGACGGGGCAGGCAAAGTGAATGTTGCAATGTTCCAGGTTGCCCCCATGGATTCTCATGGATACTTTAATTTTGGACCAAATGCCTCACACCTTGGCGCCATGTGCGAAAAAGCAGATCACATCATCGTGGAGGTCAACGAGAATATGCCCCGCTGTCTGGGCGGTTCTGAGGTAGGTGTTCACATTTCAGATGTAACCTACATTGTGGAGGGGGAGAATCCTCCGATTGGGGAACTGGGCGCAGGCGGTCCTGCCACCGATGTGGACAAGAAAGTGGCTCAGCTTATCGTGGACCAGATTCCAAACGGCGCATGCCTTCAGTTGGGAATCGGCGGAATGCCCAATGCGGTAGGTTCTCTCATCGCGGAGTCCGACCTCAAAGATCTGGGTGTCAACACCGAAATGTACGTGGATGCGTTTGTAGATATCGCGAAAGCCGGAAAAATCACCGGTGCCCACAAGAATATCGACCGTTTCCGCCAGACCTTCGCATTCGGTGCCGGAACCAAGAAAATGTACGATTACATGGATGACAACCCGGAGCTCATGAGTGCACCGGTGGAATACACCAATGATATCCGCACAATCGCCACCCTGGACAACTTCATCTCCATCAACAATTGCGTGGATGTTGACCTGTTCGGTCAGATCAGTTCCGAATCTTCCGGGTTGAAGCATATCAGCGGTGCAGGCGGGCAGCTTGATTTCGTCCTGGGCGCTTACCTGTCCAAGGGTGGAAAGAGCTTTATCTGCTGTTCTTCCACCTTTACCGACAAGGCCGGAAACCTGCACTCCAGAATTCGTCCGACCCTGTCCGAAGGCTCCATTGTAACGGATACCCGCTCCAACACACACTTCCTCGTGACGGAGTACGGTATGGTCAATATTAAGGGACTTTCCACATGGGAAAAGGCAGAAGCCATCATCAGCATCGCGCATCCTGATTTCCGTGATCAGTTGATTCAGGAAGCGGAGAAGATGAATATCTGGAGAAGATCCAATAAATAGGATTCGGAGAGACAGACGTGAGTGAAGATCATACACACATTTTAGAGGATGGCACCGTCATCACTCATACCCACGAGGACACAACGGTGCACAGCCATTCTCTTGGAGGTCATCCGCACCACCACGAGAATACCAAGGCTGTTATCAATCGAATGAACCGTGCAATCGGTCATATGGAATCCATCAAGAACATGATTGAGGACGGAAGGGATTGTTCCGAAGTTCTCATCCAGATTGCGGCGGTTCGTTCCGCGATCAACAATATCGGAAAAATCATTTTGGAAGACCACATCAACCACTGTATTGTAGATGCGGTGGAGACCGGAGACCATCAGGCTCTGGAAGACTTGAACGAGGCAATCAACAAGTTTATCAAGTGATTTATCTATCCGAAGACATCAAAAAACTCCGGCGGCAGGAAAACCGCTGGAGTTTTTCTATTTCTTATTCTTACTGTTCCTGTGGTGCCGCTTTCAAAACAGTCTCTTCGGAGGTTTCAGAGCTCTGACTCTCCGTCTCTGTCTGGGTCTCGGTGGTCTCCTCCTGAGTACTCAAAGTCTCGGTGGTCCCCACATTCACATCCTCATAAATCATCTCGTTGGAGGAGCGGAAAATCGTACTGCTGGATCCAACCTGGCATACAACTACCGTATCTCCGTCCTTCACATAGTCCTTCTTGATGGAAATCATATTTCCGTTCTGATAGCTTGTGGGAACTTTCTCTCCATTGACGTAAACCTTACTCCACTTGGTAAAGTTCTTACCGTAGAACAGGACGCGGTTTCCGTCATAGGAATCCCGCACGGTGTTCAGCACCACATCATCAATTCCCATCACAATCTCGGTTGCGGGGTACTTATCCTCGCCGCCGTATACATAGCGCTCTCCGTAGAGGATATCATATTGAAGGTTCTCAAGGCGCTCCAGATAATCTGCATCCACAGAGAAGTCATTGGCCTGATGATAGCGGAAGATGGTTCCCTCGGAAATTCCCACGTCCTCTGTAATCTTGGCCATCAACTGATATGCATAGAGGTCCGCATCCTTCTTCTCAAGTCCCATATTATTCCAGGTGACATACTTGGTCTTGTAGATATCGCCGGACACCATATCCTCATCTTCCAATCCCATAGTCGGAAGGTGATCGCCAAAGAATACCACGATGGTATCTTCCTCTCTCTTATCCAGTTCCGTACAGAGATCTTCCATAAAGCGGTCAATCTCATTCAGCTGGTGCACATAATAGGTCCATGCGTTTTTCTGATCTTCCTCAAAATCACCGCTGACGGTAATCTCCGGATTCTCAATCACCGGTTCCGTCGGGTAATCTCCATGGGTGCTCACGGTAATTGTGTATGTGAAATCCGGCTGATTCGGTGTGGCGTCCAATGTCTTGATGGTTTCGTCCACCAGGATATCATCCGTAGGCCAGCTGCCTGCCGGAGTATACTCGGTAATATTCATCATCTCTTTGCTGGTGAAAGAGTCAAATCCCATCATGGAAAAAGCATTTACACGGCTATAGAAGTTTCCGCCGTTGTTGTGAACCGCATGGGTTCCGTATCCGATGGAAGCCAAATCCGCTGCGATTGCCTCGCAATCCGTCTTTTTCAAGATGGTCTTGTACGGATATTCTCCGGTTCCGAAATACTGCATACTCATTCCGGACAACACCTCAAATTCCGAATTTGCGGTACCTGCTCCCACAACCGGCACGGTCAGATAACCGGTGGAAAAATTGTCTTCCAAGTAATGGAAATACTCCAACGGATCCCCGCTGGTCTCCAGGAATTTAATCTCCTCCGGATCGCATACGGACTCCAACAATACGCAGATGATGTTGGGGCCTGCCCCCTCTGCAACTGTTGTAGCATCTGCATTATCATTCACATCCTTCTGGATTTCTTCGATGGTCGACTCCGAATAGCGGGAAGGCTTCTCCATTCCGCGGTCAACTACGCTGGAAGAAAAACCGTAGATAAATCCGTAATCCTCATATCCCTTGGCAATATTTGAGAAATAACTTGCCACAACGTGTGTGCTCTGTACCGCAGAAGTAATCAGCGGAAGCACGATAAACAACACGGCAAGAATTGATGCGGGAACAGCAAGCTTCCGAATACGCCCTTGGAACTTCGGTCCCTTGATAAACAAAATGACGCAAAGCGCCAAAAAGATTCCGATTCCGAACACTGCAAGAGTTGCCTGCTGGGCAGTAAAATAGCTGGTGTCCGTCATGGAAAGCAGATCGCTGATGCACTTTAAATCGGTATATCCGAACGGGGTAACACGATTGGAGAGAATACATCCGTTAATTACACCCAAAATGGTCCAAAATCCGGTGATGATAATTCTCCAAAATGTTCTTCTGCGGAACAGATATACCAGTGTCAGTGAAGCGAACACGATAAACGCATTATATAAGAAAGCCAACGTGTGGGTTCCCACAAAGGAACACGCAGACAAGAAATCTCTTCTTGAGATAACCTCCACAAAAAATACGATGGTACATGCAAGCAAAGCGTGGAACGCCAGCGAATATTTATTTAAAAAAGAAATCGTTTTTTCGTTAAATATCTTTTTCATAAATTTTACCCTCCATTTACCATATGATAGTTTATGAAAAAAATTGCACAAAAACAAGTGGAAACTTTTATAAAAAAAGTACAAAACCGATTTCTTTTTTATCAAAAATGAATAATTCTCGTAAAGTAAGGCCATACTACGGTAAATGTGCAGGGAAATATAGGAAAAGGGAACTGTCTTACACAGCTCCCTTTTGATAAATCATGCAACTTATGAATGATATCGCACTAGATATTTTTGAGTATGTTTACCGCCTCATTCAGGAAATCGTTGTTCATCTCATGGAACTTGCCGCTGTCGGCAACCTGCGCGTATGCCGGATCCAGCGGAAGTTTTCCCAGAACCTTGAGTCCCATGTCCGCAGCCACCGCATCAATGTTGCTCTCCCCAAACAGTTTGATCTCCTTGCCGCAATCCGGGCACTTCAGATAACTAAAATTCTCAACCACACCAAGCACTGGAATATTCATCATATTTGCCATATTGTATGCCTTTTTCACAATCATCTGCACCAACTCCTGGGGTGAGGTGACAATCACAATCCCATCCACCGGAAGAGACTGGAATACGGTAAGCGGCACATCTCCGGTTCCCGGAGGCATATCCACGAAGAGATAGTCCAAATCTCCCCACAGTGTCTCATTCCAAAACTGCTTTACAACCCCCGCAATCACAGGTCCTCTCCAGATAACCGGCGCTTCCTCATCCTCCATGAGGAGATTGATGGAAATCATCTTGATTCCGTTTTCCGATTCCATGGGGAACATCCCATTATCATTGCCTACCACCTGACCATGCACTCCGAACATTTTGGGAATGGATGGGCCGGTAATATCCGCATCGAGAATACCTACCTTATATCCGGCATTGGTCATTTGCACCGCAAGTGACGAAGTCACAAAGGATTTTCCCACTCCGCCCTTACCACTGACAACACCAATGACATGCTTAATATTAGAAAAAGCATTCATGGGTTCCTGAAAACTTGTTTTATCGCCGCCCTTGCTCGGGCATCCTTCGCAGCTGGAGCGATCACATGAGGATGCGCTGCTGCAATTTGAATTCTCCGGCATAATTTACCTCCTGAAATATGTATTATTGATATTATCGCTTCGGTTGAGCGTTTTACAACACGTAAGCCCGATCAACCTGTATTACTATAGCATATTCCGGGCCAATTAGTTCATGAACTGCGCTCTGTAATTGTTCTTTTAGCTGTACATCCGTCTTTTTCACCTGATATGGCACCACCACATCGAAGATCAAATTGGTCTGCTTCTCTCCGCGCACCACTCTGAAATCATGGATTGCCATATTCTCATCCATGATTTTTACAATGTGGGCCACCCGCTTCTTCAAGCCGGCCACGAACTCATCCTGAGTTGCGATGGGATCCATGTGAATGGTCACCATGCAATCCAGTGTCTCCCCCAGATGCTTCTCCAATTGGTCAATCACCTCATGGAGTTCCACAATATTGCCCTCCTCCGGAACCTCCGCATGCAGGGAGATAAACTTTCTTCCCGGTCCGTAGTCGTGCACAATCAGGTCGTGGATGCCAACCACCCGCTCATCAAAATGAAGGGTAATATCCTCAATCTGCTTCACAAACTCCTCGGAGGGAGGTGTTCCCAAAAGGGGATTGATGGTATCCTTGGCAGCCCCGATTCCTGCAGCAAAAATCAGGACGCCCACCGCGACCCCGCAGTATCCATCAATTTGCAGGCCGGAGTAATGCTGTACCAGAAGTGAGACAATTACAATGGATGTGGTGACGCAATCGCTGAGACTGTCCGTCGCCACTGCGCGAATGGTTGCGGAATTCAGCTTTTTCCCCACCCGGTTATTGTAAAAAGCCATGTACATCTTCACCAGTATGGATGCAATCAGTATTCCCAAAATCAGCGGAGAAAATTCCGTCTCCGCCGGATGCAGTATTTTGCCGATAGAATCGCGAATCAACTCTACCGCCATGACAATAATCATCGCGGAAACCCCGAGCCCGGCCAAATACTCCATTCTGCCGTGCCCAAAAGGGTGCTCCGAATCCGGTTTATGCCCCGCCAGCTTAAAGCCTACCAGCGTGACCACGGACGATCCCGCATCCGACAGATTGTTAAACGCATCGGCGGTGATGGCGATGGAGCCGCTGATCAACCCGGCAAAAAATTTGCCCACAAACAATAAACTGTTCAGCAGGATACCAACAACTCCGCACAGCACACCGTACGCACCACGTTTTTCATTTTCATTCAACTCTTTGGGGATGAAGATTTTCGATAGTAATGTAATCATATGGCCTCCATCATTTCAGCTTTGTAAACCGGTTAAAGGGGAAATAGATGAACTCCGCTTTTCCGATAATTTCATCTTCCGTAACGAATGGCTGTTCCCAGTATCTGGAATCCTTGGAATTATTGCGGTTATCCCCCATCACGAAATAACAGCCCTCCGGCACCACAAATTCATAAGGTCCGGTACTTACCACCCATTCCTCTTTCAGATAGTCTTCTTCCAAAGGCACCTCGGAGCCATCGATATAGATCTGCCCGTCCGTAATCTGCACCAACTCTCCGGGCAGTCCGATTATTCGCTTGATAAACTTCTGGGACTCATCATCGGGGAATTTGAAAATAATGATATCTCCCCTCTCCGGTTTCGAAAACAGATAGGCGAGGCGAAATCCCAGCAAATCATCCCCCGGCAAAATGGTATTCTCCATGGAGCCGGTAGGAACGGTGGCATTGATGATCACAAAGTTCTTAAGCAAAAGAGCCGCAACGATTGCAACGGCGAACGTCATAATCCAGCTAACCACCTCGTGGAGCACGGAAGGTTCTTCCTCCCGATTCAAATCTTCCGTTTTCAAATCCTTATCCATCAAACTGTCTCCTTACATTTTCAAAAATTCCGCTACTTTGTCCGCGGCATGTACCACCAACTCAGGAAATCCTCCTCATGGAACACAAGTCCTTCCAAGCCCAGTTGAATTCGCTCATCCGATGTCAACTTCAATTGGATAAACTGATTCACGGAATCCGCAAAATCCCTCTCCAGGCACCAGATTGCCTGAACCGTCATAGGGGAATCTGAACTCCACTCATCCACAAAGGAGCCCCCGAAATCAATAATTTTGTTCCAATGGTTTTGGGAATTAATAATCCTCTGCTTGATATTCTCAATGATAACCTCCCGCAGATTGTTCACCTTCGGATGGTCAATGCAACTCTCCAGAAGCTTCACATTGCGGTGATTTTTGTTGAGTATAATGTGAAAGGGGCCGCTCTGTTCATTGGCCACAAAGCAAAACACCATATCGTCGATTTCCTCCGGGGGATAGGGCTGGAACCCCTTCCGATAGGGCGAAATGCTTTTCTTCATATGAATATCCGCCACCATTTCAATATATGTAATCCCCGGCAGATCTGATACCACATAGCGATAGCCTTTGTTGTACGGCGCAAGAAACTGAGTAAACAGTTCCCGGTTCTTCTCAAAAGCAATCAGATTGTATCTCCCCAAAAAGGTCTTGAATTCCGTGGGATACTGTCGACGATAAAAATCAAAGAGTTCCCGGTTCATGAACGCAATCCGGATAATCTGTCCCAAAAAGCCGTTCAGAATGGTCTCCACCGTCAGCTCCACTTCCTGCCCCTTGAGGTATACCGGAATGAAAAGCGCCTTCATGACCATGGACATCTCATTTTCATACTCCGACAAAACATTGAGCCTGCCATCGTTCAAATACTGGGACAGGCCGATAGGGTTCTTCTGATAATAGGTGATAATCAGTTGTCCGATCATCTCCCGAAGCTGCTTGAGGTTATCATCCTCCGCAACCCCATTCCTTGTCATCTTCAAATTCAAAAAACGCTTCTTCACATTCAGGCGGAACGCCATGTGGCGAATCCACTCCGGCTTAAGCCCCACCTCATCCGCGTGGTCGCAGATGCGAAAGCCCTGCTGAAAAAGCTCGGACTTGGCCACGAGATCCTGATGCTTCGAATTGAAGAGCGTGATATATCCCTCCAACAGTTCATTGTCAATCTGAAGCGTGGTCACACCCACCACGTAGGAGGTGGGACTGCTGGGTATACCGGGCTGGTCCAAAATCACCTTCTTGCGGTCAAAATACACATCGATGGGAATGGGCTGACACACCATGTATTTCTGGATAGTCTGAACCAAAAGCTTCAACGTGATGTTCATGGCGTACTTCGGCAAAAGGGCCAAGGTAACCCTGGTCCCCACCAGTTTGCGGTTGGAGGTGATAAACTCAATATTCTCCGCCCCGTTAAACCACTTTGCCGCAATGGGCTCCAGCTCCTCCGGATTCATGACATTCCACGCCGTATTGATGGATTTATCCTTCTTGGACTCAATCAACACGGCCCGGGACACACGAAAACAGGAGCATAAACCAATCCCGAATTGCGAGATGGGCTCATACTTTAATCGTTGCTGTTCAAATGCATCGCTGGTATAGAAACTGCTGCCGATTTTCGCAACATATTTTTCCAAATCGCTGGCATTGATTCCGATGCCGTTATCCTCCACAAAAAGCATCCCGTTTTCCGAATTGTAGGACACCACAATGCGCGGGGAAAAACCGCGGCGTATGGACGCAACCTTTTCCGCTTCCTCCAACTCCAGGAATTCCGTCCCCCAGCTCCATTCCAGCGCCTGTCTGGTATAGCAGGCGTCGTATGCGTTTTGCAAGAGTTCCCGCAAAAATACATCCCAGGAATCGTAGAACTGTTCGCTGATGAAGGTTGATATCATATTGGAACTGTTAAAATCTACGTTAACACTTTTCATATCTCAATCATCCAAACCAATATAATCCAATTATATAGAATGCGGCTATTCGGTGCAATACACTTCCCGGAATAATGTCGCACTCATGCAGGACAATCACTTGTGTTTGTCTCATATTGTTTCCCAAGAGTCTTTGCTATCGGTATATCCCTGATATGGCAATTGCTCCTGCGTTCCCCCCTCTGATTGTTTGCATGAGTTCCGCAACGCTGTCAAACGGCCCTTCCGCCACTCCATTGCCGCATACATTATGCGCGACAAAACCACCCTTTTCCTTCGTGATGCTGATGGTGTGTATCTGTTTTGCCAAGTCTACCCTGTCATTGTAAAAAGTCAATATGGAAGTATCCGCTTCCTTCGCAATCTCCAATATCCGATTCTGTTTTGCAGAAAAAATCACCCTAAAACCCTGCTTTTTCACATAACGGGCAATGGCTTTGGGCGAAACTCCAAATTTCCCTGCCCGGAGAATTCCATCCCGCTCAAAGGCGGCAATTATTTCCCAAATGTTTGGAACAGCATTCCCCATTAGGTAATTCAGGGCATTGTAGGTTGCAATCACTTCACACCCGGAATATTGCATGGTGCAAATGCCAAAGGGGACATCGGTCCACTTGTTTTGGTCTTCAATATACCCACCCTGCGCCGTGGCAAGTTCCATGTGTGTTACACATGCTTCCATACGCGACATCTGCTGTTGATATTTTGCTTTTTTCACCCCTTCAAACCTACACATCCACTCCAATACCATGGTTACGGTTTGGTTGCTGATGTGGGTGGGAATGAAGGTGCAAAGACTATGTAATATCCGCTGTGGCATCATATCCTTACCCTTATAGCATTGAATACTATCAATCTTTCTTGATAAATCGTCTACACTCCATAAATAATTGTAATATTGTATCTCTATTTGCGGTCAAGGCAAAAACCACCGCACATATTGCCCCAATTACTTGCGATATTATTTGTTTGGAATAATATGTACCAATTACAACAAATAAAGTAATCGCTGTATAGCTCAAACTCTTTATATCAAAACGAATCTTTACATATTTTCTCGTATCATACAATCGGTATATCATTACAGTCAAATAGGAAACAAGTGTTGAAACTGCTGCCGCATACAGCCCGATATGATTGACAAGTGCCATATGAATAACCACATTAACAACGCCTGCAATTATTGTCGTTTTTGAAATTTCAAGTGTTTTCTTTGTTGCCACATAGATTACACCCAAAAAACCAACAACCATATTTATCAAAGCAGCCACCATATAAATCGGAATTATGGTATATGCGCTTTCATATTGTTGATTGACTAACAAGTCAAAAACAAGGGGTAAAAATGCAATGATTCCGATACACAAGGATGCAAATAGCAAAAATACCTTGTGAAAAGCTTCGGAAAAAAATTCATCACGATCGGAATCATCAAAATGTACCGTCCCAACCTCATGCCAGGAAAGTTGGAAAACATGAAAAAGAGAAGCAAAAATATTAGGAAATTTGTGGGCAACCGCAAGTAACCCATTCGCCTCTAACCCCAAAAACAATTTTACGATGGAACGATCGGATGAGTTTACAATCCAAAATGAAAGTTGGTTAGGAATCAAAGGAATACTATACCGGAACATGTCTTTTATCGCTCCTCTACTAAGCGACGACAACTCCAAATACTTATATAGTTTTAGTCTTCCTCCTATCACCAAAAGGCAACTGCAATTTCCGATTATGGTCGCCAAAAAAATCCCCTGTGGACCGAGCTTTAATACCGCAATAAATAATACGTTAAGAATAATCTGAATTGTTGAAGTTATCACTCCCCCGACAGCATACAAATGCAATTTGCGAAAGCCCCGCGCAATTTGCATTACAAAATCTGATAGAGCCGCCGTAATTAGTACAACCAATAAATATATCTTATATTTGTTTGGCCAAAATAAAAATATCCCACAAAAAACAGTGGTGGTAAAAAACAATAAAACTACTATAACTGCCACTGCGTTTGTCAAAATCTTCTTTCTCTCGCTATCATTTTTGCTATCAACAAGATAGCGAAACGCCCCCTGGCTAATCATCAAAGTAGCAACCGGCAAAAGAAGCTGTACATATGTTGTGAATAGGTCCACAATCCCATATTCTGAGGTTGTGAGAATCGATGTATACAGTGGTAAAAGCAGAAAACTGATCAGCTGCGTTGATAATTTCCCCATTGCGATTATGCCAGTATTTTTTGCTAATTCTTTTCCTCTGCCCATAAACTAAGTCATTAATCTCCTTTTTATTGAAGATATCCCTTTTTTGTAGTTCATCTGCAAAATCTTAATACAATGTACTGGTGCAGAAATCCGATATTTTATCATCTCTCCTGCCCCATATTTTGGGTTCGTTTCTCCCAGTTTTTTTTGAAACGCTTCAACCCCTGCATCACTAAACCAATGTTTTCCGGAACTGTCAGTGCGATCTCGCATCTCTAAATAGGAGGGTGTCTCCAATTCCGGAATCATCCCCAAGGTTAGAAATGCATGGGCATTATAACAATATGGCTGTTTACATTTTCTTCCTATTGGTCGGAAGACAATCGGCTTATCAAGGTTTTTGTAGATATTTTGATTGCAATAACATCCATAGCATTGACGAGCCTCACCGGTATACAAATTTACATACAGCGACCACATTCCCGCATAGCAAAATTCCGTTCTCTTTTGGTTCAACATTTCAAGTTTGAACTGAAACATCGGAGAATCAAACTGCGACCACACTTCAATATATTTCTCAAGTGGCATTTGGGTTAGAACCTTTTTGCCATGACGATCATCTCTTCCTATTGTTAAATGACACAACGCGCCCATTCTGTCCATGCATAGCTCTTTTATTACAGGGATTTCATCAACTATCTCATCATTCGGCATCAATTCAACCGTAACAGATGCACCTGCATCCCTCATTCTAATAACATTATCAAAAAAGACATCAATCAGTTCTCTTTCCTTAAGTTCTAAATAATGAAAAGAGAATTTAAGTTCCAGCCTTTCCAAAAATTCGTGTGGTAATTGTGCCAATTCCTCAAACCTTTGAGTTAAGGTACCATTTGTAACTATTTCCAAAAAATGTCCCTGATTCAGAAGCTCCCAGATAATCTGTGGCATTTCTGGCGGAATGAGGGTCTCACCTTTGCCTGTTATATTAATAAGGCATACCTCCCCCAATCTCCTACTAGACAGGGCTTGTCCAATATATTCCGGGCTGTATTTCAGGACAGGATCACCCTCTCCCCATTCATTTAATTGAGTCAAATAGCAATAATGACATCGCAAATTACACTTAGAAATCGGCACATTTATTGCAATCATTTTCTTAAACTGATACTGCTTCGCTTCTTGATTATCGTGCCTCAACTTTTGTCCCTTTCTACTCACTTATCCTACTAATTTGTTGTTCAAAGTGATATTCCAAATTTAGGTTTTGATATTCGGTCATATTATCATTTCTATCTTTCTCTGATAGTTCCGTCATTATACTTAATAAATCATCTTTTTTATTCATGATATGAATATAACTCAAATTCTGAATCCAGTGATATACATTCCTAACCTTATGAGTGGTGTTATCATAGGCAATACAAGGCGTTCCGACTAATGCGCACATAATCATTGCGTGCAATCGGTCTGTCAATACAAGCTTTGCTTCTTTTATTTCACGTAACACCTGTCCTACGTACTTTTTTCTTCTGCTTAACGGAATAACACACTGCTTAACAGTATCAAACTCTACATACGAACCATCCTTTGTCAGAGCCGCCTTACGCACATAGTCAATTTCTTTCTCTGTCAGATTTTTTTCAACATCGCTTCGAAAACACAATTTTATTTCTTTTCCTCTGACGATTTCTTTTTTCCCTTGTTCCTGAAATATCATGGCAAAGTCCGGCAAAAGAACTGTTTTAGTGTTTTCTGCCAACCCATTTTCCTCCACAAATTCTAGCGATTTTTTGTCACGCAGGCAGAACAATAAATGCTCATGACACATATATGCTTTTTTGCCCTCTTCAAAAAAGGTATTCTTAAATGAATAAAAAATTGTTTGTGGAAGTATCGTAATACAGTTATTCGGAAAAGCTCTCAACATTTCCCTTACATATATTTCATCATGTGGCCATTCTGTACCTAGCCACCCGCCTCCGGATATGAATAGTAAATCTTCCTTCAATATATGCTTTTTCAGAAACTTATCAAACAATACGGAAAAAAACAATGTGCACTCTATTATAACCTTGTTCGGATAATGTTTCTTTAAAAACTGCATTTCTGCTAAAGCAATCAGATGGTCGCCTGAATTTCCATGAATTGGCGTCCCAAATAGGACAATCCTTCCTTTATTTGATGGAATACATAATTTCAACAATTTAATAAAAAAAAGAGGCTCCGAATAAAAAAGAATTGCTATTTTTCTCATGGATCCCATGAATTTTTTCAATTCCAAAAAATGTCTATATAAACGGGGAAAATAAATTTTTCCTACTGTTTTTTTCTTATATTGCTCTTTATATCCTTTCGCTGTTCTAAGAATATTTCTTAATCGTGCTTTAAATCTTTTTCTTTCTGACGCACTCATTTTTGACACTACAGCCAAAATTTCCTGCACGCAAGTTTCCGATTGCACGATTGTAACATTCCTTTTTCTGCTGTCCAAGCCTTTGGAATCAATATATTTCACAAATTCATTCCAGGCATATTCGTATCCTTCAAATTTCTTTTGCAATTGAGAATCCATAATTATGGATCCTTTTCTGTATCTGCGGAAGTAACAATTTCTGTCTAGTGCTTCTACCCTCTTTGCATTTATAAGTGTGAAAAAAGAATAGTCCACATCCTCATGAATAATTGTCTCGTTAAATCTATACCCTCCATTTTCTAAATAGTCTCTTCGGTACAATCTTAAGCATACAGAAGTTATATATTGGTCATGCTTCTGTTCTTCCTCAATCAAATCCAGTCCGGAACAAATCTTTTCTATTCCATATTTTCTGAAATAATTATTCTTGGGCATTTTTTGGGCAGATTCTTCATCTTCAAATATTGTTGTTGCACCAAGCAGGATGATGTCCAATTTCTTTTCATGAGCTTCATTGTATAATGCCTCGATAGCAAAAATATCAACATAATCATCACTATCCAAAAACAAAACATATTCCCCTGAAGCTGCATCTAGGCCAACATTCCTTGCGCTTCCCAATCCTCCGTTTTTTTTATGTATAACTTTTATATTTTCATTTTTAGAAGCATATTCATCACATATTTTTTCACTTCCATCCGTAGAACCGTCATCAACCATTAGTATCTCTACGCTAATTTTTGTTTTTTTTAATACGCTTTCCACACACTCCGTCAAATAGCTGCTCACATTGTAGACAGGAATAATGATACTAATGTTAACCGTTCTTTTCAATTAATCCCCCCCTTTCGTAAAGTACTGCTTCTCTCATTCATCGAATCTTTTTCATTACTTTTCCCCAAAAGATTCTACGTGTATCCTTCATTCTCATAATTAAGTAAAAATATTTTAGAAAGTAATAGATATTTTTACAATTCCTAGCTCTTAAAATACCATCCCAACATATATAAAAACTTTGCCTTGCAAGCTCGTCATTTTTCAGCTTGCCAAAGAGTACCGCATGCTTCTTTTGTATATATTGGACACTTTTTTCCCAATCCACTACGTTATTCGTCTTACGTGCTCTATCCGATATATTCTCTCTATAAAGGACAAGGTCCTCTTTAACAACAGCCACGTTGCGTCCCTGAAAAGCTCGCATACACAGTTCATAGTCTTGCCAAAAATTTATGTTCTCGTCAAACCCACCTATTTCTTGCAAAATCTCTTTCTTCATCAGGATGGTTGAGGAAACACAAATGCTCCTAATTAATATTTCCTTATGTAAATCACCACATAATAAAACTCTACTTTGAGACTCACTCCTTCTCCTACTAAAGTTCCGTTCAATTGTCCTTCCACAATACACGATTGGAGTTTCATTTGAAGCCAGCGACATTTGTTTTTCTATTTTATTCTCAAACCACTCATCATCATCATCCAAGAAGGCAACGTAGCTTCCTTTTGCCCTTTGCCAGCCTATATTTCTTGCATAATTCGCGCCTTTTGACTCTTGCGGTGAGATATAAATATACTCTATGTCATATTGTTCCTGTAGATCTCTCACTGCCTGATATGTACCATCGGAAGACGCATCATCAACGACAATACATTCCATTTTTTTATATGTTTGCTTAAATACGCTTCCAATAGCCTTCTTGAGTAAGTCGAGGCGATTATGTGTAATAATAACAGCGGAAACTAATTCCATCCTCTATGTACGCTCCTTTGATATACCTGAAAGAATAGCCAAACTAGCAAATAAGCTACAATTCCACCCCTGCGAACAACCCAAACAACGCTTTTATCGCAGAGCTTATATAACGCTTTATCCTTCTCCCTTAACTGTGCATCCCACTCTCTGAATTCTATCAGGTGTTCTCTGCCAAAGGGTGCTTTTAAATAGATACTGTACTGTGTCATAATCTTTTTTATTACAAATTTTTTGCAATAATTTTTTTTATTCCCTATGATAAATTCTCTTTCCTCGTTCCAGAAATTAATACAATCCAAAACAATCTGCTTGTGCATATCTCTGTTTTTATATACTTTTTGAGGATTAATACTTTGCTCTACAGTTCCGACCCGGTAATTGTACACAGGATAATCTAATATCAGCACTTTCTCCATATACATCAATGGGTACAGCACATATTCCGCGTCATCATAATAACATTTTTCTCTCACGTGCAATTCATTTTTTTGCAAAAGTTGTGTGCGGTAAGTAATTGCATGAATTGAAATTTCAGAGAGATTTGGGGCCAATTCCTCAAAGGAGTAGATTCCTGACGGAAGATTGTACATAATTGGAATATGCTTTTGGGTTCCTTCATAAACTCGCATGTATGGATTAATAATCAAATCTACCTCCTCATTGCGAACATCTGTCAAGAGTCTGAACAAATTTGCAGTATTGACCCAATCGTCTCCGTCAATTACTTTAAAGTATTTTCCCGTTGCAATTTTTATCCCATAATTAATTGTGGAACCATGTCCTCCATTTTCTTTTGTAACAACACGAACGGTGTTCGGATATTTTCTTTCAAATCGACGCAATTTTGGAAGAGTATCATCCACACTTCCATCATCAATTAATATAATTTCTAATTCATCAAGCAATCCATCAACAAGCATTTTGGGAATACACTCTTCTATGTATTGAGATGTATTGTAGGAAGGAACAACAATTGATAAAAGTTTGCTCACTCTTCACCTCCATATTGACATATAAGGAACAATTTCTCCATTTCCGATTATCACATATACCCCAATAAAATAAATTAACCAATATAGTACAATTCCCGCCCTTGCAAAATTTCTTGAGTTTTTCGTAAATAAATACGGAATTTGTGGAAATAGAATAAGATAAAAGATTTCAAAATATAGCGATAATCGAAAAATAATTTTGTTTGACAACGCTCCATATCCAATAATTAAATTGAAAAGAACCATTTGCAAACAAAATTCATTTTTCTCGTTCAACCTCACCAAGCGTTTCCATAGTACAATAATCAGCACTGAAATAAAAACCGTCAATATATATGTTCTATTTTTTCCCGGATTATTAAATAGAGCATACTCATATCTTCTCAAGAAATCTAAAAATGGAATTCTGCAAAGTAATTTATATATCCATTTGTAGGTTAAAAAGAATACTATCAAGATGGAATCAATCACCATCATGACCTGCTTTCTTTGCGGACGATTGTTCTTGTGATCCCACAGTACCCACATTACCACAGAAATAATTGCAGTATAATGGAACAATGTAGCCAGAATAACGAAAACAAAAAACCTTTTTTTGTTCTCGAACACAAACCTTGAAGCATAGAAAATTATCGATAAGGCTATAATTTGTCTCGTTATATTTAGACTGGAGGAATAATAATAAATCAAAAAAATGAAGTATCCTATTTCCACAGAATACTTCTGGGTTTGTGCATAAAACGCAAAACCTCTTTCGAGAAAAAAGAACATAATGAGATATAACACAAACCAAACAGCTACATTAGATTGAAATAGTGTCGCAGCAACTTTAACCACAAACCAAAAGCCAATCTCCAGTTTCACTCTGGCAGGGTAGGAAAAATAATTCCAACCATGGTTTCTTTCATATGTTATTGCAAAGTTATAATTTCGAAAATCGGTTCCTACATTGTAGCGAAAAGCGGCTAACACAACGGGGATTAATATTGCCATCATCTTAACCACATTCGCCATGAGTCTATTTGTATTTTTATACTTATCCGCCGTTTTATATAAAATGTAGCTTAATCCGAAGCAGATTATATAAAACACACCACTCAACAAATTACCCAAATTATTACCTCAATCTATAAGATCTTCATATATCTTCTTCATTTTTTCTTCAATAATTTTTCTATCGTATTTTGCGCTTTCCACAATATTATTCTTACCCATTTTTTCCCTAATGTCTGAATTGTCCACCAAACATTTTACTGCATTAACATATCCCTGTTTATCGTCCGGTCCCACCAAAATTCCACCAAATCCGTCCTGAATAAGGTCTCGGTTTCCTCTTATATCGCTTGCAATGATTGGCATGCCCGCAGCCATTGCTTCCATCATTGCCATTGATAATCCCTCCTGTTTTGACGGGAAGAAAAAAGCGTCTGACATTTTACATAATGCAGCGATATCCTCACGAAATCCCAGCAAAAACACCCGATCTTGCAAATTATTCTTTACGATCAGTTTTTCCAAATACTCTTTCTGGTTCCCTTTTCCGCAAATAATACACTTCACTTTGGGATTACTAATTTCAGCCAAAGTTTCCACAATAATCCCCTGATTTTTTCTCTTAATTAATTCTCCGACTGATATTATTACAAAATCATCCTGATTAAGCCCCAATGTCTTTCGCATTGCATTTCTATCAATTACTGCTTTTCTGATTTCTTCACAATTTACACCAACACCCGGAATATACTCAACTCTTTTGGAATGAAATTTTTTTTGGGCAATGCCATAATCTTCTTGATTTAATAAAATTAATGTATCTGTCCATCTGCTCAGAATTTTCTCTATTGGATAATAGATCATCCAGTTTTTAAGTGGTGCACCTTTAAAAAAGTGAAAGCCATGTGCGGTATATACTACAGGTATATTCATGTTATGCCCTGCAATTCTTCCAATCACAGAGCCTACCGGAGTATGACAATGTAAAAACTCATATTTGTTCTTTTTATTCTCTCTAATCAAAATACGAACAGATTGAAAAAGTCCCCTGATATCTAACGGATTACGGGTTGCAGGAATCTGTATCCACTTCCCATTTCCCATTTCAATCCAATACTTAAATTCATCAATTTTCTTATCCGAAATAGGGTTTCCGGTCTCAAAATTCCCCGCAACGTCAACAACATACCCCATGTCACGTAGGATTTCTATATTGTTCTTATTAAATTGTTCTATCATCGCTGCAGTGGTTGCAAGCATTAGAACCTTTTTCATTCTACCAACCTTTATTCTTCCTCCGCTCGTCCTGAATCCGATGGAAGCATAAACCCTTCCGTACGCTCTTTTTGGAACATTGTTCGGAATGTCAACATCACAATTTTTAAATCCACAAGCAGAGATTGATTCTCAATATACATCAAGTCCAATCGCAATTTATCATACGCTGACGTATTATACTTTCCGTAGATTTGCGCATATCCTGTCAGTCCACCCTTCACTCGAAGACGATATGCGAACTCCGGCATCTCCTTGGTATATTTTTCGACATGCTCAATCCGTTCCGGTCTCGGTCCCACAAGGCTCATTTCACCCTTTAGAATATTAATCAATTGCGGAATCTCATCCAAACGGCTCTTCCGAATATACTTTCCGACTTTTGTCACCCTCGGATCATCCCCGGTGCATGGCTGCACCCCATTCTTTTCCGCATCTACAATCATGCTTCTAAACTTAATAATTTCAAAGGGAACTCCGTTTTTTGTGCATCTCAATTGTCGAAAAAAGACCGGACCGCCGTCTTCCGCTTTGATTGCAATAGCGATAATTGCAAATAAAGGACTTGTAATAATAAGCAACAGCACCGATGCGACAATATCGAAGGCTCTTTTTGCGGCATACTCCGGTTTATCTTCATAACGGTAGTCATATTTCATCAATGGCGTATCCAACAATTGTTTATAGGAAGATCCCTGGCAGAGTATATCTTCAATTGTTGGAGTAAAATATATACGCTTGTGAAGTTCACTGCATCTTTTTAATAATTTTCCTCGATTCTCTTGCGATACTTCATATGCAATTATCGTGTGGTTTTGCTCGATTTCCTCTAGGATATATTCCTCCTGTTCTTCCTCACTCAATCGCTTTCTTATAGAAAATAAATGCTTATATTTTTCCAGTAGTTTTTCTGAAAAATCCTGCACTTGTCTGTCAGAAACATTTTTTCCAAATACCAAAAGTGTTGGTTTCGGCTCGACATATTTACAAAATGCCCTTTTCGTGATTGTGACAATCACAGATGTGCCTATTCCTTGAAGAATTGCAACAAACAATCCCGGGAAAACATTTCGATAATTATTGTTAATCAAACAGCATTCCACATACAATATCAAATCCGCCACACCGTAAGCAACAATCTGTGCAAAAACGACTTCTCCAATATTTGTGGAAGCGATGCGGAATGCCTTATAGACATTGCACATCATAAAATAGATAAAGCCATAGATGATAATCGACATAATCGCACCCAGAACACGATATCTGTCGAATGCGAATTTATTATAAAACCCAATCCACACCAGCGCGAAAAGTCCGATATTCCATACACTGATCACCAATTTTGCTGTATTAGTAATATTCTTCCTTTCCATGCTTGTCGTAAGTTCCCCTCTCAAAAATCTTCTGTGGCCCGCTTGTGAGATTAAGTCTCTTCCGCCTGCGTCTCCAATGTCTGCGCCCCGTCGGTGTACGGTGCGTTAATCAAAACGCCCTGCACCACATATCGCTTGGACGCTTTCCCGGAGATGCAGGTGGACAGTGTAATAATGCGATTCTGGGCACATACTTCCACACCTTCGCGGTAGTTTCCATTCCAGGCTTTTCCTGCGTATGCTTTCTTAAGGTAAGCATTAATTCCTTCCTCCGAGGTAAAATCATTGGTGTTGAGGATATGGGAATTGTCCGTCTCGTAAGCCGCATATATGTGGTAAACCAGCGCCCCTTGCTCCGTGTAAATGTAAGCGTATGGATTCTGTTCAAAAAAGTCTGCATCTTCAAAATAGTGCAGCGTCTTAAACATGGATCCGTTTTTCATGTTATGTCCGTATATTACGGTATTAAAATCGGTAAAGTCCCTGCGGTTCAGGGTCTGTGTATAGATACAGCCCGGATACCCTTTGGACCCGTCCAAATTGTGTTCCAAGTAATAATTGTCATCCGTAGGATGCTGCAGAATCGGATAATCCACATTGGTGTTCGGAATGTATATCCAGGCGTAGATATCCGGGTTCGTCGCATGCAGCGAATCCCAATCCAGATTTTTGTCCGGCACCTCGATGCCAAGCTGAGTCAAGATGTCGATTTGTTCCGTCTCTGTCTCCGTCTCCTGCACGATGTCGTTGGAAAAATCATAATTGTTCACCTGCTCCTGCAGTCCGTCATATTGCTCTGCGGCCCGTTCCTCCCGGAAGTATTTCATTGCCCATGCCACAAGCACCACAATCAATATTCCAAGAAGCAGGATGGTGATAAACCGAAAAATATTGAGCTGGCTTTCGGTGGATATGCTCCGGTTTTTGTGAGTCTTTTTCTTTGTTTTCTCTGTCATAATCCTTTTCCGTATAATGCATAACTGCCCCTGCCGAATTGGCAGGAGCAAATATGCAAACCACATGTTACATTAGATTCGAATCTACCTTTATTCCTTTAAAGGCTATGCATTTTTTTACCGCACACTGCTATTCCCACCACTGAGAATAATGCAATTGCTGGCCAAACCGGCATTCCGGCACCGGTCTTTGGAGATGTTGCGCTTCCCGCACCATTGCCACTTGTCACTGTCTGATTATTGCTCTGGCTGTTGGTCTGATTGTTGGACGGATTGAGCGTAACGTTAACCGGCGCTGCATAATAGTAATTATTCACTACCGGTGTTGTGCCTGTACTGTTTCCCGCCTCTGACAATGTAGAATCAATGGATGATGATGCAGTCTTATCATAAGATACGGTTGTCGATCCGGGAACCTTTGCAATTGCAACCGGAGAAAAGCTTGTCATTGTGAATATAACATATCCGTTTCCAACCTTGTCCGGCTGAATTTTTTCCCAACTACCTGCTGTCGTCTTATGAAGTACAACCAACTTGTCCCCTGCACTGATGTTGGAGACTGTCAGTTTAATCTGGACGCCTCCGGCAGGAATGGTCCCGCTATAGTTCAAATCAACTGCTGCAAGCAATGTTGCTTCTGTGGAAATCTCTTTCGCCTTGGTATTCGCGTCCGCTACTGCAGTATCAGAAACCGGATCCGCTGTTACTTGGATGGAGCCGGTATTCTGGATGTTGGTCACAACCTCTTTCAGCTGCGAAGAGTTTGCGCCGTTACCATCCGGTGATGATGCAGCAAACACCGTTGTTCCCATGGTAAGCACCATGAGAGCTGCGAGAATTCCTACAAGTGTCTTCTTCATTGGCATCTCCTCCTTTCTTTAAAAATACATGTGGTATATCAAACGCCTTGCGGCGTCTAATATCATTCTGTCTGGACGTCCACTGGGAGATAGAACACTTCCATCAACAAATCTTCAAAAGCATCCTCGTCCACGATGTACTCTTCATATTTCTCACCCATCTGGGTGTGTCCGGGAACCGTATACATAATGGAATCGCTGAACTCGTAGTCCAACAGTTCCTCCGCAAGGGATGCGAAATCCACACTGCTCACGATATATTCATCCACCTCATCGTACAGGTTCACAATGGCGGAAGCACTGCCCGATGCGTATTGTTTTAACTGATTCATATACGCCACAATATACTGCTCTTCTCTTCTCAGGCGATCGGATGCGCTGTCGAAATCATTGACATCCCGTCCCCTCAGATAACAGTACGCCTCGTTGCCGCTTAAGGTCACCGTCTCGCCCTGTGTCAGATTGACGTTCTTGTTGGGATAATAGAGATCTTGAAGCACCTCCACCTCCACACCTCCGATGGAATCATTCAGGGTTGGAATCGCCCCCATATTGATGGCAATATATCCGCTGATTGGAATGTTGGTAAATAATTTTTCCACCGCGTCCACGGTTCTCGTACAACTGAGTTTTCTTCCGTCCCCGTAGGCATGCTGTAAGCAAATCTGCCCTTCGGCGGTCATCAGATATATGCCATTTTGGTCATACATTTCTATCTCTGTCATGGTATTCCTATGAATGGATATCACCGACAATTTCTGATTCTCGGAGTCCACCACCAGAAGGAACATTGCGTCGGACTGTCCTCCGTTTGTTCCGCTCTCCACGGATTCCGCAGGTCCGTCCTTGTCAATTCCCATCAGCAGGTAGGTGCGAATATTCTTATTGTACCGATAATACTCGCCCTGATAGAGGATGTCCCCCTCCTGCCATTTTTCCGCGCTGTTGCCGAGTCCTACCGAATTGCTCTGCTCGTTGTATGTAAATTCCTCGTAATTGTTCTGTCTCTGACTGGCCTTCGTCTGCACAGCCATCACCAAAATTCCGACCACAACCACACACAGTACGCCCGACAGGAAAAACAGGATGTTATTCAGTTTTTGTGACATTCCGGAACCTCTGCCCCTCATCCTTTTCTGCTGTCTCCTCTTCCATAATAACTGCCATAGTAACTGCCGTAGTAGCCGCCGTAATAGCCGCCGTCATAGCTGCTCTTCTTTTTCTTCACCTTGTTGAGCACCGCGCCCAAAATGCGAACACCGGATGCCTCAAGCTGCTTTTTTACGCTGAGTATCAATCGACCGCTTGCCATTCCCTGGGCAATAACAACAATCGCTCCGTCGCAATGCTTTGCCACCACCGCCGCATCGATTGCCGCCCCCACAGGTGCACAGTCCAATATGATGTAATTGAAGTGCTCTCTGCCGAATCTCAGGAGTTCCTCAAAATATTTCTTTTCCAAGATTTCCGTCGGGTTCGGAACCGCCGGCCCCGCAAAAATCATAAACAGTCGGGGAATTTCCGTCCCGTAGAGCACTTCCTCCAGCCTTTTCTGTCCGGAGAGATAATGGGACAGCCCGTGAATCTCTCCCCCCGTAGTTGTAGTGGCGCGAAGTCGCCCCACAAAGACGGATTTCCGCATATCCGTATCGATCAGCAGCACGCGCTTTCCGGATTCGGTCAAGGATCGTGCCAGATCCATGGCCACCGTGCTCTTCCCTTCGTTGGGAATGGCGCTTGTAATGAGGATGGTCTTGACATCGTCACCGCAGAACTGAATATTGGTCTTGAGCGCGCGCAAGGATTCCTTCATGGTATAACTTTGTTCTTTTATCTTGCCAAACTGAACCGTTTCCATTACTTCTTCCCTTTCTTAACCGGCTTTCTCTTTCCCTTGCTTGTCCTGCGTTCTCCGTCATCCTCCGCTTCTTCAAGCGGCAAGGTGCCCAGGATGTTCATACCCAGCTTGCGCTCGATATCCTCCGGCGTGGTGATGGTGTCGTTGAAGATGTAGGTAACCAAAATAAGTGCAACCACAAGGAACGCTCCCACAACCGCGCCGAGAAACGCATTCTTGATCACGTTGGGGCTCACCGGCAACCCGTCCGCATATCCGCTCTGAATAATTGTGGGGGGATCCTGATCCATCTTCTCCGCGATGAACGCAGAGCCCACCTTCGCAATCTCATCCGCGATGGCCTTCGCCCGCTGCGGGTTGGTATCCGTCACCGTAATCTCCAGAATACGGGAATTGGTAGGGTTGTTCAGAGAGACCCGGTTATACAGGGAGGCGTACGTTTCCTCCAGCCCCAGGTTCGCAATCACCTGTTCCAAGACCGGTCGTCCCTTCACCACCACCATATAGTCATTGGTCAGACTGGTGCCCATCTGGATGTCCGCAAGGCTCGTAATGGATGTGCTCTTGGAGAGAACATACAGCTCGGATGTGGACTCATATTTCGGTGTCATGAGGAACTCGCTCACAAAAAAGCCGATGGCACCGGCCAGAATTGTCACAAGGACGATGGACTTCCAGTGTGACAATAGTTCAAACACCAGGTCTTTCAGGTCTATCTCTATTTCGTTGTCTGTTTCATATGGATTTGCCATTCCTAATCCTCTTAATCTATCGCAAAATTTCTGCCGGATTGTCACACATCAACTGCGCGGCGTAATCCGCACCATATTTTTTCCCAATGTAATCGTAGCATTTGCGCATATGGCACGCCCGGTTCCTGATTCCGTGGCTGTCGCTTGCCACCACGTCGACCCAGTCCTCCTGGAGCAGGATCTTGCAGAACTTTTTGGGACCGCGTCCTTCCATTCCCAACACCGCGTCCGCATTTACCTGAATCCACGCGCCCATCTCCCGAAGCGCGGCAACTCTCTCCGGATTCTCCGCCAGGCATCCGTATCGCTCCACGTGGGCAATCACCGGAATGTATCCGTGCATCATCACGTCCCGTGTCATCTGGACGATATAAGGATATTCCGTCACATGGGAGTACTCCGTCAGCACGTATCGCCTGTCCGCAAGCCTATGGCACCTCCCCGTGGAAAATGCCTCGCAGATTAGGCTGTTCACGTGGTATTCACATCCCAGATAAAGGGCCATTCCCATCTGTTCCCCCGCCTTTTGCAACCGGGCGAAATTCTCCTCGATCTGCTCCTGGGGATACGCAAACATCCCGTGGCGGTAATGGGGAGTGAGTATCACTGCCTCTATCCCCTGGCTTTTCGCCTCTTTCAGCATTTCTACGGACTCTTCGTAGCTTTGGGAACCGTCATCCACACCAAAAAGCGCATGACAATGGATATCTATCATTTTTATGTATCTCCTTTTGGGCAGACTTCGACCTATAATCTAGATTATTATACTATATCGGCGGTTTTCATGCAATTATTTACGGGAAAAAGCACAAAATATAGTGGAATATGGAACAGGTCTTACATCACCACATCTGTCATTTCAACACATAAAGAAAAGCCCTGGAAATTCAGCATTTCCGGGACTTCTCCATATCATTTATTCCTCATTATCATCCACTCGACTAGCGCTCGAACTTCGTCTCCGACTCGTTTTTGCTTAGTCTCGGGATGGGCTTTCTCACTAAATTCGAACTTCGCTTACACTCGTTCTCATTAAGTGTTCAATGCCTAGCAAACACCCTGAGCGAGCATAGCATTTACTACCTTCTCAAATCCGGCAATATTTGCTCCGGCAACGTAATCCGTCTGTCCGCCAACAGTTGCATTGTATCTCTTTGCAGCGTCGGAGATGTTCGCATAAATGGTCTCCATGATTCCCTTGAGCTTGCCGTCAACCTCTTCAAAGGTCCAGGAAAGTCTCTCGGAGTTCTGGCTCATCTCAAGAGCTGAGGTAGCAACACCGCCGGCATTGGCAGCCTTACCGCCTACGAAGAGTACGCCATTCTCCTGAAGGTACTTGGTTGCATCCAAAGTAGTGGGCATGTTAGCACCCTCTGTCACGGAAGTTACCCCGTTGGCAACGAGCATCTTAGCATCCTCAAGATCCAACTCGTTCTGGGTTGCGCAAGGAAGTGCAAGATCCACCTTGTACTGCCATACACCGTGCTCACCGTTCTTCTTCTCATGATATTCTGCGGAAGGTCTTGCGGCAGCATACTCGGTAAGACGCGCACGCTTTACTTCCTTTACTTCCTTCAAAAGCTCCACATCGATTCCTTCCGGATCGTAAATCCATCCGGTAGAATCAGAACAGGTAACAACCTTTGCACCAAGCTGATGGGCTTTTTCAATTGCATAGATAGCTACGTTACCGGATCCGGAAACTGCAGCGGTCTTTCCTTCCAGACTCATACCATGATCTTTCCACAATGCGTTTGTAAGGTAAAGAAGTCCATATCCGGTAGCCTGTGTACGAGCCAGGGATCCCCCCCAGGTAAGACCCTTACCGGTAAGTACGCCCTCGAAAGAGCCCTGAATTCTCTTGAACTGTCCGAACATGTAACCGATCTCACGAGCTCCGGTTCCGATATCACCTGCCGGAACGTCGATGTCCGCGCCGACATACTTGGACAACTCGGTCATAAAGCTCTGGCAGAATGCCATAATCTCTCTGTCTGACTTGCCCTTCGGGTCAAAGTCGGAACCACCCTTACCTCCGCCGATGGGAAGTGTTGTAAGAGAGTTCTTGAAGATCTGCTCAAATCCCAGGAACTTGATTATACTGAGGTTTACAGAAGGGTGAAGTCTAAGACCTCCCTTGTATGGTCCAATGGCATTATTGAACTGTACACGAAATCCTCTGTTTACCTGAACCTGTCCCTTGTCGTCCACCCACGGAACACGGAACATGATCTGACGATCCGGCTCGGTAATTCTCTCAAGAATGGCATTCTTTCTGTAAAGTTCCTCATTCGCATCGATAACCGGACGCAATGATTCCAGCACCTCTGTTACAGCCTGAAGAAATTCCGGCTGATCAGCGTTTTTCTTCTGTACTACCTCGAGTACTTCATCAACATAACTCATCTTGTTAATCTCCTTAATAAAACAATGTAGTATATTAATTATATAATGTATTCATTTTAATCTAAAATGAATTTTTATACAACAGAATTTTCATAATTTTTAAGTAAACGCCTATTTTTATAAGTAGTGCACAAAACTTTTGAAAGTTATTTTCTAAAAAATTGCAAAAACTTTATTATATTAACTTGTTACCTTATAAAAACAAGCTTAATTTATGCAAGTTATTCAATTACCTCTTTCCAATCCAGGAATTGTGAATCCTCCGAACCATCAGAATAGCTGTCTCTGAAATAATCCGCAAGCTTTGACAAGGTTCGAATCAAGAGGTCTGATTCCTGCTCGGAGAGTTGGGCCATTACATTCTCTATCATCTGTCTGTGAAAAGCTTCGTGGTGGTAGAAGGCGTGCCGCCCACGGTCCGTCAACTTCAAGCGTATCACCCGCTTGTCCTCCTGACTTCTCTCGCGCATCACATAGCCCTTGCGGCACAATCCATCCACCGACTTTGTAAGGGTTCCCATGGTCACATTCATGAGCCCGGCTACCGTTTTCATATTGCGAGGGGTATCCACACCGACAGCCTCAATCACATGCATATCGTTTACGGTAATATCTTCGAACTCGTCGGTAATCAGACATCGGCCCTCTATCTCCACCAAATCCTTAAACAAGTTTACCAGCAAATCATTTAGCGTTTCTTCCAGTGTCATTTTTGCACCTCTCTCTTTCTATGTTCCGATTATAGCAAAAATAGTTTGATTATCCAACTATTTTGTTTGATTGTTGTTGACATCGTGAGCGAAAAGCATTATTCTGTCTACGACAAATTAACAAAAGCTAGGGGAGCTTATTGCTGAGAATATCCAAACGGATTGACCCTCATCACTTGACCCGGTTAGTACCGGCGTAAGGAAGCATGAATTCATATCTTTTAAGTCCCTCCTAGCGCATAATACGAAGGAGGATTTTTTATGTCCAAAAAATCAAACACACGTACCTTGGTAGAAGGCGCTATGCTTATTGCTCTTGCTACCGTGTTATCTTACCTCAAGATTTTTGAGATGCCCATGGGAGGCTCCATCACCTTAGAGATGCTGCCCCTTGTCATCATGGCGCTCCGCAACGGTCCAAAATGGGGATGTTTCACCGGATTTGTTCACGGACTTCTCCAGATGATTATCGGTTTCTCAAATGTATTGTACTGCGCAACCCTTCTGGCACAGATCGGCTGTATTTTGCTGGATTACCTGCTGGCCTTTACCGTGCTCGGTCTCGCACCGGTTTTTGCCCTGATTTGCAAGAACCAGACGAAAATCGGATATATTCTGGGCGCTGTCATTGCCGGATTGCTCCGTTTCCTCTGCAGCTTCCTGTCAGGATGGCTTCTCTGGGGCAGCTACGCACCGGAAGGAATGCATCCTGCTTACTACAGCTTAGTGTATAACGGAGCTTATATGGTTCCCGATATCCTGATTCTGGCTGTCGTTGTGGGAGTCCTGGCATTCGCCACCCCGAAGCTCTTTGTATCGGAAGAATAATAATTAAGTTGCGAAAACGAAAAGACCTTCGTCTCTTTACGACGAAGGTCTTTTGTATTTCATTTCCCATTTTATTGGAATATTATCCCAGCAGAAGCTGCATGCATCCGTACATTCCTGCGTCATTGCCCAGGGAGGCAAGCGCAAACTTCGCATCCTTGCACGCATGGAAGGAAGTCTCAATGTAATGTTTCTGAATGGTATCGATCAAAATCTGTCCCGCTTTTGATACACCGCCACCGATGACAATAATTTCCGGGTTTACCACACAGGCGATGTTGGAGAGGGCTGATCCCAGAATTGTTCCAAGCTCATCCACCAGCTCCTTCGCCATTGCATCTCCGGCCTTTGCCTCGTCAAAGATATCCTTCGCGGTCAACTCGCCGAATGCTCGAAGGGTTGTCTCCTGCTCGCTCTTTGCAAGCTTTCTCTTTGCCATGCGAACGATACCGGTAGCAGAAGCATACTGCTCCAGACATCCGTACTGCCCGCAGTTACAAGGCTCGATTTCATCCTCATTTACCGTGATATGTCCGATTTCTCCGCCGGCTCCGTTAAAGCCTGCCACCATCTTGCCGTCACAGATGATTCCGCCGCCAACGCCGGTTCCCAGTGTGACCATTACCACATCCCTGGAGCCTTTTCCACCGCCCTGCCACATCTCACCGAGTGCGGCAACATTGGCGTCATTGCCCACAGCAACCTCAAGTCCTGTCAATTTGCCGAGTTCCTCTTTTACATTGATGACACCCCAGCCGAGATTCACACAGTTGTTGACAACGCCGTCGTTTCGAACCGGGCCCGGAACACCAATTCCCACACCCTGAACGTCACTCTTGCTGATTCCCTCCTGTGCCAGTCTGTTGTCCACAGCCTGCGCAATGTCGGACAAGATATTTTCGCCGTGATTTTCCGTGTTTGTCTTAATCTCCCACTTGTCAATCAGCTTACCGCTGGTCTCGAAGAATCCAACTTTGATTGTGGTTCCTCCTACGTCTACGCCAAAACCATATTTTTTCATAATTGCTCCTCCTAAATTAATTTGTAATCGTTATGTATAGTTTTGTTTCTATTATTATTCGATGCCAACCTGTTCCTCGGGGCTTGCCGGGTCCCCCTGCTCATTTTCTGCGGCCGGGTTCTCATCCGGTGTCTCTTCCGAATTCGAGCCGCCGTTCCTGCGCTCCTGCATTTCCTGTTCCAGGTTTTCCTGCTCTTCCACGAACTCCTCCGACAATTTTGCGTAGGGAAGAAAATCAAGGGGCGTCAGATCCTGGTGTACCATCTCCATATAGCGCTGCCAAATCTGCTCCGGGTATGTATTTCCCATCAGGTTTTCCACTTCCCGCGGCATATCATATCCAACCCACACACTGGTGGTATAGTAGCGGGTAAATCCCACAAACCATCCGTCCTTGTGGTCATTGGTGGTCCCGGTCTTGCCGGCGCAGGGCATGTTTTCCAACGCCAGCTTTCTCCCCGTTCCCTCCGTCATAACGGAAGTCAGTACATCGGTCATCATGCGGGCTGCCGTTTCTTTGTATACTACACAGGATAGCTGCTCGGACACATAGACTGTGTTCTCGTAAGAATCTACGATGGACAGGATGCAGGTGGGATTTCGATAGACTCCGTCGTTTTCTATGGTTGCGTATGCCGCTGCCATCTCCACGGTGGAGACTCCATTAGTAAATCCCCCCAACGCTGTGGGCAGCACGTAATCCTCATCCACAATGGCACTGAAATTCATATTCTTGAGGTACTCCAATCCCACCTCCGGGGTGAGTTCCTCATACAACTGCCAGGCTACCGTATTCAAGGATTTGGCCACCGCCGTGCGGATTGTCACCTGCCCGGCATAGCTTCCGCCGGAATTCGCGGGCCCATCCTCCAGCTCATGGTCATCCACGATACTGTCCGGCGTATATCCCCTCTCAAAGCAAGGCGTGTATACAATCAGTGGTTTTATGGCGCTTCCCGGCTGTCGATGGCTCTGATATGCCCGGTTCAACGTGTAGCCGGAGAAATTTTGGCTTCTTCCTCCCACAATTGCCACCACATATCCGGTTTCGTTGTCAATGCAGGTCGCAGCGCCCTGCATGGCGTAAACCCCCTCTTCATTCTGCTCCATGAAATAGGCAAGTTCATTGTCCACCGCCGATTGCAGCCATTTCTGCTTCTCCATGTCAATGGATGTATAGATCTTGTATCCGCCGGTATACAGCTTCTTCTGGCACGCTGCGTACCGCTCGTCATATTCCTCGTTGTATTCCTGCTTCTGTTCTTCGCTGTCAAAATAGTAACGGAACTCGAAGCCTTCCTTTTCCATCATTGCTTTTGTGGCACAATGGTAGACATAGGTATCCACATAGTTATTCCACAGGGTTGAGCCCTTCTGTGGGAGGTTGAGAACCACATCCTCCCTCTTCGCAGACAGATATTCTTCCTCGCCCATCTTGCCGTCCGCATAGATGTTGTCCAATATCAGATTCCGTCTGCTCATGGTATTACTGTAATTGACCAGCGGATCATAATAGCTGGGACTGTTGGGTATGGAGAGCAAAAAAGCAATCTGCGACATGTCAAGCTCGTTCAGTTCACAGTCGAAATATCCGTGGCAGGCCGCCTCAATCCCATAGTACCCATTTGCAAAATAAATATTGTTGAGGTAGAACTCCAGAATCTGGCTTTTGGTATATTTCTTCTCCAGCTCCGTGGCGATAAACATCTGCTGCACCTTGTACTGCCAGGATTGGCCGTGTTCCATGAACATGAGCTTCCCCAGCTGCATGGTGATGGTGCTCCCACCCTGGGTCACCTTCCCGTTCTCCAACATAGCTTTTGCGGCTCGAAATACCGCCCGGAAATCCACTCCGTTGTGACTGTAGAACTTCTTGTCCTCAATACTGATAATCGCCACGATAAATTTCGCCGGAATATCCTCGTACCGGACATACTCCGCAACCTTTTCCCCGTTGCGTTCCGAAATCAGTTCCCCGTTCACATCATAAACCGCGCTGGTCTGTCCCGGCATAAAGGTTTTCTCGTCGGACGCGGCAACAATCGCCACCGCTTCCTCCTTGAGTGCCTTTACCTCCGCCGCATATCCTCCCAGATAGTAATAGGCAACAGCCCCAACCACCAGAATCATTAAAAAGATTTGTAGTTTTACGATGAACCAGAATAAGCGATGCTTTTTTCTTTTTTTTACCTTCCTGGGACGCTTGTCCTCCTCATCCAAATCGGACTCCACAAATACCTTCTCACTCATATGTGTATTCTATACTTTTTCCCGGTCATATGCAATCACGAGAGATATTTTTGACCGCGGAACTATAAAATGGGGCGACCAAAACGGTCGCCCTATATTTTACAAATTACTGTTGTTCTTCCTGCTTGTTTTTCTTCTTGCCCTGCACGATCATCGCAACGAGGGTAACTGCCGCCACAACAAATCCTGCAATCAGAAAGTAGATGTCCCGGCTGCAATTCTGGAAAAAGCACAGGATAATCAATGCAATGACAAATACTGCAAATATAATTTTATCTAATACCTTCATGATTTCTCCTCCCGTTGATTATGCTTCCTTCTGTGCATTTCTTCTTGCGAACACTCTCACAATGCTGTAAGCGCCGCAAACAAGTGTGAGGAGGAAGACAATCCAGTGGATAAAGCAATTGTGTGCCGCCGGTGCAAGCGGAGCTGCTGCATCTTCAATCTCAACGTCCTCGCCGGAATTCAGCGGAGTGTCCTCATCCAAGATAACATTTTCTTCCTCATCCTGCTCCTCATCCTCTGCAGGTGCTGCTGCAGGAGTCTGCTGATCTGCCACTGCCACCTGCGCTGCCGGTGCTGCCTGCTCATCTGCTGCAGGAGTGGTTTCCGGTGTTGCGGTTGGTGCAGCTGCCGGTATGGTTCCCGGTGTGGTTCCCGGTGTAGTTCCCGGTGTGGTTCCCGGTGTGGTCGGTACTACCGGCTCCTCTTCTTCCGGCTGCTCTTCCACTTCCTTTTCCACAACCTCTCCGTCAATGTGAACGGTCTTGTTCGGAACGACAATTCGATACCAGTTAATGGTAAGATACTGTGCCTCTTCCTCGGTGTATCCTATCGCAACGATTGCTGCCTGAATCTGCTCTTCGGTGGGCATCTTACCCTCGAGGATCATGCTTTCTATGGTTCCGTCATCTTCTGTCTCTGCAATTGCAACCGGAAGAGAAGCCAATACTTTTTCTCCCTCTGCAACAGTAACATAGTTGCTATCCACATCGCCGACGGTTCCCTCCGGTCTGGCAACGTTCATTTTTCTCAGATAGAAAGTAGCATTTACCGCATAGTTTGCGGAATCACTGTATCTCACATCCACATGGTATCCGTCTGCCTCTTTGCAGAGCTTGATGTACTGAACCCCGTCGCCAAGTGCTGCTTTGAATGCATCGGAGAGCACTGCTCCGTCCATATATCCTGCGATTTCAGCGTTGTCTTGAGAGATTACCTTGCTGTCTGCCGCTGCCAACAACTCGTATACAGCAGCAGAGAAAGCTCCATCTCCGAGAGAGGTATAACTCTTGCCATCTGCGCCCTGCAGATAGAAGCGAACCTTTTCGCCAAGAATTGCAAAGGTTACCGCTTTGCTTCCGGAATACTTTCCCTTAAACTGTACAGTGGCGCTCTTAGTTCCCGGATTGGTGAGATCCTCGGTCACACCGACGATTTCATAATCCGTTCCCTCTGTCAAAACGGTATCACCGTAGGTTACGGAGATATTGAAATCAGCGATTCCGTAAGCGGCTGCCTTATAATAACGGCTATCAGCCTTCACCTGTGCGGCTTCTGTCAAGTCAATGACAGGTACGGCGGTTCCGTCCACATGCCAACCATCTGCTTCCTTGATGATTCGATACCAGTCAATATACAGTGCAGTTGCGGCATCTCCGTTGGAAAGCTGTGCGGCAATCTCTTCTGCGGAGGGTGCTGACAAAATGAAGTCTTCTACCTCAACCGGCTCCTCATTCACGATATCCCCATCTGCAACCGAAGGCTTGCTTCCCTCTGTGGCAGTGATGTCCGCGGTATCGATACTTCCATTCCCAACGCCCACATACTTGCTTGAGCTGTCGGACTCATGCAGATCCGAAGGCATCTGGTCTGCATCCTTCAAAACATAATATTTTGCGTTTTCTTCATTGACTACTTCGTCAGCGTATACGCTTATTCCTGTTCCCACAATCATGGTGGCTGCAAGTGCAAATGCCACAATCTTGCGAATCAATCCTTTGTTTACCATAGCAGTTCCTCCTTACAAACAACAGTACGTTTCTCCTATTTCTGTAACTACTATAGTACCTTTTGGTCACACGGCGGTCACACGGAATAAAGTTTTTCGTTTTTTTCCGTTTTTTTGTGACCGGGTTTTCTATTCCATCTGTCTTCCCAAGAACTGTGCTGCGGTTTGCACCAGCTGTTTTACGTCCTCGGCGGAATATTTTGCGGAGTCCCTTCCGTACAACACCACGGAGCCGATGCTGTCCCCATTGCAGATAATGGTCACAATTGTCTGGGTCTGGAACTCGTTTTCGTCGTCCTCGGTCACTTTGACGAAATCCTTCTCCCCAAGGTTCGCCGCAATCGTTGCTCTCCGCTCGATCAGTTCCTCCATGGCCTTGGACAGATTCTTGCCTTCGTACTCTCTTTTCTTGGGTCCTGATGCTGCCACCACACAATCCCGGTCCGTGATACACACAAGTTCACCCGTGGTCTGGGCCAGACTCTCCGCATAGCTGACCGCAACATCCCGTAGTTCTCCGATAGGGGAATATTTTTTGAGCATGATTTCCCCTTCCCGATCTGTAAATATCTCTAAAGGATCGCCCTCCCGAATCCGCAATGTTCTGCGGATTTCCTTCGGAATCACAATTCTGCCCAAATCATCTATTCTTCGTACAATACCAGTCGCTTTCATACGCAATCCTCCATATGTTCACTAATGGTATTATTTTCTACCGGATATGTTTTTTTATTCTTATTTTTTCTATTTTATAATAATGGCGCCAATAGGCGAAGCAGGCTCTGCCAGATTCCAAGTCTGCGCATTCTTCCCACCTTGCTGTCCGGGGTCAGTTCATCCGACACGGCAAACATTTCCTCAAAGTCTCTGGATACCTGCTCCACCGCATCCCCGCCGTACCAGAACACGCCGTCCTCAAAATGATGGCAAAAGCTTCGGAAATCCATGTTGATGGTTCCCACCACCGCGGCTTTCCCATCCGCGCAGAATTGTTTTGCGTGGTTGAAGCCAGGGGTGTAGCAATATATCCGCACTCCGTTTTCCAGAAGCTTCGGAACATAGGATTTGGTCAATTCATACACGACCTTCTTATCCGGAATTCCGGGAATCACCATTCTCACATCCACGCCCCGGCGAGCCGCAAGTCCCAACTGGCGAACCATCTCCTCCGTCACCGCAACATATGGCGTGGAAATGTACAGGTACTCCCTTGCCAGCGCAATCATATTCAAGTAGACATTCTCGCCTACATATTCGTCATCCAGCGGAGTATCGCAGAAAGGCTGTACAAGGACATTGCCTGGCGCATCGGCCACAACGGTTTTTGCAGACTTCATATATACCCCGTAATCCTTGTCTGTGGGATTGATGGAATTCCACATCTCAAGAAACATTCCTGTGACGGATATTACCGCATTTCCCCGGATTCTCACGCCGGAATCCTTCCACACACCATAGGGGTGGGTGATATTAAAATACTCATCCGCGATATTGTACCCTCCGGTGAAGGCGATTTCTCCGTCCACAATCATCAGTTTTCGATGATCCCGGTTGTTGAGGAAGAGCTTGACAAGCGGAATGATACGGTTGAAAATCCGGCACTCAATCCCCTTCCCTTCCAGTTCGCGCCCAAATTTGGGATTTACAAAACCCACGCTTCCCACGTCATCATACATAATGCGCACATTGACGCCCTCTGCGGCTTTCTGAATCAAGAGTTCCTTCATTCTGGAAAAAGCTTCCGCATCTTCCACTGCAAAGTATTCCATAAAAATAAACTCTTTTGCGGATTTAATTGCCGCAAGCTGCGCCTCCAGTGCTTCATTGGTATCCCCGAAAAAAGTAATCTCGGAGTCGTCATAGATTGGAAAACCCATATAGTTGGCCAGATAATCCGCCTGGGCGCTCCAATTGTCATCCTGCTCCTTCAAGTGCTCCAGCACGCCATCGTTGCTGGGCATATGCTTGCGCACCGCATAATTCAGCTTGTTGTAA
Source organism: Lachnospiraceae bacterium (assembly GCA_029008875.1). GTDB lineage: Bacteria > Bacillota > Clostridia > Lachnospirales > Lachnospiraceae > Roseburia. The sequence continues at coordinate 104,539 of JAQXJP010000003.1, read as the reverse complement.
ATCTTGCGTTCCCTGTTCAGAGGAAAAGAATTGCCAAACAGAAAATAGATGGTCATTCCGAACACCGGAGCCGCCAAAATCAAAAACAGCCAGGATTCCTTAAATGTGGTGTTCGTCCGGTTTCCCAAGATCAGAAGCGCAGTGATAAGTGCAATCGCACGAATGACCGTCTCAATCTCCACAAAATGAGAATTCAGTTTTATCACTGCGAACAGGAGCCATCCTATTTGAAGCAATACCGCAAGTGCTGCCAGAACGATTCTTTGCAGACTGTTCTCCCGAAAGCGAACGCCCTTCTTATGTTTGTCTTTTTTCATTGTACCACCTCTATTTATATGAGCAGACTCTGGGTTGGGCTATCCTATCCTTTCCGTATCACGTTAATCCCTGTCCAGCTTGTCGGATTCCTCCTCAGCAGCCAGATCCTCCGGGGACATGTACTTCCGAAACACCCGTTCCAGTATCAAATCCAGGCTGATGAAGGAACATGCCGGAACCAAGAACAACAGAATCGGAATAAGATAGATTAGGAACGAGGAAACCAAAACCGTCACAAGCACCAGTAAGGTGGACGGAAAGTTAACCAGCGCGATAACCGCACAGTTTTTGAAAATGGCCAGCTTGGTATTCTCGAATCTGGCGGTGTAGGCGAACACGTAAAAGCTCCACACAAGCACCAGCACGAAGAGAATCAGGAACAGATAAAACAAATATCCTATGGTCTCCTCATTCATCAAAAACCCATTCATCACATAAGCATCAAAATAGAGCACCCCATAGATGACCATCATAATCAGCCACATGATGGTTGATTGTTTGAAATTGGTCTTAAATGCATGCCAAAAGCTGGAGTATATGTATCCCCTACTTCTTCGGATTGACTTATGTACCGTGTAATACAGTGCGGTTGTGGATGCACCTATGGTAAAAATCGGCAGCGAAAACAGAAACCACAGAAAGCTGACCACGATACAATCTACCATTTTTCCCAATGCGCGAAACACTACATTATCAAAATTGAATTTCATAGCTTGTCGATAATCTCCTTACATATCTCATCCCTGGTCTTTCCGTCCGTCTCAATGCGGATGTCAGCTGCATTTTCGTACAGGGCCCGACGTTTTTCCATCAGCCCGGCAATGTATTCCACGTTCATATGTCCATTCAAAATGGGACGCTCGGTGCTGTTTTTTACCCGCTCGTATATGGTGTCCGGAGTTGCGGACAAAAACACAATTTTCCCGTTCTTTTTCATGTTCTCCACATTCTCCAGGCGAATCACAACCCCGCCCCCGCAGGATACAATCGTATTTCCCTCATTGTTCAAATCCAGCACCAGGCGGCTCTCCAGATCACGGAAATAATCCTCCCCCTTCTCCGCGAAAATGTCATTAATGGACATTCCCTGCTCCTCCACGATACGGGCATCCATCTCCACCAGTTCCATGTTCAGTTCCTTCTGCAGGAAACGCCCGATAGTGCTTTTCCCGGAACCCATAAACCCAATCAAAAAAATATTGTTACTCATGAAAAGAATTTCTCCTTTACTTCATCTACCGGCATATCGTGACCCGAGAACAACTTGAAAGCGGATACTCCCTGCCACAGCAGCATTCCTTTGCCCCCGACGCAGATGCAGCCCGCCGCCTTGGCCTCGCGGAGCATCTTGGTCTCCTCCGGATTGTACACCGCGTCCGCAACCACAAGCCCCGGTCGGAATGCACTTAAATCCTTGACAACACTCTGATCCTCCAGATTCGGCTTCATCCCCACGATTGTGGCGTTTGCAAAAATGTCCGCGGATTGTATCTCCTCCGTCATTTTCCCGGTGTCGTCAATATCATATACGTTGACAACGATTCCCGGAACTGCATTTCGAATTTTTTCCGCGGTCTCCAGGGTTCTCTCAAAGAAGGCATCCTTCTTGTTGAATATGGTAATCTCTCTGGCTCCGTCCAGCGCACACTGGACCTGAATCGCGGTGGCCGCTCCGCCGCCTCCCGCCACACAGATTTTCTTCCCTTTTATGTCAATTCCGTGGTCCTTCAGATTATTGACAAAACCTTCTCCGTCCGTGATATGTCCCACCAGTTTTCCATCCTCGTTCACAATGGTATTGATGGCTCCGATAATCTGTGCTGCCGGTGACAACTCATCCATATATTTTGCAGCCTCCGTCTTATCCGGCATGGTCACGTTTCCGCCCTTCATCTTGAAGAGTTTCATGGCGGCAATCGCATCCCTTACCTCATCCTCCCGGATGTCAAACGCCACATACGCATAGTCCAATCCCAGCCGCTCAAAGCTGTAATTGTACATGGCCGGTGACCCGGAGTGTCCCACCGGTGACCCGATTAATGCCAGCAGGCCTGTGTGTCCTGAAATTCTCTTCTCCATCTTGTCCTCCTCTATATCATATATAAAAGTTCAATCGGCTTATCCGCAATATCGGTGGCACCGTGCTGTCTCAGGAAATCCGCATCCCGGAATCCCCACGAGACAGAGATACACTTGAGCCCCGCATTTTTCGCCGTCTCGATATCCACATCGGAATCTCCCACATACAACGCTTTTTCCGGGGCAATCCCCAACTCCTCCAAAGCCTTATTGACGCCATCCGGCGCAGGTTTGCGCTTCATGCCCTCCCTGTCTCCGATGGAAACAGAGACGTAATCCTGGAAAAATCCCCTGCTCAATTCCTTGACCGCGCTGTCCATCTTGTTGGATACGATGGCCATCTTGATTCCCCGCACCTTCAACTCTCTCATCATATTTAAAATATCGGGGTACGGCTTGGTACAATCCAAACAGTGCTCCTGATAGTACCGGCGGAAATCTGCAAAGGCACCCTCAAAGGCAGGATTATCTCTCCCCTCCGGCACCGCGCGAACCATGAGTTTTTCCACCCCGTTTCCCACAAACTGTCTAACCTCGTCGATGGTGCGGGGAGGAAGTCCCCGGGAAGTCAGGCCGAAGTTCACCGCATTGGTCAGATCCTCCAGGGTGTCAAGCAGTGTTCCGTCCAAATCGAAGACAACGGCCTGAACGTTTTCCTCCTCCAAATCGCTAACCTTGGCGTAGCACTCCTCAAACAGTTTTCCGTCCATGGTGGTGATATCATGATTGTCATCACTTCTCTGAATCAAGTAATCTCCCACATGTCCTCTCATATATTTTGTCTCATCCCACTCGGTAAACAATTTTACATTGTGATCCAATTTCTTTGCTCGCACCTTGATCTGTCCCGTAGGAACACATACATTTGCATACTGCATAAGCGGAATGGAAACCCCGGTGGAATTTTCCTTTACCGTGGGGTTATATTCCGCATGCTTGAGGCTGAAGGGCCACTGGTAGGTACGGTACCGGTTGCGGAAATTGTTTTCCCGGCTTAAGAAAATCTCCCCTTTGATTCCTATGATAATAATGGTATCTTCCTCAATTTTCGTATCGATATCGCCCTGCATGGTACGGAGGGTAATGGGTGTCCCCGCCTTAAAAATATCTGTACCCTTCACATATCCCACCGGCAGCGGCTTCCGGAAATAAAGCTCCATATCGCTGGTATCCAGATCCGAATCCTTGGCATTGATAATCTGGGAATGTTCAAAATAATCTACAAGTCTTCGCTCGATCACGGCCTTGATTGCGGAATCGGACGGACGCTGGGTCTCCCCATCCTGCCCATAAACCATTCTGGGAATAATGTTGTGGGTCTTACAAAATTCTGTGTATTCCGGGATGACCCGCTCCATATCCAAAAAGCCTCCGGCCTTGACGTGATGACCGCCTCCGGATCCCAGACCCTTACATATCTCCTCCGCCAACTCGCTGGCCTGCACTTCCTTGACACAGCTGCGCAAGGACAATTTCACCCCGTGAGGGTTTACATTAAATACAAGGCAGATATCAACCGCGTCAACCTCAAGTACCAGATCGCTGATGATTCCCAGAATATTGGGGTCACAGGGACCGGCTTTCACAATGGCCAGACGGAACTCCTCGATATAGTCCGTGCGCAACAGCGCGGAGCCCGCCACCTCCAACTCCTCGATGGATAAATTGGCATTGCGGAACTTCGTGATATAGTGCGGGGAAAAATCCGCCATATCCCGCAAGTCCTTGTCCAGCGGGTGATAGATTTCGGTAAACTCATTGGTGTCCGTATACAGCCCATAGTACAGAGCGGTTGCCAGTTTTGGGTTCTCGTTTACCTCGAATCCCTCCTCCTTGAGCAACTGCCAAATCAGGGTGGAGCATGCGCCCAGGGAGCTTCTCACCTCATTCATGGCCGGGAGTTTCCCGTTCACACGATGGTGGTCAAAAACGGCAACGTTTTTCGCCTCAAAATAGGTGACGTTCCCCTCCCCGTATTGACAGTCCACGGTCACCAACAGTTCCGGCGGATCTAACTCCCTCACATGTTCAACCGGAATCTCCAACTCCTGGATCATCATCACCAGATTGCTCTTCCGCACTGCGGTTCTCCCGCCGTAGATAAACCGCGGGTTCTTTCCTTTCTCCTTCAGATACATATAGACCGCAAAACCGCTGGCCAATGCATCCGCATCCGGATTGTCATGACACTGAATCACAATGTCATGAAATTTCAGTAACTCATGTAATTTCACTTTTGTTCTCCCTTACTTTACTCCTCGATGTATGGAAAAAACAGATTGCTTCTGTCCTTTTCATCAAACATGGCATTGTACTGCAAAATTTCATAGCGGCGCAACCACTCTGCCTCCTTGCCGGACGCATCCTCCACCGCCAGATAGGTTTCATTATTCAAAGAATAATATCCTCTTGCATTGATTGCCGGAATCTGTTCCCTCAAATCCGCCAAAAACTGATTGTAGGGCGGCAGGTCTATCCCCGCCCGCTCCAGAGTCATGGTGGACAGATAATTTAAGCTGGTAATCTCCACCGCCTCCTCCGGGCTGTCATAGTTGGTCCAGATGAAAAAGGGAACTTTGTAGAGATTTTCCATCTCCTCCTCCGACAAATTGACCGTTCCTTTTCCATTCAGGATCGGATAGAACTCGGTGGTCAGGCTGGGCTGATGATCCCCGAAAAACACAATCTCCACAGGTTCCTCCACCTGGGAAAAATACTGAATCAATTCCTCCACCGCCTTGTCGCTGGCATTAATCAGCGACAGATACTGATTGGCATCCGTGTAGGAACGCCCGATCTTGTATATCGGTTCCGGGAAATTATCATATTCCGTGGTGTAACCGCCATGGTTTTGCATGGTGATGCCCATGATGAACAGTTTCTCATTACGCTTGCGGTTTTCAAACCGGTCAATCACCTTGCGATACATTTCCTGATCCGTAATATATTCCCGGTAAACCTGGGTCTTGTCAAAATCTTCGATAAAATACATCTCATCGAATCCGATATCCGGATAGACTAAATTGCGGCTCCACCCCGTGTCATAATAGGGATGCATCGCCACACAGGTGTAACCCTCGTTCTTCAAGGTAGACACCAGGGTGGTGGGCGTCTCGCTGATATACTGCTGATACACCACAGAGCCCCCCGGCAAAAACGCCATGGTTCCGCCGGACAGAAACTCCCACTCGGAGTTGGGCGTCTTGGCCCCAAAAACGGAGGACAGCGCATACCCTTTGACCGTATTCTCCGAAAGGGAATCGATAAATGGTGTCACCGGACTGTTGGTCTCCATGGGTCCGATCACCGACAAATCCGCAAAGGATTCATTCATAATCACGATAATCGTCGGGGACTTTTCGTTCGGGGACGTATCTTTTTCGCCCGGGGACGTATCTTTTTCGTTCAGGGACGTATCCTTTTCGTCAAGAGACGCATCTTCCCTGCTCCCGTATTCCTCCTCCAGCGCTTCCACTGACTCCCTGGAGTAGCCTTCCGGCTTTCCCACAAAGCTGTCCCGAACGCTTAGGACAAAATTCAGGAAATATCCGTTGCGGTAAGTTCCCTTCTGCTCCCAGGTCTCCGTATTCACTTCCATGGTCTCAACGCCCACGGCCACGCAGCACAGCACCATCGCCAGCATGGAAATGATGCTCATCTGCCAGCGTTTCCCAAACTCCACGTTCATTCTGCGCACCAGGGTAATATACAGGGCGCAGGCCAAAATCACATAACAGCCCTTATCATTCAGCCTCAGCTGATATTGACCTGCAACGCTGAGGCCTGTCCCGATGGACCGAATATCGGCAAAATAGAATTCGTTTTGCCGAAACAGATAGACAAAATAATTGACAAACCCAAAAATCAGCCAAAACACATTGGCTGTAATGCAGCTCAATGTCACCCGGTTGGAAAAAAGCAACATCAGCAAATACAGCACCAGGCAGACCAGCACGTTCAAAATCAGCTTGAGCGTCGTCGTCCTTGCGAAAAGCTCCGCATCCAGCAGGAGGTACTGCACGGAAAAAGTATTCAGTGCCGCTCCTCCCACAAACAAAATCGCGGTCCAGAGCCATGGCAGTTTTTCCGAGAGTTCGAACTTGGTATTCCTGATTGCCAGGTACGCCAATCCGTAGACCGGCAACACCCACCATGCAAATCCGATGGTGAAATACATCACCAGCGCCAGTCCGAAGATGATGGCAAACCATATAAAATTCTTCCAATGAAAGTCCAGACGAATCCTCATTTTCATGTAACCTCTTGATAGTTAAGCATACATCAATTTGCCTCTTTAAGCAACCGCACTTTTTATGCTATACTTACGTTATCTACTACAATACCAAAGAGGAAAACACCATGCCGGGATTTATCACACACTATCTGTTTGGCGTAGACGCCTACAAGAGAATTGCAGACAGCAGTATAAGGGGGAGCATTCGCAACCATCACAGTGCCTTCTCTCTGGGATTGCAGGGACCGGATTTGTTCTTTTATTATGTCCCGGCGTATTTTATCAATCCCCAAAATATCGGAAATGTTGCCCACCACAATCGCACCGGCGAATTTTTCAAAGCACTGATGCAGGGCCGCCAGACCCTCTGCCACGACCCCGAGCAGCTCGCCGTCGCAGACGCTTACATCTGCGGTTTTGTGGGACACTACACTTTGGATACCATATCCCACCCCTTTGTATACGCCTTTACCGGCCACAATCCTGCAGCTCCCAAGCGCGGCACGGATTATTTTGGCCAGCATGCATATCTGGAGACCGAACTGGATATCGAACTGCTCTGGCTTCGCAAACACATGTCCCCCTCACAGTTCCACGAGGATTCCACCATCTATCTCACCAAAAAGGAGTCCGATGCCATCGCCCATGTTTTGACGTACGCATATCGCACTGTGTTCCCGGAATACAAGGCCACCGAGCACATGGTGAAAAGCGCGGCAAAGTGGATGCGCACGGGAGCCAAACTGGTGAACGACCCCTCCGGCCAGAAAAAAGTTATGGTGCGTTGGCTGGAGCAAAAAATATTAAAACGGCCTCTGATCTCCGCCATGATCCCCAGCGACCGTTACTGTTTTGTGGAGGACGCCCTCAATGAGATGCATCGCACCTGGCATCACCCTTGGACCGGCGAAACCACCGACGAATCCTTTCTTGACCTATACCAAAAGGCCGGCCAAGTCTACGACCGGAGAATCAGCTCCTATTACCGGTTGGTGCAGGGCGGCTATCTGGCCACTGATTGCAATGTATTTCTGGAGGACTACGGTAACCTCTCATTCTTAAGCGGCAAACCACTGTAATATAAAAACGGATATTTCAGGATAACACCTGAAATATCCGTTTTCTGTTTACATTTCCAAATATTCCTCAATCTGACCGGCGATAATCTCCATCAGTCTGGTTCTCGCCTCCACGCTGGCCCATGCAATGTGGGGAGTGATGAGCAGTTTCTCACTATCCTTAATGGCCCGGAGAGGGTTTCCCGGACTCATGGGCTCCTGCACCAATACGTCCAGCCCCGCCGCCGCAATCTTTCCTCGGGTCAAAGCGTCGCAGAGGGCCTGTTCATCCACAATCTGGCCCCTTCCCAAATTCAGGAAAACAGCGGTTCCTTTCATTTTGGAAAAAGCTTCCGCATTCATCAGGTTCGCCGTCATTGGAGTCAGCGGCGCATGCACGGAAACAATATCCGATGTCTGAAGCAACTCCTCAAAGCCCACGCGCTCATACCCCGGCTGGGTGTTTTTCCCGGAAGTGGAATAGTAGATAACCCGGCAGCCAAACATTTTCGCAATATCCGCAACCCGTCTTCCGATATTGCCAAGGCCCACAATTCCCCATGTCTTCCCCCAAAGTTCGTGGTACACATGGTCGAAATGTGTGAAGGAAACATCCCCCACATATCTATCCTCCTTCACATAATTATCGTAGTAATTCAAATGCTCCAGAAGATAAAAAAGCATGGCAAAGGTGTGCTGCGCCACGGACTCTGTGGAATACCCCGCAACATTGCGCCATTGTATTCCTCGCTGCGCCAGATACTCTTTGTCCAGATTGTTGGTTCCTGTGGCTGTGACGCAAACCAGCTTCAGCTTCCGTGCCTCCCCGATAGATTCCTCGTCGACGCGCACTTTATTCAAAATGATAATATCCGCGTCCCTCGTTCGCTCCCTGGTCTCCTCGGTGGTGGAAAAATCATATTTCACAACCTCGCCAAATGCATCAAACCGGGACAAATCAATATCTTCTCCTATGGTTTTTACATCCAAAAAAACAATCTTCATCATACTATATTAACGAAAAATGATATCTCGTGGTGCTCTCATAAGGGACATTCGCATCCGTCACGGGAGTGGAGAAATTAGGTTCATTGATGGCGTTGGGGAAATACTGGGTCTCCAGGCAGAACGCACCGTAATTCTCGTAAGCCGTGTTGCCCTTTCCCACTTCTCCCTTGACTCCGTTTGCAGTATACAGCTGAATTCCCGGAGTGTCCGTGAACACCTCCATCTGAATCCCGGATTCCTGAGAGTAAATGACAGCAGCCTTCTCCACCCCATCCATGGTCTTATCGATGGCAAAGTTGTGGTCATATCCGTTTGCCAATGCAATCTGCGGATGATCCGCGTGGATATCCTGCCCGATGGGTTTTGCAACGGTAAAGTCAAACGGTGTTCCCTCCACCGGCGCAATCTCTCCGGTTGGGATAGATTTCTGATCAATACAGGGTGTATAGTGGGAAGCGTTAATCTGGAGCACATGTTCAAGAACCGTCCCATTTCCTGCTCCATTCAGATTGTAGTAGCAGTGATTGGTCATGTTGAACACGGTCTTCTTGTCGGACAGTGCATGATACCGAATCAGGTAGTCATTGTCCTCCGTCACCTCGAAGGTAACCTCCACAGTTGCGTTCCCGGGATATCCCTCCTCAAGGTCCGGGCTGTTGTACACGAACGTAATACAATTGTCCTCCCTGCTCTTCACATCCCAGAAAACTTTCGTCAGCGATTTGGAACCGCTATGTAGATTGTTGCCCCTATCGTTCTTCTCAAGATGGTATACTTCCCCATCGATGGAGATCTGTGCACCGGCAATACGGTTTGCATTTCTTCCCACGGTTGCCCCGAAATAGCTCCAATGCTCCGCGTAATCCTTCGCATTGTCATAGCCGAGAATCACATCGCGCAACTCTCCCTGACGGTCTCTGACAAAGATGGATACCGTGGTTGCACCGTAATCCGTCACCAGCACTTCCATTCCCTTGCTATTCTTAATCGAAAAAAGCGTCGCGCTTTTTCCAAACAATCCAACTCTCCCGAAACTCTTATCGCCCATATGTCTCCTCCTCCAAGTAAGGCTTATTTCATAAAAAGAATTTTAAGGCTTTTTCCGGAAAATGTAAAGAAATATTGCTCTCCTGACGATATATTTTCATATAGGACAGGAGGCAATTATGGCATCATCATCCAGCATCACCTTAAGTACAAATTTTTATCTGAATAGTTTTTATCGCGCCAACACCGGTGCCTATAAGAAAGCCGGACGCTCCGAGCTGACCAAAGCGGAATTGGCTTACGAGGATTCCCGTGCGCTCAGGCGCGCCGTAAAGACCCTGTCTTCCAATGATTACAGCAACGACGACAGTGAGAAAAACATCAAGAATTCCATCACTGCCTTTGCCACCACATACAATAATGCCCTGTCCTCCGGGGAAGGTTCCTCCGAGCTTGCCCGCTATTCCAAGCAGCTCAAAAAAATCATTCAGGACCACAAGGACGAATTGGAAGATGTTGGCATAAAAGTCAGTGAAGACGGAAGTCTGTCCGTGTCCGAGAGTCTCCTGACCTCAGCCAGCATGGATACGCTAAAGTCCGTGTTCTCATCAGACAGTTCCGATATATTGAGCTCTACCAGACGTGTCTCACGCAACATGTTTCGCCAAGCTTACGATTCCATCTATACCCAGATGACCGGGAATGGCGGTCGCATCAACGTGATTCTGTAAACTTTTTCAAAAACTGCTTCAGGTTTTCTCTCGTTGCGCCAAGAGAGCCCTGTATCATACGGTTGCTTCCGCCACCTCTGGCGGCAAGTTCTTCTTTCATGCCCGCAGCAATCTCCCTGCAATCTACGGTTTTGCTCCCCACAATGTAATTGTATCCGCTCTCATCATCACCCACAAACAGAGCAACTACGCCCTCGCGGGTCTCTGTCAGTTTATTCACTGCTGCACGGACCACATTCATATCCAGGTCCCGTTCAAACAAGATCACATCCTGCATGTCCTCCGGGATCTCCGCCAGCCTGTAATCCATCAACTGCATCTTGGCACTTCCCAATTCCGATTTCAGAGTCTGGTTCAAGCTTTTCTGTTTGGCGATATTGTCCACCAGCATCTCCTGTCCGCAGGTGAACATGGATGTCAGTTCATCGATGACCGCCGCCTTCTCGCGGAATGCCATGAGCGCCCGGAACCCACAGAGAATACTGATGCGTACGCCGCCCTTATAGTTTTGGACACTCATGACCTTGAGCATTCCGATCTCTCCGGTTCTGCGCACATGGGGAGCACAGCATGCGCACACATCATAGCCGGTTACCGTTACGATTCGCACCTGCCCCTCAATCTCAATCTTGCTGCGATATTCCAGATTCTTCAGTTCCTCCTTCGACGGATAGGTCACCACAATCTCCACGTTCTTTGCGATTGCTTCGTTGACCGCATCCTCCACTTCTTCCACGTCCTTTGCCGTCAACACTCCGTTAAAGTCCATGGTCACAATCTGGTCACTGAGATGGAATCCCACATTGTCAAATCCAAACCGGCTGTGAACCAATCCGGAAAAAATATGTTCCCCGGAATGCTGCTGCATATTGCTGAACCGGTGATTCCAATCAATTTCTCCGTGTACCTGCATCCCCACTTCAATAGGCTGATTCACTGTGTGGATAATCACGCCATTTCTGATCTGCACATCCAGCACATCCGCGCCGTCAATCCTTCCCTTGTCCGGGCTTTGTCCTCCCTCCTCCGGGAAAAACAGTGTCCGATCCAGTTCCAACTCGTAGAGGTTATCTGCGTCATCCGCCTTCCTCCGACAACCGATAACCCTCGCGTCAAACTCCACCCCATAGGCATCCTCGTCATACAGGCGGATGGTTTCCTTCATTTCTTTTGTCAAATCCATTTTTTGTCTCCTCTCCTCACGGAGTATATTTACTGTATGCTGCCACGTGATCATAGATGCACCGCCAACTGCTGTATGCGTCTGCCGTCACACAGATATACGGGGTTCCGTCATTCATAATGGCATAACTGGCTGCGCAATTCCCGGACTGGTTCACAAATCCCGTCTTGGCGCAGAGCACCAGGCCGTCGCTGTCCTTGTCCTCGATGCGACGCAAAAACCAGTTTGAGATTGTGATTCCATCCGGATGTTGCTCCGATGGCGTTGTGATATACACATGGGCCGACAGCACTTCCCTGCACCAGTCATTCTCCACCGCAGCTTTGAGTATCATGGCCATATCGTAGACGGTGCTGTAATGATTCTCGTCATACAGGCCGATGCAGTTGGTAAAATGGGAGGTCTCCGACAACCCCAGCTCCTCCAGTTTGTCGTTCATCATTTCCACAAAGGCTTCCTCCGATCCTGCCACATAATTCACAAGCGCCAGTGCAGCATCTCCCCCGGAGGGGAGAATCGTCCCATAGAACAGATCCCTCACCGTGGTTACCTCACCGTCCAAATATCCCACCGAACTGCAGTCATGACTGTACGCGTAGTCCGTGACTTCAATGGAAATTGTGACCGTGTCATCCAAATTGCTCACATGCTCCGCCGCCACAAGCACCGTCATAATCTTGGTCATGGATGCCGGACTGATTCTTGCGGTTGCATTTTTTTGTGACACGATCTCATTGTTGCTCTCATTAATCAACACCATATAAGTGCTGTTGACATCGTCCTCGCCCGGTGCAACCACATTGGTACTGGGGATGGCGGTATACCCGCTCAAGATTTTTGCATCCCCCACAGTATACCACCCCTGTGCATCCGGATAGTTCCATCCGATTCCAACGGTCTCCTCCTGCTGAGATTCCTCCTCTTCCTCCGGCGGGAGCAAATCCACCACATCCTGCGGGGTCATCTGGGTATCCTCCCTGGCAATGGGGGTTCTCCGGGAATTTGCCACGGCGATTGCCACGGCCGCCACAGCCCCAATCAGTATCAGTGTTGCCATGGTCTTTCGAATCCTCAGTACCTTTTTCCAACGGGGTACCTTTTTCTTTCTTGACATACTACATAAAATCCTTTACTTCAACTTTGCCTGTCTGCCCACTTCCTGCAGAAAGGCATCATATACACTCATAAATGTATCAAATTCCTTGCGGATGAACTCGCCATCCCCCGCTTTGCCTTTCAGCTCGTGCTCCTTGGCCAACTCCGAAAAGTTCTTTCCTCCGATAGACAGCGCGGTACTTTTGATTGCGTGGGCAATGGTAGCGTATTCCTTCCAGTTCTCCGCCTGCAAATATTCCTGCAATTTGCTCCGGTTCTCCGTCCCCTGTTCATGGAACATCACAAGCATTTCCTGATAAAAGCTCTCATCATCCGCGCAGTAGGACAAGCCCATTTTGCGGTCGACCTGAATATAATCCTGACGGTCGTTCTCCTCTCCGCCTTTCTCCTCAAAGCTTTCCACTTTCCCCGTATCTTCTTTTCCGCTTTCCTCTTCCCAGCCTTCATCCTTCCAGAAAATCAGGTCCCCCGGCAGATTGTCCACCAGGATTTCCTGCAGGCTTGCATAGTCTATGGGCTTGGTAAGGTACCCGGAAAATCCTTCCCGCAGATACATTTCCTTCATCCCTGAAATGGCATTGGCGGTGAGCGCAATCACTTTGGTCTTGGCATTCAGGCCGGATTCTTCCCTCAATTTATGGAAGGTCTCGATTCCATCCATCTCGGGCATCATGTGGTCCATAAAAATCAAGTCATATCGCTCAACCTCACACTTTTTCAGACACTCCATCCCACTGAAGGCCGTATCCACCTTGATTCCGGTTTTTTTCAGCAAAGTTCTAAGCACCGCCTGGTTCATTTCGTTGTCATCCACCGACAGTATGTGGGCCCCATCCGCATGAAGTTTCTCCCGATATTCCACAATCGGTTTCACACTCTTATAGTTCCCGATTTCTCCGATGGGCGTAATGTCAAATACTTCCTGTGGTATTTCCACGACGAAGGTGCTCCCCGAAGCATACTCACTGGTGACACGGATGGTTCCGTTCATCAGGTTTACCAACATCTGTGTAATGCTGAGTCCCAGACCGGTTCCCTGAATCGCCTGGTTGTTGCTCTCCTCCAGGCGTGTGAATTTGTGAAAGAGCATATCAAAGTTTTCCTGTTTGATTCCCTGCCCGGTATCCTCCACGGTAAAGCACAGCATATATACGCCAAACTCGTCCAGCACCCCTTCCACTTTCAGTTTCACGGAACCGGTTTTCGTGTATTTCACCGCGTTGGACAGAAGGTTGCTCACAATCTGCTTAATGCGAATTTCATCCCCCACAAGTTCCGTAGGGAGGGACTCCTCCACCTGGAGCACAAACTCCAGCCCCTTATTTTCCGCCCGCTCCGTGAACATATTTGCCAGATCCATAATCATAGGAGCCACCGCATAGGAGTGCAGGACCAATTCCATTTTTCCGGATTGGATTTTCGAGAGGTCCAGTATATCATTCACCAGATCCAGCAACATTCTCCCTGCCCGCTCCACATTCAGCGCGTACTCATTGATGGTGGCATCCGTATTTTCCCTCAAAATCATCTCGTTCATACCCAGCATGCTGTTAATCGGAGTCCGAATCTCATGGGACATTCTTGTCAAAAACTCATCCTTCGCCTCCCCGGCCACCACAGCCTTTTGCCTTTTCCGCTCCTCCTGGACAATATCCTGCACCGTCTTCACCGCAGCGGTGGCAAGGAGAATCAAAATGCCCACATTCAGAGATAATCCAACCCATTTGTAGGTCTTTGCGTAGACCAACCGCAGCTCCAGAATGGCAAAGAGAGAAAAAAAAACGAATCCGATGGCAACCTGACCATAGCGCTTAATCATCCCGGTCTGTATATCCCGGAACATGCAGACAAATGCCCCCACCATCAGCAGGATACAGATGGCATGAGTGAAATACATAGTTTCCAACAGATCCATGATATCGGATACCTGAAGGAATGTGCAGACCAGCGCATCCGCAATCAAAAGGCAATTTACAAATGTGTAGAATCTGTGATAACGCTCCTCCTGCAGCTTGTCCAAATACAGTGCCGCTGCGAAGGGGATGAACATGATCACGTAAAACGAACTGATTCCGATAATGGAACTGTTGGGCACCAGAAATTGCCGAATCTTCGACTCCGACATAATCCAGATTGCCGCAAAAATAATACAGATTGCCAGGTACTCCAACGGCAGCTTCTTCCCCAGGCCGATGCGAATCACAAAACAAATAATCAGCACCGTTAAACCGATTAAAAACATGAGTGCCGCGATAGCCATCTCCGGCAGATTTTGTCGGACAATCATGCTGTAGATATCCACCGGACTGCCGTAGTATACCTCGTTCATTACGCCGCTGTACACCGAATCACTCCAGCACTCTACGCGAAGGATCTTACCCGCATCCTCTGTGGTTAGGGGGCAGAATACAAAACTGCTGGTACTGTTTTTCCCGAAAGGCCTGCTGTCGGAGGTATCATATTCCAGGCGCAGCTCCCCGTCCACATACATGTGTACGGTCTGCTGTGATGCGCGGAAGCAGAATACCTTTCCCCCGTTTACATCCGTGGGGATGGTGGTCTCCAAAATCATCATATCGCCCGGTTCCACATCGAAGTGGCTCGGCACCTCAACCCGGGTGCGATTCTCCCCCGACACCTGTACCCATGTTCCCTGATACAAAGGAATGGTGTTCGTAAAGGATGCCTTCTCCGCAGGGAGCACAATCTCCCCCACCAGCATCAGAATGAACCATGCAATTACCACAACATAGAATGTGCAGTTTATCCAATTGTCTCTGTTTTTTTCATGAAGCATAATATTTCTCCATTTTTATCCTTTTCCCGAAGTTCTTCCCATGTCCTTCGGGACACCAATATAAAAGGCAGGTCTGAAAGGACCTGCCTATATTATACCAATCTTTTCCATGAATGCACTCACTTTTTGCTACCCCTGGAAGCTGTGCATAACCTCCGCCATCCAGGAAAGCTGTGCTTTGCGCTTTGTGGGTGAGAGGACAATCTCCTCCACCTTCTCCCAATTGTCCAAGGTCAATCGACCCAGAACCGGGTCATACATCACCCCGAGATTCTTCTCAATCTCCTCCCGGCACTTTTCCAATCCCAGAGCCTGCCGGTAGCACCGATCCGATGTCATGGCGTCAATGGAATCCGCAATTGCAATAATTCTTGCACTGGTGGGGATTTCCTCCCCCGCAATTCCGTCCGGATAACCTTTTCCGTCATATCGTTCGTGGTGATGAAGGATAATTTTGGAGATGCGGTACATTCCCTCAACCTGGGAGATGATCTGGCTTCCCAGTGAAGCATGCTCACACATCACTTTTCTCTCGCTTGCGGTCAAGGACTCCGGCTTCAACAGAATGCGATCCGGAATTCCCAGTTTTCCAATGTCGTGAAGGTTCGCTGCACGATCGATGTCCTCCAATTCCGAGGCGGTATAATTAGCCTCCTGCGCAATCATAACCGCCAGTTCCCGCACGCGGTTGGAATGATCCGCCGTGTAGGAATCCTTTGCCTCCATTGCGGACACGATGCAGTCAATCAACTGCTCCATCATGCGCCCCTTCGCCTGGGACAGAGCTTCAAATGTGCGAAGTTCCTCCACCCGGGCCCGGTTCCTCTGAAGGGATTCAATGTAAGAAAGGATAATGACGCTCTCCATGAAAATGGAGAAAATCACCAATCCGGTCAACGCGATAATGCGATAGAACTGCAAATTGCCCATCCAATACAGGCCTGCGGAAGCCAGTGCAAAGCCTGTCAATATCACAAAGCCCCAAAACAACTGCACCAGGTGTCTGGGATGAACTGCCCTCTTGCGGCGTTTCAGCAGGCACACCATGCATACCACAACGCTAACCAGCAACATTGCATGTGTAACAATTCTCAACCCGTCAACGGCAATCACTCCGTTTATGGCCAACGTACACTGGACAAAAATATTCAAGTATCCCACAATTCCCAGCCACGGCAAAATTCTCGCCTTGCGATGGCAAGTATGCCAGGTAAAATAGATAATCGGAATCGACATACCCATGAGACAGACATACTCCACAACTCTGGTGGATTTCGGTCCCAGATCAAACAACTGTACCAACGTGGAATCGTTGTAAGCCCACAGGGCAACCAACAGCAACAAGCCACCCATCCAGGGAAGCCTCATGTCGTAGATCTTTCGCAACATAAAAATAATCCCCTGCACGATGCAGATAATTCCCACAACTACAATAATCAATATCGCACTGATTGTTCCTATGTTGTCCATCAGCATGTCCCAATTAAATTTCTCTTTGGCGCCGTGCACCAATTCCAAATCTTGGACAAATAACACTACGGCTGATGCGGCAGCCATGATAAGTGCACTCAGCGATGGCCACAACATTCCAAAACTACTTGCCTTATGCCTTGACATACTTTCTCCTTAAAGTGTATTGCGTGCCCTAAAAAGCACCCCCACTAATATACATAAAGTATCGACATATTTCCACAAAAAAGCATAGGAAATAAGTCTTATCAAACTATACCAAAACAAAATAGCGACATTTGTCGATTGGTGCCGACAAATGCCGCTATAAAAATGCGATTATGCCATCTCAAGAGCAATCTTCATCATGTTGGTAAAGCAATTCTGTCTCTCCTCTGCCGTGGTGATTTCCGGTGTCACAAAGCTGTCGGAAATGGTCAAAAGGCACGCCGCCTGCTTTCCCGTCACATTGGCATTGTGGAACAGCGCAAAGCTCTCCATCTCCACCGCAAGACACCCTCTCTCGTCCCGAAGCCTCTCCCAATAGGTGGGCTTTTCATCTCCTGTCTGCCGATAAAATACATCGCTGGAATGAATTGCCCCCTCCTGCAGAGGAATGTTCAATTTCTTCGCCGCCGCGCGAAGCGCATCGTTCAACTCCTCACTTGGGAAGGTCTCATCCTTGTCGTACCCGGACTGGGTCTTTGCATAGCTGGACTCGCTGACTGCGGACGTTGCCAGAATCACATCGTAGACTTTGGCTTTTTCGCTGTAACTGCCGGCACTTCCGATTCGAATGATGCGATCCACATCGTACTCCGTAAACAATTCATAGGAATATATTCCGATGCTGGGCATCCCCATTCCCCCACCCATGACACTGATTCTCTTGCCGTTGTAGGTACCGGTAAATCCGAGCATTCCTCTCACATTATTGAATAGGACAACATTCTCCAAAAAAGTATCTGCGATAAATTTCGCGCGCAGCGGGTCCCCCGGCATCAGCACGGTTTTTGCAATGTCTCCCTTGTGCGCGTCGTTATGTGGTGTTGGCATATTTCCCCCTCCTGTCTCCTAAAGAAATCAAATTGATATGTCTTATTTTACCAACTTCAGGCACAAAATACAACAGTCACACCTACATCCCACGTTTTTTTAAATCTGCCACAAGTTGTACATAAAACTCGCGGACATCAAAGCCCTTGAAGTTCTCGCGGTTCAAGTCGATCATATCTCCGTGGGAGATTCCCCGTTTCCCGGACACGGTCAAAAAGCGGTAGTTGCTCCCCCATGGGAAGGACTGTTCCCCTACCAGGCCGTCGTTTGCCCCATCGAAGTAATTCACCAATTGGTAGGAAAAATTGAGTGGGAATCTGCCACCGGTGGCCTTGTTTAGCTTGGAGCCGATGCTCTGATAATATACCCCTTCCGCATCCTTCACTTCCTCGTTCATCTGCGCACAGCGCGCAGCCGTCAGATCGTACACTGCCGCCAGGAAATTCGGGTTGGGGTCCCCCAATTTATGGAGGGCGGTATTGTACGCTTTTGCCACCATCTCCTGCTGCTTTGCGGGAATTTTGGACAGCAGATAGTCCGCAAATTCGCAGCCTCTGTGGGGTGTGTTGATCGTGGTTAGCGAAGCAACCCTTTCAGACGCTCCCAGCATCGCTATGGCATAACGACTGTCCAACCCTCCCTTGGAGTGAGCGATAATATTGACCTTTTCACATCCCGTCTCCCGGCAAATCTGCTCGATTCGATTGGCAATCTCCCGTCCGCTCTCCGGCACTCCCGCTGCCGACTGATGATTTCCGTAGAATACTGTGGCACCGTTTTTCTCCAGTTCACCCGGGATTCTTCCCCAGTAATTCAAATAGTGGAAATCCCGAAAAAACACACCGTGCACCATCAAAATGGGATATTGGGTCCTGCAGATTTGTTCCGTTTTTCTCTGCTCATCCAACAGATACTTGTCATTCTCCTCCTCCACTTCCGCGGATACCACGCAGAGAAGCTTGCCGAGAACAAACAAATGGACAATGGGGATCATTCCACAGATTGCTCCCAGCACACGGTATCTCACTCCCAACTGTGTGGAAGAAATGTAGATGCGGATCATCCCATTCCAAAACACCACACATTCCACCAGGAAAATGACCACAACATCCCAGATTTTCACCGCCGTGGTGAGTTTTGCCGCCTCCTCGATTCCGGGGAACCTGTGTGCAAGGGTCATGATTCCCACCACACAACAGGTAGCGGTGGACAGCAAAAAAATGTACAGCAATTCGCACCCGTTGGCGCAATTTCTGATTTTCATGGTCTTATATGATAAATTGAACCAGGATGGCACCACATTGACCACCACAAACAGCGCATACAACAAAAAAATCACTAGAACACTGTGGGTTGCGCGGCTTACCACAATCACATTTGCCGCCGCAAATACAATCGCTGCGTTCACCAGGCGTCCGATAAATTTTCCTATCCTTTTCATAATTTCTCCTCTTCTCATTTTTTGTTTTTCCATTTTAGCACCAATCAAGAGAAAAGTGCATTAAACTAACCTTAAAAAAACGGGCATGGGAAAATCCCATGCCCGGATGTCTGTTAGAAGATTATGCGAATCTCCGTTCCCTTTTCCGGTTCACTGTCCAGTTCAATTTTCGCATCGTGAATCTCCACAATATGTTTTACGATGGCAAGCCCAAGCCCGGTTCCGCCGGTCTCTTTGGATCTACTCTTGTCCACCCGGTAAAATCTCTCAAAGATTCGCTCCTGCTCCGCTTTGGGAATTCCGATGCCGGAATCCTTCACCACAAGGGTGGGAGAACCATCCCTTTGCACCGTTACCCATACCTGTCCGTTTTCACGGTTGTAGCGGATTGCATTCTGCACCAGGTTATCCGTCAGTTCCCGGATCATTTCCCGGTTGCCCCTGATGTTGCAATGCTCTCCGGAAAAATGTACGGTCACCTGCCGCTTTGCCGCGTTCACCTTCAGTGCATCCATTCCCTCGCTCACTACATCATACAAATCCAGGCTTTCAAATGCCGGGTGTTTTTCACTCCTGTCCAGTTCGGAGAGGCGGATGATATCGTTGATCAGGGAGAGCAATCTCTCCGCGTTCTTTCTGATTTCACGGACAAAACGAATCTGCTGTTCCTCATCCACCATGTGATTCTCGATCAGTTCGGCGTATCCGGAAATGGCGGTGAGAGGAGTTTTCAATTCATGGGACACATTGGCAGTGAAATCCTGCCTCACCTTCGCAGAGGATAGAATGT
Organism: Lachnospiraceae bacterium; assembly: GCA_029008875.1. GTDB lineage: Bacteria > Bacillota > Clostridia > Lachnospirales > Lachnospiraceae > Roseburia. The sequence continues at coordinate 84,292 of JAQXJP010000003.1, read as the reverse complement.
CCGCATGCTGCTTGCGTATCATGTTGGCAAAGGGAACCAATTCCTTGTAGGGCGGTTCCAGGCTTGTGTCCTCAATTCTCTCCGCCATGGTCTCAATAGGGCGAATCAACTGTTTGGTCAGCATGTGGGAGAGCACCACACAGACGATAATGTTTACCAGAATAATCAAAAGGATCAATGGCATGGAAGTGAAGAATACCGACCAGATACTCTCCGCCTCCGTGGACACACGCAATACGGTGCCGTTGTCCAGGAGCACCGCATAGTAGAAGGTGTTCTTATTCATGGTATCCGATCTTCTCACCGTCTCACTGCTTCCCGTCTCGAATGCCTCCCGTATTTCCGGTCTATTCGCATGATTTTCCAAATTGCTCGCACTGGCATCGTTATCGTAGAGGACTGTACCGTCTGCAGCCACCCAAGTAACGCGAAGATCCTCGATGTCTGTGGACATATCGATGGCGTCCTCGTAGTCATCGATGGACTCAAAGTAATGGGTGTCCTTCAGCAGTTTCGCACTCACTTCCAGATCGCTTCGAATCTGTCTCTGGAACATGCCGTAATATACAATTGTAATACTCACCATGGTGGCTGCGACTGCGATAATCGCAATGAGCACCAACCTTGTATTGATCTTTCTCTTCATTCGATAATATATCCTACATTCCTAACGGTTCGAATCCTGCTTCCGTATTCTCCCAGTTTTTGTCTCAAGGTTTTTATGTGCATATCCAGGGTTCTGGATTCCCCCTCGTACATGACACCCCAGATTCGATCCATGATCACGTCACGGCTTAAGACAATTCCGCGGTTTATCATCAATAGCTGTAGTAGCTCATACTCTTTAAAAGTCAACTCTGTGCTGACGCCGTCTATAGTGACCTCATGCTTTTCATTGTTCAGCACCAGGCCGTCCAGTTCCAGGCACTTCACTTCCTCCGTCACGGTTCTGCGTAGAATCGCCTTCACTCTGGAGATCAACTCCATCACGGAGAAGGGCTTTTTGATGTAATCGTCTGCCCCGTCCTCCAGACCTTTCACCAGATCCAGATCCGTGGTCTTTGCAGTTACCATGATGATGGGAAGCTTCTTGGTGGCCGGGTTTCTCCGCAACTTTTTGACAATCTCATTTCCGCTTTCGTCCGGCAGCATAACATCCACCAGCAGCAGGTCCGGAATAATCTCATCCAACTGCGCATAAAAGCTTCTGGCATCCGCAAAGCCCACCACCTTATGGCCCGAATTTTTCAGAGCGAATTCCTCTATCTCCCGTATGCTTTCGTCGTCTTCCACAATATAAATCAATGCCATGATAATTCCCTCTTCTACTTTTTCTTCTTCATTTTATCATTTTGTTTGGAAATGCTGTACTTGATTTTCATTTTTTCGTAATCCGCTTCAAACACTGCCAAGTCATCCGGGGAGAGCATGTTGAAATATTCGTGAGTATCGTATCCGTCCTCGTTGATAGCGATTAGTTCCACTGCAATATTCGAGCAGTGATCGGACACTCTTTCCAGATTGGAGAGAATATCCTCCAGGATAATTCCCAACTCAATGGTACATTTTCCCTTGCGCAATCGCCTGATATGATTTTTCTTGATCTCCTTGGTCAGCCCGTCAATCACCTGTTCCAGAGGTTCCGTGTGCATAGCCTGCGCCACATCCCCGCCATTGAAGGAATTCACCGTCCCCACGACAATATCACATACCGCCTCACAGAGCGTCCGGACTTCCTCCGTGGCAGTTTTGGAAAAGACAAGCTCTTTCTTATGCATCTCCTCCACCAATTCCACGATATTCACAGCGTGGTCCGCAATGCGCTCCAGGTCGCTGATACTGTGAAGCATCAACGACATGCTCTGGCTATCCTGCTTGGACAGATTCTTGCTGGAGAGTTTCACCAGATAGGATCCCAACACATCCTCATACCGGTCCGTCCTCTCCTCCAGTTCATATACCTTTTCGCATTTCTTCCGGTCATACACATCCAGCACGGAGAGAGCATTTTTGATGGCAAGCACCGTCTCCTCCGCCATCATCTGCGTCCTGTTCCTGCATATTTCCATGGCGAAAGCCGGGCGCTCCATAAACCGCTCGTCGATGGAGATGTTGTCGGGAATTTCCTTCTGTTGCTCCTCCTGCCCCGCTTCCCCTTTCTCCGGGATGATAATGGCGGCAAGCTTCACCATCGTATTGGCAAACGGGTACAAAACCAGACAGCATCCGATGTTGAACAGGCTATGAATCACCGCAATTCCGGCAGCATTGGCGGAATCCTTTAAAAATGCAAAGTCGATAAATACGTTCAATCCATAGAACACAATCATAAATAAAATTGTGCCGATGAGGTTGAACAGCAAGTGGATGGTCGCCGCCCTTTTCGCATTCTTGTTCGCTCCAAAGGAGGAGATAATGGAGGTAACACAGGTTCCGATGTTCTGTCCCATGATGATAGGGATTGCTGTGGCGTAACTCACCGCCCCGGTGGAGCAAAGAGCCTGCAGGATACCCACAGATGCGGAGGAGCTCTGAATCACTGCTGTGAGGACTGCGCCGGCGAGCATTCCCAAAATCGGATTGGAAAATGCAGTCAAGATTCCCGCAAATTGAGGGTTGTCCGCAAGAGGTGCAACGGAATCACTCATGGTCTCCATTCCGAACATCAGGATTGCAAAGCCTAGGAGAATATTTCCGATGTCTTTCTTTCTGCTTTCCTCTTTCGAAGTCATTGTAAGGATGATGCCGATTGCGGCAAGTATGGGGGAAAAAGATGATGGCTTCAGCAGTTGCAGCCACAATGTGCTTCCCTCGATTCCGGTGAGGGACAAAAGCCATGATGTGATTGTGGTACCCACGTTGGCTCCCATGATAATGCCAACCGCCTGGGACAGATGCATAATACCGGAATTGACAAAACCTACAACCATCACCGTTGTGGCGGAGGAAGATTGAATCACCGCCGTCACGGCAGCACCGAGAATTACTGCGAAAATACGCTTTGAGGTCAATTTTTCCAAAATCGACTCAAGCTTTCCTCCCGCCATTTTGGAGAGCCCGTTTCCCATAGCCGTCATTCCGTACAAAAACAGTGCCAGGCCTCCGATCATTGTAAGTAAATTGAAAATATCCATACATTCACACTCCTATGATTATCCTCAAAATTTGCGTCACGTACATAGTATGTGCACAATGTAAAATCTGCGGTGGTGTCAATGTAAAATCTGTGTAAAATTTAAAATCTATGTAAAATTATTCTATACAATTTTTCTCGCAATCGTCAGACTTCCTGCCTCCAGAGGAAGAGAACTCCTCCGAAATAGCCGGCAAAGCATCCCGGATAGCCGGCAAAACAGATAAGCCAAATGACGCCCGGCAAAAAGAACCTTGCAGCAGCCGCCCAGACCAAGGCTCCCAGCAGGGAAAATGTGATAACGCAGCAGAACAAAAAGAGAATCACTTTTTTGTCCTTTGCCAAACTGCTCTTTTGAATATGATTCCAAATCATTTTATACATCTTACCAGCCTCCCTTTCTACTTACATTGTAAAAAGGAGGTGTAAATTGCACTATCTCTCCCCTGTAAAAAGAATGTAAAAAAGCCCCCTTGCCATAAAAATGGCATGGGGGGCTGAATTTGTGGTCTTACTCCTCCTCGTCCGGCAATATCTTGTCAGAAAAGAAGGACATGATTTTTGCAAGTCCCAATATAAGTATTGCCTGCGCCGCCAAAAAGACGACTCCAATCAAAATTCCCAACAGTTCTGTGCTCATGATTATTCCTCCGTCTTTCTCGTCATTTCTTCCGTATCATTTCCCGGGATATCCTTCTGTGGTCCGTTTTCAAACCACCATACCCAGACAGCAGCAGCAATTACGATGACTACCGAACCTATAATGATTATTTTCTCTAACATATTTCCCTCTCTATTTTCTTTATTTTTGCACGCAAAATAGACCTATGCCTTTGCATAGGTTCCGAGAGAAAAATTATGCTTTTTGTCCGTCCTTATTGTGAATAAATCGCAGGATGAACTTCTGGCTGCAATTCAGGCAGGAATAGCCAAAAGTCCTGTACAGAAAAGCTATGCAGACCGGTACAAGCACCAAAAGTCCTACCGCCAAATCGGTGCCGAAGGAATGGTCTGCGTATCTGCGAACACCAATCTGCCGCACGATGGCAGATTGGGAAGTGTGCCCCAGGATTTCCTCCGGGCTGATGAGCTCGTCAAAATCATTCACCTGGGTGACATACCCAAGTTGACCTCCGAGGTGATTTGCCGCATTCGAGACGATATTCTCTGTGTTTACCTCCAAAAAAGAGCACAGTAACACAGATAAAATCATAGCAAAAACAAAATGCTTTGTCCTCTTGCCTGATCTATCCATGTTACCGTGCTCCCTTCTGAATCATGCATTCATGATGGCATTTTATGGGATAATATTTCAGCCCGATTATTTCGTATTGGTCGCCTTCCAGAGCCCGTGAAGATTGCAGTATGCATATACTGCCTCCACTTCTTCCCCCTCACAGAGAGCAAAAACAGCCTCCGGCTTATCTCCTGCCTTCAGGTTCTTTCTCTGCATTCCCTGGTTCGTCTGAATGGACACCCACTCAATATAGTGTGCTTCTACCATAGGGTGTTCGACCTCTCCCACCTTTACAAGTACCTTGCCGTCCTTCACCTCAAATGCCGGCACATGCTTCTCCACTGCTGCATCTGTGGTTCCCGGAATCACTTCGGTCATCTTCTGACCGCAGCACATCATGGGTACGCCGGAATCTTTTACAACCTCCACCATATTTTTGCAATGCTCACAAATATAATACTTCTGTTCCATACTAAATTACCTCTCTTTCCTCTTTTTGTTTGTCGTTTTTTGTAGTTTTGCCAATAATTTTTACTTCTTATATTCCGGCAGTTCTGGTGCAATCCGGGCACCCCGCGGAGCCGTCACAAATGGAGAAAGTTCCTCCCTCGATATGCAGTTCCATTCCTTTCACAATGCACTCCGCCATCTTTGCCCTGGCGCTGTTGTATATTCCCTGGGCAGTTGTTCTTGCAATGTCCATGCGGGCGGCACACTCCTGACGGCTTACGCCCTCCAGATCAATGAGTCGGAGGGCCTCATATTCCTCCACCGTAAGGGTAATCCAATCGTTCTTGCTCTTTGTGCCCTGCGGGACAAAACAGGTGTAACCGGGTTCCTTGCATACTCTCTTTACTCTCTCCGGTCTGGCCATGATCATCCCCCCTGCTTCTCACGCGTTTACAATCGCGGCCGCCAGCTGGTTCATCGCCTCATCGTTTTCCGGTTTCAAGGTGGACTTAATGGAAACCATCTCATCCAGAATCGTTATATTCTTCATGCTCTCCAGATAGGTGCGCATGGACTTTGCCGCCATAGGTGCCCATGTTCCGTTCTCCAGGAGCCCAACGGTACGGTTCTGATAGGTCTTAATCTGAAGGTGATGTAAAAAGTCCTCCATGGGGACAAATGCTCCGCCGTCATAGGTCGCTGCACACAGAATCATTCTGTCGTAGCGGAACGCGTCCTCCACGCACTCTGCAATATCTTCTCTGCACAGGTCGGATACCACAACCTTTTCCTCACCCAGAGCGCGGATTTTTTCCGCAAGAGCCTCCGCTGCCTTCTTTGTGTTGCCGTGGATGGATGCGTACGCGATGAATACCCCCTTATTCTCCGGAGTATAGCTGGACCACTTGTCATACAAATCTATGTAATACCCCAGATTCTCATCAAGAATCGGTCCGTGAAGGGGAAGTATTTTATTAATTTCCAGATTCGCCGCCTTCTTCAACAAAGCCTGCACGGATGCTCCGTATTTTCCCACGATATTAAAATAATATCTTCTGGCTTCGCAAGCCCAATCCTCGTCCGCATCAAGCGCACCGAATTTTCCGAATCCGTCGGCGGAGAAGAGAACCTTCTCTGTGCTCTCGTAAGTGACCATAACCTCCGGCCAGTGAACCATGGGTGCCATGACGAAAGTGAGGGTATGGCTTCCCAGCGTCAGGGCATCCCCCTCCTTCACTTCCAGTTTGCGGTCTGCGATGTCCACATCGAAGAACTGGTTGATATACACAAAGGTCTTGGCAGTTCCCACAATAACCGCTTCCGGATACTTCTCCATGGCATAGGCCAGGGAACCTGCGTGATCCGGCTCCATGTGCTGCACCACAATATAGTCCGGCTTGCGTCCGTCCAAAGCCTCCTCCACGTTCTTGCTCCACTCCTCCTGTCCGCGGGCATCCACGGTATCCATAATGGCGATCTTCTCGTCCAGGCTTACAGAGGAATTGTAGGAAACTCCGTTTTCCACAACATACTGGCTCTCGAATAAGTCGATGGTTTTATCATCCACGCCCACATACTTGATCGAATCTGAAATAAACATTTTGTTATCCTCCTGTAAAAACGATTGCAAGTTAATGTCACATGACATAAACACAATATAGCATCCCACGGTTGAAAAGTCAACGGACGTCGAGCATCTGAGCCTCTTTTTCGAAAACATCCCGAACCGAAACGCTCCTTTCTCAGCACAACGATGGGAAGGTACGGGTTCTCCTCCCTCCTCATTGCCAGCTGCAGCGCCTCCTGTTTTTCCATGCTCTCCGGTACAGTAAATACCATATCTGTAATCAAATAATCCCAGAGATTTTTTTCCCTTTTTTCCATCCTGTACCAGAAACTGCTGCATCCTCTTTTCGTCCAGTTTTTTCATTCGCCGACATCTCCTTTTTCATTGATATTCTCTTTTCCGGATATGGTAGCAACCTTTTGTAAAATGTATTTTCTGCATACTGTAAAATCCAATAAAAATGCGGAAATTTCCGCCATTACACACAACTTTAAGGAAATCTTCACATTTTTTCTCTTTATTTTTTACAAAAAGGTGTTATTATCAAGGGAATAAAAGAAAGGAGGGAGTTTTATGAATTTCTTTGATTTATGTACAGCGATTCATCAATACATTACGAGACATTTTAACAAATCAAATGCAGACATGATAACGGCATACTCTGTGGATAATATCCAGCATATGATTCGCCAGAAGAAAACATCCCAATTGGAATTTTTCCTCACTGCACGCAAATCTCTGGATGCTATGGTTCTGTTGGATTCCCTTCATTTCTATAGCAAAATGCTGCCGTGATTTACTTTGGGGACGTATCTTTTTCACTCCGGGGACGTATCTTACGCGCGTAAGATACGTCCCCGGAGCGAAAAAGATACGTCCCCAAACGAATTATTCCTCCGGATAGACAATTCCCCATTCCCTGCGGAGGGCTGTCATCAAATCCATGACATCCTTCGTGTATTCTGCATAGATATGTTCGGAATTTCCCCGCACGGCGTCCTCCATATCCAACAATTCATAGAGCAAAGCGCCCTCATGAGCTCCGGTTTCCACCAGTTCTTCCGTTCCGTCCACGTAGGCTATCTTTGCCTCCCACGCCCTGGGATACTCCATGATTTCAATAAATCCCTTTTCGCAGGAGACCATTCCCCTCTTTGGCTGCTTCGAATGGAGACTTAAGGCTACCGTAGCCATCTGCCCCTCCTTGTTTTTCAACAGAATCACAGAGGATTCATCCACTCCTGTGGGAGCCGGAAGATACTGGGATGCCACAATCTCCGGCTTGGATGCAAAGAACCAGCGGATAAAGGACAGGGCATACACTCCGATGTCTAGCATGGCTCCACCGGCTAGGTTGCGATTGAAGAAGCGGTTCTTCATATCGTATTCCTTATAGCTTCCGAAGTTTGCGGTAATCAGATTCACTTTTCCTAATTTGCCGGATGCCAAAATTTCATTCAATGTTCGGTAGATGGGCATATGGAAAATGGTCATGGCCTCCGCAACAATCAAATTCTTTTCCTCTGCCAGTGCCTTTACCTCATCCAACTCATCGCTGTTTAGCGTGATGGATTTTTCCACAAGAAGATGCTTGCCACCTGCCAGTGCCTCCATCATATATTGCTTGTGGGTGTTGTGAGGTGTCGTAATGTAGATGACATCAATATCCGGATCTGTGAACATCTCATGAAAATCGTCATACACTTTTTCAATCCCATACTTTTGTGCGAAAGCCACCCCCTTTTCATAGGTTCGGTTTCCCACCGCACTGATTTTTCTCCCGTTTTTCGCAAGGGCCACGGCCATCTCGTTTGCAATCACTCCGGTTCCCAAAACTGCCCATCTTATCTCTGCCATCTGTTTTCCTCCTTTGGGATATTACAGGGAACCCATATCCCCACACTTTCATATGGATGAATCATCTCCACTTCCACATCCCCATCAGGAAAATGCAAGATCACGGTACATACATCGGAGTCCCCATAGGTTACCTTCTCTGTGTCAATTCCCGCATCTTTTGCGATGTTGAGCAGAGACAGCGCCGCCGTCTGCGGATCGAAAAGTTCCAGATACGCCCCACTGCTTGCCAATACTGCATGCTCGTTTAACGCAGTTCCAAAGCCGTTTCCTTCATAGTAATCCATCAGGCTGCCCTGCAGTGCAATCGGATATGCCTGGAAAAATTCCACGGCAGAAGCAATCCGGTCGTAGGTCACCATGGACTCTCCACAAACCAAGAACTTGGAACCCTCCCATGTATAGGTAATCTGTTCCCGCCAGACAGTGACGTGGGGGTCGGAGGTCCACACATAATACAGAATGTCAACCGTGCGGCTTTCCGCATCCTGGCTTGCAATGATATAGGGCGTTACTTCCTCTCCCCAATACAGCATGGGGCTGGATCCAAAACTAAAGTAAATATCCTCCCCGTTCTCAATGAAGAGTTCCCGGTTTTCAAAGTCCTGAATCACCTCTTGCGTTGCCATGGACCGGATGGTCCGGCCATCTCCCTGGACAATCGCCTGCGCCCACTCTTGGGCAGCATTTGCCGCCTCATCATCCCATTTTTCCAAGACCGCGGCATCTTCCGCAGCCCCCCGGGATTCGTCACCCGGATTTTTCAATTCTATCACGGTACCCGAATGGTCAGAAATCGGGCTGGTGGAAAAACAGATCCCTGTGATTGCGCCGATGACGATTGCCAACAGGATCATCCAAAACGCCGGTTTTTTGTAATTTAAAATGGATTTGATACGCTCCTTTACGCTCACCTCGCCAAAGGCCACCGGACAGGCCGCAACCATTTTTCTCTGTGCGCTGCAATCGAGAAGTGCCTGACAGTAGGTCGCCTTCCATTTTTTGTCCTTATCCCGAGTCACTCTCTCATCACAGGCAAGCTCCATATCCTTGCAAAAAAGCAGATATGCAACCCAGCAAAGCGGGTCAAACCAGTACACTGTCAAAATGAGAAACCCCAGAGGTTTCCACAGATAATCCCTCCTCTTAAGATGGGTTTTCTCATGCTCCAAAATGCACTCCTCCGCATCTGTGGAAAGCCCGGACGGAAGATAAATTCCCGGTTTGAGGATTCCCAGTATAAACGGATTTTCCACCCGGTCACACACATATATATTGTCCTGGATTTTTTCTGACGCCGCCACCTTTTTTTGCATGGCCAGATAGGAAATCAGCAGATAGAAAAACAGAATGGCCATCCCCACAATCCATATTTTTGCGCACACAGAAATTACAACCTGAAGAGGATTCACAGAGTATTCCAGGCGCGGGGCATAGCTGTCCATCAACACAGGGTTCACCGCCTGGTTGATTGCGCGAATCCCCGTGTCAATCTGCGGTGCCGCGGAATATTCGATATCACTGGGAATCGGCTTAGAACTTGGCACCAAACTAAAAATACTCTCCACCCGAATCGGAAGCATCAGCTTGATTGCCACAAGCCCCCACAGGGCACAGGAAATCCATTTGGGTGCCTTTTTTATGAGGAATCTCGCCAGGATTACCGCCAGAATGAGAAAGCCGGAAACCAGGGCGCTATTTAAGACCCCAATGAATACTTCATTCATAAATCACGCCTCCTCCCGAAATTCATCAATCATTTTTTGAATCTCATCCACCTCTTTTTTCGTAAGCTTCTTCCCTGCTGCAAAGGCTGCAATGAATGACGGAAGCGAGCCCGCAAAATTATCGTTCACGAACTTGTGGCTTTTTTCCCCCGCAAACTCGCTCTTGGAAACGATGGAAGTCACCACTCCGTCCACATTTTGAAATAACCCTTTTTCACACAGCTTCCGAAGGACGGTGTAGGTTGTGGATTTTTTCCATCCCAATTGCGCCTCTGCAATCTTCACCAATTCCCCGGAAGCAACCGGCTCCTTCTCCCAAATAATGTCCGCAAACTGCTCCTGAACTTCTCCTAATTCTATCTCCATAATAATGTCTCCTTTCAAAAAAATATGGTTTATCCGGAATAGACCTATCTTTAGTCTACTCCAAATAAACCATTTTGTCAATAGGGACGTTCCTTTTGGCACGACCATCGCCCTTTGGCACGGGGACTGTCCCTACTTATTCCCTTGTGTTTGCGTAAGCCTGCTCATAGAAATATTCCTGCGAGTCGACGGGAGCCTCGTTGATGCTGCGGCTGTGATATATGCCCTCGGAATCCTGCTCCTTGCCTTTTTCGTCGTCCTGCAGCATCACGCGGAACATTTCACGAATTCTCTTTTGAATCGACCTGTCATAGATTGGCGCTGCCACTTCCACTCTTCTCACCGTGTTGCGGGTCATGAAATCTGCAGAAGCAATGTATATTTTTTGCCTTGAGACAGGCCCGAAAATATAGATTCTGGAATGCTCAAGAAATCTGCCCACAATACTTATGACATTAATATTATCTGTCAATCCCTCCACCTTCGGGCGCAGGCAGCAGATTCCGCGGACAATCAGATCGATTTTCACTTTCGCCTGGCTGGCTTCTATCAATTTGTTAATCAACACCTTGTCTGCCCTCGTCAAATCTGGCCCGCAGTTCCACAAGAACCACTACTTCTTTTCCGTTTTCCGCTGCCTCCACCAAGGCATCGATGATTTTGCTCCGCTCCGCAACCCGGTAGAGTGTCATCTTGATGGAGACAACCCGGTCATCCTCTGCCGCCTCCTCCAACAATCGGATAAACGGTTTCATGGACTCAAAGGGATAGGATAACAAGACATCCTTCTTCTCAATCTGCCCCATAACATTGGCTCTGGTGTCAATCGCGGCAGAGTTTCTACTTACCGTTTTATGTAAAATCCATCTAAAAGAGCAGCAGTTTCTAAAGCACAAGGTCCACATGATTGAGGGTTCCCACTGCGCCGGTGCTCTCCCTCAAGTAAATCCCCGTCTTTTTAATCTCGCCGTTCAGGTGATTTTCCTCATCTTTCAGGGAAAACTGGGTGTCCGCATTTCCCAGATAGATGGCACCGACATCCGCTTTCTTGAGATCCATCAAATAATCGTTGCCATTTTCGTCCTTTGTCCACACCTTCAGCTTGGAAAAAACACTGTCGTTCTCATCGATCCACCCGTTTTTATCCTCGTCGTAGGCAGCCAAATCCCGGAATCCGTCTCCGCTCTTTGTCCCGAATAATTCCGAACCATCATTGATTTTCCCGTCGCCATTCTCATCCAGCGCCAAGAATCCGGAGCCTTTTCCCGCGAAGGAAATCTCCTCCTCCCGACCGTCGGAATCCAAATCAAAGAAAAATTTCTGGTCGCTCACGGAACCAATATTGGTATCCAGATTGATCATGAGCGGGTCCGTCTTAATGTATTCCTGAACCTCAAGCGTATCAATCCGACTCATAAATGCCCTGGACATGGATACTTCGATATTAAAATCAATGCTTCTGCCATCCGCGGTCTTCACGATTCCGGCGGAAGCGAAGGTGGTGCTCTCCGTCTCCGTTGCAAACCCGGAGGTGGCGGTAATTCTCTGCCATGTTGTTCCCACACCGGTGGTACCTCTCTCCATGGTCCCCAGGCTCACCGCCGTACCAGTTTGAAACCGGAGGGAAATCTCCTCCATCCGTCTGTACCCGGCCGACCTTAAATCCAAAACTCCGTGTTCCCTTGTGGGCTTCATCTTGCAATCCTCCGGGACCTTCTCGCCCCGCAGAGCCGCCAGCATCCGGCGCAGCATTTTGATCTTGATATCGTACTCATCCGACATCTCAAACTGATTGTCTGTGTTGGCAGTTTTCATATGCTCTGCCATCTGCTCCACGGAGCGCGCAGCGTTCTCCTGCTGCCGCCTTTTTGCCTGCTCTTCCTGATTCTTTTGGTACTCTGTCATGGATTCTTTGAGGGTTTTTCCTACCCCCTGTGATGATAATGTAAGAATTGTTCCTGCCGCATCCTTGCTCTTGGCCGCCTCCATAGTCATGGATTCCTTGTATGCGAAGAAAGACTCCTGATGCGCAGATGCCATAGTGATAGAACTGTTTGTAATTTTCATATTGGACTCCTTTCCGGTATCGGCCGAAATCCTTTTCGACCATGCATACTATGAAAAAATATTGTCTATCTGTTCTATCGGCACCTCATAGCAAAATGTTTATAGGGACGTTCCTCTTGTCACGGCCATCGCCCTTTGGCTCGGGGGGGACCGTCCCTACTTCCCAAGCTCCTTGATGAAAGAGAGCGGTGTCATATGATATTTTTTCCGGAACGCCCTGTGAAAATAGGAAAGGTTGTGGAATCCCACCGACAGGGACACATCCAGGATGGAGGTGTTCCCCTGCTCAAAGAGTTCCACCGCTTTTTCCAGCCGCAAATTGTTAATGTATTCCACGCAGGTCATGTTCATGTGCTTTTTAAAAAAACGCATAAAGTGGTAATCGCTAAAATAGCACAGCTTCGCCAGCGCGGAAATGGGAATCGGCTCCGGATAGTGAAGTTCGATGTAATCCAGCACATTTTTCAACTTGTCGGAGGGCGTTCCCGTGTCGGGGGAAGTGGTTTTCTCACTGTACTGCAGCAATAGGAATACCGCCTGCAACAGCAAAGCCTTAATGACAAGTTCATACCCCACAACGGCTTCATCATACAGGGAGCCAATCTGGCAAAACACTTTGCGCAGGGAAGCATACGCAGGGTGCTCTGGCGTGATCAGGCAGGGCATGGAAAATTCCTGGTTCATCATAGGAACCAGATATCTTGTGGAACAGATATCAGTGGAATTTCCGCCCAGATAATTCAGATGAAACACGTAGGTTTCGGAAAGCACCTCCTCACCGGTCCCCAGTGAAATGGAATGGAGAAACAAAGGCGGAACAAACAATATATCCCCCTCCTTCACCTCGTAGTCCACCAAGTCAATCTGGTAGAGGCAACTCCCCTTGGTAATCATGGTCAATTCCGCTTCCTCGTGCCAATGCGTGGTCACCACGGGATAATCCGGCGTTAATCTGGTTATGTATTTTTGCACCGGAAAAAAAGCTTCTCCGTGCTTTGCATCCTCTTTTTGTTCCAAAGCCAACGAATGTAATTTTTTCATAACCTCATCCTCAAATAATGGAAATTATAAAAAGAGCAGTTTTGTGTTATACAATGAAAATATATTGCAAGAATTTCCTTTTTCTGCGCCCTATAATAGCAGTATAATACATAGCCAAAAACGTTTCAACAAACAGACGTAAGGAAAGGGAGGCAGAATGATGAATCAAAAATGGTGGCATGACAAGGTTGCATATCAAATTTATCCCAAAAGTTTTCTGGACAGCAACGGGGATGGAATCGGTGACTTGCGGGGGATTATCTCGAAGTTGGACTATCTGAAAGCGTTGGGCGTGGATATTATCTGGCTCTCCCCCATCTACAAGTCCCCCTTTGTGGACCAGGGCTACGACATTTCCGATTACTACGCCATTGCGGAGGAATTCGGAACCATGGAAGAATTTGATGAGCTGCTGGCGGAAGCCAAGAAGCGCGACATGTACATTATCATGGATCTGGTGATTAACCACTGCTCCGACCAACATGAATGGTTTCAAAAAGCATTGGCGAATCCGGAGGGAGAATACGGCGATTACTTCTATTTCCGAAAAGGAAAGGACGGGAATCCCCCAAGCAATTACCGTTCCTATTTCGGCGGCAACTGTTGGGAGCCGGTGCCCGGAACGGACCTCTACTACTTCCACATGTTTGCCAAGGAGCAGCCTGATTTAAACTGGGAAAATCCTAGGCTGCGGCAGGAGCTTTACAACATGGTGAACTGGTGGCTGGAAAAAGGTCTGGCAGGCTTCCGCATTGATGCCATCATCAATATCAAAAAGAATCTGGATTTCCCTGATTTTGAGCCGGATGGTCCGGACGGATTGGCAGGCTGTTGGAAAATGGTGGAAAGCGTGGATGGAGTCGGAGAATTTTTGCAGGATCTAAAGAGAAATACCTTCCAAAAACACGATGCCTTTACGGTTGCGGAGGTATTCAATATGAAGGAGGGAGAACTCCCCGCCTTCATTGGTGAGGACGGACATTTCTCCACCATCTTCGATTTCAGTGCCCATTGTCTCAGCGACGGAGCGCACGGCTGGTACGATGCTCCGCCCATCGATTTCAAGGCGTGGAGAAAAGCTATCATGGACTCCCAGTTGGAGGTACAGGAATGTGGGTTCGAGGCAAATATTATTGAAAATCACGATGAACCCCGCGGTGTATCCCGCTTCCTGCCGGAATATGCCAGAACTGCTGCCGGAACCAAAATGCTGGGAACCGTAAGCCTTTTGCTTCGAGGAATTCCGTTTATCTACCAGGGCCAGGAAATCGGTATGCAAAACTCCGTGTGGAACAGTATTGAGGAATACGATGACATCAGCACCAAGGACCAGTACCACGTTGCAAGGGAAGCCGGGCTTACGGATGCCGAGGCGCTCACGGTCTGCGGAAGAATGAGCCGCGATAATGCCAGAACTCCGGTTCAATGGAATGGGCAGGCAAACGCGGGCTTCACCACAGGTACCCCCTGGCTCAAAGTCAATCCCAACTACACGGCCATCAACGCGGAAAGCCAGGAGCAGGACCCGGATTCCGTGCTGAATTACTACCGCAGGCTGGTGGCGACACGCAAATCTGCGGAGTATAAAGAGGTATTTACCTACGGCAAATTTGTCCCTTCGTATACGGATACGGAAACCGTCATGGCATATTACCGTGAAGATGAGCAGAAACAGGTATTGGTGGCTGCCAATTTCGGGGAAGAGACCGTGACACTCAAATTGGACCATCCGGTTAAGCGAATCCTTCTGTCAAACCAAAACACGACAGAAATCCCGGCACAGCTTCTGAACCTGAAGAGTTGCGAAGTGATTGTCCTGGAATGTGCCGATCACATGTAGGAAACGGGGGAGGATAAGACAATGACAAACATAGAGCGCAGAGATGCGGGGCTTGCGTACATATCTGATGAGAGCATTTTCGAAGAACAGCGGGTATGCAGAAAGCTTTTGCAGCGATTGAATTTTGCGGACCGTTCTGATTTCGAAGAAATCAATAAAATTGTGGCAGAGCTTTTGGGAAAATCGGAGGGTGCATTCATCAATCCGCCCTTCTACTGTGATTACGGAACCCATATCGAAGTCGGAAAAAACTTTTTTGCCAATTACAACTGCACCTTCTTGGATGTTGCCAAAATCAAGATTGGAGATAACTGCCTGCTGGCGCCCAATGTGGCAATCTATACCGCAGGCCACCCCATCCATCCGGCCAGTCGAAATTCCACCTACGAATATGGGAAGGAAGTGACCATCGGCGACAACGTATGGATTGGCGGAAATACCGTGGTTTGCCCTGGGGTCCACATTGGAAGCAATGTGGTCATCGGTGCGGGCAGCGTAGTCACCAGGGATATCCCGGACTGGTGCATCGCAGCGGGCAATCCATGCAAGGTCATCCGAAAAATTACCGACGCCGATCGGAAGAAACTGTTCCGCGACGAGGAAATCGACGAGGAAGCGTGGAATGATATCGTATCCCGAATGAATTTGTAGTATCTGTTTGCATTCCGGTGCCATTGATAGTACACTTGTATCATGAATATAAATGTGCTGTCAGGCACAGGAGCAATCGGAGGAATACCGTGATGGGACTTTTTGAAAAAGTACTTACCGTGAACGAGGGAATCAATCAGTCGAGAACCGAACCAAACGCCTACCTCATTGATATCAGATCCAAAGAATTTTTCCAGGCAGGCCATGTGAAGGGTGCCATCAACATCCCCATAGACCGGCTGGACTTAATCGAGCACCGCATCAAGGATAAATCATCCCATCTTTTTCTCATCGGCTCATACAGCTGCAGAATCCAGAAAGCGAAAAAGGCATTGAAAAAAATGGGTTACACGAACATCACCTTGAGCGGAAACATGGAGGAACATTATGGCCTTCTGGCGAAGGGGAAATAATGTTCCTCCCTTTCTTTTTCATCTCCTTATAGGAAGCCCCGTCTCTTGGCTTCCTTCATCAATTCCGGCTGGATGTCGGGATATGTCCACCGCTTTGGCAATTCATCCATTATGGTGATTTTTTCAATTTCACTATGTAACTCCGCCTCAAACCGTTTTATGTCAGCGAAGAATAACATTCCGAAGGTTTCCCTGCCATCGAAATTATCGGGCGCTGTGACAGAATATACACATATGGGCTCAATCGCAAATTCCACAGCTCCCGTTTCCTCATACAGTTCTCGCTTAGCCGTATCGACGATATTTTCCCCTTCTTCTCTATGCCCTCCCGGAACTTCCCAGGTATCCCTGTCCTTATGCTTGCAAAAAACATATTTATTCCGGGTTTTCGATATGATCACAGCAAATTTTAGCAGTTCATCCTCTGCCTTGTCATAGAATTTCACTTCCGTCATTTTAGGCTTTACTCCTCCTCATAATTCTCCATGCCGCAAATTTTCCCATTGCCGCTGCCGTTGGCAGTCCGCCGGGGCCCATCAGCCATTGGCAATTCAACGATAACAAACACGATAAACGCACGCGTGCGTTTATCGTGCGTTTATTTATTCAATTCATAATGTGCCGCTCGTCCATTTCCAACAAGCTTAATCCGGCCCTTATCAGACATTTTTTCAACAGACGATAAGCTTGTGGTGGGGTAACATTTAATAATTCCACAACATTGTCTCTTGTCACTTTTCCGCCTTGCTTTTGCAGCAACTCCATAATCCAAGCTTCATATTTCACTGCATCAATTCCCGTCTGACGAACATATCCTAGGATGTTATCCTGCTCCTTATATACCTTGGAACTAAGTATATAAAACCGTGACCTATTATTACCGCTTGCATCCACTAAACCGGTTTCAACCATTTTTTCAACTACTGCTTTAGCGCGAATTTCTCCAATATTCGTTACTTCTGCAATTTCTGCAATCGTCAATCTACGCTGGTTTTGCAGTGCTGATAGAACTAATAACGAATTGATAGGTAATGATCTTCCCAATCGATTTTCTTCATTTGAAATCATCTTTGTAAATGCTAAATATCATATCGCTTTTCGTGTGTTTTTGCAATAATTCAAACGCACGCGTGCGTTTGTGACAAATTGGGAATCAAATGGCAGATGTATTCCTGCACGTAAAAAGGCTCCCAAGGAAAACCTTGGGAGCCTTAAATTTACTGAATAATGTTTGATTACTCGATGATCTGAGCTACACGGCCTGAACCTACAGTACGTCCACCTTCACGCTCCCGGTTTTGGCTTTGTCGCTATCTTCTACCATGTTTTTTATTGATTTTATGCTGTTTTTAGGCACTATATACATTATGTATTTTTATTTCCCAAAATTATTGGAGCCATTTTGGAGCCATCTAGACTCTAACACATCAATCGTTATTTGTCCATCTTTTTGTCATAACAATTCTTATGAAACTGAAAGTATCATCTGTTCGACATATTGGAATTTACAGAAACTTAAGAACACCTAATATCAGCAAATGCAACGGATAAAACACATAGTAACCATATTGCAGTATCTTATTATGATATCCTTGCTTCCCTCTATACAACCATATCGGTATCAATGCTAGCAGGGCAAATCCTTGCCTTGTGATGAATTGTGTTGTGCCGAATAGGTCTACCTCATAACCAAACCCACCAAGCAATTCAATATTGATATACCACATACACAACAACTGCCCAAGATAATGCCACCACATTTTTCCTCTAAAAAAATAGAATGTGAGTACCATAAGAATACCAGCGTTATAATAATCTACAAAGGTAATGATTCCACCAATATAAGCAACAGCAAGTGTTGTGATACCAATTATAATTCGCTTCCAAAGTTTGTTTTCTTTTACTTTTTCATTCCAATGAATCAAGCCAAGTGCAATTAGAAATGTCCATAGAACGTTCTAATGGATGGGATAAAATACACTGCTTCCCATTGCAATGTTAAAAGGAATCTCAGAAACAACAGCAAACAGCAATAATCGTTTCACATATTTTTTGAAGTCTTTTGTATGAAAATACCCTTCAACAATCATAAATGCATAGATTGGGAAAGTTAATCTGCCGATACAAGTCAACCAGTCATTTCCATTGATAATTGTACCCCACAAATGGTCGCACAACATAAATATCATAGCCATGATATGCAAGGAAAACGATGTTGTTTCGATTTTTAATATATTATTCATCAATGCTGTTCCTCCTCGTCAAATTCAATTTAGCTAACAGATATATATTACCATAAAAATGGAAATTAATAAGGAGGACGACACTAATATAGGTTGTGACGTCCTCTACATCTTAATGAACCCTACCACTTATAGCATAATTATCTGCCTCTATCTCGTTCCGCCGGCTTCCGGAAATATCTCCTCAAATCATTCTTCTCAATCACGGCATTGTACTTCTCAAGTTTCCCTCTCAGATAGTCATTCTCCTGCTCCAATTCTGATACATAAAGCTGATTTCGAACAGACTTATATCCTGCCAGTTCCTGTGTGACCGCAGCCAACTTTCCTTTCAGATCGATAATCGTATTCTTCAGCTCTGCAATCGTATTCTTCCTGTAATTTTTGACCACAACACAAAAAAGGACACTTTCCTTGTTTTCACTTGGATAATGTCCTTAGATGCAAAATCTTATTAAATTGGATTCGCTGCATTACTGAAACTTGCATTATCATGCATTATTCAGCATTATGCCTTGCAATTTTGTTGCAAAATCCTCATTCAAATGCTTAAAAAGCCTGAATTTACGGGATTATTCAATGATAGTAGCAACACAACCAAACATATCACAAACTGTGTTATTTTAAATATTTTATATTGCTTTTCATTGCAAAAACTATCACATTTTGTGACTATTACATTTATTTCAAAAAATTATCAAGTCCAAAATGAGCCCATGGACTTTTACCTCTAAAACAAAAACGAAAGGATAACAATCATGAAAATCGTACACGCAGAATACAATCCTCAAACCAACAGCATTGCTATCTACCATTATAACGGATACCTTCTCAGAATCGATTGTAACAAGGCTGAAGAAGTATCTTATCCGCTTTTAAAACTTCCTTACTTTTTCTCAACCGACAGAATCTTCCCCATAAAAGGATCAACCTCTGATATCGTACCTGTATAAGTTACAAGTACTGTATCTCCTACAGCAATCTTATCCAGACCTTCCGGCTTCTCTTCAAAAGTAAATGCATAACTAACCTTATCATCATCCGTTATGATAAACATAAAGTCTTTTATTTCGTCTACTTTTCCTATTACTTCCGACACATCTTCATCTACACTATTCTTATCACTCTCTGGCGGCATCGGTTCCTCCTCCATAACTTCACTCTGCATTATGCTCACAGGAGTTTTGGCATCCTCTTTTCCGTTTCCTTTCGAACATCCAACCATAACACCTGCACATACAGTTAAAACAGCTAACATCATTAATATTTTTTTACTCATTCCTTACCTCTTTCCGGGAACTGCTTTCCCTATTTTCTTATATCCTTTAGACGTACCAACTCATAAAATTGTTTCAAGTAAATACTATATTTATCTACTCTATGTAACTTCAACACCAAAATATTTAAAAACAAAAAAGCTCTCCATCGCCGGAAAGCCTTTCGTTTCATCCCCAAATTATTTTCTGATCTCCTTTAAAACTTCTGCCGGAATTTCAAATTCAATCATTCCCATATACATAGGAGCCACGTCCCCTTCATTAAAACAGATTACCACATCATTATTTTGGTTAATATAAAAATCCGTTTCTTCCGTAATAGCCTGAAAATTCATTTCCTCCATTTCATCATCTAACCAATATAAAATGTTTTCATCTTTTTCCATCTGACTCCGCATCTGTTCTTTAATATTTTCACTGATGGGAGTAATGTAATCCACACCTTCCGCAAATATATCTTTTAACTGTAATCGCTTACCGGAAGTCAAATCAATGGTATAAAAATAAGCCCATTCATATCCGCTTGCCTCACTTTGGTAACAAGACAGTTTTAAGGTAAAATACTCCTGCGTAGTTGTCACAACTTCACTCTTAACAATAAGCTCCTTATATCCCAACTCATCCTGCATATAACTTACAAATTCATCCAATAATTCATTGGAAAGCTTCTGAATTTCAGAATTCATTTCATTCGTTGTATCCTCCAATACACTTCGGATCCGTTCATCCTGAAGCTGATCATCTATCACAATTTCAGGAATATCCAACTCTGCCTTATGCTGTTCATCCTCATACTCATAATTACGGAAGGTTACAACCTTTACAAAACGGCCAAGAATCGGCATCTGTTCCATAGCATATGCAATGGTAGGGGACAGATTTGGCAAAGTTATAAATGCAATTACCAATGCTGCCGCTGTTGCAGCAATTCTTGTAATACGTGCATTTCTTCTTTCTTTACGATTTTCGCATTTTGCCTCTTCCATTTTCATTTTCAGCCTGCTTAGCTGTTCTTCAGACATCGTTGGTTGCATATATTCTTTCTGCAAGGAGTGTAAGCCCTTCTTCGACTGTTCACATTGCTGTTCAAAATTAATAATGTTATCTTTCATAATTTTTTCTCCATTTCGCCTATTCTAATCTGATACGAAGCTTTTTCATACTGCGATATAAACGGCTTTTTATCGTATTTATATTTTCATTGAGGATATCCGCTATCTCTTCCAGTTTTTTGTCCTCCAAAAATTTCATCACTATAATTGCCTTGTCCTGTTCCGGAAGAGAATCCAAAGCTGTCTGCAAATCAATATCTGTGTATGTGTCTTCAACATGTTCTGCCTCCATCCCCATTTCTTCCTGCATATATTCGTATGACACCGCTTTGGGCTGTCGTAAAAAGTTAAATATCTCATTTAACATAATACGATATACCCAATTCTTTGCATATTCAGGATTTCGTAATGTATTGCTACTACGCAAGGCTTTATATGCACCGTTTTGCACAATATCTTCAGCATCAGCGTCATTATGAACATAGCTATATGCCAATCGATAATACTGCTTATATTGTTCCAATATTACTTCCTCCACGATTTCTTCATTACTCTTTTTCTTCATAAATCCTAAAACCTGCACGTCATCACCCCGTCATTTGTCCTTTTTTCTATCATATCATAAAAGCATCATGGCAACAATGTCACCAGCATTTCCTTTCACATTCTGACAGCATCTCTCTCCTTCATTATCCAACTTTATATCCTAAGCCACGAACTACAGTTATATATTTAGGTTCCTTGGGATTTTTTTCTATCTTTTCACGAACATGACGAATATGTACCGCAATAATATTCTTAGCATCAAGTGCTTGCATTTGCCAAATCCTTTCATATATCTCATTAATGGTCAAAACTTTTCCTTGCTCCTGTATCAGCAGACGTAGTATTTTATATTCTATAGGTGTCATTTTAACATTTTTGCCCCCAACCATTACAGCATGGATATTATCATCTAATACTAAATCACCTATTCTATATATATTCCCAAAACTTTCAAAAAGAGTATTTAATTCTATATATCTACGCAACTGCGCTTTTACTCTTGCCAATAAAACCAATGGACTGTCATAAGCTGTTACATAATCATCTGCCCCTACATTCAATGACATAATTTTAGCAGTTTCTGCAGTCTGTGCTGATATCACTATTACGGGAATAACAGTACACCTCCTAATAAGTTGAATTATTTCTATACCATACCCCAAGCCACCTCCTTCTAATTCCAAATCCATAAGAATCAAGTGGATATTGTCGTGTTTTATCAGCAATAATAGTTCATTCAGCGAGGCAGCCTTTATCATACTCAATCCCTCTCCCGCAAACAAAGATTTCATACTTTCTGCTACGCCTGTGGTATTATTAAATACTGCAATATTCTTACTCATGTACTCCGTGCTTTCTCCTTTCATATGTGATACCCTATGTCATAGGTTCTATTTTATCCAAACAAAATCGCATACAATTTCTATCCTCATATTGTTTGATGAAGTATTAGGATAAAAAGTTTCAACAATATTATTTTTCATAAATTTAGTTCTTTATTAATCTTCGTGAAACTCATACTCAGCAAGTACTTAAGCGCTTCCATTTTCGATACTGCAGCCCGGTTATATGCAAATTACGCATACCTGTCGTCACGCCTGCACTTAACCTCATCTGCCAAAGCTTTTCTTGCACGGTGTAAAGAGTATGAAAAAATATCCACTTCCAAAATATAATGGTCTATACTAATATTAAGAGGGACTGTTGTATAAGCAGCGCAATTAGCTACTTTTGCAACAGTCCCTTTCAACTATTCATAATATTCCTATTTTCTAAACAAATCTATTATAGTACTGTATGACGAAAAAAGGAACCACTCAACGAGGTCCCCTTGATCCATCATTCTGTCAATAAAATTTAAGTATTGCTAATTGTTCGACCTATTCAAGATTGACGAACACGAGTATCACCACGTATCATGGAGCCATTTTGGAGCCACTAATCAAAATTTTTTACGTACAAACGAAAAAAAGGCTCCCCGTGTTAAAACACGGAAAGCCTTGATTTTACTAGCTTTGTGACACTATCAATTGAAATTACTCGATGATCTGAGCTACACGGCCTGAACCTACAGTACGTCCACCCTCACGGATAGCGAATGTAAGACCCTGCTCCATAGCGATCGGATGGATGAGCTCGATGGTCATCTCGATGTTATCGCCAGGCATGCACATCTCAGTACCAGCCGGTAAGTTACATACACCGGTAACGTCTGTTGTTCTGAAGTAGAACTGAGGACGATAGTTGTTGAAGAATGGAGTATGACGTCCACCTTCGTCCTTGGTCAATACGTAAACCTGAGCAGTAAACTTGGTGTGGCAGGTAACTGTTCCCGGCTTAGCAAGGATCTGTCCACGAACGATCTGGTCACGGTTGATACCACGAAGAAGTGCTCCGATGTTATCACCAGCCTGAGCCTCGTCAAGCATCTTACGGAACATCTCGATACCGGTTACAACGGTCTTCTGAGTCTCTTCCTTGATACCAACGATCTCAAGTTCCTCATTCAAGTGAAGGGTACCACGCTCTACTCTACCGGTTGCTACAGTACCACGTCCGGTAATAGTGAATACGTCCTCTACAGGCATAAGGAAAGGCTTATCTGTATCACGCTGAGGATCCGGGATATAAGAATCAACGGTATCCATAAGCTCCATGATCTTGTCTCCCCAAGGTCCCATCGGATCCTCAAGAGCCTTAAGAGCAGAACCCTGGATGATCGGGCATCCGGTGAAATCGTACTCTTCCAACTGCTCGGTGATTTCCATCTCTACTAACTCAAGAAGTTCCGGATCATCAACCATATCACACTTGTTCATGAATACAACGATGTAAGGTACACCTACCTGACGAGACAGAAGGATGTGCTCCTTTGTCTGAGCCATAACACCGTCAGTAGCAGCTACTACGAGGATAGCACCATCCATCTGAGCAGCACCGGTGATCATGTTCTTAACGTAGTCAGCATGTCCCGGGCAGTCAACGTGTGCGTAATGTCTCTTCTCTGTCTGGTACTCAACGTGAGCGGTAGAAATGGTAATACCACGCTCTCTCTCTTCCGGAGCCTTATCGATGTTCTCGAAGTCTACCTTCTCGTTACCAGCAACTCTCTCAGCCAATACCTTTGTGATTGCAGCTGTAAGAGTAGTTTTACCATGATCTACGTGACCGATGGTACCAATATTACAATGTGCTTTTGTTCTTTCAAATTTAGCCTTTGCCATTTTGAAACGTCCTCCTTAAATTTTTTGCCCTTTGGGCTTGATTTGTTTTGGTTTTAATAACCCGACACTGCTTTGATTATACAAAATAACCGCCGCAGTTTCAAGTTATATTTGAGTTCTTAAATTATTTCTCTCTTGAAGAAAGAACCTTCTCCTGTACGTTCTTTGGAACCGGCTCATACTTCTCGAAGAACATTGAGTAGTTACCACGACCCTGAGTCTTGGAACGAAGGTCTGTAGAGTATCCAAACATCTCTGCAAGCGGAACATATCCACGAACGATCTTGCCGCCGCCGAGGTCATCCATACCCTCGATACGTCCACGACGTGAGTTGATATCACCGATAACATCACCCATGTATTCTTCCGGCATGGTAACCTCAACCTTCATAATCGGCTCAAGCAATACCGGAGCAGCCTTCTGCATAGCCTCTTTGAAACACATAGATCCTGCAATGTGGAATGCCATTTCAGAAGAGTCTACCTCATGGTATGATCCATCGTATACAGTCGCATGCACGCCTACTACAGGGAATCCGCCAAGGGATCCGGCCTTAGTAGCTTCCTCGATACCCTCGCCAACTGCCGGGATGTATTCCTTCGGAATTGCACCACCGACAACCTCGCTGTCGAACTTGAAGAGTTCGTCACCGTTGGCATCCATCGGCTCGAAACGTACTTTACAGTGTCCGTACTGTCCACGTCCACCGGACTGCTTTGCATATTTGTATTCCTGATCAACAGGCTTTGTAAAGGTCTCTTTGTATGCTACCTGAGGAGCACCAACGTTTGCCTCTACCTTGAACTCACGGAGAAGACGGTCTACGATAATCTCCAAGTGAAGCTCACCCATACCTGCGATAATTGTCTGACCTGTTTCCTGGTCAGTGTGAGCACGGAATGTAGGATCCTCTTCTGCCAACTTGGCAAGAGCCTCACCCATCTTACCCTGACCGGCTTTTGTCTTCGGCTCAATTGCAAGCTCGATAACCGGCTCCGGGAATTCCATGGACTCAAGGATAACCGGATGCTGATCATCACAGATGGTATCACCGGTAGTAGTGAACTTAAATCCAACTGCTGCCGCGATATCTCCGGAGTAAACAATGTCTAACTCCGCTCTCTTGTTTGCATGCATCTGAAGGATACGTCCAACACGCTCCTTCTTATCCTTTGTTGCGTTTAATACATATGATCCAGACTTACATGTACCTGAATATACACGGAAGTAAGCAAGCTTACCTACAAATGGATCTGTCATAATCTTGAATGCCAAAGCTGCGAATGGCTCATCATCGGATGAGTGCTTCTCAACTTCGTTTCCTTCAAGGTCAACACCCTTGATAGCAGGGATGTCTGTAGGAGCCGGCATATACTCAAGGATTGCATCCAGAAGCTTCTGAACACCCTTGTTACGATATGCGGAACCGCAACATACAGGAACTGCGGTACATTCGCAAGTTGCCTTACGAAGAACTGCCTTCATCTGGTCAACGGTGGGCTCTTCTCCTTCAAGGTACATCATCATCAGGTCATCATCCAACTCGCAGATTTTCTCAATCAGCTCGTTGCGATACTCTGCTGCCTGATCAGCCATATCTCCAAGATCATCAGTAACGGTGATGTCATCACCCTTATCATCATTGTAGATATATGCCTTCATCTCGAACAAGTCGATGATTCCCTTGAAATCGTCTTCCTTACCGATTGGCAACTGAAGAACGATTGCATTTTTTCCTAATCTGGTACGAATCTGCTCAACAGCTCCGTAGAAGTTTGCACCTAAGATATCCATCTTATTGATGAATGCCATACGAGGTACATTATAAGTGTCAGCCTGACGCCATACGTTCTCTGACTGAGGCTCAACACCACCCTTTGCACAGAAGACACCAACGGCGCCGTCCAATACACGAAGGGAACGCTCAACCTCAACCGTAAAGTCTACGTGTCCAGGAGTATCGATAATATTGATACGATGCTCAAGTGCTCCCGGCATCGGCTTTGTCTCTTTTTCAAGAGTCCAATGACAGGTTGTAGCGGCTGAAGTAATGGTAATACCTCTTTCCTGTTCCTGCTCCATCCAGTCCATGGTTGCAGTACCTTCATGAGTATCACCGATTTTATAATTTACACCAGTGTAATACAGAATACGCTCGGTCAATGTGGTCTTACCGGCATCGATATGAGCCATAATTCCGATATTTCTGGTTCTCTCAAGTGGATATTCTCTTCCAGCCAAGGTTTTTTCCTCCTATATTTGTTCGGTCATATACACAAGTATTGCACGCTTACGCGCAACACATTCGCCAAAATGTTTTCTTATTAGAAACGATAGTGAGCGAATGCCTTGTTTGCTTCTGCCATTTTGTGCATGTCTTCTTTTCTCTTTACGGCTGCACCGGTATTGTTTGCTGCATCCATAATCTCATTAGCCAGTCTTTCTTCCTGGGTCTTCTCACCTCTAGCGCGTGAGAAAGTGGTTAACCAGCGAAGAGCTAATGCCTGACGACGATCAGGACGAACCTCGATCGGTACCTGATAGGTAGCTCCACCAATACGTCTTGCCTTAACTTCAAGAGCCGGCATAACGTTGTTCATAGCCTCCTCAAATACTTCAAGCGCAGGTCTTCCTGTCTTCTCTTCTACTCTTGCAAATGCACCGTAAACAATCTTCTGAGCTACACCCTTCTTACCATCAAACATAATGTTGTTGATAAGCTTGGTAACCACTTTGTTGTTGTACAATGGATCTGCTAAAACGTCTCTTTTCTGAGTATGTCCTTTACGTGGCACGTTACTTCCCTCCTTAACTAAATTTTGGTTAATTCTTCGGTACTCACATGTGTCTCTCTAATGTGTTCGTGCTGGTGTATCTGAAAAATAATCCCAACACTCTACAATAGCTCTGTTTGTGATACTATTGTTCGCTAAATAAATTATTTAGCAGCCTTAGGTCTCTTAGCGCCGTACTTAGAACGAGCCTGCTTTCTGTTAGCAACACCAGCGGTATCCAAGGTACCACGGATGATGTGGTAACGTGTACCTGGTAAATCCTTTACACGGCCACCACGGATCAGAACAACGCTATGCTCCTGAAGGTTGTGACCTTCTCCCGGAATGTAAGATGTTACTTCGATTCCGTTGGAAAGACGTACTCTGGCGATCTTTCTAAGAGCTGAGTTAGGCTTTTTAGGGGTAGCTGTCTTAACAGCGGTACAAACACCACGCTTCTGTGGAGAAGATGCGTTGATCGGCTTCTTCTGAAGAGAGTTGTAGCTTCTCTGAAGAGCTGGTGCGGTAGACTTCTTAACTGCAGTCTGACGTCCCTTTCTTACTAACTGGTTGAATGTTGGCATTATTTTCACCTCCTGTAGATTTATTTTTGCGCGCTTTAATGCACGCTAAAGCATTATATAAATTTTCTGACTTTTTGTCAAGCATTTGTTTTAAAGTGTTTGGACAAGCATCCTTGAAAAAATCACTGTTGGGGCCTTCCCGGGTCCGTGGGATCCCATCCGCGCAATTCTTCATTGCTCACGTCAATAATCGGAGCAGTCGGTTTACCCAGGGGGCCTGCGATTGCTGCATCGTCATAGATAACCGTCACAAAGCCTGTGGGGCAATTGGCATAGAGCCAGTAAATATCCTTGTCCTGCAGGCGGATGCACCCAAGACTGGCCGGGCTGCCGAGCTTGTTGAATTCCTCATACTCAATATCTCCGGCATTCGGTGTAAAGTATGGAACCGAATGGAACAAAATGCTTCCGTGTACGCGGATGGCATATCTTCCCCAGGTTCCGTCCACAAGCAATCTCCAGTCGTAACGATTTGATGTCACATAGGTACCTGTGGGAGTCTCCTCTCCTTCGCGCCCCACACTGCATACCATTGCCGTTACCGGTACCGTGTAATTTCCGTTCTCATCCTTTCCATATACAGTGACCGTGTTCATCAGACGATTCACACACACCAGGTATGGTTGTCCTTCAATTCCGGCCACATCCCAACTGGCTGTTCCGCCCTGCAGCGTATACATAACCGGCACATGCTTCACCACAACCTGTCGGTTCACCTGCACCGTTTGCCCGCGTAAATTTTCGGCGCGATAAACCACAGAATACACTCCCTCCTTCGAAGTGTCCAACCTGGAAGTGTCCACTTCCACCTGAGCATCGCTTGAAAAAGCATCGGAAAGTGCAATTCCTGCCATGGGATCAAACGCCTCCCCCACATACATTTCAAAACTTTCTGTTCCGAGAATCTGTTTTCCGGCACTGACTACAATCAGCTTTGGCTCCACCACTACCCGGCTGTCCTCCGATGTCTCATTTCCTGCCACGTCCTTTGCGCGAAACGTCACAATGTACGTTCCTGCACATTCGGGGTTATATTCTCCAAGGTCAATACTCACCTGCACTTGTCCGTCTGTCTCATCGGTGGCAGACACATTCTCCAGGAATGCAATTTCCTCCCCCTGTATAATATTGTAGTCCTGCACCCCAGTGAGAACCGGAGGCGTCACATCCTTTGTCTCATCCGATGCAGCCTTCACCTGCGATGTTTCCGACTGTGCCTGTGTGCTTTCGCCAAACACGCTCTTCTCCTCGGCGGCACCGCAACCGACAATATTCATTACTATAAAAATCATAGCCAATAAAATGCGCCGCGAAGTATTTTTTGCTAATAATTTCATTTTTTTCTCCAAGTCTACATCGTAAAAAAGAGAAACCACAGTGCATCCATGGTTTCTCTTTTTGTTTACTACTATTCGTTAAGAGCATCCCTGCTCTCTCGAAAATCACTCCTCGTCGGAGCCTTCCTCCACAACATCTACTAGGTCGGTTTCTGCGAAGTCATCGAAATCATCGAATGAAATCTCATCTTCTGCATTCACGTCGCTGTCAAGCTTGATATCACGGTATCTCTTCATACCGGTTCCGGCAGGAATCAACTTACCGATAATTACGTTTTCCTTCATACCGATGAGCGGGTCAACCTTGCCCTTGATAGCCGCCTCGGTAAGAACCTTGGTGGTCTCCTGGAAGGATGCAGCTGAAAGGAAGGAGTTGGTGGCAAGTGATGCCTTTGTGATACCCAAGAGAACCTGGGTTCCCACTGCAAGTTCCTTGCCCTCTGCCTCTAACTGCTCATTCAATTCCATAAAGTCAAGCGCATCGACCATGC
The DNA here is from genome assembly GCA_029008875.1 of Lachnospiraceae bacterium. Taxonomy (GTDB): domain Bacteria; phylum Bacillota; class Clostridia; order Lachnospirales; family Lachnospiraceae; genus Roseburia. The sequence continues at coordinate 54,915 of JAQXJP010000003.1, read as the reverse complement.
TTCCCGGAAGAAGTCCGGAATCTCCGTTCTCCTCGACACGAATCTTCTGGAGACACTGACGAACGATAACTTCGATATGCTTATCATTGATTTCTACACCCTGCAGACGGTATACACGCTGCACTTCGCGGAGCATGTAATCCTGAACGGCACGAACGCCCTTAATCTTGAGGATATCATGCGGGTTTACAGAACCTTCGGTCAGCTCGTCACCGGCCTCAAGCACCGCACCGTCCATCACCTTGATTCTGGATCCGTAAGGAATCAGGTACGCCTTGCTCTCGCCTGTCTCGTTGTTGGTGACAACAATCTCACGCTTTTTCTTGGTATCCTTGATGGTCGCAACGCCACCGAACTCGGTGATAATTGCAAGTCCCTTCGGCTTACGCGCCTCGAAAATTTCCTCGACACGGGGAAGACCCTGTGTGATATCGTTACCGGCAACACCACCGGTATGGAAGGTTCTCATGGTAAGCTGTGTACCAGGCTCACCGATGGACTGTGCTGCGATGATACCTACCGCTTCACCAACCTGAACTGCCTGGCCGGTAGCCATGTTTGCACCGTAACACTTTGCACATACGCCCATGTGAGAGCGGCAGGTCAATACGGTACGAATCTTGACAGACTGAATCGGATTTCCATCCTTATCCACGCCCTTGTTCACAATGTTGGCTGCACGCTTCGGTGTAATCATATGATTTGCCTTGACAATGACGTTGCCATCCTTGTCGCAAATGGTCTCACATGAGAAACGTCCGGTGATTCTCTCCTGAAGGCTCTCGATCTCCTCGCGACCCTCCATGAATGCCTTAACTACCATTCCCGGAATCTCACGGCTTGTTCCCGCACAGCAATCGGACTCACGAACGATAATATGCTGTGATACGTCAACCAGACGTCTGGTCAAATATCCGGAGTCAGCCGTACGGAGTGCCGTATCGGAAAGTCCCTTACGAGCACCGTGTGCGGACATGAAGTACTCCAATACATCAAGACCTTCACGGAAGTTTGACTTAATCGGCAACTCGATGGTTCTACCGGTTGTATCAGCCATCAAACCACGCATACCTGCAAGCTGCTTAATCTGCTTATCGGAACCACGGGCTCCGGAATCAGCCATCATAAAGATGTTGTTGTACTTGTCAAGTCCGGAGAGAAGCGCATGTGTCAGCTCATCGTCCGTCTCCTTCCAGGTCTCTACAACCTCCTTATAGCGCTCTTCATCTGTGATCAAACCACGCTTATACTGCTTGGTAATACGGTCAACCGTATTCTGTGCATCCTCGATCATCTGAGGTTTCTGGGGCGGCACGGTCATATCGGAGATTGATACGGTCATAGCCGCCTGGGTAGAATACTTGTAGCCCATGGCCTTGACGTTATCCAACACTTCAGCGGTTCTTGTTGCTCCGTGTGTATTGATTACTTTTTCAAGGATCTGCTTAATCTGCTTCTTGCCCACATGGAAGTCCACTTCATATCTCAATGCGTTTTCCGGAGTGGAGCGATCTACAAATCCCAAATCCTGCGGAATGTTCTCATTGAAGATAATCAAGCCCACGGTAGTCGGAACAAATCCGGAAACCTCGGTACCATCCTCAAGGGTAACCGTGCGGTGTACATAGATTGTCTGATGCAATGTGATCTCTTTATTCTCGTATGCGAGAAGAGCAAGATTCTCACTGCCGAAACGATATCCGAACAAATCCATCGGCTTGCAGAGAATGCGGCGGTTATTGTCGTCCACATCCTCAAACCAGATCAGATCATACATTCCAACCTTCGCTTTTCCGGTTTTTGCGTCCGGAGTGGTCAGCTTCTTGAGCTCTTCCACATCGTTGTAAACAGTGTCGGAAGATGCCTTTGCCACCATCTTCGGATCATTCTGGTAATCCGCCAGTTTTCTCATGGTCAGATAGTAAACACCCAGAATCATATCCTGTGAAGGAACAGCCACAAGACCTCCATCGGAGGGCTTCAGCAGGTTGTTCGGTGACAGCAGCATGAAGCGGCACTCTGCCTGAGCTTCCACAGACAGCGGAAGATGTACTGCCATCTGGTCTCCGTCGAAGTCGGCGTTGAATGCCGTACATACCAACGGATGAAGCTTGATTGCCTTTCCTTCTACAAGGATTGGCTCGAATGCCTGGATTCCCAAACGGTGAAGTGTTGGAGCACGGTTCAACATAACCGGATGCTCTTTGATGACGTCCTCAAGAACGTCCCATACCTCCGGCTGAAGTCTCTCAACCATCTTCTTGGCACTCTTAATATTGTGTGCGGTTCCGTTAGCGGCAAGCTCCTTCATAACGAAAGGCTTGAACAATTCGATTGCCATCTCCTTCGGCAGACCGCACTGATAAATTTTCAGCTTTGGCTCTACACAGATAACGGAACGTCCGGAGTAGTCAACACGCTTACCAAGCAAGTTCTGACGGAAACGTCCCCCCTTACCTTTCAGCATATCGGACAGAGATTTCAGCGCTCTGTTTCCGGGTCCGGTAACCGGACGGCCACGACGACCGTTATCGATCAATGCGTCAACCGCTTCCTGAAGCATACGCTTTTCATTGCGAACAATGATGTCCGGCGCTCCCAGGTCAAGGAGTTTTCTCAAACGGTTGTTACGGTTGATAATTCTTCTGTACAGATCGTTCAAATCGGAGGTAGCAAAACGTCCACCATCCAACTGAACCATAGGGCGAAGATCCGGCGGAATAACCGGGATAACGGTCATTACCATCCACTCCGGCTTGTTTCCTGACTCGCGGAATGCTTCCACCACCTCAAGTCTCTTGATAATACGAGCTCTCTTCTGGCCGGTTGCAGTCTCAAGTTCCGCCTTGAGATCTTCCGAATCCTTCTCGAGATCGATTGCCTGGAGCAGCTCGCGGATAGCTTCCGCACCCATTCCTACGCGGAATGCATTACCATACTGCTCTCTTGCATCCTGATACTCATTCTCAGAGAGAACCTGCTTGTAACCAAGCGAAGTATCCCCTGCGTCCAATACGATATATGCTGCAAAGTAAAGCACTCTCTCAAGTACGCGGGGAGATAAGTCAAGGAGAAGTCCCATACGTGACGGGATACCCTTGAAATACCAAATATGAGAAACAGGAGCTGCCAGCTCGATGTGTCCCATACGCTCTCTACGAACGCTTGACTTTGTGATCTCAACTCCACAGCGATCGCAGACAACGCCCTTATAGCGGATTTTCTTGTATTTACCACAATGACATTCCCAGTCCTTGGTAGGTCCGAAAATCTTCTCACAGAACAGACCATCCTTTTCAGGCTTCAAAGTTCTGTAGTTGATTGTCTCCGGCTTTTTTACCTCGCCGTGAGACCACTCGCGGATCTTCTCAGGTGATGCAAGTCCAATTTGGATTGCATCAAACTGCATTGCCTGGTTTGTCTCAACATTATTATTTTCTGGCATTTATGGCACTCCCTTTCTAATTATTCTTCATCGAACGAATCATCCTCGTCAAACGCCTCCGCGTCATCGTAAAAATCATCGTCCTCGTCAGTCTCTACTTCACTGTCCACGAGTTCTTCGCTCTCTTCGTCAAACTCCTGTCTGGTAAAGCCGTGCTGCTCAAATGACTCACTGTCCTCAAATGCAAAGTTCTTGTCATTGCCAAGAATCGCATTGAGATCGGTATTACCATATTCGCTCGTCTCGATAAGTTCGACCTCGTTGCGGTCCTCATCAAGAACCTTCACATCCAAACCAAGTGACTGAAGCTCCTTCAAGAGTACCTTGAATGACTCCGGAATACCCGGTTCAGGAATGTTATCGCCCTTAATGATTGCCTCGTAGGTCTTAACACGCCCAACCACATCGTCGGACTTCACAGTCAAGATCTCCTGCAAGGTGTATGCTGCGCCGTATGCTTCCAGCGCCCAAACTTCCATCTCACCGAAACGCTGACCACCGAACTGTGCTTTACCACCAAGTGGCTGCTGCGTTACTAATGAGTAAGGACCGGTTGAACGAGCGTGAATCTTATCGTCAACCAAGTGATGCAGTTTCAGGTAATGCATGTGTCCAATGGTAACGCGTCCGTCAAAATACTCACCGGTTCTACCGTCACGCAACTGAACTTTACCATCGCGGGAAAGGGGAACTCCCTTCCACAATGCTCTGTGCTCTCTATTCTCTGACAGATAGCTCATCACATCCGCATTCAGAGTGTCCTTGTACTTATCGTAGAAATTCTCTTCTCCATCTGCTGCTTCTTCTGCATCAAACGGCATATTTACATAATCGTTTGCAAGTTCCAGGGTATCCTGGATATCAATTTCCTTTGCGCCGTCAAATACCGGAGTCTCGATATTGAATCCAAGAGCCTTTGCAGCAAGACTCAAGTGAATTTCCAAAACCTGACCGATATTCATACGGGAAGGCACACCCAACGGATTCAAAACGATGTCCAGCGGGCGACCGTTTGGAAGGAATGGCATATCCTCCACCGGAAGCACGCGGGAAACGACACCCTTGTTACCGTGACGACCAGCCATCTTATCACCCACAGAGATCTTTCTCTTCTGTGCGATGTAGATGCGAACAGCCTGATTGACACCGGGGTTCAACTCATCTCCGTTCTCGCGTGTGAATACCTTGGCATCCACAACGATACCGTATGCTCCATGAGGCACCTTAAGGGAAGTATCACGCACTTCTCTCGCTTTTTCACCGAAAATTGCGCGGAGCAATCTCTCTTCTGCGGTGAGCTCTGTCTCGCCCTTCGGAGTAACCTTACCAACCAAAATATCTCCGGCGCGAACCTCCGCTCCGACACGGATGATACCTCTCTCGTCCAGATCCTTCAGTGCATCATCGCCGACGCCCGGAACATCGCGGGTAATCTCCTCCGGTCCAAGCTTGGTATCCCGGGACTCTACCTCGTACTCCTCGATATGGATGGAGGTGTATACATCATACTCCACCAATCTCTCGCTAAGAAGAACTGCGTCCTCGTAGTTGTAGCCTTCCCAGGTCATGAAACCAATCAACGGGTTCTTACCAAGAGCCAATTCTCCCTGTGAGGTGGAAGGACCATCTGCGATAACCTCGCCAGCCTCAACCTTCTGTCCTTTGAACACAATCGGTCTCTGATTGTAGCAGTTGGACTGGTTGGAACGTGCAAATTTTGTCAAAATATACTCGCGCTTTGTTCCGTCCTCTTCCTTGATGACGATACGGTTTGATTCAGAACTCAACACGGTACCTGCTGCCTTTGCCACCACACATACACCGGAGTCGACCGCTGCCTTTGTCTCCATACCGGTTCCCACAACAGGAGCCTCGGTTGTAAGAAGCGGAACTGCCTGACGCTGCATGTTGGATCCCATGAGGGCACGGTTCGCATCGTCGTTCTGCAGGAATGGAATCAATGCGGTAGCCACTGAGAACACCATCTTCGGAGATACATCCATGTAATCGAATGCAGTTCTGTCGTACTCCTGGGTCTCCTCACGGTAACGACCGGATACGGAAGTACGGACAAAGTGTCCCTCGGCATCCAGTTTCTCATTCGCCTGTGCTACATGGTAATTATCCTCTTCATCGGCGGTCATGTACACAACTTCGTCGGTAACCACCGGATTCTTTGGATCGCTGTGGTCAATCTTGCGGTACGGAGCCTCAACGAATCCGTACTCATTGATTCTTGCGTAGCATGCAAGGGAGTTGATCAAACCGATGTTAGGACCTTCCGGGGTCTCAATCGGGCACATACGTCCATAGTGGCTATAATGTACATCTCGAACCTCGAATCCTGCACGATCTCTGGAAAGACCGCCGGGACCAAGTGCTGATAAACGTCTCTTATGAGTCAACTCACCAAGTGGGTTGTTCTGATCCATGAACTGTGACAGCTGGGAAGATCCGAAGAACTCCTTAACCGCTGCAGTTACAGGTTTGATATTTATTAAGCTCTGAGGTGAAATTCCCTCCAGATCCTGAGTGGTCATTCTCTCGCGAACAACTCTCTCAAGACGGGAAAGTCCAATACGGTACTGGTTCTGTAACAACTCACCGACCGCACGAATACGTCTGTTGCCCAAGTGGTCGATATCGTCATCATGTCCGATACCCCACTCAAGGTGCATATTATAGTTGATGGATGCGAAGATATCCTCTTTTGTAATGTGTTTCGGAATCAAATCAGCGATCTCGTGCTTGATTGCCTCCTTGCGATCCTCCAGAGAATCGTACTCTTCCATAATCTGAGCGAGAACCGGATAATAAACAAGCTCTGTAACGCCCAACTCACGCGGATCCTCAATCTCCGGAATCCAGGTCTTGATGTCTACCATCATGGAAGAAAGAACCTTCACGTTGCGTGTCTCTGTCTGAATCCAAACTGCAGGAACGGCAGCATTCTGAATGGTCTCTGCCAGATCTCTGGAAACAGTTGTTCCCTTCTCTGCAATCACCTCACCCGTTGTAGGGTCAACCACATCCTCTGCGAGAACATGTCCGTTGATACGATTTTTGAGCGCCAGCTTCTTGTTGAACTTATAACGTCCAACCTTCGCCAAATCGTATCTTCTCGGGTCGAAAAACATTGCTGTGATAAGGCTCTCCGCACTCTCAACAGAAAGCGGCTCGCCCGGACGGATTTTCTTGTATAACTCAAGAAGACCTGCCTCAAAGCTTCCCTGAGGCTCCTTCTCTGTAATTGCCGGGTCCTTTGCAAAAGATGCGAGAATCTTCGGTTCCTCACCGAACATATCCAAAATCTCCTGGTTTGTTCCCACACCAAGCGCACGTAACAATACCGTAATCGGCACCTTACGTGTTCTATCTACTCGAACGCTGAAAACATCGTTGGAATCTGTCTCATACTCTAACCATGCACCACGGTTCGGAATTACGGTACAAGAATACAGGGTCTTACCAACCTTATCGTGAGCAATGCCATAATAGATGCCCGGAGAACGAACTAACTGGCTAACGATTACTCGCTCCGCACCGTTAATTACGAATGTACCGGTCTCTGTCATCAGAGGAAGATCACCCATGAAAATCTCATGCTCGTTGATCTCATCTGTCTCTTTGTTGTGAAGTCTAACCTTGACCTTCAAAGGAGCTGCATATGTTGCATCGCGCTCTTTGCACTCCGGAATTGTGTATTTTACATCGTCTTCGCACAATGTAAAATCAACAAATTCCAAGCTCAAATGACCACTGTAATCAGCGATCGGAGAGATATCTGCAAATGCTTCCTTCAAGCCTTCTTCCAGAAACCACCTATAGGAATCCTTCTGAACCTCGATCAGGTTTGGCATTTCCAAAACCTCTTTTTGTCTCGAATAACTCATACGCATGCCTTTTCCAGCCTTGACTGGACGTATTCTGTTTTTCTCCATCGACGTTTCACCTCTCGTTTTTCTAGATAATGTTGAAAAAATTATCACAAAATCTACATCTTGTGGATTCTCTCAACCATGCTTTCTCGTCATGCACGACCATGCCTAAATCCGCTTATTTCAAGGCTTTTGACCTAAAAAAGAGCGTGGTATGGCCTATTGCACCACAATAATGCAACCTATACTATACAACAAGCCGGTCGAGAATGCAAGTACTTTTTAACGTGTTTAAACTTTTTGCGACACATTCTCGAAGCAGGCCCGCAATATCTTGCGGGCTGATGCGGCAGTCGCCGCATCCATGAAAGCAAAAAGAACCCGCAGCTCGAATAAATTCGGCCACGGGTTCTTCTTACTTTCATTATGCTTCTCGTTGCTTACGCACAGATTACTTAATAGTAACAGTTGCGCCTGCTTCCTCAAGCTGCTTCTTGATAGACTCAGCTTCTTCCTTGGAAACGCCTTCCTTAACAACCTTAGGAGCTGCGGTAACAAGATCCTTAGCTTCCTTAAGTCCAAGACCGGTGATCTCACGAACAGCCTTGATAACCGGTACACCAGCACCAGCTGTCAACTCAACGTCGAACTCAGTCTTCTCTTCTGCTGCTGCTCCAGCTGCAGGACCTGCTGCTGCAACTACAACACCTGCTGCTGCAGAAACGCCAAACTCTTCTTCACATGCCTTTACAAGGTCATTCAACTCTAAAACGCTTAACTCTTTGATAGCTTCGATAAACTCAGCTGTTGTTAACTTTGCCATTATTATTTTCCTCCATTTAATAGATTTGTTTGATGATGGGCTATGCCCGATTTCATAAAAACTGCGGATTACTCCTCAGTTGCAGGAGCTTCCTCAGCTGCCGGAGCTTCTTCTGCTGCTTCCTCTGCAGGAGCTTCTGCTGCCGGTGCCTCTTCAGCTGCGGCTTCAGCCGGAGCCTCTTCTGCCGGAGCTGCCTCTACTGCTGTATCGGCTGCGCCGCCATTCTCTGCGATCTGATTGAGAACGCGAGCAAGATTTGTGATAGGACTCTGCAAGCTTCCAAGCAATCTGGATACAAGAACATCTCTGCTCGGGATTTCAGCGATTGCCTTCATTCCTTCTGCATCGTAGAATGTTCCTTCCACAACGCCTGCCTTAATCTCTAACTTCGGTGCTTTCTTCGCAAACTCGGAAAGAACACGAGCCGGTGCGGTAGCATCCTCAGCAGAAACAGCAAAAGCGCTCGGTCCTTCAAGAACTTCTCTCAAACTCTCAAAGTCAGTTCCTTCCACTGCGCGGCTTACATAAGTATTCTTGTATACCTTGTAAGAAACACCAGCTTCTCTTAACTGCTTACGCAACTGAGTATCTTCAGCAACGGTAAGTCCACGGTAGTCAACAACTACTACTGACTGGGCATCTTTGATAGTATCAGAGATTTCCTGGATGATTGGCTGTTTTAATTCGATTTTTGCCACGATTCGTACCTCCTTATTTTATTTTCGCATAAAAGACATGAGGTCTGATCTGTATGATCAAAGAAACCCCTCTGCCAAACGACAGAGGGGTATTAGTCATTCTCAAGGTGATTGTCCACCTATAAAAAATCCCTCGGTAGGTATCATAGTTACGCCTTGCGGCACCTACTGTCTTCGGCAATATGCTTTGCAATTATATCAAACTGAATTACGGATGTCAATTACTTTTCCGCAAAACTTGCTTGGCGTTTGATAGGTCTAGGTAAATAATTCTCTTTATTTGGTAAACAGCACCGTCTCAAGTAATTGAGACGATACTGCCAATCTGCTATCCGATTACTGAGTAATCTTGATGACGTTCAACTTCACGCCAGGTCCCATTGTAGAGGTTAATGTAGCACTCTTAATGTACTGACCCTTCAAGCTAGCAGGTTTTGCTTTATTAATTGCACCCATAAGAGACTGGAAGTTGTCTGTTAACTGCTCAACAGTAAAGGATGCTTTTCCAACTGGCACATGGATAATATTTGTTTTGTCCAATCTGTACTCAATCTTACCAGCTTTGATGTCTGCAACTGCCTTTGCAACGTCCATAGTAACAGTTCCTGCTTTCGGGTTCGGCATTAAGCCCTTAGGTCCGAGTACACGTCCCAAGCGACCAACAACGCCCATCATGTCAGGTGTAGCTACAACAACATCGAAGTCCAACCATCCCTCGTTCTGAATCTTCGGGATCAACTCCTCGCCGCCAACATAGTCAGCGCCTGCTGCCTGTGCCTCATCCAACTTCGCGCCCTTTGCGAAAACCAATACTCTAACTGTCTTACCAGTTCCGTGCGGCAATACAACTGCGCCACGGATCTGCTGCTCTGCATGACGTCCATCACAACCGGTTCTGATATGAAGCTCGATTGTCTCATCAAATTTTGCTGTCGCATTCTTCTTAACAAGCTCGATAGCCTCTGCCACATCGTACTGAGCGGTCTTGTCAAATGCCTTAACAGCGTCTTGATACTTCTTTCCTCTTTTCATGAAATAATAACCTCCTGGTGGTAATATCGGGAGAGGACCCTCCCACTTTGTTGACATAAGTTCAAATTGCGAAGCGATTAATCAACCACTTCAACACCCATAGATCTTGCAGTACCTGCGATCATGCTCATAGCTGCCTCAAGGGAAGCTGCGTTCAAGTCAGGCATCTTAAGCTCTGCAATTTCCTGAACCTGTGCTTTGGTAATCTTGGCAACCTTGGTCTTGTTCGGAGCTCCGGAACCGGACTTGATGCCACATGCTTTCTTAATCAATACCGGAGCAGGCGGGGTCTTGGTTACAAAGCTAAAACTTCTGTCTGCATATACGGTAATTACTACAGGGATAATTAAGTCGCCCTGATCGGCTGTCTTTGCATTAAACTGCTTTGTGAACTCCACGATGTTGACACCGTGCTGACCAAGAGCCGGTCCAACTGGAGGAGCAGGGGTTGCCTTTCCGGCAGGAATCTGCAGTTTAATGTATCCTTCTACTTTTTTTGCCATTTGGAATTTGCCTCCTTAATTTGTTTTCTTAACATCTGCGAAACTTACTTCTACCGGTGTTTCGCGACCGAACAGTTCTACATTGATAGTAACTGTCTGTTTGTGATGATTCATTGAAGTGATCACTCCTGTGGTATCCTTCCATACACCACCGAGAACAACAATCATGTCGCCCTCCTCGAAATCAACTACAACATTTTCGGACTTGATACCCAAAGATCTCATCTCGGCATCTGTCAGGGGTACGGGCTTGCTTCCCGGACCAACGAATCCGGTGACGCCTCTGGTATTTCTAACAACGTACCATGTATCATCATTCATAATCATATGAATCAGTACATAGCCCGGAAACATCTTCTTGGAAACCTGTTTCTTCACTCCGTTCTTGACCTCGATAACTTCCTCCATCGGTACACGGACTTCCAAAATCTGATCTTCAAGATGTCTGTTCTCAATTGTCTTATCAATGTTTGCCTTGACCTTGTTCTCATATCCCGAATAGGTATGAGCAACATACCAGTTAGCCTCTGCCATAATCACATGCCTCCATTAAAAACTCAATCCAACTAGGAAATTCACGCCATGCTGAATCAGCCAATCCAGCAGTGCGATAATCAATCCGGTAACCACTGAAACAGCAACTACCGCAACAGTCTGTCTTACAAGTGATTTCTGATCAGGCCAGATAATCTTATTGAACTCTGCCTTCAGACCGGTAAACCAACTCGTCTTGCGAGCCTTTTCTGTGTTTTCGGTTTGTCCCATCTCTTCACTCCTTCACTCGACTTTGGACTATTTGGTTTCCTTGTGTACTGTATGAGCCTTGCAGAATCTACAGTACTTCTTGGTTTCCATTCTGTCCGGATGAGTTTTCTTGTCCTTTGTCATGTTGTAATTACGACGCTGGCACTCTGTGCAAGCTAAAGTAATTCTTGTACGCACAACTTCCACCTCCGTTTAAATTCTTAATGTTGCCTCGCCTTAAAAAAAGGCATAAAAAAAAGACCTATTTCCAAGCCTAAACACTATATCACAATCATTGTCAAGCGTCAACTCTTTTTCCAAAATAGTTCTCTGCACAGAATTTACCACAAAATATGGTAGTTTGCAAGCGTTTCCTACTTATTATTTAGTTGTTGCGGAATTGACAAATCCGGAATATAATAAATGTGTATAAATGGACTTACTGGGTCGTACTATACCTTCGGGTAGCAAGGAAGCTTCCTATATAAAGGTAGAACTTACGACTTCCCCGATGCAATCTGCATTATTTCACGGAAGAAAGGAGGGGATCTGATTATGGCCAAAATTGACAGTGCCTATGACTACTATTTGTCAGTCTACGGCGAGCAACTCACTTCGCGCTACGACTCTCATAAGAAGAGTGATTTGCGCAAGATCTATAACTCCATAGTAAAAACAAATAAAGATTCTCCCCTGTACAAGATTTCCGACATGGCAGAAGCCAAGCGCATGGCAATCGATATCAAGGAAAATGCCAGGGCCATCCAGAATGTTGTGGCATCGCTGTCCGACAATTACGGGGAATTCGGAGACTCTTTCCAGAAAAAAGTAGCGGTTTCTTCCGACGAAGATACGGTGTCCGTATCCTACGTTGGCGACGGCACGGAGAACAACACAACAAGTTCCTTCGAGATTGAAGTTACGAAGCTTGCCACTCCACAGGTCAACACGGGAAATTACCTCAAGGACAATGCGCTATCCTTTGTCCCCGGAACATATTCCTTCGACCTGACCACCAACTCGCTGGCATACGAGTTCCAGTTCAGCGTCAATGCCGGGGAAACCAACCACGATGTGATGACCAAATTGTCCAACCTCATCAACGGGTCCAATTTGGGAATCTCCTCCCAGCTTATCGGAGACGGGGCAGGCTCCAGCGCACTATCGCTGACTTCTCGCCAGACCGGATTGGCGGAGGATGAGACATTTTTGTTCTCCATCTCCCCGGGGGCGGATCCGGGATCCATGAATGCCATGAATTTGTTGGGTATCAACAATGTTGCAGAGGCCTCTTCCAATTCCGAGTTTTACTTGAACGGAACCCCACAGCAGTCTCTGTCCAACACGTTTACTATCAACAATGCATTCGAGCTTACTTTGAAGCAGACGACACCGGAATCACAGCCCACCACCATCAGTTTCAAGGCCAACACAGACGCGATTGCGGACAACATCCAGACTTTGGTGGACGCATATAATGGAATTCTTGAAATCGCCGGGCAATACTCCGACGACAGCGAATCCGGTGCCCAGGGACGGCGGCTTGCCGGTGACATGAGTTCCGTGTCATTGAGTCGCAAGACGTCTCTGGAGGAAATCGGCTTGATGGTGGCAGAGGACGGAAGTCTCTCCATTGACAAGGAGATTCTGGCGGATGCCGTCACCGATGAGCGGGCCGAGGATACTTTCCGCCGCCTGGCTGAGTTCAAAGATGCCGTGGGTGCAAAGGCGTCAAGCGCCGCCATCGACCCCATGCGCTACGTCAACAAGGTTGTTGTGGAATACAAAAATCCGGGCAAAAACTTCAGTGCCCCCTACATCAGTTCCATCTACTCCGGCATGATGCTGGACAGCTACATATAAAAACAGGATTAGTCATACCCCATCAAGGGATTCGGCTCATCCTGTTTTTGTTTGTCCCATCAACTATAAAAATGCCTGCAAATCATTGCACATATTCTTTTCCAAACGAATCAATTTGTCGCACATTCCCACGCTCTTCTCATCCGCTGCCCCGTACTTATTCTTGGACTCATTCAAGCTCTTAATCCCCATGTTGCAGCCATCGGTCAAGATTGCAGCCGCCTGATGGCTGTCCCCGTTGAACGTCATCTTCATCCCTGACTGGACCTTGGCAAAGGCAAGGGCCATCACTCCCGGTTCTTCAGACTTCTCCCCACCAGAATTCAAATAACGGTGAATTTCATCTCCAATCTGAATATGATCTTCATTGTATTTCATAATGATATGATTCAAATCCGGATTTGTCACATACTGGAGCAACTGCTCCATGCTCTCGGTGGCCATCCTGCATCCGCTGTCACAATCCTTGAGCAAATCAACGGTATCGCCACTCAATGTCTGTTCTCTCATTCTCACACACTCCTAACCTTTTTCATAAAAACCACTCTGGGGTTAGGATGTGTAAAAAATGAGGGAATATACATAATCCGTGTGTAGATTTGTGCTATTGTTCCAACAAATCCTGGGGTCTACAATTTAAAGCGTTACTCAACCGAATTACATATTCAACTTGCGCTTTGTTAATATTCTTCTGTCTCTGCTCATATTGTTGAATCGTCTTAATGGGTATGTCCGTCAACTCCGAAAGTTCCCTTTGGCTCAATCCTGCCTCCTGACGCAAAAGTTTCAGATAGGTCATGCATCTCCTGTGCATTCTCCATTCATCCACTTTATCTACAAACTGCAAAATATCCATCTCATGATATGGACTATAAAGTGCGTAAATATCCTGAATCGGGGCCTCGCGATTCATTGTCTTGAAATCAATACTGCGATACCACTGATAATAAGCCAACACCCATCCTGTCCAATATGCAGGGGATCTCTCCATGTCATACTGCGCTTCCACCCTGCAAGGCTTGTGGGTATGCTCCTCCACCACTTTTCTGGCCAGCTCCACCCCCGACATACCTGAAAGCACCGCGGCATCTCCGTCCTCGAACCGTTCACAATATGTGGATTGCAAAAACATATCATAGAAAAAACGCAATTCATACTTCAGACAATTCACCGCATAATCCAACATTGCAGCCAACGATCGCTGTGCGTCTTCCACATACAATTCATTGTAAGCGCGTGTCATCTCTCCTCATCTCCTCATTAATAATCTGAACAATATACAAATCATTACGCATATATTCCAGCGTATTCATATTGGCATAGGCTCTTCTCGCCGAAAAGTCCCTCTGTTGTTTTCTCATGTACCATTCTCTCGCAGAAATCGTGGAATATCCCAAAAACTCTATCGCATCAAATGCACTTTGGCTCTTGAGCACAATTTGCTCCCCCAGATCTCCCAAGCGCATCGCATCCGCCAACTGACGGTATGAAATTGTACCGTTCAAAAAATCACGAGCAAAAGTAAAATAGCTGTTATCCGCCCGATAACCCCTTATCACATCATACGCGTTGACATCTACAAAAAAATTCTCAAGAATATATCTTTTGGCCTCTCTTTGCAAAGGATAGTACAACTCCACCTCTCGGTGCTGCAAAAGAACCGCCAGCCACTCCAGAATACAATATCCCGGCCCATTCAAATTGAGAATTCGAAGTTCCTCCTCCCGAAGTTCATAGCAATTGGTATATCCATCCCTATTCAAATCCACCGCCCATTCATTTGCAAGGATTGGATTCTCCGTGCAGTAAAAACCTATTCCATAATCATTGTTCGGCTTTCCTCCACCAAATACTGGTTTTTCAATGACCGATTTCGAACCGTGATATATCTTCACACAACATCCTCCTGTAGGAGTATATTGTACTCCTACAGGAGGATGCTGTCAATTACTAATCTCCCTCGCGAGTTGCAACCTGCAGGCGTATCCAGCGGAACAATCACGTTGGGATTCACTCTGTATGACATGAATAATAACTCCATTGGAAATTTTCATATGTCCACTACGTATCGTGCAGGGGATAACACCGACACCATCGCGGACCGGTTTCGGAACTCACTTAGCACCGGTTCCACTCTCACGCCAGGCACTATAAATATGTCGCTTTCTTCTTCCATGCCTTCCTATGGAAATGGCAAGCAAATTCCGAAATATGAGAGTATGCTGGGCATGACGATTCAAACAGGAGACGTTGCCGGAGATGAAGTAGAAATCGTATATAGGAGTCTGTCCATTGCAACTCTTGGCTTAAACACGTTGGACACGCTTACAGAAGCCAGTGCAAAAGATGGGCTTGGAAAAGTATCCCGAGCCCTCGATATGATTTCGGAACAGAGATCAACCTTTGGTGCTTACCAGAATCGACTGGAGCACACACACAATAACGATACCAACACCGCAGAAAACGTACAGGCATCAGAGTCGCGAATCCGCGATACCGATATGCCCGAGGAAATGATGCAATTGTCTGTCCAGAATATACTTGCACAGGCAGGACAATCTATGCTTGGCCAGGCAATGCACGACAAGGACTATATCATGAATTTGTTGCAGTAAAAACAGGATTTGCGTAATCAATTACATTTTTCGTTTGTACTTCAACTCGTAACATAGCTAGTTTACCTCTTGACGTCCAACTCGGCGGATCCTTTTCTATAATCTCTTTGTATTTATAGCCATTTTCAACTTCGTAGAGCTTGTACTCTGTGTATAAGGGAAAAACACCATCGTAGCACCATTCTTTTCCAGGAATTGCTTCTCTGCAAGCCACGCCGGATCGTGTTCATAATCGCTTCCGGAAAACTGCACATCAAAATGATATATTTTGAACATATCTCTAGTTCCACAAAAATCAAGTGGCAGCTTTACTGCTTCATCTACATATTTGCAAGAACGAACCATCTCTATACGTTCCTCAAATGGTACAAAAGGTTCTGCCTGCTTATTCAGCCGGACTCCTTCATCAGATACCACTCCAACAATAAGATACCGACACTGTTCCTTTGCTCTTTTAAACATGTTGAGATGTCCAATATGAAATAAATCAAACACTCCTGCGATATAACCGACGTTATATGGCTTTTCGATTTCTGATTCCCATACGTCTGTGTCTTGCAACTCTTGTTTTGCCCCAAGCCGCTCTGCCACTCGCGCCCGTCTCTTATTTGGATAATCATTCCCCGGATCATAAATATGATAATCCGTTATTCCCATATTCTTTAACTGGTTAACAACACCATTATATCCCTTGATGCAAATAATGATGTGCCGTTCAGCCGCAGGAATATCCATTAAGACATCCGGGGAATTAATTGGAATTCCCTCCATCGTGGTTCCCCACTTTGCACTGTTATTATCAATAATTGAATAAATCTCATAATCATTTGCAAACTGGAAAAGGAATCTCTCTGTAAATCTTCCTGACCCAAAAAGAATCAATTTCTTTTCCTTTCCATTTGCTGTTCCATCAAATCCATCAAAGATATCAACAAATATTCTCTGATATTCCTTCGCACTATAGTTGATTTTTTCTCGATTTGTATAAAGAATACGACCATCAATTCTCTTACTCTCATAGTATGATCTGAGTTCTTTCTGATTTCTTAAAGTCTCCGTAAATCTAGATGACATACGCATCCAGATATCTTCACACTCAGATAATCCATAGCGATCCATCGTTTCTTTTCTAGGAACCATTCGCTCAAATTCTTTATCGGATCCATCATAAATAATTGATACCGAACGATGCATGATGGCCTTCGCAGGACAATTCTCTATGTAAAATTCCTGGTCATAATATATAAACCTACTATTCCCATCCGAAATAGAGGCATCATAAAAACAGTTTAATGGAACCATATCTATGTAACCTTTTTCAAGAATTGGCCCTAAATCTCTTCCGTTTGCACTATTTCTATCCTTCTCTGATATGATATCTGTGTGCTCTGAAGATTGTAGAATCAGTTCATACATACTATCCAGAGCCTTAAAGAATTCTGTTCTGTCTTTCTTTGCAATTGCCTTTAATTGCTTGATTGCAATAGGCGAATCAACAAATGGCATGATAAAACTATTACCATCGATCTGTGAATCTACTACACGAATACCTCTATCTCTTAAATCCTGCAGGTTATTCTGCATCTCAATAAGCTTTTTTGTACCTTCTTCATAGATTGCCTTTTTGAATACCTTTTTTATTCCATCGTGTTCACAAATGCTTGTCACAAGTGCATTTTCGCGTCCCCGATCAAGCGATATGGTTGCATGAAGCGTATTATCGAAGCTTCCGTCCATGCTGCACTCAATGATATAGGCATTTGCCATCTTGTGAAACATTCCGTTCTTAATCAAATCTGTGTATAAGAACTGTTCCTCAAGAAAAACACTATCCGGATAATGGTATAACGGGAAATAGCGAATTGCTAATTCTTCCACAGGCTCATATTCTTCCGCATACACAAGCTGTGTTTCCTGTAAGGACGGCATAGCTGAATAAAACTTATTCTTTACAAATCCTGCATCTGCAAGCATAGCCCGAAGTTCTGCCATAGAATAACATCTACCCGCTATTATATCCCTATCTACATCTGACAATCTTCTATAGTTCTCGATTCCGTCAAAGCTATGATTCGTATATGGATCTCTGTCTCCACAAATATACTTTATCGCATAGCGATTCTCTGTACCTAAAAGAAGCCGTCCGTTTTCATTTAAAAGCGCACGACATGAATTTAACAGTTCCACAGGGGATTTACTTTCTTCTATAATATCGATTCCGACTATGTAGTCATAAAAAGCAAGAGCCGCTTGCTTATCCTTCAGTTCTTCTATACTACATACCTCTACAATCGCCTTACTTCTAAGGAATTCACACGCTGTATCATCTGACTGTCTAGAAAATAAGTACAATAAATTGCTATCCGGCTTGAAATCATACCAGGCAAATACACCTAAGGGAAAATTACTCTTTATCGATTCTAATTCTTGTAGTCTATTATCTGGCATTATATTCTCCCTAACTTGTCAAACCCATTTTCAGTATTATGGCATCTGAATAATATTCGCTTTTGATACTCCGTATGAAATCAACTGGTTCTTCAGCTCATCAGAGTATTTTTTATTTGAAATAACATATGCTGCATTCTTGTATAGTCCAGTGGCCACTTCAACCGAGAATATAGGAACTCCTATTTTTTGCGCTCTTACCTCACTACTATTATCACAGATTGCAACAACATTCATGTTTCGAATAATCAATTGTTTTAATGCATCTTTTCCTCTTACCCCATAACTGACAATAACAATCTGCGAATCTTTCAATTTATCAGCCAATTCATTCCAAGAATTTTCTTTCTTTTCCTTGTCTTGAATTATTGTATTATTATAATCTTCTTCATTGTGAAGTAACGACATGAGTGTCATAAACTGAAGCTCGCTCATATCTTCTTTTGATACAACCCCATCTAACAAAAAACCATTTATGCTTTTCTTAAACTCAAAATAGTACGGCTTAATATATGTTTCGTAGAACTTCTCCTGGTCCCCAGCAGAATTTTTTGTTACCAGTTTATTATGCTCGCATATAAAAACATCTATCATTCGCAATATCACATACTTAAATCGGTCTGACATAGACAGATCCATTTGATTCAAAAGTCTTGCAAATTCCTGCCATGCAAATTTCAGCACATTATTATTACAGCTAGAACAGCCGTCTCTATCAAGTCTATATCTATAGCCGCTATAATTTATATACATAATTCGCTCTGCATAAATAAGAGTCAATAATTTAAATCCGATATCCTGAAATGCAGCTCCAGGGGTTTCATTTAATCTTATATGATATTTTTCAAGAAAGGACTTTTTGTATATTCCGCTCCAAATATTTTGATCTTTAGAGAACAACTCTTTGAAATACCGATTATCAAAGAGTTTATCATAATACAAACTATTATTAAAAATATGCTGTGTGTTGCATATCATGTAATTGTTTACTTCGCATATTTCATCATAATCTGCTCTTACATATTCTGCATTGCACTCACATGCGCAAGAATATAGCCTCTCATACATTTCCTGGTCTACATAATCATCCGTCTCAAGAATGGCAATATACTCGCCTTTTGCCTCTTGTATTCCAAGGTTTACCTGAAATCCATAGCTTTTAACAGTACTATCTATGAGTTTAATTCTGCTATCTATTGTTACATACTTCTCAATTATTTCTCTTGTTCCATCTGTTGATCCCGCATCTATGCATATAATCTCAATATCTCGCAGGGTTTGATTCGTTGCACTTTTTAAGCACTCGTCTATATATCCCGCTACATTCAGCGAGGGCATAATAATTGAAACTAACGGCATAATTCCTCCAAAACATTATCCCTAAACAATCTATTTCGTTCGCGCATCTTGTCCATTCCTGCATCGGACATTCTTTTTAAAATATCTCTATGTTGGTCAAGATAAACTATCCTATCAGCAAGTGCTTCCCAATCGCCAACCGAAACAATGTACCCTGTAACGCCATCCTCTATATCATCGCCTGCTCCCGATACATCCGTAACGACAGGTACTGCTCCCGATGCTATTCCTTCACATTGCGATATACTGTGTCCTTCCCAATCCGAACAGCTTAAATAAATATCCTGCCCACGCCAAAAGTCTCTCATTTTGCTCTTTTCAAGCATGCCTAATAAAACAACCCGATCTTTCAAGTCATTACTGCAAATATATTCCTCTAATTCATCATAGTAATCCCCTACGCCTGCAAGCTCAAATATATAAACAATTTTTTCCTGATTTAACTTATCAATAATCTTTGGAAGAAAGTCTAATCTTTTCTGTTTCTTTGTAACTCTTCCGGCATAACCGATTCTAAGTTTCTCATTTTTTGTAACAAGTCTATAATCGTCAGACACCGATATATTCCAGTTCAGAACTACAATCTTTTTTTCAGGAAAACCACATGATAATAACTTTTCTTTTATCCGTGTGCTTATTACGATACAAAAGTCAATATATTCTTGCATTGCGATTGCCGCTTTGAAATAAGGAAGTTCATCATTATGTATAACCATAATGTGTTTGACCTTTTCATGCAATCTCTTATAGTAACAATACGCAATAAAAATGTTGCCCACAAAATTGCTTATAACAACATCACACTGTCGTGAAATAAGAAATGTTACATTTTCCATAACCTGTTGTTCCAGGTCTTTTTCAATACTTATATTAACTGATTCAAAATACGCTGGAATAACCAGTTGATTATTCTCTGGATTTCCAAGCATAAATGTTACCTTTTTTCCAGCTGTTCTCAGTTTCTCTCCTTGCTCCAAGGCCCATGTCTCCACTCCACCAAGAGCGGCTCCATTCTGCAAATCAATAGCAATAGAGTTTTCTTTCCGTTCTTTGTTTCTTATTTCTCCGATATTCCACGCATCGCAGTCAATCAAATATGACATAAGAATATAACTAGTATCATAAACTGAAAAAATCTTATTCTCACTAATTCCCAACTCTAGTGCCTGCTTATATATATCATCATTTGCTTTACAAGCTATCAAAACTGTATAGTCATTAGCATTTTTCAGAATATCCGGTGGGTATATCGGAATATCATCCATGAATTTTCCTTGCTTTTCAATATTATTGTCTACAAACATAACTGGCTTTTTCCCCAATTTTTGTAGCATACTATAATATTTTTTCCCAATTATACCAGTTCCCCATAATACTATATTTTTTAATTCCACCCGTTTACCTCTTGAATCAAATACTCTTATATTTATATATATCTTATCGCCGATTCATCCACCCCTAATTGCGTCAATATGCATTTCGCCGATTTAACTGCCGCACGATTTTTAATCGCAATTAGTATATAATCATATTCTCTCTTAACAGCCTCATTAACGGAAATAACAGGTAATCCTTTCTTCATGCATTCTATATAGTTGATATCTGTCCATGCAGATATCAATGTCTCCTGACTCTTGTTCAATTCACAAAACATTCTTTTCCCAACTATGCCAGCCCCGTAAATAATCACTCTTTGCGCCTCTGGGCTTTTTAATGTATCAATCGTATAGTCAATCTCCGGTACATCAATAGTAGACTCCGTTTGTGTATTGAGCGCAGTCCAGAAATCTTGTAGTGTCATACCTGAAGAATACCTCTTCGTTGAAACAAGACATTTTACTATTCTTCTAGCGTTTATTTCTATACCAAGCTTATGTTTTACATTAAGCAACATATCGGTATAGGCCAATATTCCTTTCACATATTCGTCCAGATTTTCTCCTACCGTACCTTCTGCAAGAACCGGCTTCATTTTTCCTTCTTGCAACTGATATCCAACGGTCGTTCCGTGTGTTGCACTACATAACAATTCGATGATATCCGAAGCATTGTAACAATAATTGAAAAAACAACATTTTGACTTCTCGACTTGCCTATGAAAGCTAAAATAATAAATTGGAATTTCATGATTCCACATTTCACCTAGAAGGTCTGCAACTAACGAAATAGAGACACCTGTACCATTTGCATCGACGAATGCTATTCTCTTATTAAAATTAACATTTTCTCTAAAATACTGTATGATATTCTCTCTTGCCAATGCATCCTCCACACGCCATGCCTTCCGAGAGCCATATATATATTTCGTTGATATATTTATTCCGTTCTTTTCTATTATGAAATCTACAACCTTCTTTATGACATAACCATCTCTTGCAATGAAATATAGTTCTTCTATGTTATCCTGTAATGCTCTACGTATTATCCACTCTGCGTATTCCTCAACGATAATTCCTGCAAATGATTTCCCAAGTTTTGTCAAATCTGAATCAATTCCACAACTTATATATTTAACTACTCCAAACACAACTTGCGCATCTACCATATTGATATCACATGTGTCTCGTAACTCCTTTATCCAAGAAGATTCTTTCCAGCCCTCAAGTAATTCACATGTAATTCCTAACGTCTGAGGAACAAGAAAATCAGAATGTCTATTGTCCCCTGTATGATGCCAGTCTTTGTATTCTATTCCAAGAGTTTCATGTATGTAAGCATAAATACTCCCAATAGCCTTTGTCCTGTTATAATCACAAGAAACAAATATCGGTATATCTTTGAATACCGAATCCAAACTAACCAACATCTCCCTTATCGTCTGCTTACTCAAATACATATCCGAAATAAGAATCACATGTTTACCTAAATTAACTAATTCTTTTACCCAATCAATCATGCTTGTAATTGGCAAAACACATTTAATTTCAGTATCGATTTCTATTTTTTCCAAACTACTAATATTATTATCGGAATAATTTGAATACTCTGAAATGATATGATGAATCTTATGCAAGGATATTTCTTCATCCCCGACAAATTCGGAATAATCTCTTGCTTTTTTTTCTGCTTCTGATCGAATGCCTGCATAATTATTCCTTACGTACCTAGGTATCTCACTATCATTGCGTATAAATTCCTGCACTACATCATGAAGCCCTATGGGATAATATGTAATTCTTGTTACTAATGTATCAAATATGTCAAATGAATACAGCATATCCTATTCTCCAGATATAATAAGTGCTATATATCTCTATTGGGTTTTATCCAAATCATTTTATCATTGGGTATGTTATAACAACTTAGACTGTCTCTCATTTCTTCATAAGTTTTCTTTTCTAATGCTGCTATAACGATAATATCAAATACGATATTACAGATTATTTCTGGTGACTCAACATCAATAAATTCATAGTGGTATTTTTCTGGATAGTTATCAATCCAAGCTACCACTTGGCAATTTGTATATCTACAAATCTGTGAATAAAAATCTCTGCCAACTTTTCCTGCTCCTAGAATTACTATCTTCTTATGTTGTAATAGTTCTGGATTTGGAAATACATATTTTTGAATTGCAAAAGTGTTATCACTATCCTTCTGAAGTGCTACAAGTAAATGTTCTCTTGTAAAAGCACTATATTCTGAAAAATGATTTTGGAAAAGATCATGCTTAAGTAGCACATCTTTTACATTTTCACATAAAAGAATTTCTTTTAAATATGCTCCTGACTTTCTGATATGTGAAATGGATTCCTCTCTTTCCCTATAATGATAAAAAGCGTCATCTATAAGAAAAACTCTATATGATCGTACTGCAATTGAAACCAAACAAATCAAATCTTCACCATATGATGCACAATCATTAACTTCATCATAACATTCTTGTATTATTTCTTTCCTAAATAGCTTCGACCATATACTTGGAGATATTCGGCTTTTGGATAATAGAATATCACTCAGCAAATCCGTACTCTTGTCTACTACTTTTCTATCATATTGAACTACTTTTCTCTCTCTTCCCCACTTATTGACAATGTAACCCGAATGCACTACATCAACATTCTCTTCTAGCATATTTGATAATAATATCTCATACATTGTTGATTCGACATAATCATCTCCATCAACAAATCCAACAAAAGTTCCTTTTGCAATACGTAATCCTGCTTTTCTTGCTTCTACTAACCCTTTATTCTTTTGATGAATAACCTCTATCCTATCATCACATTCAGCATATTGATCACATATTAATCCAGAATTATCAGTTGACCCATCATCTACTAAAATAATTTGAATATTTCTATGTGTCTGCTTTATCAAGCTTTCAATGCACTCTACCAGATATTCTCCAATATTATAGATTGGCACTATTATACTTATCATGTAGTCTTTTTTTAGCATATTTTCTCCAAATTTGCATCTTTATTATTTGTAGTACACGCTCAATGAGGTGATTATGGTTGTCTAGTCAATAAGGTCGACACATAGGTTATTGCTAAAACACTTATGGTGCAAAGCAACCTAAGATTCATGATTTTTTGATCTAAATATGATGAACCTTAAGGCTTTTGGAGTTTTCGGCAGAAAGCCATAAAGCAAAGAACCTGTTTATAAATCCTCCTGACAACCTATGCTAATCTAACTCCTCCGACGATGATACCGTTCCATTTGAGAAAAAAGAAAAGATGGTCATTTTGTTGCCTAACCATTTTGTGTAATATATATTGTTTCATTCCCCCTCATATGTAAAATACTCTCAATAGCATCTCGCCACTTTTCCGTTACAGATATTACAACTATTCCATCTTCATAAAAGTCATCGACTGCTATCATTCTATAGTCATGCCATCTTTTTTGCTGTTCAAGATAAGAAACTATTATCCCCTTTATCTTTACATCTTGTCTTTTCAAAAATACTAATGTTTCTTCAGCAATTACTCCGTCTCCGAAAATAAACACTTGTTTCGATCTCTTTAATTTATTTATTTCATCAATTGAAAGTGTTCTTAAATATGGATATTTGTAATCCTTTAAGAAAGTTTGTAAAATCATGTTATATCTTGAATTATAAAATTTAGGTAAACTATCCTCTTGAACCGTACATACTATATGTTCTATTCTCCTACTAAATAGTTGAATTCTATCTAAAATTTCGGGATAAGCTTGATAATCATCCAAATACTCATTTGCGATTTTTGACAATTCATCATAAATGACTACACACGAATATAACTGTTCTATTCCTAGACTATGTGAAATAGAATTATTGCATTTTCTATAGATATATAAAACATCAGATATTACCATAACACGTTTTGCCCTTAATAATGTCTGGAGCGTAAATAGGGTATCCTCATAAACAATCCCTGGGAAAAAATCCACTTCCATTTGACGAATAAATTCCTTATTCCATAACTGAAATCCACAAGCACTTTGATACTCATTCCTCTCATGTAACAATGCCATTAATGACTTTCCGTCGCACACAGGATACTGTTTCTTATATTGAATAGTTCTTAATTCTCTCTTCAAATCTTCTGAATATTCAGATGCTCCAAAGAAAATCCCTTCTAGTTTGAATTTTTCTGCACTTTTCCACAATATCTCGAGTGCATTCGGTCTAAAACAATCATCGGCATCAAGAAAACAGATATATTTTCCTTTACTCATTTTAATGGCTTTA
This sequence comes from Lachnospiraceae bacterium, assembly GCA_029008875.1. Lineage (GTDB taxonomy): Bacteria > Bacillota > Clostridia > Lachnospirales > Lachnospiraceae > Roseburia. The sequence continues at coordinate 29,824 of JAQXJP010000003.1, read as the reverse complement.
TTTCTACTCACAGATAAACCACTATTTACCTCATTTTGAACAATTACAAATCTAGAATCGTCTAAAACCAACTCTTGCAAATGCTCCATAGAATCATCTGTCGAACAATCCTCTACACATATAACTTCAAAATTTTTAAAGCTTTGGCTTTTTATACTTTCCACATAATCGTCCAAGTACTGTGACTTATTATAGATTGCAGTAATAATAGAAATTTGTACAAGCGTATTAGTCAATAATATTTAAGCGAGCTATCAAAAACTCAATCGTTTCTCTGATTGCTCCTTTTCCTCCTTCCTTCGATGCAATAAAGTGACATATTTTCTTAACTTCTTCAACCGCGTCGCATGGGCATGCTGCCCATGCCACTTTACGCATTATCTCTAAATCATTAAGATCATCTCCGATATAAGCTACATTTTCCCATTTAAGTGATAAATCTTCTAGTAACTGTCCTAAATCATGCACTTTATCTTTACTTCCCTGAATCACGTAAGGAATCTCCAATTCTTGGCATCGTTTCGTTACAATATCTGATTCTCTGCCCGTTAAAACAACAGGAATAATATTTTTTTGTGGAAGCAGATTATGTATGCCATAACCATCCTTCACATCAAAACATTTTACCATTTCTCCCATCGGGCCAATATATATTTTTCCATCAGTCATTGTCCCATCTACGTCCATAACTAAAATTCTTATAACCATATAATCACCTTTAAAAGCCTGTTATCATAATACTAATACCATCACCTATCGGATATTTTCTATACATATCATTCATCTCTTCGATAAAACGGTCAACAGCGTTCCTTGGCCCTTGAAAATTAGTTGCAAAATAGTCATGTACTAAAATGATTCCACCAGAGATCATTCGTTCCTTAAAATACATTAATCCCTTGTATGTTGGTTCATATAAATCCACGTCTAAATTTACAAAAGCAAATAGTTCATTTATCCCTTGTGTAGTATCTGGAAAATAACCTTTATGTATCACAACTTTTTCTGGAAAAGGCATTTTTTTCATTACCATTTCGACACTTGTATTTGCATAGTCCCCGACGTTGGCATTCGAATATAGATTATCCTTTTCTATATCTCGCTTATCAAACCCTTCAAATGTATCAAAAAGATGCAACATCTGATTACAATAAAATCGATTAATCCATTTTGCAAAATCCCCTTCAAATACTCCGACTTCTGCAACTGCTGCATCTTCTGTTCTTTGTATTTCTGACATTCTTTGCAAGAAAGTAATTCTACTCAGCAATGGCATTTCCACAAAAGAAGTATCAATTTTTCTTCTATCAATTCCCATTTCGATAAGCTGATTCTTAATATTTTCCAATCCTGGAGCCGAAGTTATTACTATTACATCCCATTCCATTTTCAAACAGTCTTCTAAACTTCAAATCTGTACTTCGTTTATACCCCCCTACTTTACCCTTATCGTTATCAGTAAACGATATTATCTCATACTTCGCTGATACTTCATTAAAAAGTCTCTTTCCACCGTCTGCGGCTCCAAAACATATAGCTTTCTCCACTAAGCATCCCTCCCTCTAACAATACTTACTTGGTGTTATGGTATACACCTTTATTTTTCCCATTACTCGTTCTCTATAGGCTTTAAACAGCTTTCGTACTTCTCCATTTATTTGCTCAAAAGTCATATTAATCTGTCTTGTTGGTTCGGTGCCATCAATATAATTGCGATTCTGTTCATTAAACCCATCAAATCCTGCTATCCCTATTTCTGTTGCACCAATATGATCCAACAAATTCAATAGCATTATTGTACTATTATCTGGCATTACACTACATTCTTCAATCAAACTTGAATAATTAACAATCTTTACATTTTCATTATCGGTATGGATATTACTTGACAATATGAATTTTTCCTGATTCGTTTTATTGGTAAACTCCTCCCACCGAATCACATTCGTAAAAAAAACATAGTCTACCTTGATATCACATGGCTTAAAATTGACACTAACCACAACCGGATTATTTTCTTCTATATACTCAATAATATTGTCTTTGTATGTTTCAATAGTTGTTCCAGACGCCAATACCAATACCTTTTTCCCCTTTAGCACATCCGAAAGCTGCTCTAAAATTTGTGTGTCGTCAACTTTGGTTGAGGAATATTCCAGATATAGCTTTTGTATTAAGTCATAATCATATCTTTGGCGCTTTTCCTCATCTATACGCGAAAGAATATATTTTACATCACAATTATTTAGACGATACTTTGAAGTAAGAAAAATCACATTGTTGGGGTGGGCCTTATATATCCCCGCCATAAATGCAGGAACGGTATATCCCCATTCATTACTTTTTTTCAAAGGTTCTATGTAACGATCAATTGCATCTAAAATTGCATCTGTATTATAATCATAATTTTTTTTTCGAACGAGATAATCCACAATCAATTCTGTATTAAGATTGCCTGCACATTTTCCTATGCCATTCATTGTTGAATCAATAACAAGGCTTCGCTCATTATTTGATAATTGGATGATACGCTGAGTCATTGCAAAAGACATTTGCATATTATTGTGAGAATGAAAGTCTATTGCAATTTCTTTCTTGAGATTATGATTTACAATATTCCAAATATAATCCAGATCATCTAAATACATGGAGCCATATGTATCTACAATCCCAAACGAAACCGGGCAGATTTCATTTACCAAAGATATCAATTCTAGCAGCTCCGTTGTTGCATATCCATTAGTAAAAACCGTTTGGATATATAGGTCATAATTTTTCTCCCGGATCATATTCATATCTGCTATAATTTCGTCTCGATGCTCAAGATAATTTTTTCTAGTAAATCCATATCGAATACCCGATACTTTACTATTCCCTTTTATCGCAAGATTATTTATATTATAAAGACCATAATCCACAAATAAAACAAAACTCTGGTTTTCTTCTCCTATCTGTTCAATATATTTATCCGCTTGCTCTACTTCTCCAAAAAAAGTGCTGTTTCCGTCAAATTCAATATGGTCTCTTAAAAATCCCAATTCAACAATGTCAATTTTTGCTTTTCGCAAAAATCGTCCAATTCCCACAATCACTTCATCTTGAAACTTGCAATCTACAATTCTACCGCCATCACGCAACGTACAATCAAGGATCTTTATTTTTTTCATAGCACTAATCCCTCGCAAAATATTCAGCCACTACCTTTGCAAATTCGAAATCCTCCGCTTCGTCAATATCTACTGCCTCCAATTGATCAATAACACACATGTAAGGTTTTTCCCCAATGCGCTGATGCAATCTTGTAAAAACATCTTTTGTAAAAATATAGAAGGCCCCTGTTTCCATATAAATTGGTTCAAGATTCTGCGTTGTAACAATATCTTTCATATCATAATTAAAAGGCAGCCCCTTATACCAACAATAATCCTGTATTTTTATGCAACTGAATGCAGAATCATATTCTCCACTTAAAACAGCTTCTAAGCCCTTTATTAATGATTCAGATTTAGTAAATGGTTGCGTAACATGCGTGAGTACATAAATGTCTGCATCTACGTCCTCTACAAATTTAGCTATTATGTCTAATCCCTTAACATGAAATCCATCTAAATCGGTACTTCTCTTAAAAAATTTGATTCCTTCCGGTATATATTCACAAATTTTTTCATCGCTACAATATACATACTTTTCATCTATCTGGCTAATTCCTTTGACCGTCTCAAAAATGTAGTCACATAATGGCCTACCATTCAGTTCCTTCAGATTTTTACCTGGCAATCTTTGGTTATTCAATTTAATTGGAATGAAAGACACAACTTTCATATTTTTATCTCCTTTAAACTACTTTGTAACATACAGGACTATATAATCTGATAAACCCTGCGCTTCACTTTCCTTGCGCCATACCGCATCCATTGTATCCGTTAAAAATGAGCTCTCAATCGATGATCCCGCTCTTCTTTCTCTTATCCACCCAAGCAAATTGCCTATTCCATATCGCTGGAAATACTTTACTTGAACAGAAGAAAATCCAGCATATCTAGCCATCTTCTGGAGGCTGTCCTCTGAAAAAATCCACAAATGTTGCGTACTAAATAGTAGCTTTTTTTCATATATCGGCCCTAGCAGTTCTCTCATAATCGGTGCATCCGTCGGAGTACCTATGATTGCTGTTCCTCCACTCTTAAGCAACTCCTTACATTCACATAAAAATGTCTGTGGATTTTCAACATGCTCGATCACGTCAAACGAGGTAATTACATCTACCTTCTCTCTCCATTCTTCGATTGCATTTTCCGCATAAGGATATGTATAAAACCCTTTTCTATCCATTATATTGCGATAATATTTCGATGGTTCAATCGCAATCACTTTTGATGCAACTCCATTTACATAATCTAGAAACGCTCCACATCCGCACCCAATATCTGCCGTAGTCTTATTTCTAAACACTTCCGTTCCAGTATATTGTAATTTGCTCAAGGTTTCTTTATCATGCAAACGGTAAAATGTTTCCTCATCAGTTGTTCCTTCCAATGATTCTCTATATTCTGTACTTTCATAATACTGATTCAAATTCATCATTGAATCATGCCATATAACTTTACAACAATTGCATTGAAACATTTGAATATTTTCTTTTGTGTAATTATCTAATCCTCCGTCACGAATCTGTCCATCAAATATTATTGATATTTCTTTTCCCCCGCAAATTTTACATATCACTGTTTTCAATCTCCTCAAATACTTCATCTATATTTTTTCTTTCAAAAATTTCCAAATTACCACCTCTTGTAGTATTAATTATTTTTATATCATGTGCATCAGCATATTCCCGAGCTTTTTTAAATGCATTAAATGACACATCAAGATAATACTCGCCTACTGCTTTTCTTCTATCTTTTATCTTACCATCATACACGTGATTACCATCTTGCACTGGATCCTTTGAATAACTAAAATCTGCTCCTATTAAGTATATCTCTTTAAACCCCATATATATTGCAATTTGAATTGCATCGTACATTACAGTATAAGCTCCATTCACATTTCGAGTTATATCCGAAGAAAACTTTTGCCTATCATTGTACAATCTATATGCACTAGCGGGATAATAATTTACGCCGTCAATTCGAGGGGTCCCTTCAATTGAATAAAAATCCTTAATAAACATTTTCGGTGAAGCTTGTCTTACAAAGTCATCATAATAAGCTCTGTAAACGGTATAGTCTGCAATAACTATGTACGAGGCTCTCCAACTAGTATCTTCATATATATTGTAAATTAAGTTAAATCCAAAACTACAAATATTACTTTTTTGTATTATTTCTAAATCACTCATCCGTAAACTTGGGCCATTACCAACAATGAAACATTTTTCCCCCTTGTGCAGATTATTGTATTTTTCAAGGTTATTATATCTATGATTATCTTTAAAGTCATATACAAATTTCTTACTCCTATATTTTTCTAGTATCTTTTTCTCTGCTTCATCCAATAATTCTCCAAAAATAAGCAATTCTGCATTTTCCGGCACTTCCATCTGTCCAAATTCTCTTGGAAGAACGTTTACCATACATTCCTTGTGATTACTTTCCATATAATCACAAAATTTCCGCATAACTATATCGTCTCCTAGAACAAATATTTCCTCCTTATTTCTGCATCTCTCTAGAATCTGTTCTGGGTTAAAAATATTCCCCATTGTAACTAATGGTGCCAAACTATAATTATTTATCTTATTTTTTTTCAGTTGCTCAACTATACTTTCACATATTGCTGCCGTAATAACAATTTCCTCATCGTCGTTTTCATTCAAAAACTTTTCAAACGATATTATAGGAACATCTAATATATTATCCCCTTGTAGTTTTTCTTTATTGTCTATCACAGCAATAATATTTTCTTTCCCAACATATGAAATAACCCCATATGCAGCGGTTCCTGCTCCAAATAAATACACTTTTTTCATCTTTTATACCATTTCTTACCACTATGTTTATCAAATATATTTGGCTATTACATCAGCTATTTTCCCACTTGCATTCCCATCAAACACCAGTCCAACCTTACCACAAAATACATCTAATTTTTTATTGTATTCATTCTGATTGAATTCCAATATATTCTGTTGTAACTGTTCATTATTACTTGCAATTGAAAATGGAAATTGAATATTCAACATTGGCGTAAACTTTTTGTTGTTTCTCACGTCATATCGTGGATCGGATGAAATATTCCACATTAGTGCGCCTCTATCCTTTGCATATTTTTGTATATCATCTGCATAGATAAATACAGGAATATGTGCAAATCCGGCTTCAAAACATGCGCTAGAATAATCTGTAATATATGCATCCATCGCTGCTAGTATCTCATACATATCATCAGCCTGACTTTCATCTATTAGTCTGTCTTGTATTTTAGAATTCTTATATTCACTAAATGTAGGTGCCAGCTGTGGATGTACCCTTACACAAACATACCATTGCCCGCCAAATTTTTTTTCTAAATTATGAATAAGTCTTTTAAAATCTATCGTCCAAATCTCTGAATATACACTTCGAACACCATTTTTAGCATCTTCTCGAAATGTCGGTGCAAACATTACAACTTTTGCATCATCTGGCAATCCATATTTTATGCGAAATTGCTCTTTCATTCTGGTTCGTTCACCATATAAAACATCACATCTTGGTGCTCCTGTCTTTAAAAATGTTCCTTCATATACTAATGCCTTATCAAAACACTGTTCACACCAGTTTGAATCTATAACCAAATTATCAATCATATCCGAGTCATTTTTACTGACTAAATATGCCATTTCTGAAAAACCTTCTCCTCTTAATAAACCTGTACATTTTATGCCTATGGTATAATGGTTAACATTCAAATAGTATTGTCCTTTTCTTTTACAAGTTCCCAATGGTTTTCTATAATTATCAATCCACACCTTTGATCTAGAAAGCCAATATGCTCTACTCCATAAGGAATTAGGTACTTTTCTTATATAATCAGGAAATTCTTTATTCCTATCATTGACAAACCATACGAACTCGCATTCCGGTTTCGTTTCATGTATTTTTTTCACTAACGGTTTAGCATTACAACCAAATCCTCCTTTTCCCTCGAATGTACATACACTAATAAGGTTCTTTTTTATGGGAAATACTCTACAAACATAAAAGCACAGCTTTTCTATTGTAGCTTTTCTTTTTCTCTTCTTTAGGTATTTGATTTCTTGAGATTTGATTGCCACTGTATGCTCTAACAATACTATTTCCTCTCTTTACTGCCTTGCGATTCTTACCAGTTCCCCTGAAATTTGACTATATACCCTCTCATGGTCATCTACAAAGTCGATTTCTTCCCATAATTCTCCATTTGCCGGAATAGACTCTGGCCTATAATTCATTTTATTAATCAGGTATTCTATTTGCTAAATTAACATCCCATATATTAATTTCAAGCACAGTTGCATTATCAATATGACTTCTCATATTCTCTAGTTTGATCCGCCAATACAAGTTCCTATCTCTTTTATCGTCCTCAGCACGTCTTCCCTGGCACCTCTCGGAAAGCTATTCATGCATGGAAACGTCTCGAAGCTTAGTGTTCCATCAAAGCTTATTTCACTTAATGCTTTTCTGAATTCCTTCCAGTCCACCCCATCCTCTGGCTTGCTTCCAAAGGTATACGGCATCTGGTGCAAATCCCCAACTCCATCGTTTTCATGGAGGTGCATAATCTTAAGTCGACTTCCCACCTGACGGATATACTCGGAAGGCGTTCTTCGAACCAGTTCCATATGTCCCGTATCAAGACATATTCCAAACAGTTCCTCTCCGGCAAGCGCATTCAGCGTATCCACATACCAGATTGCTTCCTCTGGGTCCGCGCATGTGCCCTCTGTAATTCTTCCACCTATACTTTCATACAGATTCTCTACACATACACCCACATGATGCTCCTTAAGCAACGGAATAAGCGATTGAAAATATTGCAGGTTCATTGCACGCTCCACATCCACTCCAAACTTGTATTGTAGCTTAAATGGATGCATAACTACCCACGGAATCTCCATCTGTCCTGCAATTGCAATACTCTTTGGAATTACAACCTTCTGCATGTAATCGGTCACATCGGGTCTATTCGGCACAAAAATCGGATAAGGTGCATGCATCTGCGATGGTTTGATTCCATAGGCTTCAAATGTCCTTTTATACTCACCAAAATAGGCAAGCATTACATCTAAATCAGCGTCGAAGAACGAATTGATCTTGCCGGTATAGATATCCGAGTTTTTTAGGAAAGCGTCCAGGTTAAAATCTACTCTCTCAAACCCTGCAGCAGCAATGAATGCCACACCCTCCTCTATTCCCATCTCCGGCAATATGCCTTTTGTCTGTACTCCTACATCTATCATACTTGTTTTCCTATCCTATACATAATATCGATCGTGGAATTCTTCATATTCCACGCCCATTTCTCGCAGCTGTGCACCAATCGCATCATAATACATACAACAGATGACTACATTTCGTTCTTCCTCTGGGACCTGCAAAATCTCGTTTGGACTTTTAATTGGTACTCCCATGTATTCGGTGTTCCATCTCGACTGTACGTTATCTACAGCAAAATACGGGGGGTACTCTTCTCCAAACTCCCGCATATAATCCACAAGCATCTGTCCCGCGCCAAATAGAATCAACTTCTTATCAGGCTTGCCCAGCACGCGCTCTGCAAATGTATACTGACTTTCCCACTCCCGTACAAGTGCATTCTGGATACGCATAAACGATGTCTGAAGTTTCTTCGGACATCTTGCAAACAGTCCTGTGGTGTCAAAAATCATCCACCCTTGAAAATCCATACGGATAAGTTCCCCCACAATGTGATACCAGTCGGTTACCAAATCACCCCTACCCTTTGTAAATGTATATGGCATCTGCTTGTCATTGTACCGTCCGCCATTGTCATTGGCATGAACCATGCACAGATACTCGCGACACTGATAGAGTTGACTTCGTATATTCTTTGCAAGGAGGTTGCCATATCCGATATTATAACAAATCCCAACCATAGGTCGGTCGCATAAGCGATTACAGAAATTTGCACTCCGAATCAAGCCTGTTACATCCGAATATTCATTATGTACATACCCGGATGCATCGTCTCCCTGGCATCCATTTTCCAGAAAAATCGGTATTCCAAAATCTTCTATCATACCATAGCATTCTTCTACCACTTCCTCGAAGATTCCCGATTCACAGTTCATGGTTTCAAGAACAATATAGTTTCCCTGGTATGCTTTGCATGCCTCAAGTATCTCATACAGCTTTTCCGGCGTCAGCTTCTGTAGTGGATACAAAAAGCCTGATACGCGCAACAGGCGGTTCTCCCCCTCCTTCTTCTCATAGGTCGGAAGCCCCTCTCCTTCTATCACCTCGTAAGGAATTTCCGCATAGGAAAATCCTGCGTCTGCAATTGCCTCCAAGCTTAATGGGGCATTATACTGTACTCCTGCTAACATTTTCTCTCCCATTTGAAATAACCCATTATTCTTCATAATTTTCAAGTACAAATCGTTCAAAAAAAGGAAGCGTAAATTTTACAACACCATATGCACTTCCATCAATGATCCCTTTCTTAATCATCCGTTTCCTATATGGGTTAAATGCGTTTGTTTCCATTTGCAACCATGCTCGAATTTCTTTAATTTTACCGGATGAACAATTTGCAATCCCATACGCTATCTGCCTATCCTTTACCGATAACTCAGACCATATTTTCTCATAAACATACTCTTCCAAGTACTGTCTATACTCAGGCAATACTTTCTTATAGTTTCCCCGATTCTCCCATGTCAGATACCCTAGCACCTGAAAAGCAAAGGGATATCCCTTGGTGCACTTGGCCATTTCAAGTGCATCCTCATATGGCACCTCAAGAGTGATTTGATACTTTTCCGCAATCATCCCAATATTTAATGATTTCATCTCCAACTTCGGCGAGCGATACAAAAAAGTCAGATTTTTCTCATCCTGTATGGCATTGATATTTTCGTACAAGCCCGTCATTAAAAGGAACACCGGAAGTTCCTGCCTCACCATAATCTGAAAAGCACTGGCAAAGGCTCGAATGTTTGAATTATTCGTCACCTCATCGATTGTGATCAAGATCTTCTTATTGTGCTTGCCCAGGTTTGCAATCATCTGACGCAATGCCACCTCGATATCCGTAATAGGCGTTACTCCACTTATTTCTAATCCAAACCCCCAAAATGACAAATTCAATTTTGCATTTTGGAAAATCTGCGCAAATTTCTGGTTACTGGCCAAATTCGCCGCCAAACTGTTCAGGAGGTCCCTATCCGGATTGAGTTCTACTACAACCCAATCTTCAAGCTTACGGAAATGATTTGCAAGATCTGTCATCATAACTGTCTTGCCGGATCCTCGAACCCCGGTAATGAGATATGTCTGATACGGAGGATTTTCCTCAGTGAAGTCCCGCACTACCATATTAAATTGCGCTGCACGTGAAATAAGCAATTCCGGCTCTTTTCCAAATACCATAGAATATGGATTTTTCATACCTGCCCCTGTTCGTTCTACTACTCTTTACTGGTTTTTCGTTCTTTTACTACTTTTTACTGGTTTACTTTTCTTTTACTACTTTTTACTGGTTTTGTCAAGGTATCCGCCACATTCGTGAACACGTCCGTCACACCCCACAAAGCGAATTCCAGTAAATCCATATTCCCTGATTTCTTATCTTCTGGGAAAAACGGCTCTATTCCATTCCATGCTCGAATCGGTTTGCCTCTCCAGCGCTCCGGCACATCACAATCCAAACCGCCTATACTTGGATGAAGCGCATCTGCGTTTGCATAATCGCCCCATTTGATGCAATCGCTTAAGTATGTTGCAAGCATGCCGGTCTTACAAGAGGCATCCAGTTCTTTCATTTTCTTTACAGACTCAGCCCAGAATGAAGAATAAATAACATATGCTTCTAGGTTATGCTTTTTAACCAGTTCCAGCGTTTTTTCTTCGATTCCCTCATAATGAATGACACTAGTCTTTAGTTCGATATTAATCATTATATTATTTTTTTTGCAATAAGGCTTTAACAATTCCAAAACTTCTTCTAGCGTTGGAATACGAACTCTGCTTTTATCCGGATACAGTTCTTCATTTACACCCCTCATTGGAATCTGTCGCAGTTCCTCAAGCGTATAATCCTTTAGTTTGCCTTCACAGGTCGTAATTCTTCCTAATGTCTCATCATGAAATACCACAACCTGACCATCTTTTGATAGTTGTACATCCAGTTCGATTCCCTTTACTCCTGGAATCTTTGCTGCTTCTTCAAAAGCAAGCAGCGTGTTTTGTGGGTATTTCATACACATACCACGATGCGCCCAAATACCCACTCTCGCTTTCTCTTGCTCTGATGCAACTTTTCTAAGTGGTACATCCGCCTGAAGAAACTGCTCAATTACATAAACTGCACTTAGCGTCTCTTCTTCTGTAACACCGGCTCCAATTGGTTCTCCTTCACAGTCTCGAATAAATCCTATGATTTCATAGATTAGGCCTGCACCCAGATAGTCAAATTCATACCTTTCTTTTTGATTCGGATTTTCATATCGCACTTCAAATTTTTTCGTCAGCCACCATGGGGACTCTGCCAAAATATAGCCTTTTGTCCCTGAGATAAGCAACTGTCCTTCTGACTTAACACCAAGTCCCATCTTGGCAGTTGCCATTCCATTTTCGTAGGTAAATATCAACTTTGTATATTTATCTACACCATTCGGTGCATGAATAGATTGTGCCTGTACTCCTGAATAATTGCACCCCATTAATTTAAAAATCGGAAGCATACAATATGCCCCCAGTTCTGCTACGCTTCCACCGGTTTTGATATCCACGAATTCCCGATTGCAGGTACTCTCCAGCTTTGTAAACGCCGCCTCCACATCGCAGATTTCCCCAATCACACCACTTTGCGCTACTTCCAACAGCTTAAGAAATCCCGGACAGTAAGAAGTCTTTACTGCCTCTCGAAGGACAAGTCCATTCTTCTTTGCCAGAGCAAACAATTCCTCTGCCTCATCTAGTACAAGGGTCATCGGTTTTTCGCACAATACATGTTTTCCTGCTTCAAGAGCGGACTTTGCATACACATAGTGTGTCTCGTGAGGGGTAGCGATATATACTGCATCACACTGATTCCATAATACCTGCAAATCCATTGTTGCAATTGGAATTTTTTCAACACTATATTCTTTGCAATATGCAGATACAAATTTTTCTGCGCTATTCTCATGGGGATTATAGACGCAGGTCAGCATTGCATCCTGTGTCATCAAAATGTCCTTCGCAAATCGTTGTGCAATTCGACCTGTACCAATCATTCCGAATCTTATCATTTCATCCTATCTCCGCTTCGTTTACTCATGAACAACTCCACGATTCTTGACATTGCAATTGATTCTTCCTCGGTAAGCTTGTAGTCTTTTCTTCCGGCACCATTTATTTTTCCGACAAATTCGCTGATCTCATATCTCAGACCATCTCCCTGAAAAGATGGTTCAAAATGCTCAATGTCCGTCGGGTCCTCTCTTCGCACGTCGAACTTATGCGTCAGCCACCACGGAGACGGCGCAAGGATGTACCCTTCCGTTCCTGCAATCACAAGCTCCCCCTCTGACTTTACTCCGACTCCCATCTTGGCTGTCGCCATACCATTCGCATAACGGAGTTGAATCTTTGTATATAGGTCAATGCCATCCTCCCCCAGAATACTGTCAATCTGAACATCCTCATATTCAGTTCCATATAGCTTAAAAATGGGGAGCAGCGTATAAGGAGCAAACTCTAAAAAGGAACCGCCATATTTTGCGTCCGACCGCTCTCTGGAGCCATCTGTCGCAAGTCTTGTAAAGCAGGCTTCGATATCTCGGATTTCCCCGATTTTTCCACTCTTGGCCACATTAATTAGCTGTTGAAATCCCGGACAGTATGCGGTTTTTATTCCCTCCATCAGCACAAGGCCTTTATCCTTTGCCATCTGATACAATTCCATTGTCTCACTATGCGTAAATGCCAGTGGCTTCTCACTTAATACATGTTTCCCATGAAGAAGAGCCTCTTTCGCATACGTATAATGTGTCTCATTCGGAGATCCGATATAGATGGCATCCGTGCGTTGCCAGAATTCCTCCATGTCATTACTATATACAGGGATTTCCTCCCGCTGTCCAAAGCGCAATGCACTAATCTTCTCGGGATTGTATGCACACTCTATCTGTACTCCACTGACATACTTTGCCTCAGCAACAAATCTCGGTGCAATTCTCCCTGTACCAACGATTCCCACTCTTACGATTGGAAATTTCTCCTTGCGAATCATAGTAGAGGAGACATTCGCCGTTCTCTCCAGATATACGACGTCGCAGTATGGCTTTAGATAGTCAAAATGTCCTTTCCAATCAGAGCCGAGCACAAAGATATCCACCCCATATTTTTGAATATCCTCAATTTTCTGACCCTCGTGATCCTCCACAATAATCTCATTGGCAAATCCGGTTTTACGAACATTTTCAATACGTTCCATAATGGAGTCCACCACATTCACCTTGCCTCTGGCTTCATCAAAATGCTCGGTTGTTACCCCAACAATCAGATAATCCCCTAATGCCTTTGCCCGCTCTAACAGTTTGTAATGACCTTCATGAAATAAATCATATGTTCCATAGGTAATGACCTTTTTCATTTGTCCCTCCTGTTTTAGAAAGCTGTCCCCAACGCTTTCATTTCAATCAGCTGATACATTTGTTCTTCGGACAACTGTGTCTGGAATTCTTCCTCCATAACCTCCTTTAGGCCAAGCATCTGTTCCTTGAAAAATGGATACTCGTGTGAGCTGACCTGTCTCGGTGTCATATAATCTTTTCCATACTTAATGCAAAGCAGACCATCGTAACCCGCCGGTACTGGTATTGTGGTGTTCTCAAAGGGCATCTCAATAATCTCAGAAAACCATGCCCTCTTTGCATGATAATCCCAGCCATTGGCCAAATCAATCATCGAGGTCACTTCCTTAGTATCCTCATGCATATACCAACTGCAGAGAATATCATAGAGCTTCTTTAGCTCATGTGCCGGACGATTGTTGTAATCTATTGCAAATCCGAAGGTATTCTCAATCTGCTGCAAAAGCTCAAGTACATCGTCCTCATATGGCGGTTCCTCCGGAACACTGGCTGCTGCCTTTAAGACAAAGCGCAACGTCCGTATCTGTTCCTCTAATTGCTTTTGATCTTCGGTAATGTTATCAATCGGAAAGATGTCAATTCCCACCACATATGGGCATCCATAAAACTGCTCCAAAAAGTCCTGTTCAAAGTTCATATGCCGCCCGTTAATGATTCTTGCTTTTATTATATCATCGGTGGGATCGTTGTACACGCTTTTTATTTCAAAAGGAGGCTTTAGAATTTCCGGTGCCGCCTCCAAAAAGCGCATATAATCCTTGCGCAACATACATATATCCATATCGTCATCCCATGGGATAAAGCCATGATGTCGCACAGCTCCAAGTAAGGTTCCCCAATCTGCAAAGAATGGAATGTGAAGCATCTCGCACACACGACGAACCTCCTCAAGCACGCAAATCTGTGCCGCCCACACGCGCTTCATCATTGATGAGATAACAAATCCATCTCGTTCTTCTTCGGCAAAATAACTTTCATCAAAAATTAACACTCGTTCTCCCCAATCTCTCTGTACCCTACCGGCACCTGTATTTCGATGCCTTCAAACTTTATTGTCATTGTATCATAAAACCATTTCTTTTTATAAACTGTATCTTTTCCCTCCTGCAGATTGGCTGAAATACGCACATTCTCGCATTCCCCTCGATATGCTCCTGCCACAGCATCCGCTGCTTTCACAAATTCCCGTCTCAAATTATTATTGACATCTACCTCAATTGCTGTTAATTCCTTCCACTCTTTAATTATGTTGATTACCTCTTGAGTATATGGCGGATTGAACGGCATACTCTTTGCAGTCTTAAGCAGATTCTGAATCAAATTCTTTCGGAGTTCTTCTTTCGCGGGCTCCTCGGATATCCCATCAATTGATGCAATATCCACCCCCACAATATGTGGACATCCATGAAAGCGCTTCTTGTATTCGTTCTCGTCACATAAATAACTATCTGTGATGACATAGCAACGCATATCCTCATGCCCATCATGCGAGTATATATTTCGATAATCGAACCATGGATCCAATTCCTCTTGAAGGATTGGAAGTAATTTCATATAGTCTTGCCGCATCATTGCCAAATGGAAGTCTTCCGAAAGTGGAAGATATCCATTCCTTTTTATCGCACCTTGAAGTGTATCTCCAATAACATACAGTTTAAGATTATTCTCATCACACAGCCTTTTTACTTCAAGGTATACTTCGAGTTGTGCAGCCCAGATTCTCTTTCTCTCTTCTCCTACTATAACTCCATCAATTTCCTCTTCTTCAAAAAAAGGAGCCGGAAATGAAACCGATGTTTGGGTTGTTTTATGAATAAATTTAGAATAATATTGTGGTCCGATTTTTGTTGCCAGTTGACGAATTTCTTCTTCTTCCACTCCTCTTACCGTTGCTACTTCTCGAATTGCTATATTATAAAATGGATAATCATGCCCCGCTCCAACGTTTCTCGGTATCATATAGTCATCCCCGTACTTTTTTAGAAGTAAAAATTCGTATCCTGCCGGCACCGGTACCATAGTATTTTCAAAAGGCATCCAAATTACATCAGCATACACTTCTCTCGGCAAATAATAATCACGTCCCTGTCCAAGACAGTCTGCCTGTGTCAAAAAGTCTGCATCCTCATCCTTATATAAGCTACATATTCTATTCTTTAACAGCAACAGTTCTTGAGTAGAAGGATTTGGCCGAGAAAATTTTACGTTTGTCATTTCCTGGATTAACGCCACCATTTCCTTTTCATCTCTTTTTAGTTTTTTGTAGTCTTCGCCTTCTGGTACTAAATCGGCCATCTCTTCCCGAATATGTCCTACCGCTGAAATGTACCGCATAATAGTCAACCATGCGTTTTCTTCGCTTTTGTTGCGAGGAACATAATCAACCACAAAAATATCAATCCCTGCTGTAAATGGAAATCCATGATATTCTTTAATCTCTTGACGATTTGTTGTGAATGCAGAAATATTTATAACCTTATCGACCTTTTCTCCCCAATCCTCTACCGTCTTTATATTTAGTAATGCGACTTCATCCCTATATTCTTCAATAACTTTACAAAAATTCTTATAGTCATTCCGGAGCATACAGATATCAATATCATCATCCCATGGTATGTACCCGTGATGACGCACTGCCCCAAGAAGCGTTCCCCAATCAGCAAAATAGCGAATATCATGCTCCTTACAGATTCTGTCAACTATATGTAACACTTCCAGATTTGCTGCCCATGCACTTTTCATCATAGGTTCAATGACAAATCCGTCTCTTTCTTCGCGTTCAAAAAACTCTTTTGAAAACTCTAACATCATCTTCTCCGTTTCATTCAAATTTTTGCTGTTTTTAGCATCTCCCCAAGTCGAATCTCATAAGTGTGTTCCGCCGCCATTATTTCTCTGGCTTTCTGTTTGATTTGCTCTCTTTCTATTTCATGTTTGAGATAAAAATCGCATTTATCAACAGCTTCTTCGAGGCTGCCATACATATCCATGTGAACCCCCGGCTCAAAATGTCGGAAAAAATCCTCCTGATAATTTGATAACAAGAAGCCTCCGCATCCCATAATATCCATTGCTCTGAGAGGAATTCCATTTTTATTGCTCCGGCGGGTATCATTCAAATTAATTTTTGCAACCTGAAACAGCCTAGGCATTTCTGATTCATAATTCACAGTGCCTCTGTGCTTCACGTTTTCTAGCATGCTTTCGTTGTATGTATAGAAATGGACATCAAAATAGTTTCCTAACATATACAGCAATTCCATCCGATTGATGGTCGCTAATTTCTGAGATAAAAATACATCCGCATATATTTCCCTCTCTGTGAGCAGGGAATCCTCCGGCAGTAAATCCTTGGCACAATCCCGAAATTTCTCAACAATGGGTGCCGTCAACACCTCTGCCATAAAATTATACCCGTAGACCAGTTTCTGTGAATTTAGTAATCCTTCCAGAAATCCGGTGAAATAGGGATCATTGGCCTTAGCGAGCATAATGCTGTAATAGTCAGTCCCTTCGTTGTACAAAGATCCCACAAACGCTACGTCACAGGAATATTTTACCTCATCCATCTGATCCGGAGTCAATGTTTGCAGCCTTCTCGCATTTACAGCCATCGGTGCATAATAAATATGTGGAACTCCCCTGCCCCTTAATTGTTCCACCATATGGGAGTCGTAGGAAAACACATAATTACATTCATTTTTCACACTGATATGATAAGCGGAAGTCTGGGGGTTATCATAGATCCAGGACAGATATTTCGTATTGGTTTTGTTGCATACAATGGATACGCTTGGGAAAAAATTCATACTGAACACAAAGTCCGGTTTGTACGCTACTATCTTTTTCTCAACCCGATCTTCAAATTCCTCATTCCGTTCAAACCTGTCTTTTTTTGGTGCTGCAACACCTTCCCATGTATATCCCAGATTTGCGAAGGCTGATTTCACGTCTGCAATGCATAGACTATTCCATTCGATAAACAGTATCTTCATCCTAATTCTCCTTGCAAAACTCAATCATTTGACAGATTTTGTCCTTCAGGTTGTGTTCCCGATACACTCTTTCCCGACCTTTTTTTGCAATTCTCTCTCTTATATCAGGATTTTCGAGATAAAATCGACTCTTTACAACCGCTTCCTCCATGCTGGAATAGGTTTCCATATCTTCTCCGCACGAGAAATACTCCACCAGTTCCGGTTGAAAATTCGACAGCAAAAAGCCCCCACTAGCCATAATGTCCAAAGTTCGTTGAGGCATTCCCGACTGTATTCCTTTTACGCTGATATTCAGATTAATCTTTGATGAGGCAAATACATACGGCATCTCGGTAACATAATCCACCGCATCGTGCAGTTTTACCCCCGTCAGCCCCTGATATGCCTGATAAGAGTACAGATGCACATCAAATCGTCTGGCCAAAAGCGTCAGCAGTAGGAGGCGCTCTCTTCGGCTTGTCTCCTGATCCAGCACATGCACCAATTGTTCTTTGGTCAGTGAAAATTTTGTATCTTTCTCCACTTCCTTAAAATGCCTGTTTATTTCATCCACCAGCCCTTGGGAAATTGCATCATTCAGAATATATCCCCCGTATAATTGCTGTTGAGAGTTAATGATTGCCTCCAGATATCCTCTGTGATAATCATCACACACCTCAGCGATTGCAGAGTATTGTCCTTCGTACAGGCTACCGATAAAGCTTATGTCCCCTCCATATTTTGCCAAATACTCGGAACTGATCATTATTTTCTCGTATCTATCGACATTCACTCCCAGTGGCATATAGAACACCGTATCAAACCCTTGTCTGATGTATCCTTCCGCCTGTACCCGATCAAAGCAGAACACATAATTGCAAGGATTTCCCAACGTCCTTTCGATGTTCTTCACATTGAACGGGCAATCATATCCCCAAGAGATATATTTTATATTATTTTCCATGCAAGCTTCCGAAACTCCGGGAAAGTAATTGATGGAAAAACAAAAATCATATTTTGATATCTGAAAAGAAGAAAATAGGCGAACCAATTCCTCCTGCTCCTGCTTCTCAAAGTCGAACAGAAATGTATCAAAATCTATATGAAGGGAACAAAAAGTTTGTTTAATATCCCATCGATTGATATAGGTGGAGTTTTCATTCCAGTCGTACAGAAGTATTCGCATTCCTCTTATCCTCCGTCTGTCTCTCAAATTCCGCCATTAATTTGGTAGGAATTTACCTGACTCGCAATCCAGTTTTCGATGGATGGCTGCGCCAAAATCTCCGCAACATCCGCTGCGGTCACACCCGTACTTAATTCTGTGATGAAATCGGAGCAGTTCAGACATAAACCTGCTGTTATCATATAAATTAACATATACGTCATGTTTTCTTTTTCCACAAACTCCGTTCTCATTAATTGGTTTCTGTTAAAGAAGGAAGAATCTTTCTTATACTGCGTATATAAATCTAAAGCGTCCGATCCCAAATCGCATACCTTCTTTCGGTCACCCACATTCCAATATGCAGTTATCAGAAACTGTAATATTCCAAACCGATCAAAAGGATAGATTTTCTTTTTTAGAAATTCTTCTCCATATTGGATGAGACTGCTCCAATCCTGCTTTTTTTCAAGGCAATACAGAATGGAAGTGTGGCAGGCATCCCAAAATTCCGAGTCACTTTTCTGCCGAATGGCAGACAGAGCATATGTGATGGCTTTATCCCAATCCTGGGTTTCATACTGATTCATAATGAGTTGATACTGCATGCGCATATCGTTGGGATGTTCCTTGCACTCCAATTCCAGCAATTGTTGATTCCTGTTATGCTTTTTCAACATTTCCTGTTCATTCGCATAGATATAGCCGTAATGATGAACAAAGCAATCCAAAACTTTCTTCTGCCCAATGGTAATGCCGGTATAGGCTTCATGAACTCTGTGCTCAAAATGGAGCTGTGGAGTTATCCGCAATAACCGATCCACCTTATGATCGATATAGTGCTCCCCTCCAAAATCGAGATAGTTTCTCTGGGTATAAAACGCCACATTATAGGAACGCTCTTCCGCAGAATTTAAGAAATCGGAAATGCCCTTTGTATCCTCAAACCATTCATCATCGTCAATATAGAGAAACCAATGTCCCTTTGCCTCCCTAAGGCCCACGTTCCGCGCCGCAGAAAAGTCCTGGCACCAGGTAAAGTCGATAATGTGGTCGGTATATTGTTCCAAAAGCCCCCGCACCCTTTCATCCACCCCGGTATCGGTGAGAATCAGTTCCGATGAGACAGCATCCATGAGCGGTCTTACGGAATCCAGACAGCGCTTTACATTTTCATAATGATTGGAGATTAAAATGGAGATAGAAAGGATTGGTTTATTCATATTGCTTCCCCTGTCTTTTGTCTCTTACTACTTAAAAAAGGGGACCACATGCCGTGATCCCCTTTGGATTTTGCTTAATAAGCTGTTTGTGCCAATTACTGAAGTAATGACAGAACACCCTGTGTTGACTGATTTGCCTGAGCAAGCATTGACTGGCCGGCCTGTGTAAGAATGTTATTCTTAGAGTATCTAACCATCTCATCAGCCATATCTGTATCGCGGATACGTGACTCAGACGCCGTTACATTCTCAACGATATTATCAAGGTTGTCAATAGTATGTTCAAGTCTGTTCTGAACAGCACCAAAATCAGATCTCATCGTAGAAATTTCTTCAATCGCAGCAGAAATTGTCCCAAGCATAGCCTTTGCCGCAGAACTGGTGGTAAAT
Organism: Lachnospiraceae bacterium; assembly: GCA_029008875.1. Lineage (GTDB taxonomy): Bacteria > Bacillota > Clostridia > Lachnospirales > Lachnospiraceae > Roseburia. The sequence goes on along the minus strand of JAQXJP010000003.1, from coordinate 9,283 downwards.
GCAACAATGGAACTTACCGCGCCTTTCAAATCCTGTCCAGTAATTTCAATGGAGTTTGCGCTTGCAGTTGTATATCCTACAAAAATTGATACTCCAGATCCTGCCAACATTTTCTTACCGTTAAAATCTGTGGTATCTGCAATACGGTCCATCTCGGCCTTCAATGCAGTAACCTCATTGCTAATTGCTGTAATATCTTTGGAAGAGTTCGTTCCATTTGCAGCTTGAACTGCCAACTCATTCATTCTCTGAAGCATAGAATGCACTTCGTTCAGTGCACCTTCCGCTGTTTGGACCGCTGACACACCATCCTGTGCGTTTGTTGATGCACGATCCAAACCTCTAATCTGCTTACGCATCTTCTCGGAAATAGAAAGCCCAGCCGCATCGTCTGCCGCACGGTTGATTCTGTATCCGGAAGATAACTTCTCGGAACTCTTTGTCTGCTGCCCTGCTGTGATGTTTAATACTCTGCTGGCATTTGCTGCCTGCATGTTATGCTGTACTACCATAGTGGTTTCCTCCTTGAATAAAAAATCATATCCTTATTCTTGTTATTTTTGAATTATTTAGGGCCAGGCACCGGTCTCCTTTCGGCCCCTCTGTAAGCACATCCTTTGCTTTACACTCAATATATCGGACACATTTCTATTCTCTTAACCTATTATTTTCACTTTTTTTATATTTTGTAATACTTTTTTAGCGACATCAAAAATATTTTTTCCACCGCATCTAGGACGCCCCTCTGTTCAGCCCCATGAAATATATCCATAACAAGTTGATCAAACAATCCTATTTCCTGTAAATAGTCTACGTTACATGCTATCATCTTACATCTCGCTTCATAGTATCCCGCTCCGTCATAGGATATGCTTCCGGAAGTCTGATATGCGTCTACTAGTATTTCCGATAAAAATCCTATCCTACTATCCTTGGAAACCCGTAATGCGAAATCCCAATCCTCCAAAGCTCTCAATGATATATCAAATCCACCACAAGCCAAAAATCTGTCTTTCTTTATCAGTATTGTAGGGGTACCAACTACATTATTGACCAACAAAGTATTGAAAATACACCCTTCTCGATCCCCCAGCTGTTGATTCGGAACGACCAACTCACCTCCGTCAAGATAATGGTGTAGAAAGGAACAATATACCATATCATAATCGTTTCCTTTACACAGATAGTTCATCTGCTTCTCTAATTTATCAGGTCTCCACACATCATCACTGTCTTGAAATGCAATAAAATCATATTGTGCCAATGAAACTCCCCGATTTCTGGATTCCGCCGCCCCAATATTTTCTTCATTCCGTATATATCGAATGCGTTCATCTTGAATTTTCTTGATTTCCTGCTCCGTCCCGTCTGTAGAACCGTCATCCACAATAATAAGTTCCCAGTTTCCATAACTTTGTTGTTGTATAGAACGAATTGCTCGTGGAAGAAGATTTGCTCGGTTAAAAGTCGGAATAATTATGCTTACGCCTGGTTTATCTGACATTATTTTACCCTCATATGTTAAAGGGAGCCATAGAATCCTATGGCTCCCTTCCTAGTATTGTGTACGAATACTTTGTTTCTCAGATGTTGTAACTGTCCTAAATTACTGAAGTAATGACAATACACCCTGAGTTGACTGATTTGCCTGTGCAAGCATTGACTGGCCAGCCTGTGTAAGAATGTTGTTCTTAGAGTACTTAACCATCTCGTCAGCCATATCTGTATCACGGATACGTGACTCAGATGCAGTTACGTTCTCAACAACGTTATCCAAGTTGTCGATGGTATGCTCAAGTCTGTTCTGAACAGCACCGAAATCAGATCTCATTGTTGAAATCTCTTCAATTGCTGTAGAAATCTTACCAAGCATTGTTTTAGCAGCAGAACTTGTTGAAAACTGTCCAAGGCTACTAACTTTCGACTTCAAGTCCTGTCCGCTGATGGTAATAGTGTTCTGTGATGCTGTTGTGTAACCAACAAAAATAGCTACACTTGAGCCAGCCAACATCTTCTTTCCGTTAAAGTCGGTTGTATCAGCGATACGATCCATCTCTGCTTTCAATGCAGTAACTTCGTTGCTGATTGCAGAGATATCCTTGGATGAGTTTGTTCCGTTTGCTGCCTGAACTGCCAATTCGTTCATTCTCTGAAGCATTGAGTGAACTTCTGCCAAAGCACCTTCAGCTGTCTGTACTGCAGATACACCATCCTGTGCATTTGTTGAAGCACGGTCAAGACCTCTGATTTGCTTACGCATCTTCTCAGAAATAGAGAGACCTGCTGCATCATCTGCTGCACGGTTGATTCTGTATCCCGAAGATAACTTCTCTGTGCTCTTTGCCTGCTGTCCAGCTGTTACGTTGAGAACTCGGCTAGCATTCATAGCCTGCATGTTGTGTTGTACTACCATAATATTTTCCTCCTTGAAATAAAATCCGTAGCATCCTTGCTACATATTAACTTGTTGTAAGATCCGAAGCACCAGCCGTACACTCTGTTGCATCTTCCCTTTGTAACTTATATATCGGATGAGTTTTCCGATACTTAACCCCCAAAATAAAAATTTTTATTTTCAGGTTCGTTACCACGAATAATCAGTGTTTCCCGTCCATGAACTGGGGATCCACGTAGTTGAGCCGTGCCATGGTTCGGTAATATTCACTGGCCACTGCGCTGCTCTTGCGAAGGGTTTTCACCTGTTTCTTGATTCCGGCAAATTTTGAAGTCATGAGATCTTTGTTCCGGGCCTCTTGGGCCTGTATCTCCACACTCTTGTCCGTCACACTCCGAATATATCGCTGAATCTCACGGATTTGGTCGGCGTACTTTTCCTTGTTTCCTTCCAATTCTTCCTTCATTCGGGCAAAGAGCTTCTCGAAACCGGAATCCAACTGATCCAGCTGCTCAATCAAAACCGCCTTGGCTTCCACCGTGGCGTCGAAGGCATCGGCATCTCCTTTGACGTCCTCCAGAATTTCCCTCTGCTTAAGGTTCTCATCAATGATGGCTTTTAACACCTGCTCCTTCTTCTTCAAGCTCTGAAGCATGATATCCACATAATTCTCTGACATATTTTCTCCTATGACACTTCAGCCCCGGATACATTGGTATTGGTCCCATTGTTGGTAAGCCGCATGACTTCCTTCCAGGTATCCCGCATGGTTCGAAGGTGCTTCAACACTTCCTCCAGAATCTCCGGGTCCTTCTTCACATTTGCCTGAATCAGGCGCTCCATAAGATAACTATACACCCTGTCGAAGTCCTGTGCAACCGGATACTTCATATTCAGCGTCGCCTGAAATTCCCCGATGATGCGCTCCGTCTTCATGATGTTGGTGTGGGCTTCCTTGACATCCTGCTTCTCACAGGCCGCAATGGCTCTGTTGCAGAATTTGATGGCCCCCTCATAGAGCATAAGCGTCAGTTCTGCCGGCGATGCATATTGTATTTTGTTGGCAGCATACGCCGCATATCCCTGATTTGCTGTCATGACTTAACCTCCCTGTCATTCATGTGTTATTGGAAATATCCGGAGAGCGATGACTGGGTACTGTTGAGTGACGCCATCGCCTTCTCCATTGCCGAGAATTTGTTATAGTAGTATTCTTCCCGATCCTCAAGCTTCTCTTCCCATGTCTTGATGAGTTTCGTATAACTATCCAGATCCTTGGTCATCTGCTTATCACTGTAGATGGTATATGCAGAGTTCATGGAAGTGGACTTCATCTTGGTATCCAGCGCCTGATAGAGATTGGTACTGAGTTGCTTGAAGAAGTCTACCACCGTATCCGGATCGGAATTGATCATGGCCATAAGCTTGTCGTCCTTTCCGGATGTCACTTCGTCATCTTCATCCCCGTCGATGTGGTATGCATAGTGCTCATTCTTAGCCGCATTCAGATATCCCAATGTCTGTATTCCGAAGCTTGCCAAGGAATAGTTCTTCCCATTTACTTCCACCGTTCCGAACATGGCACTTGTCATGGCATTCATCACAGAGGATACCGTGCTGTCATGGCGGAGTAGAGAACCTTTAATCTTCTCTTCCCATTTCTCGATTTCCTTGTCGGACATCTCCTCCTTTTCCTCATCGGTAAGGGGCTCATAATCCTTCACATACTCTGCATTGTATTGCTTGCAGAGCTCATTGATGACCTTGTTATACTCAGTGAAGAAATCCTTGATTTTGTCGTAGATACCCTGTGCGTCCGTCTGAGTGTTGATGGTGATGGCATTCTCGTCTCCGTCACCGGTGATTCCCATTGCGGTAACCGTGATTCCGTTTACGGTGATGTTGTTGGTGTCGCTGGTGTATTTCACACCGTTCAACTTGATCTCGGCATCACTTCCGTCAATCTTGACTGCGGATGCAGTGTAGGTCTTATCGTTCAACACTGTTGCGCCTGTTTTTGCGGTCTGAATCATTTTGTTCAGCGCAGTTGCGTATTCCTGACTGGTTGAGGCAAAATCTGCCAGAGAAGCCACCGCTTCATTGTCATCCATGATTGTCTTTTGCTTGGTCTGTTCTTCTACGAGCCCTGTCAGCTGGGTGATGTAGGTATTTGTCAATGCCTTAACCGCAGCAGCTTTATCATCCGTTGCATCCCGGTACGCTGCCTGAATTTCCGCCATGAGAGTGGTCTTGCTGTTTGCCGCCGCCTGCTCTTCTGTGGTTTCTACACCTGCCTGCTTCTCAAAGGAATTCACGGTGGCAAGATTTCCGGCGAATGTAGAGAGAATGGAGTCTGCAGATGCTTTTGCTTCCTCCTCCGTCTTCCCCTCCGCCTGCAACTTTGCAACAACCTGCGCCTTGTATCCGTCATACCGATCCGAGGCTGCCTTTATAGTGTTGTCTTCGGCGCCCGTGGTGTAGTCGTAGGTTACTTCTCCAATCTTGACCACATCTTCCCCGTTTTTGAATTCGCCGGTAAGGGTATCGCTGACGTACTCAACACCGCCTTTTTCAATATAGTACTGGGTCTTCTTGGAGCCGTCCTCACCGGTAATCTCCCTGGAGTTTACTGTGTAGCTGATGGCGTTTCCTTCCCCATCCTTTTCCTCAGTCTTGCCGGTAATCTTTTCTGTAGCCTCGTAATAGGCAACATGCTTGGTGAGATCCGCAGTGTCTCCGGAATATGTAATCTCGTTGCCTTCGGCGTCCGTTCTCACATAGGTTCCGTTCTCCTTTTTCTTGTAGATGTTGCCTGCCTCGTCTTCATAGGTTTCTACCTTTTTCAGATAGGAAATAGTTCCGTCTGCGTTTTTGGTAGAGTATACTTCGTTTCCATCCCCATCCTTCTTGGAGATCTTGGTGTATTCCGTTCCTCCGTCCGCAATAACCGTGTTGGCACGGGCAGAAGACGACATCAAGGATACACTCTTGAAGATGCTATCACCTGCATCGATTCCATAGGTGGAATAGAAATCTTGAGTTGCCGCGTAGGCGCTTCCGTATCCCTGCGCCGCCAGCTTGATGTTTTCAATCTGGGTGGTAACCTTCGCATAGGCTGCTGATGCATCCTTGTATTTGGCGAGTGCAGCTTCGATATTCTGCTTGATTACGTTCTCGTCAGTAATGATAGTTCCCTCAGCGGTCATAGCATAGGTGCCGTATTTGGTGTAGGTCGCCTGCGTTGCAGTGCCGTCACCGATGGAGGTGGTGAGCCCCAAGCTCTTCAGGGCTTTCAGACCATTCTCATCTCCTGCAATCAGGTTGAAGTCATTCTTGATTCCTGTCTGCTTGGAACTTACAAAGATTCGATTGTTGGTAGTGTCCAAAGAGGCATTCAAGCCCTGCTTGCCAAGGGCCTCTGTAAGCTCTGCAATAGTGGTGGATGCGCTCACGGTGATGGACGCACTGGTGCCGTCACCTTTGTCCACATTGATGGTGGCATCCCCCCCGCTATATCCAAGCTCCGCCAGCGTTGTGCCGGTGTTTGCCGTAGTTGACAGTTTTCCCCCTGTCAGGTATCCGGACTGTGCAACGCTCAGGATGTTGAGCTTCTGTGTTCCGGTTACCGCAGTGTTGGACGCGGTAACAGACGCCTTGGTGGCATCGGATACAGTGGTCTTTTTCAGGTTGTAGGCACTGGACCAACGCATGTTGTTTACCTTGTTGTACAGGCTGTATACATTGCTGTTGATTCCCTTCCATATTTCCTGTGTCCACTCTAATTTGGTTTTCTTTTTCTCATAGGATTCTTTTTTGGTCTTTACGTCCATTACCAGGGCCTGGACAATGCTGTCGGTGTCCAGCCCGGAATTCATCCCGGATATGCGAATTGCCATAATCGGTTCCTCCTATCTTCTCTCGTCGACCATGAGTCCCGCCATCTCCCACACGCGGGCAATCATATCAAGGGTTTTCTCCGGCGGATATTCCTTGACCACTTCCTTGGTCGTCTTGTCCACAATCTTGATGGTGACGCGGTTGGTCCCTTCGTGTATTCCGAAAATTGCCTCCGAAGTGGCCATCATGCTCTTGTTGATTTCTTCTACCGCTTTCTTAATCTGTGCGCTTGCTGCGGACTGCTGCTGGGCCTGCGCTCCTGCTCCTGCGCCGGATCCGGCACCGTCACCGCCGGTCTCCTTGGTAGAGATGGAGACAGTGTCTCTCGCAAGCTGGGCTGCTCCCTCGATGTTCGCGGTATCATTTTGCTTTTGTTGTGTCTCTGATTTTACTTCTGCGGTGGATACACTTCCCTGATATACCATTCCTGCACCGCTTAATCCTTCAATTCCTGCCATTGTTTTGCACCTCCATGTGAATTTTTCGACTTTTCTAATCCTTTTATCGGAAGAAACCCCCGGAAAGTTTATAGCCTTCCGGGGGTTTTTATTTTTTATTTTTTGAACTGTTACAGGTTGTTCAGCACATCAAAGCTGTTGGTGCTGATGGATTCCTTGTTCTCCTCCTGAATCTGGAGATATACTTCCTTTCGATAGATCGGCACATCCTTCGGTGCAGAGATTCCGATTTTTACCTGGTCTCCGCGAATCTCCAGGATGGTTACTTCAATATTGTTGTTGATTACCAGGGCTTCCCCCTTTTTTCTTGTCAAAGCTAACATCTCTACTCACCTGCCTTTTCTTCTTTTTTCTGTAACAGGTGCGCAAGAGAGTATTTGATGGGATAATCGTTTTCCACAATCACCTGCACGGCTCTGTTGTTCTTCATATTGATAATGATGGGGGCCTGAAGATTGCAGGTCATTTTCTCAATTTCCCGAGGCACGGTTACCGTGACAAGTGTAAAGATATCCTCATCCTCCCATTCCCCCAGGGATGAGGTTACTTCCAGGTTGATCTGTGGCTGATAATTCTCCATTGCCTTATGGGGATGCATAACCGGGAATGCGATATTCCCGTCATCCATGGACTGGAGCCACATGATGAGCGGATCCTCCTTTTCCTTGTCTGAAATCAGCGCAAAATGCTGTAATTCCGGGAATCCAATCATTCCCTTTGCCATGGTGATAATCTTCTCATCTTCGATTTCGACTTCACCAAAAAATCTTGTGTTTGCCTTCATGGTCTTTTCTCCTTTCGTCTCCGACGATTTGTCTTATTTTTTCCGGCTTCCGGCCGGTGTTACACTTTTACAGATAGTCCAGCAGCGTCTGTTGTCCCACCTTGGATGCGGCGGTCAAGCTTGCCTGATATGCATTGTAGGCCGCCGTATAATCGATGATGATGTCCGAGATATCCCGGTCCTCATTGGATGATTTCAGCTCCTTGATGGTCATCTGCTGATTCTCCACGCGGGTCTGGGTCATCTGCAGACGGTTCTGCATGCTTCCCACATTGGTGATTGCAACGTTGATGCTGCTCATATACTGATCGAAGTTTCCGATGTATTTCTCATAGGTTCTGCGCAGATGATCGTCCGCATAGTCCGCTTCTTTTTTGGCCGCATCCAGATAGGTCTGCAATTTCTCCTGAGACGCAGGGTCTGCGTATTTTGCCTCATTCATCATTGCCTCTATCTGGTCTACCTTGTCGTGGGCGCTGATGGCGTCCTGCACAATGTTGATCATCTCCCCCACGTCCCTGGCGATGCCGCTGTCAAACACATCGCTTGCCTGGGTGTTGACGGTAAGCGGGGTGCTCGCTGCGATGGTGTACTGAATCTGCTGATCTTCCTTGGTGTAGGTAATGTGATTGTCCATGCTCTTGTCCGTGATATCCGTGCAGTTATAGTAATACTCCGGCCGCAACTCTCCGGAAGCAAATCCTGTCTTGGTATAGGTGATATCAAACTGAGCATGCTGGCTTCTCATGTCCGCTGCAATGTCTTTTCCAAAAATTAACTCACCGCTTTCGCGGATGAACACCAGCTTGTCGTCCTCCACAACTTTTTGACCGCCACATGCGGTTTCCCATTCCTTTGCCGTCTCATACACAATCGGTACGAGTTCCGTTGTCTTGCCGTCTGCGCCGGTGTATGAGAAGGAGTCCACACGGTCGATTCCGTCGTATGCCACACGGATTCTGTCATAGTTTTCCACAGCGATTTCCGTCGTGCAAGTTGCACTGGCATCATCCGGGACCACCACATCCCCGCTGTAATACCTCTGCTCCTCCATATCTTCGTAGCTCATTTGCTGGCTGATCTGATAGGAGGTCTCCGCCTCGTCTTGGTCGAAGGTCAGGTTGGAGCCGGTGCGGTATCCGGTAAATACGGTTCTTCCCGCATAGTCGGCATTTCCCTCCGTATAGATCTGGCTTGCCATGGACTGAAGAGATTCCAGAATGGTTTTCCTGTCGTCAGAAGTCAGTGTATCGGTGGAACCGTTGACGCACTGGGTTCGAATGTCCTTTACCAACTGGTACATGTTGTTGAGCGCGGTGTATGTCACATCGAGCCATGCAGCCGCATCCGGTATGTTGTTGTCAACATACTGGTTGATGTGACTTAAGCTTGTGCTGAGTCGAAGTGATCGAATCGCAATTACCGGATCCTCGGAAGCCTTGGATATCTTCTTCTGAGTCGTCATCTGTGTATTGTATCCATCTACAAGGAGCTTATTCCCGTTGATGTTGCCCTTTGTATTGTTTGTGATCATATTGTTGGTGATACGCATTATTGCCTCCTGTCATTCACCACTTCCATGTCATTCTGAAGGACTCCGTCCGTGGAGTCTTTACATGTTGTATATCGGTACGAAGGGCGGGGAACTGAACCCCGGAAATTAATTTGGGGACGTATCTTTTTGGCGCCCGGGGGGGGTGGGAAGGGCCGGCGCTTACTCCCCCCCGCGGGAAAAAAAAAAGACCCCAC
>JAQXJP010000002.1 GCA_029008875.1 Lachnospiraceae bacterium | reverse complement strand
GGCGACGGTAGCGCCGACCATGGGGTTGTTGCCCATAGAAAGACGCCCATTTTTGCCGTTTTATTACTCAATAATAATGTTTTTTCGAGAAATAAGCTTCTAAAAATCAGCAAATACCATTTTTATTGATCCCGATTATTTTTTCTTTTCTGTTCGGCGCTCAGCAACGGTTGGCAAAATGTTGACAACCAAGCGGATTACTTGATGCCTCTAATTACTCCTTTCCTTGATTTTGTTCATGAATCGAACGCCACTTTTCAAACTTATGGACATTTAGAGTACGACGGACTTGGAGGCGATATAGTCTATATACGTCTGCCGAACAGGCTTCACACCGCGCTGCCTAATGGGGACTATGTCCCCATTAGAAAGAAGGAACTGCTTTCCAATCTGCTTGATGTGATCCATATTCACCAGAAAACTCTGATGACAGCGCAGGAAGCGACGGTCCCTAAGTTCTTTTTCTATGGTATTTAAGGTCTTATAGACGGTGTACACCCCACCGCACTCGGTATGAAGAATGCACTTGGAATTGTTGCTCTCGATATACAGAATCTCATGGTAGGCAAGATTTGTCACTGTAGTCCTTTGCCTGATCTGATAAGTACTGGGGGCAATATTCCGTGTGATCCGGTCCATGACCATCTTTAATTTCCCATAGTCGAGCGGCTTGAGCAGATACCCACCGGCATCCACATCGTAGCTTTCGATGGCGAAGTTGGGCGAAGCAGTGAAAAAGACGATCTCCCCTTGGTATCCCATGGCACGCAACTTATGGGCAATCTGGTTGCCCATGGTATCATCCATATAGATGTCCAAGAAGGCAATGTCAAAATACGCTCCCTCCTCCATATCGTAGAGGAAGTTCATCCCATATTTGTATGGCACTAACTCAAAGGGAATTGACCGCTCTGAGAAGTAGTGGGTGAGCAAATGTTCCAGGATGTCCCGATGGATCTCGTTATCTTCGCAGACAGCTATACGCATTGGCACCAGATTCCTTTCTCTAAAGCAATCATACAACAAGCTCATTGGTGTATCTCAAACCGTGGAGATTTTTATTCTCAGAGAATCATAGCGGCTGCCACCGCCACTCCTTCTGCAAGCTTCAGAATAAGGCCCTATGCTTCCTGATTCGTAACAATGTGAATATCAAGATTTCTTCCGTAATATTATAGACCAGCAGTCAAGTTCGGCTTGATGTGGCATTATCTTTGACTCGAATAATCTCCACTGAGAGAAGGATTTCAATATTTCAACGGAAGGTCTTCATCATCCGCAACCATCCTGACCGTTTTCTTCAGCAGACCCACGATGAATCTCCTCTTAACCGTGAATTTAAACTCGCGCTTGAACGACGAAGTCCTTTCAATCTTGTATTTCATTCCACCTACAAGTTTGCAGCCAACTCATCTGCAGACGAAAACCGTTTCGGATTCGGCCCCGAGAGTATAGCGTTACCATTTGCGATGGCTACCAGCGTGAGTGCGTTGGGAATTTCTATCCTGATTGAAAAAGGGAACTCTATTTTCATAGGGGCACTGGTGGAAAACATATTGACCGCTATAGAGAGAGTCAACCTAAGCTCTGAGCATAGCGCCCGTGCTCTTGTTTTACATCAACGTCAATGGAAAGCGTTGTTGGAACCTTTCCATGCTTAATCTTTCCTTCTAATAATGCATGCTCGTTGTGCGGAATATCAATATGATTCCAACACAAAATACTGGTTTTCCAATATGAAAGTGTAGTTAAGTACATTCGGGAAAGTTCAAGACCTCTCGCCGGAAGCCAGGATCACTGACGAATTCATCAGTTTTTTGTAAATATTCCAAATAAACGGCCAAAACCATTATTTCCAGTTAGAATGATGACACAGCACGGCGATTACGTCGAACACGGGGAGGGTTGCATGTGATAAAGTATCGGGCGGTAAAGGAAAAGCATCATCATCCGGACATTGGAACGTATACGGCATGGGGCATCATGGGCTGGCGGACCAGTGACAGGGAACGAGCCGTCATTGCTTACATTCCCGATGTCTTTCTCTGCAAAACGGATGCGCAGCATTTTGCATCCTTGTGTACCCAGTTGAACATAGCCATCTCACATTTATCCGATGTGATAGAAGACTATCTGGCGCGATGACATATCGCTCCAAATCATGGATGATGTAGAACTAAATTATATCGTGGAGATTTTATCATTAAGATGCGAAAATGTAAAGGCCCAGGTTCTGGGTCACCCAGAACACATGGAGTCTTCAAACAGTCAAGGACACGATTCCCGGAAGCCCTAGAGCATCTACTTACAAGTCACATTAAAAAGGACAGATTAAGAGGCTAACATTATGGATAAGAAAATTCAAAACCTGCTATACTCAATTGGATTAACTTCAAATTATGTCGGATACCGGCAAATGACGATTGCACTTGAGATTGCCGTGCAGGAACCGAAGTCCCTGTGCATGGTAACGAAGTGGCTCTACCCCGAAACGGCCAAAAGATGCGGCACAAACTGGAAGGCAGTGGAGAGGAACATCCGGACTGCGCTCCGTTGCACCTGGAAAACCTCTCAGCACACTCTGGAGCAGATGGCCGGCCATTCATTAGAGATCATACCAAAACCAGCGCAATTTCTTGCAATACTGGCCCACGGGATTTCCGGTGGGTATTAACCCTTCATCAACGTGTGTTTCTGGTTGTAACTACTCGAACATACTATGAATTCAATGTTGTCTGTCCGCATAGTCCACCTTTCTTTCGGTATAATAGCGGTATTACCATAAGGAGGATGCCGCTATGCGAAAGAAATCCTATACTTTAACACCGGAATTGATTCAAAAATATCTAGTTTATCAGGAAGAACAGGAACGATCCACTGCCACCATTCAGAAATACGCCCACGACCTGAACGAACTGTATACGTTTCTACGCGGACAGCCCCTGAATAAATTCGTACTAATTGACTGGAAGCAGAAACTCACCGAAACTCACGCCCCGGCAACCGTCAATTCCATGCTGACGGCAGTGAATGGATATCTCAGCTATATGGGCTGGCCTGAACTGAGGATCAAGCTGCTGAAGATCCAAAGATCACTATTTCTGGACGAACAAAAGGAACTGACCCGCAGCGAGTATATCCGTCTTATCCGAGCTGCAGAACTGGAAGGAAACGAACGACTGTCGCTGGTGATCCAGACCATCTGTGCCACAGGAATCCGGGTATCTGAGCTGCGCTTTATTACAGCGGAAGCCGTGTGCTGCGGTAGAGCAGGAATCACCAACAAGGGAAAACGACGCACCGTATTTCTTCCGAACCAACTGTGCCGCCTGCTGAAACAGTATCTAAAAAAGCGGAAAATCACCACTGGAGCGGTATTCGTGACTAGGACGGGAAGACCCTTGGATAGAAGCAACATCTGGAGAGATATGAAGGCCCTCTGTGAAAGTGCTGGTGTTGATTCCAACAAGGTGTTTCCCCACAATCTACGTCATCTGTTTGCCCGCACCTACTATTCTCTGGAGCATGACCTCAGCAGACTGGCAGATATTCTGGGGCACTCCAATGTCAGCACCACACGTATTTATACTGCCGAAAGTGGTGCAGTTCACGCAAAGCAAATGGAACGAATGGGACTGGTTATCACATAATTTTCGTTCTGTTGTAGTCTGCGTGCACAAACATAATTTTACGTGGTAATTATACATATTTTTCGGCCTTTTTCAATAGAAAAAACCATATTTGGATATGAAAGGAAGACGCGGGAAGATCAATAATCATCTCCCCTCTGCTTTTTCATGCCTATTTTGAATAAAGTCTATCTTTTTGAACCAAATCATTGCATAATCTGAAGAAATATCCTCTTATTGATGATTCGGATTACAACAGAACGAAAAATCTGTTGTACAGCGAGTGGATTCCCTTTTTGGGGGAAAAGATGCAAAGAAAAAGGGGATAAGATATGACAATTCAAGAGTGCTACCAGCAACTGGGCGGTGATTTCGCTGAGGTAGAAAAACGGCTGTCAAGTGGAAACCTGGTCAAGAGATTCATTACGAAATTCCTGGATGACGGCAGTTTTTCAGCGCTATGTATTGCCATGGAGGAAGGCACCCGCGACAAGGCATTCTATGCGGCACATACACTTAAGGGTGTAAGTGGAAATCTTAGTCTGAACAGGCTGTTTTCTTCTGTTTCACAACTTACGGAATTGCTTCGATCTGAAACAGAAGTCATCCCAGCAGGCGCCAATCTTCTTTTTGAAGAAGTAACACAGGATTATAAGTTGACCGTAAGTGCAATTCGCGCTTATTTAGACTCCGATTATAGATAAGAGAATAAATGTAAAAGGAGAACACAAATAAAAATGAAGAAACATTTATGTCTGCTGCTTGCTGTTGTCATGACAGCAACACTGTTCGGTGGGTGTGCCGGTCAGCAGAACACTGTCAGCCAGTCCCAAAAGTCCGGAAAAGATGATAAAATAAAGATTTCTATGTATATGTGGGACCGCTCCATGCTCAAGGAACTGTCTCCCTGGCTAGAGAAGAAGTTCCCCGAGATCGAGTTTACTTTTGTGCAGAGCTTCAACACCATGGAATACTACAAGGATCTGCTGGCCCGGGGAGATAAGATCCCGGACATCATCACCTGCCGCCGGTTCTCTCTGAACGACGCGGCCCCTCTGGCCGATCATCTGATGGATCTGAGCCAGACCGAGGTGGCGGGCACCTTCTACTCCAGCTATCTGGAGGTCAACCGGGAAACCAACGGTGCCATCCGGTGGCTGCCCATGTGTGCCGAGGTGGACTGCACCATGGCC
>JAQXJP010000001.1 GCA_029008875.1 Lachnospiraceae bacterium | reverse complement strand
AGCTAGGGAAGAACAAGACGGTTTGCAAGTGTGTGGAGCGCTTGCTAGGTCGTTCGTCGAACAACGTGAGACGAACTTCCTTGTTAAGCAAGATAGCAGAGTAGCATACTTACCTGTATGAAGTTTTGAAGGCATGTGCCTTACAATAATCCTCGATAGCTCAATGGTAGAGCACTCGGCTGTTAACCGAGTTGTTGTAGGTTCGAGCCCTACTCGGGGAGCTACCCAGTACTGTGGGGAAAATTTTATAATTTGGCTCCATGGTCAAGCGGTTAAGACATCGCCCTTTCACGGCGGTAACACGGGTTCGATTCCCGTTGGAGTCATTGCTAATTTAGCTGGTTTTCATCGGCTACTTTGGACCATTAGCTCAGTTGGTTAGAGCAACCGGCTCATAACCGGTCGGTCCTGGGTTCGAGTCCCCGATGGTCCATTTTTTTATTTTGGCCTAGTGGCTCAGTTGGTTAGAGCGCCGCCCTGTCACGGCGGAGGTCACGGGTTCGAGTCCCGTCTGGGTCGTTTGAGAGTCATATCTCAACAAATCAAATATGGGATCATAGCTCAGCTGGGAGAGCATCTGCCTTACAAGCAGAGGGTCATAGGTTCGAGCCCTATTGGTCCCATTCACAAGATTTTTAGTCTTGTAAATGTTTTGGAAGTATACTATAATACTTCTCGGACATGCCGCAGTGGCGGAACTGGCAGACGCGCAGGACTTAAAATCCTGTTGTAGTGATACAGTACCGGTTCGATTCCGGTCTGCGGCATTTGCACTTCGGTGCTTAATTAATACGTGTGCGTAGCTCAGCTGGATAGAGCACTTGGCTACGGACCAAGGTGTCGGGGGTTCGAATCCTCTCGCGCACGTCTAGGTGAACAGGCCTGAAATCCTTTATTTGCAAGGGTTTCGGGTCTTTTCTTATTGATGTTTTTTAATGTTAACATCTGTTAACATTTTACAGCACCTTCCGAAAATCAATGATATTATCCAGTGGAGCTTGGGAATACATTGATTCGGTATACATTTCATCGTCCAAATCCTCGTCGGATATGCGAAGATAATCCATTGTCTGCTTTAGACTGCTGTGTCCGGCAAATCTCTGAATCTTTTTTAATGGCATTCCCTGTTTGTATAGGCTAGTCAATCCGGTACGTCTGACATCATGAGGTGACTTAATTGTGGTCATCCCAATTCGTCTGCAAAATTTGCGGAGAAGCGGATCAAAACATCTTTGGGTGCATCCCTGGATTTTTCCTTGATAGGTTCGCTGAAAAATAAAGTCCTCTTGTCCAACAGGATAGCCATTTGCCATGTTAAGTTGCTTAACTTTTTTCAGCAAGTTCTTTGTTGAATCATTCAATGTAAGTCGGCGATTACCTGCCCGCCTCAAGATAGAGGTGCAACTCGGGCTCGGACACCGGAATGCGGAGCTCTTCCCCGTTGGGGCCGGCTGATGGGTAAACGGCGTGATATACCGCCTTTTCGTAGTGCAACATGGCGGTCTTATCATATGTCAGCGGATTGGTGTATCCGGTGTCGTGATAACCCGTATAGATGTATCCATTTTGCTTGAGCGCGTCGATGCGCTGGTGCTCCGTCTCCAGAGCGCGTTGCTCGTCCTTGGTGCAGATGATGGTTGTTGGTAGCATAAATAGTCTCCTTTCGCTTAAAAAAGTACATGATTTGTGTCAGCTGCTTAACAAGAGGCTCACTTTTTCCGGAATCGTAAAACAATTTGAAGATTTTTGTAGGAATGCATTAGGATTGAAATTGGAACGGAATCAGAATACAATTAGAATAGATGAGATCTTGGAACAAATACTATCTCAATTAGACTATATTAACGAGAAAGAGGATGAATAGTTTGCACAAATATCCAGTGATTACATTGTGCGGGAGCACGCGTTTTAAAAATCAATTTATGGAAGTTCAAAAGCGGCTCACATTGGAGGGGAATATTGTAATAAGCGTTGGGCTTTTTGGGCATTCCGGAGATCGAGAAGTCTGGGATGGCATGGATGAAGGTACTTTTTCGAAGACGAAGGAAATGCTTGATGACATGCATAAACGTAAAATTGATATGGCAGACTCCATTTATGTGATCAATGTGGGCGGTTATATCGGAGAAAGCACCAGGTCAGAGATTGAATATGCCAAGGCTCATGGCAAGGAAGTACACTATTTGGAGGAGTAGGTTATATGGCACAAAGGACTGTTGCACTGTGTGATGGCAAGTACATAGGCATTGAATCCATATATACGGCTGTTAACGGTCACCAGATTAACATACCGGATAAACTTAAGGAACTGCGATCAAAGAGTCAAAATAATGAATTATTCTGCCCTTGCGGGTGTGGTGCAAATCTTATTCTTGTGGCCGGAGATAAGAATCTACGAGAGCAGCATTTCCGAATTAAAGATGCATATGCTTTTCAGGATTGTCATATGGTTACTGAAGGTAAAACGTCTGTTGATTCTAAGATCGTGCTCAAGTGCTGGCTTGATGATAATTTGCATGCGGAGGATTTGGAATCGAGAGTTCCAATATCGGCAGTAACGGATAGCTCACGTAAATATGAGTTCTCTTTCATATCTCGAAACGCAAGAATTGCTCTAAATTATTGCCATGATAGGGTGAATCTTTCAGATGAGAAGCTTTCTATCCTGGAGGAGAATTCAAATGGAATTCACATTATACATGTAGTTGATTTCTTAAATGGCGGATCCGATGGTCAATATCCGGAATGGCTGATGAAAGTTCAAAACAGGCAGGGATATTGTTTGCTGTTGGATATAGAAGAATCTGATTATGAGAAAGCAAATCTTAGGGCTGTTTTCTATGAAAAAGATATAGATGGGCTCTGGCAAGAAATTTCTTTTTCCGATGCTGCATTAAGAGACTTCAGGATTTTGCCGGATGGAAGTATTACTATTCATGAAACGAACTTGATTGATCTTCTTGAATCGGCAAAACGACATTTTCTGGAAGGAATTGAGACTGAGAAGAAGAGAAGGGAAGATGCAGAAAAACAACGTGCCGAGCGTATAAAGCAGCAACAGCTTGAAGCAGAACGATGGAGAGAAGAGCAAAAGAAGAGACAAGAGGAAGCAGAGAAACGTCGTGCCGAGGAATCAGAAAGGCGTAAGCTTGAGGAAGAGAAACGCGCGGAAGAAGAACGTCGTCGAGACGAAGATTTTAAGCGAAGTCTCGAAGAAAGGTTGAATCAGCAAGAGACGCAGGTCAGGGATGCTTACGGCAATAGATGGATCAAGTGTGAGTTTTGCGGAAAGATTGCAAAAGATTCAGAGTTTTCATCATACGGTGGTGCTATTGGGGTTCATTTGAATCTTGGAACATGTAAGGAATGTTCTGCCCATAATCCAGCTGCAAAACCTTCATATCGTAGCGCAGAAATCGCGCCGAAAAGGGCTTATGACCTTACGATTTGTCCGGAATGTGGAAGTAAGCTAATCGAAAAGAATGGCAGAAATGGAAGGTTTATCGGATGTAGTGGATATCCGAGATGTAGGTATACAAGAACGATCAGATAGCTTTTGGAGGTTACTTTAATAATACAGAAATTATAGAGTAAGACTTGGGAGGAACATGGCATATTTTCAATTAGACAAAAATCCTAAAAGGAAGCTTGAAACAAGTGAAGATTATGATAAATATGCGAGAGCGTGCTATAAGCAAGCAATGCATTTCTCATATTTGTGTACGCGAAATGCAGATATGATTGTTTCAGAACATTGCATGGCCTGGTATACCAATGTTGCATTCTCATGTGAACTGTTTTTCAAATACTACCTTTTTTGCATACATGCAGATTCCAAAATGTTTATAAAAAAACATGATTTATACGAGCTATTCAAACTACTTCCGGAAGATTTGCAGGAGGAAATTATAAAGTGTCATCCGGAACAAGGAATTACAAAGAATGCGTTCGAATTGAATTTGAAGGAGTTAGGGAAGGCTTTCACAGAGTTTCGTTACTCTTATGAGAAGGATTCCATGGCTTTTAGCGCACAATTTCTGGCAGAACTTTTTGCGGAGCTCTATGAACGAACTGAACCACTGAAAGAGTGAGAAATGCTGATGACCTGGGAAGACTACTACGACAAGTTCTATGACTGGTCGGAAAAACCAGAGATATCACTCCTTTCCGATGAATACATGGCGCAAATTAGGAAAATGAAGCATAAGAATATTGCGGCGGAATTGTTGCGCAATTTGCTCGAGGACAATATTCGAGTTTTTGCACGGACTGGTGTGGTTAAAGCACAGCTTTTTTCTGAGAAGATGAAAAATGTATTGCTTCGATACAACAATCGTATGATTACCAGTGCTGAAGTAATCGAGGAACTTTTAAATCTTTCAAAAGAAATAACAGATGCGTATAAGGCTGGAGCTGAAAAGGGGTTAACGCAAGAGGAACTTGCTTTTTATGATGCACTTGTTGCGGAACCGGAGGTATTGCGGAATATGGAAGGAAATAAAACCACAATCATTGCTTACGATTACAATGGATTCGAAGCTGTGTTTTGCAATCATATACCCAAGAACGATAAGAGTAAGGCTGTTGGGAGCGAAAGGGGCCAATAAGCAAACAAAAAAAAGAAGAAGATGCTGCGTCAGCGGACGCCCCGGACACCCGGATAACATCTTCTCTTAACGTTAACATAGCATGTTAATTTGCATTTGTAAAGTGAAAGGCTGGACTAGTGCGTGAGGTGGCTTTGTCCGGAGCAGAAAAAGCCTTGAAACGTAAGGCTTTGAGCGATACATAAGAAAACGTGGATACAGTAGACAAGATGAGCTGTTGTTCAAGACCGAGACTTCCAGAGATGGAAGCACCCTCGGCAACAGTCCGTCTTTAATTTTCAGTTTACTACGATAATAATAAAATGCAAGAACAACAGCTTTAAAGAAAATAGCTTTGTAGCGAAAATAAGCTGGCCTTTGTAACGGACAGCTCTTGAAATAAGATAAAGCTAACAACAAACCAAAGCAAATCAAAATGTTATCAAAGAGGAAATGATTTTTTGCGGGGGCTCTATTTGAGCAGGAAGGAGTTCTTATGAGTGAATATAATCATGAAAATCGATGCCATGAATGTGATGCAACAGGAGGTCGCCACTACCCGGGATGTACGTATGAGGGAACAGAAGAAAATTATAGATATTCATAGGGTTCAGGGAATGGAATGTCAACATTTGGAGCAATCCTATGTGTCATTGGAGGCTTTGTCGGAGTTGCTTTTCTTCTTATGATTCTGAATATCGAGGTTGATGATGTTCCGGCGTTTGTATTGGTAATTCTAATCATTGTCATTACTTCGGTCATTGGCGGTGTGGTAAGTGCAATAAAAGGGAAATAAAGAACAAGGGAGAATACAATGGAACGAATCATTTTCTGGTTAAAGAATGAATATATACGAAGGAGATTTTGTTGGGATAAATGGGGTATGGTATGTGGAATAACATTTTGATTTCCGGTGAAACGGGAAGTGAGAACGGAATAATCATTGCTGATGAAGAATATAAGAATGTTTGTCGGATAATCTTGGAAAAGTGCGAAAGGTATTATGCAATTACTTGTGGGGTATATGGTGCAATGGTGCACACTGCCTTTACGGATAGTGAACACTATAAAGATATGTATGATAATATGAAACGTGACTTACAAGAATTCTTGGATAGAGAAACTTCTGCCTTGGAAGCAGAGGAATTCTATGAGCGATTTACCGAGAAGTATATCTAAATATGTTAAGCTGTTTTGCGCTGGTACTTATTGTATTCGCGCTTTTTCATGTCTCCATAAGTGTCGTTCGCTTGGCTGCCTAACGCGATTATGGAAAGAACGATCAGAGTAAGGCTGTTGGGAGCGAAAGGGGCCAATAAGCAAACAAAAAAAGAAGAAGATGCTGCGTCTGATGGCGCCCCGGACACCCAGATAACATCTCCTTCAATTGTTAAGATAGCAGGTTAATTGGAAGTTGTAAAGTATTGTTTTCAGATTGAAAGGCTGGACTAGTGCGTGAGGTGGCTTTGTCCGGAGCAGACAAAGCCTTGAAACGTAAGGCTTTGAGCGATACATAAGAAAACGTGGATACAGTAGAAAAGACGAGCTGTTGTTCAAGAATGAGACTTCCAGAGATGGAAGCACCCTCGGCAACAGTCCGTCTTCTGTTTTCAGTTTACTACGATAATAATAAAATGCAAGAACAATATGGAGTTGAAAACTTGTATGAGTCAGAACCCCCTAAAATAGGGGCATTTGAGAGCTGAAGTGTTAACATCTGTTAACATTTTTATAGCACCTTCCGAAAATCAATGCTCTTTAGGGTCCATCACCCGTTGGGTAATTGGGTGATGGGAGCAGGGTGTTTATCTAATATCTCCTTTCTTCTCATGGTCTCCTACTTTTGGTATAAAAGGATTCGTAGACTCTCGGTCTCGGGCAGAAATGCTTGGGTGCTTTTTTGTTATATAGTGCACTAATTTAAGGCTTTGTAGGTCTTTTTACCCAATGTTCAAATAAATCCTCTTCTTCAAATATTTCATTGGTTTCATCATCTATATCGTAAAATCTCCAAGTCTTAATATAATATTGAAACCAAGATTCTGTTTTAAATAATGAATTAACCATCCATAAATACTCAAAATCATGCTTATCAATATTTCTAGTATAAAATCTTATAGCTCCCTTAGTTTTATATAAAGTTACATCTCTTTGAGCAAATGTTGCATCAATACATTTATAAGCTCCATCTAAATCAATTAACCCATCCTTTTCAATTCTTTCCTCATCTAATTCAATTACAAAAAATAACATTTTTCTAACCACTCCTTTGTAAAATATTGTTTATTGAATCATAAGGTGTTTAATAACACCTCTATAATATGTGAAATTTACTCCATAATAAGTTTATGATATAATATAACTTATAAATCATTACATCTGGGAGGACGATATGCACAAAAGATTACTAACCATTTTAGCAACGATAACTTTATCAACTGCCCTTCTAATAGGTTGCGGAAACAAACAAGAAGAAATAACACAAGCCACAGCTGAAGAAAGCGCAGCAGAACAAACAGAAGAAGATACTACACCTCCAACGGAAATTGCAGAACAGACACCCGAAGCAAATTCCGAACCAAAAACAGAACCAACGGAAACAGTAGCACCAGAACCTACGGAAGAACCCACACCAGAACCGCAGGCAACATATACATATACGGATATGTCCGCGACTATGTACGCACAGCAGACGGTTAATGTTCGTGATTTACCAGATGTTAGCGGAAATAAACTTGGCAGTCTTTCTCCCAACGATGAAATAACAATCTCTGGTCAGTGTAACGAAACAGGTTGTAGAGGCTGAAAAGGCACACATTAATGTTTCTCGTGTACTCCAAGAGGTACTTATGGAGAAACTTGGGGTAACTAGATAAAAAGACTGTATAAAATAATTTTGATTTTTCAAAGGGTTAACCGCAAGTTGCGGTTAACCCCTTTTTTCTAATGCAATCCCAATCAGTCGATCTGCCTGATCTGCCATTATCCATACCATCTCAACTTGCAAGGGAGAACAAAAAGTTTCTCTATAAGGTTGTCAAAGAAGGGGCAAGGGCCCGCGAATCAGTAAAAAAGCAATCCACATTTTAGACATTACCAATTTCTCAAAACATCCCAATACTTGCATTGGTATGTTTGATGTGATATATCAGGATTAAGCGATATTATTTTTGCACTTGCATCCGGAGAAATTGGGGAAGAAGATTATGAAAAGAAAATTGATCATACACATAATCATTGCCATCATGTATCATATCATTCTCTTTGGATTGGAGATGTGTCTGATTCGGCACTATGTTGATAGCCTGATAAGCTGTGAGGTAATCTTTGGCATTGTTTATTTTCTTTATTGGATTATCAGTTGCCGAAAGTCTTATATGTCATGGGCGGTCTACGTTTTTTTCGTTGTTGGAACCTGCGTAGAGTTGCTCCTAAACGGTACCAATTTGATTTCGGGCTATGGAATATTCGGGGCATTGGGACAATGGATATATGAATGGCTGTTGGTGATTCAGACTGCTCTATTGGCAATTATTAATCTATTGATGTGGGTGATATGGAAAATAAGACTGCGAAATAGTGTAAGACAGGAGAACAATGTATGAAATCAACCGCCTGTTATCATCTCCCCGGCCTATTTGAATTTTATGAATTGTATAAGGAGTTCCTGCGTCTATTCCGGGAACACAGGGAGTATTTCTACGATTGGTGTGAGATTGGCTCCATTTATGGTGCCCCGGCGGACTGTCTGTGGGGAGGCGGGCGTGTCGGATTTGGAGACGCGTCCCCTCGGGATGTACATGCCCTAATGAAGGAATATGAGATATCCGCAAGACTAACCTTTAGCAATTCCCTGCTATCACGGGAACACTTAGCCGATCGGAAATGTAATCAGATATGTGACCTGTTCGAAGAACCGGGGGATGTGCAAAACGGTGTCATCATCCACTCTGATTTGCTATTAAATTATTTGCAGACAACATATCCGAATCTGTATTATGTTTCCTCCACCACCAAGGTTCTTACGGACTTTCAGGATTTTCACAGGGAGCTGCAGAGAGAGGAATTTCGTTATGTGGTGCCGGATTTTCGCCTCAATAAGGTGCTTGAAGAACTGGGGATGTTGTCGGAGTCAGAAAAAGACAAGGTGGAATTTCTCTGCAATGAGTGCTGTTGGTTTGAGTGCTATGACAGGAAGAATTGTTATGAGAGCGTCAGCCGAAAAAGCTTGGGCGAGGAGTGTGCAGAGCACAGATGTGTCGGGCCGGATTCGGCGGAGGGGTATCGATTCTCCAAAGCCATGTCCAATCCGGGGTTTATCAGCGTGGATGACATCCGGAAGGTCTATTTGCCCATGGGCTTTTCCAACTTCAAGCTTGAAGGAAGAGGGCTGGGGAGCGCCATGGCTTTGGAATTTTTACTCTACTATATGACAAAACCGGAGTATCAGATTCATGTGCGAGAGGCCATTTACCTTGATAGTATGCTGGATTTGTTCTAAAAAAGCAGAAATCTCATCTGAGATTTCTGCTTCTATTCTTTATATAGTACCTTTTAGCATTTCGTTGCGTATGGAAATTACTGTGGATTTAACATCCGTTGTGTACTTGTCGGACCAAGTTTCAGACATTCCGCCATCGGTGTCAGATTGTTCCTGTTCTATTTCACCGGCAAATCATGCTCAATATCAAAGTTTCGGTTCAACGAGTTGAGCAACACGTTCATGGTCATGTTGGCCTTTTTGGAGACATCCATATAGGTGACAGATAACCCGTCGGGAAGCCACTTCCCCTCTTTTTCCGAGGAGATGACATGGAGTTTCCGGGGATTGCAGTAGGGCTGAATCAGTGTGGTCAGGTAGGAACCGATGACGATGCACTCTGACTCCCCCAGCTCCTTCAGCCGCTCCGGGGACAAATCCGGCAGCAACAGAATGTGATCGGAGGGAAAACCGGCGGTAATCTGTTCCATGTATTCCAGATTGGAAAAAGGGTCCAGAAGCAGATAGCAGTCCGTCGGGATGACATCCCGAACTTCTTTCACCACGGTTGCATAATCCGAATAAATCTGGTAAAACAGATTGTCATTCACCAACATGTCCACCGCAATCACAGGAACCATATAGTCGTTGGAGAGACTGTGGAACTGCTCATGGGACAAATCCATGGCAATAATCGCGTCGATATTGTGGTTGATGGATTGGGGATCCTCGGCAGAGTCCGTGTCAGACTCCGGGACAGGGATAAAAACCACATCGTATTTGAGTCGGTTCATGCGCTCAATCAGAAGGTGTGCAAATTGCAGGATCTCATGATTTCTGGAAGGATTATTTCCGCCCAGGGAATAAGCCAGTCCTATCATATTGTTGCGTCCGGTTGCCAGACTTTTGGCAGCATGGCTGGGACGATAATTTAACAGGTTGGCGATCTGCAATACTTTTTTCCGGGTTTCCGGGCGAATCTTTTGGTCCGTGCGATCGTTCATAATATAGGAAACGGTAGCAACGGAAACGCCGGCTTCTCGCGCAACATCCTTTACGGTTGCCTTTTTCTCCATGTTGATTCTCCATTCATATAATTCAAATCCATCATTATATATAATATCGGCAGAAGAAAAAAAGTCAATACGAAAAAGCCAAAAAACATTGACACTTAACCGTATAAGTGCTAATATCTACTTAAACGGTTAAGTAAACCGGCTGAAAGTGTATTTTTTTATCATTATTAAGGAGGGTATTATGAAGAAAAGAAGATTTTGGGAGAGGAGAAAGTTTATCGGAGTCATCCTGGGATGTGTCACCATGGCAACCATGCTGTGGGGTTGCGGGGAGAAAGAGGAACCTGCCCGTGAGATTACGATTACTCTGATGAACAATCAGGAGACGGTGGCTACGATTACGGCGTTTTCAGATACTCCGGTGGAAGGTTACGAGGAATATGAGATCTTGGAGGGATACGAGTTTGAGGGCTGGTATGAGACTCCGACGTTTATTGAGAGCAGCCGGAAGGATTTGGCAACCGATACTTTTTCCGAGGATAAGATCTTGTTCGGAAACTATATTCCGGATCAGGCTGCCGAGGATACCAGAAATTGGTACATAGTGGGAACCGGAACCAGCAGCATTCTGGCGGCTACCGATTGGGCGAGAGTGCCGGAGGAGGAAGTGAAGGACATTTGTAGTCTGAGTCTTACCGGAAACGTAGTCAATGAGTTTTCCATCACTTTGGATATGTATAGCGGAGATCAGTTCCAGTTGATTCCGGATTGGGATTGGGGCGGACAGGTAGGTTTCGGATACATTACGGAGTACGATGCCTCGCAGTTGGAGAACGGTGGGGGAACTTCGGAAAACAAGTCCAATATCAATGTGCTTGTGGATGGCAATTACACCATCACTTTGACCACCAATCCGGATAACATGGCACAGACCACCCTGACGATTGTTCGAAACGGTGATGTGGTAGGCGAGGAGTAGAGATGAACAGATACGCAATGCAACATATCGTGGATTCTTCCTACTGCTATCCGGTATCGGAGCATGAGATCGTGTTGCGCCTTCGCACCGCCAAGGATGACATTGTCAGTGCCAGGGTGATTTACGAGAGCAAATATGCCATCGGCGCCAGACAGTTGATGCAACCCATGAAAAAGTGTTACAGCACCGAACTGTACGATTTTTTTGAGATTAAGCTTGCACTGGAAGATACGCGGCTGGCATACGTTTTTTCAGTGAGCGACGATGGGGAAAAATTCTACTTTTTCTCCGAGGACGGCATTACGGAAGATTACGATTTTACTTTGGGATTCTATAATTTTTTCCAGTATCCCTATATTAACCGGGCGGATATTCTGCCCCCGGTGACATGGATGGATGAGGCGGTATTCTATCAGATTTTTGTGGACCGCTTCTGCATGGGGGATAAGGCGAAGGATACCTCCTATATCAATTGTGAGTGGGGAGATGTCCCCACTCCGAAAACCTTCGCGGGCGGAGACATTAAGGGAATCCTGCAGAACCTGGATTACATAAAAGGGTTGGGGTGCAACGCCATTTATCTGACGCCGGTGTTTACCTCCATCTCCAATCACAAATACGACATCAGCGATTATTACCGGGTGGACCCCCAGTTTGGCTCCAACGAAGATTTGAAAAAGCTGGTGCAGGAGTGTCACAGCAGGGGAATGCGCATCGTCTTGGATGCGGTGTTCAATCATTGCAGTGAGCGGATTATGCAATTTCAGGATGTGTTGGAGAAGGGAAAGAAATCGGAGTATTTCGACTGGTTTGTCATTGACGGCGACCGTGTCAACGAGGCGAAGGACAATTATGAGACCTTTGCCGCCTGCGATTACATGCCGAAATTCAACACCTCGAACCCGAAGGTGCAGCAGTTTTTGATAGACATTGCAGTTTTCTATATTCGGGAATATGATATTGATGGCTGGCGGTTGGATGTGTCAGATGAGATCAGTCATGATTTTTGGCGCACCTTCCGGAAGGCGGTAAAGCAGGCAAAAGCGGATGCGGTCATTATCGGAGAAAACTGGCACGATGCCTCCAATTATCTGCGGGGGGATCAGTATGACAGCATTATGAATTATGCGTTTACCAAAGCCTGTCTGGATTACTTCGCATGGGGCAAGAAAAACGCACAGGAATTCGCTTGGAAGTTGAACGATATTCTCATGCGCAACACGGAAACCGTGAACCGCATGATGTTGAATCTGCTGGATAGTCACGATACACATCGCTTTTTCAAGGAGACGGGATCCAACCGACTGAGGACGAAGGCGGCCCTTACCTTACTGTATTTGTTTGATGGTGCCCCTTGCATTTTCTACGGAACCGAGCTCCTGATTTACGGAGGTTACGATCCGGATTGCCGCAGGTGCATGGATTGGTCTCTGACCGGGGAGGACGGTCCCTATGGAGATGTCTACCGGCTGCTAACAAAGTTGTCGGAGATTCGCATTGAAGAGCATGTGGCATCGGGGAAAAATCGCATTTTCTCCGAAAATGATGTGTTTATCCTGGAGAATACTTATGGAGACCGGGTTCTCCGGTTGATGGTGAACCTCACCGATCGGGAGAGGAAAACAGAATTTGGTACGCTGAAAGCCAACAGCTTTGGCGTGAGCATGAATGGAGGGTTTGTAATTTATGAAGAAGAGTAAATATGTGGCGCTGCTGCTGACCGCAGCTACTGTTATGAGCTCCTTTTCGGCCTGTGGGGACGAGAAGACCGGAGCAAACGCGGATGGGGAAGTGATCACCCTTCGCATTTTGGAGAATGATACTGCAAAGAAGGAAGGCTATCTGGATGAACTGCTGAACGCGTTTAACGAGGCGTATAAGGATCAGGGAATCGTTGCCGTGGATGCCAATATGGATGAGTATTCCAATCTGGCGGAGAACGGCCCTTACGGATACGGGCCGGACGTCATCTATCAGGCAAACGATAAGCTGATGACCTACGCGGAGGATAAGCACATTCTGGCATTGAATCCGGAGGATTACGAGTGCGCGGAGTACATTCCTGAGCAGGCGTGGGATGCCTTCAAGATCAATATTGACGGCGAGGTGTATACCTGCGGTATTCCGGTGAATATCCAGGAGCCCATGTTGTTCTACCGGGAGGATAAAATGCCGGAGAACTGGGAGACTGAGTGGGATGACGACGGAAACGGCGTGGCGGATTTCTTTGAGAATTGGAATGATCTGTACGCTTACTCCAAGTATCTGAGGGACACCGATACCAGCGCGAACCGAAACGGTCAGTATGGTTTCATGGCCTCCTTCAACAATCTGTATCTGAACGGTGAGTTCATCTTATCCTACGGCGGATATGTGTTCGGCAAGGATGAGAATGGCACATGGAATGCACAGGATGTGGGCTTTGCACAGGGCGATGCAGCTGCCGGCCTGATGGGACTTCGCCAGATGGCAGCGCTGATGAACGAGGGCTGCATTGATGACACCATTACCACCACCCGCTATGAGAAGATTGCAGACGGCACATTTTTCTGTGCGGTTTCCACTCCGGATACCTACAGTCTGTTCATTGAGAAGCTGGCACTTACCTATGAGAACGAGGGATTGTCTGCCGATGAGGCTTTGGTAAAGGCACAGGAAAATCTGAAAATGATTGAGCTCCCTTCCAAAATGCCGGCGGATGGGGATTTGACCAAGGACAGTTCCCAGATGAGCGACAGCGACTGGGTGGATACCGTGGTGATGGGCGGTGTCAACGGCTACGGAATCA
This sequence comes from Lachnospiraceae bacterium, assembly GCA_029008875.1. Lineage (GTDB taxonomy): Bacteria > Bacillota > Clostridia > Lachnospirales > Lachnospiraceae > Roseburia. Next base: position 2,667 of record JAQXJP010000001.1, on the reverse strand, counting down.
GTTCCTACACAAAGCACCGTGAGGCCTGTGTGGAATTTGTGAATTTTGCAACCAGCTATGAGATGATTCAGAACCGCCATGATATGCTGGGCATTGCACCGGCCAGAGAGGACGTTGCAGAGGCGTCAGAGGATGGTATTTCCGATATCATCTACAACAGCCTGGCGGAGGGACGGATTTACCTCATGCCCTCCATCAAGGCAGTGGACCAGATCTGGACTCCGATGCATACGCTGATGGGTGATGTGGCCAAGGATCCGTTCCGGAAAAATTCCGGGGAGACGGAGAAGTACCTCTCCCAGGAGGATATGCAGGCTGCGCTGGAAGCGGTGAGCAAGGAAGTGTATGATGCAATCTTTACATTGGCAAACTGATGAAAGGAAATGATTTTCATGAGTAGGTTTAGAGTTGGCTCGTCCGCGGTGATTATGGGAAGCGGGCAGATCATGCAGAAGCAATGGGTAAAAGGCCTCTTGTATCTGGCTTGCTTTGCGGCTTTTGTTACATACCTTGTCCTCTATGGAGTTGAGGATATCATTGGATTTTTTACCCTGGGAACTACAGAGGCGGACCCATGGCTTGGGACCGCCGGGGATGATTCCATTTTGATGATGCTTCGGGGAATTCTGGCATTTATGATTATCGCGGCCTTTGTGCTGTTGCACATGGCGAATATCCGGGACGTGAAGGCGGGGGAAAAGGTCCTGGCAGAGGGCAAGAAATTACCTTCCTTTGCAAAGGCCTTTGCTCTGTTTGGCGACCGCAAGTTTTATGTGCTGGCGCTGGCGGTTCCCATCGCGGGAGTTCTGGTGTTTAATGTGCTGCCCATTGTTTTTATGATTTTGATTGCTTTCACAAACTACGGGGGAGACATTGTTCCCCCCGCCCTTGTGGACTGGATCGGACTGGGCAATTTTCAAAAGATCCTGGCCCTTGGCGGGATTAAGGAGACTTTTTTCCGGATTCTGGGCTGGAATATCGTGTGGGCGCTGGTGGCCACTGCCATCAACTATTTCGGTGGCTTGGGGCTTGCCCTTTTGCTCAATAAGAAATGTGTGAAGGGCAAGACCTTCTGGAGAACCTTCCCGATACTTGCCTATGCGGTTCCGGGATTTATTACCCTGCTCGGATTCAAGTTCCTCTTTTCTTACGGTGGACCAATCAACTACTACATCACGTTGGCCGGTGGGTCTCCCATTGGTTTTTTGGACATCGATGCGGGAATCAAGGCAAAATTAATCGGTCTTGGGGTGAATGCATGGTGCTCAATCCCTACATCCATGCTGCTTGCCACGGGAATCCTGTCCAATATGAGGACGGATCTGTACGATGCGGCAAGTATCGACGGAGCCAGCAAATGGCAGCAGTTTACCAAGATTACGTTGCCCTTTGTGGTGTTCTCTACCACGCCGGTTTTGATCACAAGTTTTATTGGCAATTTCAATAATTTTGGTGTGTTTTATTTCTTGCGCGGCGGTCTGTACAATTCCGGGTACTTCCTGGCAAGCGATACGGATTTGCTCATCAACTGGCTCTATAATTTGTCCATCGACAATAACTATTACGGAATCGGTGCTGCGGTCAGCTTGTTGATTTTCATAATCACCTCGGCTGTTTCCCTCACCGTGTACGTCCGAAGTAATGCATACAAGAAGGAGGATACGTTCCGATGAAGAAAAAACATATTTCAAAAGCAGCGTTCCTGGATGCTGCTTGGACTTATGCAATCCTGATTCTGGTATGTGCGGTGTTTTTCTTCCCGGTACTTTGGATTGTGGCCTCCTCTTTTTCCAGGAGTGGTTCCATCTACGATATCAAGGGATTTTTCCCGGAACAGTTCTCCCTGGCCAGCTATCGGAAACTGTTTTTGGATACCGGGATGTACGATTATCCCAATTGGCTGAAAAACACCTTATTCGTGGCCGTATGCTCCAGCTTTATCGGCACGATACTGGTGATTTTGACGGCTTACACCATCAGCCGGTTCCAGTTTAAGTCCAGAAAGATGCTGATGAAATCAGCTCTGGTGCTCAGTATGTTCCCGAGTTTTATGGGCATGACTGCGGTGTACCTCATCATGGTGAATTTCAATTTGATTAACCAATTGTGGAGTCTGATTCTGATTTACGCAGCAGGTGCCCCCATGGGATATCTGGTGCAAAAGGGGTATTTTGACACCATCTCCAACACCATCTACGAGGCCGCTCGCATCGACGGAGCTACCAATGCCAAGGTGTTTACAAAGATCACACTGCCTTTAGCAAAGCCGATTATCGTGTATACGGCGCTGACCCAGTTTGCATGGCCGTGGAGTGATTTTATCCTCCCCAAGCTTTTGCTTAAGAACAAGGATCTGTGGACGGTTGCTGTCGGGCTGACCAGTCTGGATGAGACACAGTTTTCGCGATTTGCGGCGGGCGCAGTGTTTATCTCCGTTCCCATCGTTATCCTATATTTCTCCCTATCACGCTTTTTGGTGACAGGTGTGTCATCGGGGGCAGTGAAAGAATAACTCTGGGGACGTATCTTTTTCTCTCTGGGGACGTATCTTTTTCGCTCCGGGGACGTATCGTACGCGCGTAAGATACGGCCCCGGAGCGAAAAAGATACGTCCCCCGAGCGAAAAAGATACGTCCCCCGTTATTCTTTCACTGCCCCCCATGACAC